>DHYV01000024.1:0-46388 GCA_002414225.1 Desulfobulbaceae bacterium UBA5121 | reverse complement strand
ACCTCTCCTTCGCCTTTCTGCCCTTTGCGCCCTATACGCAACGGCAGCTGGAGCTGGCCCGCCACCACCACCGCGACATCCTCCTTCACCTGCCCATGGAGGCCACCGACCCCAAGTGGAACCCCGGGGCCGGCGCCCTTTTCGTCGATATGCCGGCCGAGGAACTGCACCACACCGTCGAGGAGGATCTGGCCGCGGTGCCGGACGCCATTGGCATCAACAACCACATGGGCTCACGCTTCACCGAGGACGAACCGGCCATGCGCACCTTTCTCTCCCTGCTCCGGCCGCGCCACCTCTTCTTCCTGGACAGTCAGACCTCGGCCCACAGCGTCGGCTACCACCTGGCCGCCGAACTCGGCATCCCGGCGCTGCGACGCAATGTCTTCCTTGACAACGAACAACGTAAGGAGAAAATCAAAAAACAACTTGACGCGCTGATTGTTTTAGCGAAAAAGCAAGGTATTGCCATCGGCATCGCCCATCCGCACCAGGAAACCCTGGATGCACTCCGGGATTTCCAACGCCAACCGGACCCTGAGGTGGAAATGGTGGCCATCCATCTGCTGGTCCACCACCCCCTGATGGCGAAATCCAAGGCACAGCGAACACAACCAGGCGAGAGAGAAGGGGGTAGATGAGCACCACCGTCACCCTGACAACCGACTTCGGACTCGAAGACGAATACGTAGCGGTGATGAAGGGTGTCATCCTGAGCCGGGCACCCGGTGTCGGGATCACCGATGTCAGCCACGCCATCCCCCCCCAGGACGTGAACCGGGCCGCCCGGGTTATCGACGGCGCCAGCCGTTATTTTCCGGCCGGCACCATCCACGTGGTGGTGGTGGACCCCGGGGTGGGCAGCGGTCGGCGGCTGCTCCTGGTCGCGGCCCGGGGCCAGTACTTTCTGGCCCCGGACAACGGCGTCCTGACCCTGCTCCTGGAGGAAGGCGGAATGCCCCGGGAGGTGGCCTGCCCACGGCTCTACCTCAAACCCGTAAGCCATACCTTCCATGGCCGCGACATCCTGGCGCCGGTGGCGGCCGCCCTGGCGACGGGCTTCGACCCGGCCGAGGTGGGGCCGGCGGTCGACTTGGCCAACGTGGTGCGTCTCGACCTGGGGCGGCCGGCAGTCAGTGCCGACGGTGCCGCCATCGAGGGGCGGGTGGTACGGATCGACCACTTCGGCAACCTGATCACCGATATTCCCCGGTCCCTCACCGAACGGCTCAGTGTCGTCAACGGTGGGGATGCCTTGGTGGTGACAGTGGCCGGCCGTACCGTTACCGGCCCGGCAACGAGCTACGCGGCGGCCCCGCCGGGAGAGGCCGTCGCCCTGTTCGGCAGCCATGACACCCTGGAAATTGCCGTCAACCAGGGCAACGCCAGCCGGATGCTTGGCGCGGCGGCAGGGGCGCCGATAGGGGTGACGGCCGGCCAAAATCTTCACTTTACAAAACAAGCAAAGAAGAATTAAATTAAAGAATTAATAGCCAGGGAGAATACCCACGTGGAAACCGAACAGTACGATGCCATTGCCGCCCTCCTGAAAACCATGGCCCATCCCATCCGCCTCAAGATGCTCTGTTTGCTCCGCGACAAGGAGATGACGGTGGGGGATATCCGTGACGAGGTGGAGACTACCAACGCCAATGTGTCGCAGCATCTCTCCATCCTCCGCAATCAGGGGATCATCGGTTCGCGCAAGGAAGCCAACTTCATTTACAACCGCATCGCCGACGAACGGGTTCTGGAGCTGATCAAGACCATGCAGCAGCTCTACTGCCAGCACATATAAATGCCTCTTCGCCCCACCGGCAAGGCAGCCCCGGCACGATTTGCCTCCCCGGAGCAGGTGATCCCTCGGACGTTTTTCGCTCCTTGGCATCCCGTCCCCTTTCTGTCGGCATCGCTTCACCGCGACTCCCTGGCGTCATCAACGAAGCGAGGAAAAAAATGATCGTCACCGATTGGATTCACGTTATTGCCGGCCTCTTCATCCTCATCAGCCTGTCCCTGGGCCACTGGGTCAACCCCTACTGGTACCTCCTCACCGCCTTTGTCGGTGCCAACCTCTTCCAGTTCGGATTCAGCAAGTTCTGCCCGCTGGGACTCATCCTCAAGAAAATGGGAGTGCCGGAGAGCCGCTGAGACCCGACCGGTATTGCCCTGAACGCCCTCCCCCCCCTCCCGAAGCCCCTTGCCTGAGGAGGGAAGCCTCCGGCGCGGCCAGGCTCAGGGCCGGCAAAGGCAATTTTTGCGATTTCATCTCCCCCCGGAACCTGTTACAGTGGGGTGCCGTTCACCGAACCGCTGACAGCCACCGCCATATCTGGTGGACACGTCGGCAACGGGGAAAGAACAACGGCAACGGCAAGCCAGCCGCCCGGCCGCGGCCTTCGCGCCACCGTTTGCCGACGCGGCCTTCCGGACACGCCCGGCACGCTTCCGGCACCTTTCAGGCACGCCGGTCGCACGGGATAAACACCTGCATTCCGACGGCCGCCTTCCAAAGGCGGCGCGCTGGTCACCTTCTCTTCGTCCCCTCTTTCCCCAGCGGTTCCGGGTGTTTTTTGTTGCCCGGTGACGCGCCAAACCCGCGGCCGCCCCGTCATTTGTTCGTTTCACCGGCCGGCCAGAAACGCTCGCCATGAGCACTCGGGAGGTACGCACATGGACCAGATCGCTTTCAGCCACCGTCTTCAGGAGGCCAATCCAGCCGTTGCCGCCACCATCGCCCGGGCCGAAACCGTCGAGGAACTCCGCCACCACCTCACCCGCCTGGCAAACCGCATGGAGCTTACCGCCGCCGAGGATCCGGCCATCGAAGACGCCGCCATCCTCGCCCGAATCCGCGACTGCGCCCGGGTGCTGCGCAACGTTCTCAAAAAAAGGGCCGACGAGCTGTCGGGCTTCAGCCTCGCCCAGGCCCTCTGGGATCTGGGCCGGGGCACGGAACGACCGGACCTCTCGCCGGGCTTCTACGCCGAACTCCTCCACCTCTTCATGGGGCTGCGCGGCGATGGCACCTACCAGGCCTTCCGCAACATGGAACTCGCCCCGGTCAACGGCAGCGGCCGCGAGGCCGCCACCGACCGTTCCCGGCAACTGGACCGCCTCTGGCAAGAGATCGACCGTTCGCTCGCCCGCTTCCCAACCGGTCTCGACGAGGCGGCAGTGACGCGCCGCCGTCAGCGGCGCAAAAAAATCCTCTCGATCCTGGATTGCTGCAACACCGACTGGCGCGACTGGCGCTGGCATGTCCATCACATCATCCGCGACCCGGAACTCCTCGCTCGGCTGGTCCATCTCACTCCGGCCCAGATGGAGGCGGTGGCCGCAGCCCGCAGTCAGGGACTGCCCTTCGGCATCACCCCCTACTACCTCTCCCTGATGGACGACGAGGAAGGCGGCCGTGACGCGGCGATCCGCGCCCAGGTGCTGCCGCCCATGGAGTACGTGGATCAGGTGTGCGCCACCATGGCCGAAGGCGACCTCGACTACATGGGCGAGGAGGACACCTCGCCCGTGGATCTGGTAACCCGGCGCTACCCGTCCATCTGCATTCTGAAGCCCTTCAACACCTGCCCGCAGATCTGCGTCTACTGCCAGCGCAACTGGGAGATCGACGACGCCATGGCCAGCAACGCCTTCGCGGGCCTCAAAAAGATCGAGGCGGCGATCGAGTGGATCGGCGACCATCCGGCCATCCGCGAGGTTCTGATCACCGGCGGCGACCCGCTCGCCATGGGCGACAAGGCCCTGGCCGACATCCTGGCCAAGGTGGCGCGGCTACCCAACGTGGAACGGATCCGCATCGGCACCCGCACGCCGGTGACCATCCCCATGCGCATCACCGACCAACTGGCCGACCTCCTCGCCTCCTTCCGCCGCCCGGGCCGCCGGGCCGTGGCCCTGATCACCCACGTCCAGCACCCCTACGAAATCACCCCGGAGATGGTCACCGCGGTGGACCGCCTGCGGCGGCGGGGCATCCCGGTCTACAACCAGCTGGTCTACACCTTCTTCACCTCGCGCCGTTTCGAGGCGGCCGCCCTGCGCCGGCAGTTGCGGCTGGTGGGCATCGACCCCTACTACACCTTCAACACCAAGGGCAAGGAGGAAACAATCGCCTACCGGGTACCCGTCGCCCGGCTGCTCCAGGAACAGCAGGAGGAAGCCCGGCTGCTGCCCGGCCTCGAACGCACCGACGAGGCAGTGTTCAACCTGCCCCGGCTTGGCAAGAACTATCTCAAGAGCCGGGAACACCGTGACCTGCTGACCATCCTCGCCGACGGCTCGCGGGTCTACGAGTTCTACCCCTGGGAGAAAAACCTCGCCCGCACCACCCAGACCTATCTCGCCACCGACGTGCCCATCCTCGACTACCTGGACCGCCTTGCCGCCATGGGTGAGGATCCGGCCGACTACGAAACCATCTGGTATTTTTTCTAGCCTCCCCCTTTTTTCCCGGTTCGGCTTGCCAAGCTCGATACGGAAACGGTCTAATCAGGAACCGCTGTTCGATACCCGGCTCCGCTTCCGAATCCACGGCAATGGCGGCTCGCCGAATCCGAGAAACGCCGCGGCAGCCATCCACGCCATCAATCAACCTGGCCGACGTGATCAACGCGGAAATCCTGGCACCGCAGGAAAAACCGCCATGGCGGTCATGAAAAAAAGGCCGCCTGCCCCCGAGGAAAGGAGACAGGCGGCCTTTTCGTATCCTGATGCCGCCGGACTACGCCGCCAGGCGCAGAATCTCGGCAATCACCGCGGCAGGGTATTCCTTTTCCATCCCCCAGCACTTGGCGAGCCGGGCGGCGTTCGCGGCGATGCGGTCGATATCCTCGACCGGAATGGCGGCAGTGGCGAGCCGCACCGGCGCGCCGATCTTCACGAACCACTCCTCAAGCGCGTTGATGCCGGCCTCGGCGCCGCTGAGGCCGAACACCTGATTGGCAAAACGCTCGAACTGCGACAGGGTCCGGGTATGCTTGCGGTACCAGCGCAGCCAGGCCGGGATGACGATGGCGAGCCCCGCGCCGTGGGCGATGTCGTAGAGAGCGCTCAGGGAATGCTCGATCATGTGGTTGGGAAAGGAGTACGGGCCGATGCCGGCCGGGGTAAGGCCGTTCAAGGCGAGGGTGGCGGCCCACTCGAACTCGGCCCGGGCCGAATAGTTAGCCGGGTCGGCCATGATCATGTCGGTGGTTTCGATCACCGTCTTGACGATTGATTCCACGAGCCGATCCTGGAGGCGGCTTGCGGGCCGCTTGGTGAAGTAACCTTCGATGACGTGGGCGATGGCGTCCACCGCCGCATAGGCCGAGTAGTCCAGCGGTACGGTGCAGGTGAGCGCCGGATTGAGGATGGAGAGCACCGGGTAGATGTGGATCGAGCGAATCGCCCACTTCGCCTTGGTTTCTTCGTTGGTGATCACGGCGTTGCCGTTCATCTCGCTGCCGGTGGCGGCCAGGGTGAGGACGGTGTAAACCGGCAGGGCCGCGGTCACCTCCTTGCCGGCGAAAAAATCCCAGATATCGTCGGCGGTCAGGACGCCGACGGCAATGGCCTTGGCCTCGTCGAGCACCGAACCGCCGCCCACCGCAAGCACCGCCGCTACCTTCGACCGCTTGGCAAGCGCGATGCCCTCCCGGGTATGGGAAAGGCGGGGGTTGGACGCGACCCCGCCGAACTCGGTAAAGGCGACCCCTGCCTCCTCAAGCGAGGCGGTCACCCGCTCGAAGAGCCCCGAAGCCTTGATGGAGCCGCCACCGTAGACCAAGAGCACCTTGCCGATACCGGCCTGCTTGAGTTCGACGCCGATGCGTGCTTCCTTGCCGCGCCCGAAGACGATGCGGGTCGGATTATGAAACTCAAAATCCTCCATGGGATCCACCTCCGTGGTTTTGAGGAAAAAAGGTACAGACGTTGCCGGCCGCGGGGCCGTCGCCAGAGGACGCCATGCCGGGGGGGCGGGCCTGCCCCTACCGCGCCACCATCCCCTCGGCCCGGGGCCGAAACTGCAGGTTGTAGAACATCTCGAGATAGCGCCGGGTTTCCTGGCGGTCGAGGTCCGACACGTAGTGCCAGAAACCGTAGATGCAGGAAAGGGTGACCAGCCGTTCGGCATAGAGCTTCCAGGTGTAGCGGCTCTCCACCCGGGCGAGGGCCCCGCTGGAAAGCGCCTGCCAGTGGCCGGGATCGGTGCGGCAGCGAGCGAGGAAGTCGGCGATGCGGGCGGCCGAGGCGACCCCGTGGTTGGGGTCGATGTGGAAACCGGACACGCCGTCGACAATGATTTCGAGCGGCCCGCCGTAACGGGTGGCGAAGGTGGGGAGCCCGCTCGCCATGGCCTCGATCACCGTGAGCCCAAATGCCTCGAAGAGGGCGGGCTGGACAAAGACCCCGCGGTGGTCGGCGACCACCCGGTAGAGTTCGCCGGCGAACCGCTTGTCAAGCCGCATGCCGAGCCAGCGCACCTGGGTGTCGAGACCGTGGCGGGCAAAGAGTTCGTGCATGCGGCCGATCTGTTCCCGTTCCTCCTGGTCGCCGGAAAGGGCGGCGTCGGCATAGCCGCCCACCACCACCAGATTGGCCAGCTCCCGCAGCCGCTCGCAGCCGGCGTACCACTCGACCAGGCCGGTGAGGTTCTTGATCCGGTCGAGCCGGGCCATGGTGAAGACGATCGGCTTGTCGCGGTCGGCGAGCACGCCCCGGGTGTCGGGCCGCGGCCCGCCGAAGAGCAGCGCCTCGATATCCGAGTGCATGCCGCGGTGGCGGCGCGCCTCGTCCGCATACGGGAAGTATATCTCGGCGTCGGCACCGGGCGAAACGATGTTGAACTTGGGATCGAAGACGTCGATGCCGTTCACCACCCGGTAGAGGCCGGGCATGGTAAAGGAGGCGTAGCTCTCGTACTGGCCGGCGATGGTGGCGCTGCCGGCGATCTCCTGGTAGGTGCTGGTGATGATGAAATCAGCGGTGTTCATGGCGATGAGATCGGCGGTGAACTGGCTGGAGAAGTGGTAGGCGGACTCGTTGTCCTCCCAGTAGAGGGCCGAGTGGAGGTATTTGGTCTTCTCCAGGGCATGGGCGATGTTGCACTGGGTGACGCCGAGCTGGTGGGAGAGGAGGTAGGCCACCAGATTGCCGTCCGAGTAGTTGCCGATGATCAGATCCGGCCGGCAGTCGTTGAGTTCGGCGAGGATCTCCTTTTCAGCGTCGGCGGCAAAGCGGGCGAGATAGGGCCAGACCTCGAAACGCGAAATCCAGTGGGACACCTCCCGGCCGTCGGCCTCCCGGAATGGCACCCGCAGAATACGGGCGTGCTCGGTGCCGTGGATGGGTTCCAGCCGCTGGTTGCAGGTGGTATTGCCCGCCTCGGGGATCAGCCGGGTCACCACCAGGATCTGCGGCTCGATATCGAGCCCCACGTCCCGGTTGCGCTGCCGCAGCTCGCGCTCGATCGCCCGGACCTGATCGAGGATGTAGACCACCTGGCCGCCAGTGTCGGGCAGCCCCAGGACGTTTTCCTGGCCGAAATAGCCGTGGGGCGAGAGGATCACCAGATTGAAGATCATCGGCAGCCGCCCCAGGAACCGGGCGAGCTGCCCCGGATCAGGGGCTTCCAGGATATCGGAGAGGAGAGCGAAGGTCTCGGCCATCCGCCGGGCGGTGCCGCCCCAGCCCGGCTCAAAGCCAAGCTCGCGCAGCGCCCCGCCCACCTCGGCCCAGCCGTCGGTGGGGACGCAGTCGGCCAGATACTCCTCGGCCTGCTGTAGGGCGTCGCGCAGTTCGGCCACGTCACGGATCTGGCCGTTCAACATCAGCTGCATGCCACGGTGCCGGTGGACGTGGAGGAAGTCGAGCAGCCGCCGGTCGCCCCGGCCCAGGGCCTGGAAGAGTTCACTGGAGAGCTGGCGGTTCAGGAACTCCACCCCCCGGCCGATGGAGCGCGGTTCCTTGAGCTTGGGGAAACTCCGCTCAAAGGGGGCGAGGTCCACCTCGAGGGTCCACTCGTCCACCGGCGCCGGATCCTTGACGATCCGCTCCTTGACCTTGAGGAACTCCTCGGTCCGCACCTCCTCCACCGCCAGGGTATCGAGGTGGAAACGCAGGTAGTTCCAACGCCCCACCCGGGCACGGACGTCGAGGTAGATCCAAGGACGCCGGATGGCCGCTTCTTGCGTCTTGGCGATGATCCGGGCCAGGGGCGAGGCAGCAAGACCGGGGTTGTCGGTTTCCCGGCAGTAACGCTCGAACTCGTCGCACATGTTGGAGTTGAGCAAAAAAGGCCGGCCGATGGAGAGATAACGCTCGAGCAACCCGGCCACGATGGTGCGGTTGTCGTATATGTAGGTCTTGATTTCGGCAATCATGGGATTCCTTGGCGGGAAAAAACAGGGTCGTGCGGCACGGCAGGTTCCGACGGCGAAAGCACCTTGTGTTACAGTCTAGTTCCCACTCTATCCATAACCGGGCGGCCGCGACAACCCCAAAAAGGCTCGCCCGCGGCCGCGCCGACCTTGCGACCCGGCCGGCCGCGCCAACCAACCGGGTCCCCTTCGTCGACAGATCCTTTTCTTTGTTTGACCCGACCCCTGCCGTTATGGTGAAATAAAACCATTATCCGCCGGCCAAGCTCAGCGCCCGGTCCTACTCCCTGACAGCCCCAACGCCGACACACGAGGAAACAACCATGACCGAACTCGGCAAAGATCTCCACCGTCTAGCCTCCTTCCTGCGCCTGCAGCAGCTGGCCCGTACCCCCCACGACCTCACCGTCCCCGGGGGGCTCACCCCGGAGCGGCTCCACCGCTACCGCTGTGATGCCGCCGGCATCAGTCTGCTCTACGCGACCCAACGGCTGGACGATACGGTGCTCGCCGCCCTGCAGGATCTGGCCGACGAAAGCGGAGTCGTCGAGCAGTTTCTGGCCATGAAAAGAGGAGCGGTGATGAACCGCATCGGGGGCTACGAAAGCGAAAACCGCCAGGTGCTGCACACCGCCTGCCGCGACCTCTTCCACTCCCCGCCCCTGGCCACCGAGGCAAGCCACGAGGCCACCGAGGAACTGGCCAAGCTCCGCGACTTTCTGCTCGACCTGGAAGAGGAAACCCTGGTCAACGGCCGGGGCGAACCCTTCACCGATCTCGTCCACATCGGCATCGGCGGCTCGGATCTGGGGCCGCGCGCCATTGCCATGGCGCTGGATGCCTACCGCCTAGCAGAGAGACGGGTTCACTTCATCAGCAACGTCGATCCGGACGACGCCGCCGCGGTGCTCAAGGGGCTCGATCTGTCGCGCACCCTGGTCAACGTGGTTTCCAAGAGCGGCTCCACTCTCGAAACCCTCACCAACGAAGAGCTGACCCGCGCCGCCTTTGCCCGGGCCGGGCTTGACGCCAACCGCCATTTCCTTGCCGTCACCGGCAAGGGCTCGCCCATGGACAACCCGGAACGCTACCTGCGCTCCTTCTACATGTTCGACTACATCGGCGGCCGGTACAGCGCCACCTCCATGGTAGGGGCGGTGATGCTGGGCTTTATCCTGGGCTACGACCCGGTGATCGAGATCCTGCTCGGCGCCAACGACATGGACCGGGCGACCGAGAAGCGCGACATCCGGAGCAACCCGGCGCTGCTCCTGGCCCTGCTTGCCATCTGGAACCGTAACCTGCTGGGCCACGACACCATAGCCGTACTCCCTTACAGCCAGGCCCTCCTTCGCTTCCCGGCCCATCTCCAGCAGTGCGAGATGGAGAGCAACGGCAAGTCGGTGACCAGGACGGGCGAGGCCGTTGCCTACCCCACCGGCCCCATCCTCTGGGGCGAGCCGGGCACCAACGGCCAGCACGCCTTCTACCAGCTCCTTCATCAGGGCACCACGGTGGTGCCGGTGGAGTTCATCGGATTCCGGGAAAGTCAGCGCCAGGAGGATCTGCTGATCAAGGGGACCACCAGCCAGGACAAACTGATCGCCAACCTCCTCGCCCAGGCCCAGGCCCTGGCCGCCGGCCAAGAGAGCGACAACCCCAACCGGCGCTTTGCCGGCAACAGGCCCAGCTCCATCATCCTGGCCCAACGGCTCACCCCCGCCACCATGGGGGCGCTGCTGGCACTTTACGAGAACAAGATCGCCCTGGAAGGGTTCCTGTGGAACATCAACTCCTTTGACCAGGAGGGGGTGCAGCTGGGCAAGACCCTGGCTGGCCGGCTGCTCGCCCACCTGGCCGGCCGACGGCGCGAAACGGGCCATGATGGCGCTGCCGCCGATCCGCTGGGCTGGGCGCTGCTCACCGCGGCCGGCCTGGACGTCAGGGGCCGGTAGCCCGCTTCCTGCCTCACCCGTAACGGGAGAGCGGCGCAGCCGTCAGCCGCCGGCCTTCATTGCCGACGGCCGGCGGCTGCGCCCGCCCTGCTTCCCCTGGCCGGGAAATCAGTACTTAACGAAATCGGCGTCGTCCGGATCCGCCTGGCCCATGTCGAGCTGGACGGCCCGAGGCGGCTCGTCATCCAGCTCGTAAGCCGGCTTGTGCGCCGATGACGCCACCGCCGCCTGCTTCTTCGGCTTGCCGGGCCGCCCCTTGCCACTGCCACCCGCCGGCAGCCGCCGGCCGCTCTTTCCCACCTTGAAAAAGGCGATGGTCTGGCGGAGTTGCTCGGCCATGCTGCTCAACTCCTCCGAGGTTGAGGCCACCTCTTCGGCGCCGGCGGAGTTGCCCTGGGTGGCCTGGCTCAACTGCATGATCGCCTGATTGATCTGCTGGGTGCCGGCGTTCTGCTCGCGGCTCGCGGCGGCAATCTCCTGCACCAGGCTGGCGGTTTTCTGAATGTCGGGCACCATCTTCTCCAGCATGGAGCCGGTGCGCGAGGCAATATCAAGGCTCGAAGAAGAGAGCTTGCCGATATCGCCGGCCGCCGCCTGGCTCCGCTCGGCAAGCTTGCGCACCTCCGCCGCCACCACGGCAAAGCCCTTGCCGTGCTGACCGGCCCGGGCCGCCTCAATGGCGGCATTCAAGGCCAACAGATTGGTCTGGCGGGCGATCTCCTCGATGATGGAGATCTTCTCGGCGATATTACGCATCGCCGAGACGGTTTCCGCCACCGCCCCGCCGCTCTCCTCGGCATCGGCGGCGGCCTTGACGGCGATCCCCTCGGTCTGAAGCGCGTTGTCGGTACTCTGGCTGATATTGGCGCTCATCTCTTCCATGGCCGAGGACATCTCCTCGGTAGAGGCAGCCTGCTCGCTGGCCCCCTGGGCCAGCTGGGACGCTGCGGAGCTGAGCTGCTGGCTGCCCGAGGCGACGTTCTCCGAAGCCGCCATGACATCGGCCACCACCTTGGAAAGCGCCTCGGACATTTCCACCAGGGAGCGCCCCAGGACGTCTTGGTCGGAGAGGGCCGCGATCTCCACGGTCAAATCACCATGGGCGATCTGCTCCACGGCCGCAGCCCGCTCCCGGGCCGCCTCCACCATCTGCGCCAGGGCGATGCCCAGCACGTCCCGCTCGCAGAGCACCTTGACGGCAACCCCGCAGTCGCCCTTGGCAACCTGCTCCACCAGAATGGCTCGCTCCCTGGCCGCCTCGATCATGGTCACCAGCGACTTACCAAAGACGTCCTGCTCGGAGAGGATCTCCACCTCGACCTCCACCTCCCCCCGGGCAACCCTGGAAACCGCGGCCGCCCGCGCCTGCAGTCCCTGCACCATCTTGTGCATGGCCGCCAGCAACACGCCGACCTCGTCACGGCGGTCGGTTGCAATGGCCACCGAAAGATCGCCCAGGGCGACCTTGTCGCTCACCCCCACCGCCTCGGTAAGGGGGCCGACGATGGAACGGGTGATACAGATGGCCACCACCACCCCGCCCAACAGGGCGAGAACGGCCATCCCCAACGCCCAGAGGCCCTCCCGGCGAGTCATTTCCTGAGTTTCCACCTCGGCGTTGTGCATCTTCGCGGAGGCGGCCTCCAGGGCATGATCGGCCAGGGGCTCCACCTTCGCCATGGCCGCCTCCATGTCGCCCCGCTTCTCGATGATTCGATCATCCACCGCCACCAGACGATGGATCCCGTCCTTGTAGGCGATGAGCAGCCCCTCCAAACGCTTTTTCTCGGCCGCGGCAAAACCGGCGGTTTCAATATTGCCGGCCAACTCGCCCAACGCCTGGTCGAGTTTTTCGATGTACTTCCGGTCGCCCTGGAGGAAAAAATCCTTTTCATGCCGCCGGACCGAAAGATATTCGGCCATCAGCAGATCGCGGCCGGTGATCGCCTGCTCCAGGGCTTGGGCCGCCTCGCGGCAGACCCCGCGCAGCCCCGACGCCCGGTTCATCCCCTTTTCCTGCCATGCCTTGTTCATCGCCATAAAGGCGGCGTGGTATTCCCCGGCCCCCTTGGCGATGTCACCCGCCTCCTGCGCGCCCTCGTGGTCGCCGATCCGTTCCGCGAGCTGCCGCCAGCTGGCGGACTCCTTGTTGAGTTCGTCCACCGCCTCGGTCACCATGGCAGCGGCCTTGTCATCGGGGTTGGCCAGAAAAAGCTGCTCGGCCCGCAGGGCCTCCAGCATATGGATGTGTGCCTTGAGGGCGTACTCCCTGACCTCCGCTTCGCCCTCGATGATGCCGGAAAAGTTGTCCACCGCCGAACGCATGGCATACTGCTGAAGCAGTACACAGACAACCACCAGGCCCCCGATGATCCCGAAGCCGATGCCGAGCTTGCCGGCCATCTTCACGTTCTCAAACCACCTCCGCATGATCGCTCCTCCATGACGCGTGTTTTTTGTCTCGCTGCCTCCCTCCCCCCTCTTCCCGAACGCCGGCCTTCCCGCAAGCGGGCAGCCTAGCGGCTTGTAAAATTCTACGTTTGTGAAAACCGAAAAGCAAATCCCATCTCCCGCCGTTTCCCTTTTCCCCATATCGGAAACGGGCGACTCGCCGAGGAAACCGCCGGCGGCAGCGGACGGCATCAGAGTACGCACCGAAAAAAAGATGGCCCCGGCAAAAAGCCGGGGCCATCTTTTTTCTTTCGGGAACTGAAGCGGTGCGTCAGCGGGAATCAGTCGTAGAGCAGCGCGAACCGCTCCCAGAAATCGGGGAAGGACTTGGCCACACACTCCTCGCCCAGCACCTTGACCCCGGGAACCACCAGGCCGGCCACGGCAAAACACATGGCGATGCGATGGTCGTTGTAGGTTTCGATCGCGGCCCCGTGCATGGGGGGGGCGTCGGGGCCGAGCCCCTCGATGATCATGGCGTCGGGACGTTCCTCGACCCGAGCGCCGAGTTTACCGAGTTCGCGGACCATGACCGCCAGCCGATCGCATTCCTTGATCCGGAGATGGGCGATATTGTTGATCACCGTCCGGCCCCGGGCGCGCGACGCCACCACCGCAAGGGTCGGCACCACGTCAGGACAGTCGCCCATGTCCACCTCGATGCCGCGGAGTTCGGCAGGTCCGGTAACGGTGATCCCCTCGCCGGAGCTTGCCACCGTGCAGCCCATCCGCCCGAGCAGGTCGGCAAAAACCGCGTCGCCCTGGAGCGACGGCCGGGGCACGTTGGCCACCGTCACCCGTCCGCCGGTGACCGCGGCGGCGGCGAAGAAGTAGGAGGCGCTGGAGGCGTCGCCCTCAATGGCATAGTCGCGGGCCGTGTAACCGCCGCACGGGATCTCGAAATGGTTGAGGGCCGGGGCGGCCGCGACCTTGACCCCGAAGGCATCCATCACCGCCAGGGTCATGGTGACGTAAGGTTTCGAGAGCACCTCGCCGGCCACGTCGAGTACCGCCGCCGACGCCCCATACGGGGCAACCAGCAGGAGGGAAGAGAGGTACTGGCTGCTCTTGCCCTCGGGCAGCAACGTCCGGCCGCCCCGGATGCCGTTGGCGTGGATGGCGAGCGGCGGACAGCCCGTGCCCTTGATGCTTTCGATACTCGCCCCCCAGCCGGAAAGCGCCCGCATCAGCGGCGCGATGGGCCGCTCCTCCATGCGCTTCTCGCCGGTGATCCGGAACTCGCCGCGTCCCAGGGCCGCCACCGAGGTGAGGAAACGGGTAGCGGTGCCGTTGTTGCCCAGGAAGATCTCGCCGGCCGGGGCCTCGATGCGGCCGCCGTGGCCGCCCACCCGCCAGCAGTCGGCCTCTTCGGTTACCTCGACCCCCATGGCCCGCAGGGCGGTGGCGGTATAATGGGTATCCTCGCTGGCCAGGGGACCGCGCAGGGTGGATTCGCCGTCGGCCAGGGCCGCGGCGATGAGCGCCCGCTGGGTGATGCTCTTTGACCCCGGCACCCGCACGGTGACGTCTACTCGTTCTAAGGGTTTGATCTCTTTCACGTCTGCTCTCTGATTTGACTGGAAATGGTTTTCCCGGCGCGTAATGCGCTATTTCTCGCCGAGGCCGGCCAGCAGCTGCGCGCGCATCAGCTCCACTGGCGGGGCCATGCCGGTCCACAGCTCGGACTGGGCCACCCCCTGGTAGAGGAGCATGGCCAAGCCGTCCACGGTGCGGCAGCCGGCGACGGCAGCCTCGCGGAGCAGCCTGGTTTCGCGCGGGGCGTAGACGATGTCCATGACCACCGAAAAACGTCCGAGGGTCTCGGCGGCCATGGGCGTGGCGTCCCGTTGAGCGCCCATGCCCACCGAGGTGGCATTGACCAGGACGTCGGCAACAAGGCCGCCGGCCTCGGCCAGGGGATACCAGGGGCAACCGAGGGCCGCGGCCAGGGCCTGGCCCGACGCCGGAGTACGACTGGCAAGGATTACCCTGGCACCCGCCTCGATGAGGCCAAACCCGATGGCCCTGGCCGAGCCCCCCGCCCCCAGTACCAGCACCGTCCGGTCGGCAAGCGCGAGTTCGGTGGCCAGGGCGAGATTGGCGCCGAGCCAGTCGGTGTTGTAGCCGGAGATTTTGCCCTCCCGGATGACCAAGGTATTAACCGCGCCGATCCGCTCGGCCACCGGATCGATGGCGTCGAGATGGGGCATCACCGTCTGCTTGTGGGGAATAGTGACACTCACCCCGCGCACCCCCAGGGCACGGAAACCGGCGACGGCCGTGGCCACGTCGGTGACCGGGAAGGGCACGTAGACCTTGTTGAGCCCCATGGCGGCGAAGGCGGCGTTGTGCATGGCCGGGCTCAAGGAATGGGCCACCGGGTTACCCATGATGCCGTAGAGTTCGGTACGGCCGTCAATCATGGCGCCCGAACTCCGTAAAGATCCTCCGCAGGGCACCCACCGGCAGCTGGCCCGGCGCCGTGGCGGTGGCGGTATCCGGCGCGGCATAGGTCATGTAGCCGCCGAGCGCGCAGGTGGCCACCCGGCTCACCACCCCCGCGGCCCCCATGCAGAAGGCGATGAGGGGAAAATCCATCTCGGCCGCCTCCTCCTGGAGGTTCAACACCCGCAGCACATCGCGGAAGCCCCGGGCCGTGGTAACGATCTTGCCGATCTGGGCACCACTCCGGTACATTTCCTGAAAGATCTTGGCCAGCCCCTGGGCCGAAGCGGTCACCTTGAAGTCGTGCCAGGAGACGATGCACTGGCAGCCGCTGTCCTTGACCGCGTCGAGCAGCCGTCGGCGCTGGGCCTCCTCGGCCCGCAACTCAAGATCCACGTAAGCGGCGCCCGCCGCCACCGCCTCGATGAGCAGATCCACTCGCGCCGCCTCGTCCCCGGCATAGCCACCGCCCTCCCAGGCGGGACGATTGGTGAAAAGCAGGGGTTTTGCGATCCCCTCGACAAAGGGACGCACCGCCGGGGTTTCGAGGCTGTCCAGGCGGATCTCGATGACGTCGGCCGCTGCCTCGACGGCTCGTGCCGTGGCCAGAGCCGCTTCAAGGGAGGGATGGGCCACGGAGACACAGATGCGGCCGGCTGGGGTAGGTGCGGTGTCCATACAACAGTCTCCATAAAGATCTCGGTGGGTGCCGGACGACATGCCGGTGCCCGCCGGAACGCAAAAAGCGGTGGGCAAAAGAATCGGCCAAGACTATTCTATAGCCTGAAGCTTGTCAACCGCGCTTACCGCGGTGAGGGGCGCCGCCCCCGTGGCGGCCGGCGCCCGTGACCATTTTCTTCTCTGCGTCCGTCACCCTCGACCCGACGTTGGCCGGGCGCCGCCAGGTGGGACAGCGCCCTGCCCCGGATGCAGCAGCCGTTCTTGAGGAGGTGGAACATGCCTCGACTCTTTGTGGCCATCGACCTGCCGGCACCGGTGCGGGAACGACTGGCCGGTCTGTGCTGCGGGCTGCCCGGCGCCAGGTGGGTGGAACCGGAACAGCTCCATCTCACCCTCCGCTTCATCGGCGAGGTGGACGGCGCCCTGTTCCGCGACATCCGCGCCGACCTGGCCGAAGCCGCCATCCCCCCCTTCGCCATGGGTCTCAAGGGCCTGGGCTGTTTCCCGCCCCGCAAGGCCCCACGAGTGCTGTGGGTGGGCGTCGAGCCCGCCCAGGGAGAACTCGTCCGACTCCGCAACCGGGTGGAGAACTGTCTCACCCGGCTCGGGATCGAACCCGAGCACCGCAAGTTCGCGCCCCACATCACCCTCGCCCGGCTGCGGGAAACCCCCATGGGCCGCCTCACCAATTTCCTGTCCGGCAACGGTCTCTTTGCCGTCGATCCCTTTCCGGTGACCGAGTTTCACCTCTACTCAAGCGTCCTCAACGGCCACGGCGCCGTCCACACCGTGGAGGCCAGTTATCCCCTGGGCTGAGCCGCGGCAACCGCTTACGGCGGAAAACGACGATCAGGAGCCCCCCCAGAGCCGTACGAACGACCGAAGGGAGCCTTCGCCACGCCGGGTAGCGGAGATACCGACGACAGGCCGGGGCGGCCCTGGGGAGACGCCGAAAGAAACCCGACGCCACGTGAGCGGCGCAACCGCATCTTTCTCGGGAATCTCAGCACCACAGGCCGCAAACCAGTATCTTCGCGATTTGGCGGCGGGACGACTTCTTATCTAGGGAAAGCGCCGTTATTGATGTCCACGCAGGTGCCATTTATGTATTCCGGACAATCCGTGGCAAGCCAGAAAATTGTACTCGCGACCTCATCCGCCCTGGCAAACCTGCCGGTATAAACCGTCTTTTTGATGTCTTTTTTTCTTTGCTCCGGAATTACATTGAGCATATCCGTTTCAACCGGCCCAGCCGCGACAGCATTGACAACTACGCCGCTAGGCCCGAATATTTTCGCAAAACTCTTGGTCATATTGATCATTCCTGCCTTGGTGATGCCATACCAGACATCAGGATGGCCGATTTCACCGGCAATCGAGGCATTGTTCACAATCCTTCCAAAGCGATTGGCGACCATATTTTTTGAAACTTCCCTGATCAAAGCCACCGGGGCTTCAATATTTATTTTTATTATTTTATCCACATTTTCTTGCGGATATTTATCGTATGGCAACGCATACATAACGCCTGCGTTATTGATCAAGATATCCACAGGCGGCAACGACTCTATTAATACTGGAATTTGCGCGACATTGGACAGGTCGAATTTAACCGTTTTAATTCTCTTACTGTTCAGATCGAATTTATCAAAATCACGAGCGACAACTATGACATCAAATCCAGCCTCGACAAATTTAGCTGTGGCCGACAAACCAATACCTTTGTTGCCGCCGGTGATCAATACCGTTCTACCGAGCATCACTTATCCTCGTTAAACATTGCTTCAGAACAGGACGGCAACAGATAAACGCAGACTTCGAAACAGATTCGCTGCCCTGTGAAAACTTGCACGAAGCTCACACCTGGGGAACCATCAGGACCACGGCGTGGGCCGCGATCCCCTCCTCGCGGCCGGCAAAACCCATCTGCTCGGTGGTGGTGCCCTTGAGGTTAATGGCCTCCTCCGCAACCCCGCAGGCGGCGGCGAGCCGGACGCGCATGGCCGGGAAATGGGGCGCGAGCTTGGGCCGCTGGGCGATGACGGTGACGTCGGCGTTGCCCAACCGATAGCCCCGGGCCGCGGCGATCGCCACCACCCGGGTCAGCAGCCCGACACTGTCGGCACCCTTGTACTGCGGATCGGAATCCGGGAAATGACGGCCGATGTCCCCCGCGCCCATGGCGCCGAGAATGGCGTCGCAGAGCGCATGGGTAAGGACGTCGGCATCGGAGTGGCCCAAGAGGCCGAGATGATGGGCAACGGTGACTCCGCCCAGCACCAGGGGGCGATCCGGCACCAGCCGGTGGGCGTCGTAGCCGTGGCCGATCCTGGGGCTGCCGGCGGTGTCCATGGGAATGTCGCTCCTCAACAGGGCCTCGGCGATCCGAAGATCCTCGGGCCGGGTGATCTTGAAGTTGCGCTCCGAACCCTCCACCACCCGCACCGGCTGGCCGAGATGCTCGATGAGCGACGCCTCGTCGGTGCCGACAAAGCCGTCGGCATCGCAGGCGGCATAGGCGCTGCGCAGAAGATCGAGTCGCACCACCTGAGGGGTCTGCGCCTGCCAGAGGACGCTGCGATCCACGGTGGCCAGGACTTCGCCGCCCCCTGCCACCCGCTTGAGGGTGTCGCGCACCGGCACTGCCGCCAGGGCCGCGCCGCAGGCCTCGGCGCCGACAAGACACGCCTCGATAAGACCGGGCGAGACAAAGGGACGGGCGCCGTCGTGGACCGCCACGTACTCGGTGTCCGGGGCCACGGCCGCCACCCCGGCCCGCACCGAATCCTGGCGGGTGGCGCCGCCGGCCACCACCTGGCCAACCCGGGTGAGGGAGAAACGGGCCACCATGGCCTCCACCGCCACGCAGTGGTCGGCAGGCGCCACGACGACGACCTCGGCGATTGACGCCACCGCCTCGAAGGCGGCGAGGGTATGGACGAGAAGGGGGCGGCCGGCCAGCTCGTAGAACTGTTTGGGCATGGGCAACCCCATGCGCTGGCCGCTGCCGCCGGCCGGGATGATCGCTGCAATCTTGGCCATGGGAGTAAAAGGAGGCGGTTGTCGGTTGTTCGCAACTGGGCGTGCCATGGCGGCCGCCCCAGGCAAAAACGGCCCGTCGCCGCCAGGAGCGCGGCGACGGGCCGGTACAAAGAGAAGGAGTGGGTTATAAGCCGGATTCTGTATCCGCCTCGCGGCGGACCATGATCATTTCTCTTGGGCTGCCGGTCGCCCGGCACCTCCAGCAACCTACCCGGAAACTTCGGACGGGCCGCCCTCAATCGTTTCCCTATTTGGTCTTGCTCCAGGTGGGGTTTGCCCTGCCTTCCATGTCACCATGAAAGCGGTGAGCTCTTACCTCGCCTTTTCACCCTTACCGGTCGCCCGGCGGTATGTTTTCTGTGGCACTTTCCTTAGGGTCGCCCCCAGTTCGAGTTACGAACCACCTTGCCCTGCGGAGTCCGGACTTTCCTCCGGCCGCCTGCCGGCGGCCGGCGATCATGCGCCCACTCCTTCAACCTCGCGGAAGAGGCATTACGCCCCCTCGGATTCCCTCTCGTGATACATGAGCCGGTTGCAGCTCGGACAGGCGAGGAGCTGCTCGGCCTTCTGCAGTTCGATATAGAGCTGCGGCGGGATGTTCATGTAGCAGCCCTTGCAGACCCCGTCGGTAACCGCCGCCAGGGCCTTGCCGTTACGGCGGGAACGGAGCAGCTCGTAGCGGCGGAGGAGGGCGGCGTCGACGTCCTTGACCTTCTCCTCGCGGCTCTTGACGATCTCCTCACGCTTGGCGGTGAGTTCATCCTTGAGAGAACCGACCTTCTGGGTGGCCTCGGACAGCAGGCCCTCCTCGGCGCCGCACTGGTTGCGTTGCTCCTCGAGCCGCCGCTGGAGCAGTTCCACCTGTTCCAGCAACTGCACCGACTCATCCTCGCGCTGCTTGTTGTTCTTCTTTCCGTCCTCGATCTCCTTGAGCAGGCTCTGGTACTCGCGGTTGGTCTGGACACTCATCAACTTGGTCTGCCGCTCCTTGATCCGGGCCGTTTCGTCCTCCAACTCGGCATCCAGCTCGCGCCGCCGCTTCTCGCAGGCTTCGAGCTTGGCCTCCAACTCGCCAATGGCGGCCTGGCGCTCCGCAATTGTCGCCTGCCGTTTTTCGATCTCGGCCACCCCTTCGGCCATCTCCTCGTCCAGCTTGTTGATCTGGAGATCAATGGTTTGCAACTGCAGCAAATTTCCGATGTCCACTTTCAAAGCTTTCTCCTTAAAGACTTGTACTATTTGGGTGAAACAGCGGCCGCCGGCCTCGGAACCCGCGCCGGCGACCGTAAGCCCTCACCGTTAACTTATGTTTTCCCATAAACCTCGGCCAACCTGCGGCAGGCCGACAAATCGTTTGCGCCTTACGAGACAATGAAATGAAAAAACGGGCTCCGCTGAGCTTCGGCCGCCCGCACTTCGATTTCGCCCTCACGGGCCACGGCCCGCTTGAGCAGGGCCGCGAACTCCCCCACGACCACATTTTCGGTGGCAAAATGGCCGCCATCCACCACGCAGAGGCCGGTGGCCTCGGCCCAGCGAGCGGTGCTGTGTTTCACCTCGGCGGTGAGATAGAGCTCGGCGCCGGCCCGCCAGGCCGTTTCGGCAAGCTCCGAACCACTGCCACCGCAGACCGCCACGGTCCGCACCGTCTCGGGTACCGGCCCGGCAACCGCCAGCACCTCGACCCCGAGCAGCCGGGCCACCCGGGCGAGCACCTCACGGCCTGGCAGAGCCGCGGTCAGCCGGCCGAGGCGGCCGAAGGCGTGCTCGGCGTCGGCCCGGTCGGCAAGGGGCCTGATCTCCACCAGCCCGAGCCGGGCGGCAAGCACGTCGTTGACCCCGCCGCCCACCAAATCCAGGTTAGTGTGGCAGGCAATCAGCGCCACCCCGGCGGCCAGGGCCTTGGCCAGGAGGCGGCCCGCCGGGGTGTCGGTACGCACCGCCTTGAGGGGCTGGAAGATCACCGGGTGGTGGGTGACGAGGACGTTGGCACCACTGGCCAACGCCTCGTCCACCATCTCCTCGGTAGGATCGAGGGCGACCAGGATGCCTCGTACCGGGGTTGAGGCGTCACCGGCGAGCAGCCCGACGTTGTCCCAGGACTCGGCCAGGGCAAAAGCGGCGATGCCGTCGAGTGCTGCGAGCAGGTCGTTGACGGTGAACGGTTGCGAAGCCATTACCGCCGCGCCTCCACGGCCGCCGGGCAACAAAAAAGGCACAAACCGTTGCCGGTTGCACCTTTTCCTTGCCCCTTTTCGGGTGATATCTGTTCAAACAGTCTGTTTGTTTGCTGATCCTGCTGGTTCAAATCTCGAAACAAGGCCTGTCGTCTAGGAGACGGGGTTTCAAACGGGCTCCGGCCTTCCTCTGCCACCGGCCCGCGCCAACTCGCTTATCATCTTCTGGAGACATCCGTGCCCCCTCCCTGCGTCGTATGTGGTGGGCCCACCTGGACTCGAACCAGGGACCGACCGGTTATGAGCCGGTGGCTCTAGCCAACTGAGCTATAGGCCCATATCGATCAAGAAAATCTATTTAAGATACCAAACCGCCGCGTTTTGTCAATCACAAAAAAGCCGCGATTCGGCCGTCCCTTGCCCCTGGCGCAAAATCGCCCCAGATTGGTAGACCCCGCCAACGATCATCTTGCCTGCTGCCCCAGGGGGAACCGCAGGGCATCCGCTGACGACGATCCGGGCATCACCGACTGCCGCCCGCCGGCAAACGCGAGCGGCCCTTTTGCCGAAGCCGAATCCGCTCAATCAACTGCAAAGGCAACCAGGGGGTACCGGGAATACTTTTTTACCATAAGGGAATCATGAAAAATTCGGATTTTCGAACGAGATCGATGCCTGCGACAAATTTTCCGCAGGCATATATTGATATTCCGAGGATACAACTTCGAGATCCCCTTCAACGAAAGGGCTGAGAACAAAACCAATCCGGCAGACACGATCGGGAGCGGTATAACCTGTACGCCCCGGGCCGGCTGACCGACGGAATAATGTGACGACTGCCGGGCCCGACGAGATTCGACTCCTCGACCTTTCAGGCGGATTTGATTAACACAACACCCGGATCGGCGCGCCCGTCGGGCGAGGCTCCCCTTGACCGCTGCCGACTTACAGGGGGGGGGGGCCGATACCCATTGCCGCCGTGCCGAACGCAAGGCCGACACGGCGGCCCCGGCCTACTTGTCGACGGTGAGGCTCTCGCGGAGATGCTCCAAGGTCTTCGCGCCGATCCCCTTGACCCGAACCAGGTCGTCAACACTCTTAAAGGGACCGTGCTGTTCGCGGTAGGTAACGATGGCCTGCGCCTTGGCCGCGCCGATGCCGGCCAGCCCTTGCAGCTCGCCCACCGAGGCGGTGTTGAGGTTGACGACCCCGGCAATAGCCACGGCGACGGCAAAGAGCAGGACAAAGAGGGTGGTAAAAATGGTTTTCATCGGATCTCCTCCTTTCAAAAGGTTGGCGAGGAACGAGCCAAGAGGCCCAAACTGTTTGACAGGCAAATTATCTCTTCCCTCTCCGGGGATGTCAACCCTTTTCCCCGCCATCCGCGGCAGATCTCGAAGCCAGCCCTGCCCTACCCGTCCTTCCTGCCGTATATATCGTCCAACCGCACGATGTCATCCTCGCCGAGGTAACTGCCCGACTGAACCTCGATGAGTTCCAAGGGGATGAGGCCGGGGTTGGCCAGCCGATGCGTAACGCCGATGGGAATATAGGTGGACTGATTTTCGGTGAGTACGGTTTCCTGACCACCGTTGGTGACCGTAGCGGTGCCCTTCACCACGACCCAGTGTTCGGCCCGATGATGATGCGCCTGGAGCGACAGCCGCGCCCCGGGGTTTACCACGATACGCTTGACCTGAAAACGCTCGGCACGATCGATGCATTCGTAAGAGCCCCACGGCCGATAAACCCTGCGGTGGAGAACCGCCTCCTCACGCTGCCTTGCCTTGAGAGCGTCGACAATGGCCTTGACCTCCTGCACCCGCTCCCGGGCCGCCACCAGCACCGCATCGGCGGTTTCCACCACCACGTGATCGGTGAGCCCCACCGCCGCCACCAGACGACTGGTGGCCTGGAGATAACAATCCTTAACGTCCTTGACCACCACCTCGCCCTTGAGCACGTTGCCGTTGGCATCCCGGGCGCCCCGCTCCCACAGCGCCGCCCAGGAACCGATATCGCTCCAGCCACAGTCAAGCGGGATGACACAGGCGGCCGCGGTTTTCTCCATCACCGCGTAATCAATGGAGTCGCTGGGAGACTGCGCCAGTGCCTCTCTGTCCAGGCAGATGAAGTCAAGATCACGGCGCAGCCGGGCATGGGCCTCGCGGCAGGCGGCAAGCATCGCGGGCACGAATTTCTCAAGCTCTTCGAGATAGCGCGCCGCCTTGAACAGGAACATGCCGCTGTTCCAGTAGTAGCCCCCTTCGGCAAGGTAACCGCTGGCCGTAGCCGCATCGGGCTTCTCGACAAATCGCTCCACCCGGTAGACCTCATCCTCGCCCTCAAGCCGCGCGCCCTTGCGGATGTAGCCATACCCTGTCTCGGGCCGGTGGGGGGTGATGCCGAAAGTGAGCAAGCCGCCCGCCTCGGCGCTGGCAAGCCCGGCCAGCAGCACCCGGCGGAACTCCGCCTCGTTGTCCACCACATGGTCGGCGGGCAAGATCAACAGCACCGGCTCGTCGTAACGATCAAGGGCCTCCAGGGCGGCAATGGCCACGGCCGGAGCGGTGTTGCGGCCCACCGGCTCGAGGAGGATGGCGGCCTCAGCCCCCATCTCGCGGAGCTGCTCGGCGACCAGGAAACGGTGCTCGGTGTTGCAGATCACCAACGGCGTGGCGGCCTGCTCCACCCCGGCAAGCCGGCTCACGGTGTTCTGGAGCATGGTCTGCTCATTGGCAAGCGGCAGCAGCTGTTTGGGGTAGAGGGAGCGGGACAGCGGCCAGAGCCGGGTTCCGGAACCGCCGGCCAGGATCACAGGTACGATGACAGATCTACTCACTGGTCAAAATCTCCTTTCCCATCACGTTCTCACGGGGATAATCTGGCGTTCTTCAAGCAGCCGGAGCACCGCCGCCACGCACTCGGCCAACGGCCGGCTGCCGCTGTCGAGAATCAGATCAGGATTCCCTGGCTCCTCATAGGGAGAGGAGATGCCGGTGTAGTGAGGAATCTCGCCGGCCCGCGCCCTTTTATACATCCCCTTGACGTCCCGGGCCTCGCACACCTCCAGCGGGCAACGGCAGTAAATCTCGATGAAATTTTCCGAACCGACGGTGCGACGCACCCGCGCTCGATCGGCGCGCATCGGGGAGATGAAGGCGGTAAGCGCGATGACCCCGGCCTCAAGGAAAAGATGCACCATCTCGCCGATGCGACGGACGTTCTCCCGGCGGTCTTCGGAGCTGAAACCGAGATCGGCGCAGAGGCCGTGGCGGACGTTGTCGCCGTCAAAGACAAAGGTGCGGCAGCCCCGTCGGTGGAGCTGCTCTTCCACCGCATGGGCCAGGGTGGACTTGCCGGCCCCGGAGAGGCCGGTAAACCAGAGGTTGACGGCCCGGTGGCCGTTCTGCTGCTCGCGTCGCGCCCTGGTCACCGATGCCTGGTGCCAGACCACATTGCCTTCGGGCTCCAGGGGGGCATTTTCCTGCCGAGATGCCATGGCACTCCTTCTGAGGTGTCCTGTTGCGGAAAAAGTAACCCGCCCGGTTCAGTAGGCAAGCCCCACCCGCTCGCGAACCAGCGCCAGATTAGGAATGGCCCTGGCCCGGGCCTTCTCTGCCCCGGATTTGAGAACCGCCCGCAGATGGTCGGAGGCGGCCAGCAGATGCTGTTGCCGTTCGCGGGCCTCGCGGAAGTATTCCCAGAGGATATCCACCAGCTCCAGCTTGATCTTGCCGTACATGGCCCCGCCGTTGAGATAGAGATCGCGGACCTCGCCAAGGCGGTCGGCCGGAGCAAAAAGCTTGTAGATATTGTAGAGGTTGCACTTGTCCGGATCCTTGGGCTCCTCTACCGGAGTGGAATCGGTGACAATGGCCATCACCCGTTTTTTAAGCGTCTTGGCATCGGTAAAGATGGGGATGGTGTTGCCGTACGACTTGGACATCTTCTGACCGTCGAGGCCGGGGACGGTGGCCACCGCGTCGTCGATGACCGGCTCGGGCAGGACAAAGGTCTCACCGAAGGTGCTATTGAACTTGATGGCGATGTCGCGGGCCACCTCCAGGTGCTGCTTTTGATCCTTGCCCACCGGCACCCGCTCGGCCTGATAGAGGAGGATATCGGCCGCCATCAGCACCGGGTAGGAGAAGAGGCCGTGGCTCGGGGCAATGCCCTTGGCGGTCTTATCCTTGTAGGAGTGACACCGTTCCAGCAGCCCCATGGGGGTGAGGGTGGAGAGCACCCAGGTGAGTTCAGTGACCTCGGGCACGTCGGACTGGACCCAGAAGACGCAGCGTTCGGGGTCAAGACCCAGGGCGAGGAAATCGGCCGCCGCGTTCAGGGTGCCCTGGGCCAGGGCGGCCCGGTCATGCACCGAGGTGAGGGCGTGAAGATCGACGATAAAGGCGTAGAGTTCACTCCGGTCGAGGTTGGCGATCATCGGCCGCATCATGCCGAAGTAGTTGCCGATATGGAGCTGACCGGAGGGCTGGATGCCAGACAGGATACGCATGGTTGTTTCCGTTGCTTTGATTCGCGCAAGGGGCAAAGAGTTGGCCCGTGAACCGATGGACCGATTGCCAATGCCGCCGCTCCATCCCTAAATGCTTTCTGTGTTTAAAAAAAATCAGGGAGTGCGGCAAGCTTTTTCCGCACTCCCTGACAAAGAAGACCCTGGCCGGCTCGTGGAAAGGAGGGGCCGAGGTTATTGGTCCGCGTCAGCCATCTGGTGGCGGGTGATGCCGTTTGCCCTCGGCTGTCGGCTGCACCACACGGCTCGAAACGGTTTCAGATCAATCGCTAACCGCCAATGGCGTTCCGGCAGAAAGCTACTTGACCTCTTCGAAGTCGGCGTCGACCACGTCGTCGTCATCCTTCTTGGTGCCGGCCCCGCCGCCGGTCGTGCCGCCCTCGGCGCCGGGCGCCCCCTGGCTTGCCTGGCTGTACATGATCTCGGCAAGCTTATGGGATGCCTGGGTCAGGGCCTCGATGGCCGCCTTGAGGGCGTCGACATCGTCACCCTCCATAACCTTCTTGACGTTTTCGATCTCGCGCTCCACCTTGGCCTTGGTTTCGGCGTCCACCTTATCGCCCACCTCCTTCAGGCTCTTCTCGGTGGCGTAGACCAGGGAATCGGCCTGGTTCTTGGTTTCCACCATGGCCTTGCGCTTCTTGTCCTCCTCGGCGTGGGCCTCGGCGTCGCGCTGCATGCGCTTGATCTCTTCCTCGCTCAGGCCGCTGGAAGCGGTGATCTTGATGGACTGCTCCTTGCCGGTGCCCAGATCCTTGGCCGAGACATGGAGGATGCCGTTGGCGTCGAGGTCAAAGGTGACCTCGATCTGCGGCACGCCACGGGGAGCGGGCGGGATGTCGGCCAGGTCGAAACGGCCGATGGACTTGTTGTGCGCCGCCATCTCGCGCTCGCCCTGGAGGACATGGATGGAGACCGCCGGCTGGCTGTCGGCGGCGGTGGAGAAGACCTGGCTCTTCTTGGTGGGCACGGTGGTGTTTTTCTCGATGAGCTTGGTGAACACGCCGCCCAGGGTTTCGATGCCCAGAGAGAGCGGGGTGACGTCGAGGAGCAGCACGTCCTTGACGTCGCCCTTGAGCACGCCGCCCTGGATGGCGGCACCGATGGCCACCACCTCATCGGGGTTGACGCCCTTGTGGGGATCCTTACCGAAGATCTCCTTGACCTTCTCCTGCACCTTGGGCATGCGGCTCATGCCGCCCACCAGGATCACCTCGTCGATGTCCGAAGGCGAGAGGCCGGCGTCCTTGAGGGCCGTCTTGCAGGGGCCAACGGTGCGGTCGACCAGATCCGCCACCAGGCTCTCGTACTTGGCCCGGGAGAGCTTGACGTTGAGGTGCTTGGGGCCAGAGGCGTCGGCGGTGATGAAGGGCAGGTTGATGGCGGTTTCCATGGTGGTGGAAAGTTCCATCTTGGCCTTCTCGCCCTCTTCCTTCAGGCGCTGGAGCGCCATCTTGTCCTGACGCAGATCAATCCCCTGCTCGCGCTTGAACTCGTCGGCCAGCCAGTTGACGATCCGCATGTCGAAGTCCTCGCCGCCCAGGAAGGTGTCGCCGTTGGTGGACTTGACCTCGAAAACGCCGTCGCCGATCTCCAGGATGGAGATATCAAAAGTACCGCCGCCCAGGTCGAAGACGGCGATCTTCTCTTCGCTCTTCTTGTCGAGACCATAGGCAAGGGAGGCGGCGGTGGGCTCGTTGATGATCCGCTGCACGTTGAGGCCCGCGATGCGGCCGGCGTCCTTNNAAGTAGGCCGGGACGGTGATCACCGCTTCGGTGACCGGCTCGCCCAGGTACTCCTCGGCGGTCTGCTTCATCTTGGTGAGCACCATGGCGGAGATCTCGGCCGGGGTATAGACCTTGCCGTCAACCTCCACGGCCGCATCGCCATCCTTGCCCTTGACGATCTTGAAGGGGCTCACCTCGATGCTCTTCGACACCTCGGCATCGGTGAACTTACGCCCGATCAGCCGCTTGATGGCGTACAGGGTGCGGGTGGGATTGGTCACCGCCTGGCGCTTGGCCACCTGACCCACCAGCCGCTCGCCGGCGTCATTGAAGGCAACGATGGAAGGCGTGGTCCGATTGCCCTCCACGTTGGCGATGACCTTGGGGTCGCCGCCTTCCATGATCGCTACACAAGAGTTCGTCGTTCCTAAGTCAATACCTATAATCTTGCCCATGCCACAGATCTCCTTTCTCTGTTCGGTTTTTACAGTCTCGTCTTATTGGCCGTTGCCGGTGGCGACAATCACTTTTGCCGCCCGCAACAGGCGCTCTTTGTAAAGGTATCCTTTCTGAAATTCCTTGAGCACGGTATTGGCGGCCACCTCGCCGTTCGGTTCCATGCCGATGGCCTCGTGGAAATTGGGGTCAAAGGACTGCCCGACGCTCGCCAGAGGTTTGAGGCCAAATTTTTCAAGGCTCGCCAGCAACCCCTTCAGGGTCATCTCCACCCCCTCGAGGAGGGCACCGGCGTCGTGATCGGCCCTCCCCTGCTCAAGGGCCCGCTCCATGTTGTCGATGGAGGGCAACAGTTCCTTGAGGATGTTTTCCTCGGCGTATTTCAGCGCGGTCTCCTTTTCGCGGGCCACCCGTTTCTTGAAATTCTCAAGTTCCGCCGCCATGCGCAGCGTCTGGTCGTAGTTCGCCCGCGCCTCGGCCCTGACCTCGTCGAGTTCCCGGGCCAGGCGGGCGGCCTCGCCAACGCCTTCAGCCGCGGCCTCCGCCGTCACCTCGCCTTCTGCCGCGGCAGCCGCTTCTGCCGTATTGTCAACCTCGACGGGTGTTGCCGCCTCGCCCTTGGATTTCTTTGTCACCTACTCCTCCTTCAACAAGCAAAAATGCTCTCGTTCGCCGGCCTTCCGGCCGATATCTCATTAGCAGTGGTCCTCGGCGGCGCGGCTGGCGTCAGCGGCCCGCAAACTCCGGCCCCGCCCCCTTTTGCCTCGCCTCGGGCCACCGCGATTGGGAGGAACAATAAGTATGCACCTTTTCGTTGTCAAGGCGTCACGGGGCATTTGACCAGCCCGGCCGCGTCTGGTACCCTGAGAAGGCAATCGTCCCAAAAAATCTCGTCAAAACAAGATGCTAAACATCAAGTTGCCGGGAGTCGAGGAACCGCCATGTCCAGAAAATTTTCCTTTTCCCTTTTTCTCATCCTGATCCTCCTCGCCACCTCCGGCACCACTCGAGCCGAAATGCAACCGGCGCGCAAGCTGCGGGCCGGCCTCCCCCCTTACGAAGTCCTGGCCGCGGTGCTGACCACCAACCAGACGGCGGTGGCCAGTCAGTCCGTCCCTCCCGCCGGTGACGCCGTGTCGCCGGCCGCTGCCGACAGCCTCGCCACCCCCTACCTGACCTGGCTCGCCGACCCGGACGCCCGACTCAGGGAAGAGACGATCCTCACCGGCGCCGATCGCCAGATCTATGCGGTGCGCAACCTGGGCAATCAGCTGGAACTGTCCCAGGGCGCCGTCGACTTTGGCGTCCGCTATCTCCACACCCCGGTGCTGTTGATCACCGGCAACACCGACAGCCTCGCCATCCACCTTTTCCGCATGGGCTACGAGGAACTGGACCCCGCCGTGCGCAAGGATCTGGACCACCTGCACCTGCCGCTCAGCAGCGGCGCCATGCCGGCCGCAAAGGGAAAAAACGACCAGCCGCCACCGGACCCGGCCGAGGAGGAGCGGCGCGCCATCGAGGCCAACGTCGACTATCAGGTCCAGCAGGCGGTGGCCCGCTACCAGGATCGGGTCAAAAGCGGCCGGCTGGTGGTGGTGGGCGGCATCGTTGACATCACCAATGCATACGGCCGGGGCGCCGGCCGGCTGCTGATCATCAACGTCAACAACGTCACCGACCTGGAAAAACTCCGCCGACTCCGGCTCATGACCCGGCTGAGTCAGGCAACGGTTGCTGCCGCCATCGGCCGGCAACGGCCCATGGCACCGATTCCGACCCCGCCGCCAAAGCCGCCACCGAAACGGAAGCGGAAACGATAGCCGCGGGCGTTCCCCTGGCCCGTAAACGCCAAAAGGCCCCTGACCCGAAACCGGGTCAGGGGCCTTTTGTTTTTGCTGCGCCCGGAGACGAAAGCCCGGGGCTCACGAGGCCAGGTAGTGACCAATAGCCTCGGCAATGGTGTTGACGATGCCACGGAAGCGCTCCTCGTCCCGCTCGAGGAGCGTCATGCGGAAGCCCTGCAGCTCGGTGGCAAAGGAGGAGAGCGGCACCACGCAGACCCCGGTGGCGCCCAGCAGGTAATAGACGAACCGCTTGTCCAGGGAGACGTTGGGGGCCGAAACCAGCGCCTCCACCTGCTCCCGCACCTCCTTGCTCGCGATGGAGAGGGTCTGGCGGTGGGTAAGCCGCCCTTCCCGGAAGGCGATACTCATATAGAAGGCGCCGTTGGTGCGGTTGACCTGCAGCCCATCGATCTTCCGGAACACATCGTAGGCGATGTTGGAGTACTTCTCGTAGCGGTCGATGCGCTCCTGGAGGTAGTTCCAGTACTCGGGGTGGCTGATGATCGCCGGCAGCACCTTCTGCGGCAGGGTGGTGGAGCAGACCTCCACCATCTTGGCGTTGACCAGCGAGTTCATGTACTTCTCGAACATGGGATCGCGGTGGGCGTTGTAGAACTCGATCCAGCCGCAGCGCGAGCCGGGCCAAGGCATCTCCTTGGAGATCCCCCGCATGGCCATGCCCGGCACGTCACCGATGATATCCGAAAGCGGCAGCGAGTGCTGGCCGTTATAGATGATATGCTGATAGACCTCGTCGCAGACCACGAAGAGGTCGTACTTGCGGGCCAGGTCCACCATGCCGCGCAGGATCGCCTCGGGGTAGACGGCGCCGGTGGGATTGTCCGGGTTGATGATCAGGATGCCGGCCACCGCCGGATTGTACTTGATCCGCTTTTCGAGATCGTCCAGATCGGGATACCAGTGGTTGTCGGGATCAAGCTTATAGGTCACCGGCCGGTCACCGGCATGGGCGGCCTCGGCCGAAGAATGGGTGGTGTAGCTCGGGGTGGGCACCACCACCCGGGCGTTGCGCCGCAGGAAACCGAAGACCTTGCTGATCGCATCGCCGAGGCCGTTGAAGAAGAGGATGTCGTTGGCGTCGATCTGGGCGCCGCCGCGCCGGTTGGTCTGCTCGGCGAGGAACTTCCTGGTACTCAACACGCCGCGGGTCGGACAGTATCCGTAGGTGCTGTCCTGCATGGCAAAATCGGCAACAATCTCCTTCATCCAGGTAGGGATGACTTCGCCCTTGTAGATGGGGTCGCCGATATTCTCCCAATGGACCTTAATCCCGAGTTTTTCCAACTTCTCGCCGACATTGACGATGTTGCGAATCTCATAAGTCAGCTCACCGGCACCAATATGCACGATATCAGTACGCATCTGCTGCAACTCCCAAAAGGATGGTTTGATAAAAAGCCATTACCCCGGACTTGCGTCAGGAAATCGACGATTTAGCAAAAAACGCATGCCGCGTCGCCGTTGGGCCGCGGCCCGGGGAGTGGAACAAAAAAAGAGCGCCCGGCAACCCGGGCGACCGAGCCTCCCTATCTGCCTGATTCAAGGAGGCTTTGCGTATACGCGCAAAATCGTAAGACTTAACACAGGCGCATCGGTTCGTCAATAAGCAGCTTAACGAATTCTCCCTTGGGGCCGATACGTTAGGTAAAGGGGCCCCAGTGCGCGAGCCCGTTGCCAGCAAGGAGAATCGCCATGTCAATCTGGAAATTCACCGTGGGCAGCAAAACGGTTCACTACGGCGACAGCAAACGGCAGAAGCTCACCCATACCGGCTGCAACGAACCCTTCCGGGACCGTTTCTGGTGCCCGAGAATGCAGTGGTTCCGCAAAGAGGCCTGCCCCTTTGTCAACCAGCGCGAGTGCAGCAATTACGAGGATATGTGCGGCTGCCTCTAAGAATGACCGGCACCGCTGGGAAGGGACTGGGGTCAGGCCACCAGATCGATGGGACTCCTGGCCTGGTCGTTGGCGCCGGTGACGACCGGCTGGATCGGGGAGGAAAACGCGGCATAGCCTCGGATGCGGCCCCCCGCCGCGGCCCCAGCAGGGCTTGCGGCTGCCGCGGTGGCGCTGCCGTTTGAAGAGGAGGCTTCGGCACCGGCGGCCGCACCGGCCGCAGCCCCCTGGGCCGCGACACCCTGCTTGCGTGCCGCCTCCTCCGTCGCCAACTGCTGCAACTGCACTTCGGCCTCGGCGTCGGCAATGGCACTGCTCGCCGCCGCCGCTACCCGCAGATCCTGGGACGAAGGACTGGCAGGAGCCAGGGCCGCGGCCCGCACCACCTCCATCTTCTGAATGGTCTTCGCGGGATCAGACTCCTTGCCGGTGTCGATGCTAACCTCACCGGCCACCGCATACTCCTGGCCGTCCGGCCCCTGCCGGTATTGGAAGGAGGGGCCGCTCCGGGCATAGGCGCCGGCCGCCGTCAGATGGGCCTGTTCATGGGCGCGAACCTCGGTATCGGCCTGACGCAGTTCGGAGAGCAACAATTCCTCGGCCCGGCTCATGGGCTTGCCATCGGGCTTGGTGGGCCGGATCGACGAGGCCGCGCCCCCCCGGTCTTCCCCCTGGGCCGCGACGCCACCATCCTGTTGCGACTTCTGGTCGGCCGACGTGCCGTCCGCCGCCGGTGTCGCGGCGGCAGCAGCGGCCTGCTCGCCGGCGGCCGCCGTCTCAGCGCCGGCGGCCGACACCCCCACGGCATCAGTGGCCCGGTCGGCATAGGCACGCAACGCCACCGTGGCAGGCCACTGCCCGGCCTGAGTTTCGTCGCCGCGGGCCCGGCTCCGGTTCTTCCACCACTGCCCCTGGGAAAAGGAATCGGCAGCGAGCGGCGTCTGGCCGCTCGCCGGTGCGGTCGGCTGGGCCGGCGGGACCGGCTGGGTCGGCTGGGTCGACCCGACCCCGCTTACCCCACCGCCGCCAAGAAGAGACAGGGCGGAAAATATCGTATCCACGCCGTTCATCACTGCACCCCGATCACCACAAATTCGCCCCCCACCACAGCCGGAGGGAAAACCTGAGCACAAAACACCTTGTTGCTTTTATCGGCCGCCGTGGTCGATTTCTTAAATCTTTTTTACAAATCTACACGTTTTTCTTTGCCCACGCGGCATCACACCCAAAACTACATCCCCGCCAGGCCAATGCAGCGCAGGAACGCGGAGGGATACCGCCAGAGCGGTTCGGAAAAAAAAGACGCCTGCCAACAGCGCCCCCCCCACCAGGCGACTCTACAGAAGGGAAAGGGGGTGGCGGGACGGCCGCCAGCGGCCTGTCGCAGGCGGGGCGGGCGGCAGCGCCAGGGAGGATGCCGTTGCCGTTGCCAAGGTCATGGCTTCGGCGAACCGTTGCACCCTGGCCGGATCGGTGATCTTCGCCCAGCAGGCATCGCCGGTTTGCTTGGGGCTCGCGTTGCCGGCATGGATATGGCCGATGTAGCCTTCAATCCCGCCGTGGGGGACGATGCCGGCCGCCCGTCGACGCCAGAGAAAGGCACAGTCCTCACCCACGTCGATATCCGGGAAAGGGAGATGGCGCCAGCACTCCTTCCTGTAACAGAGGGTGGCGCCATGCACCCAGGAAGGGGGACAGCCGGACACGGGGTAACGGTAGCGCCACGCCTCCCCCCGGCCGCTGTCATAGAAAAACAGGGTGTCCAGGCCGGTGACCTCGGCCCTGGCGGCCAGCAGGTGCTCCACCTGCATCGCAAGCCAGTTCGCCGCATACCAGTCGTCATCGTCCAGATGGACGATGATCTCGCCGCGCGCCGCTTCGCAGGCGATGTTGCGCTTGGCGCCGATGCTCGCGGGCCGGGACAACGGCAAGTAGACGATCCGATGGCCGGTCAGGAGATGACCGACCTTGGCGGCCCCGTCATCGACCACGATGAGTTCCCGGTTGGGGTACTCCTGATCCAGGTAGAGGGCCAGGGCCCGTTGCAAAAAGGCGGGCCGATCCCGGGTCGGCATGATGCAGCTGACCAGGGGGCGACGGCCGACGGCCGGCCCTCCCCTGCCGGACCGGGCCTGCCGCGCCAGGTAGAACTCCCCGTCCTGACCCAAATGGGCGGGCCGGGGCAGGCACTGCCAGCTGTTGCGGCCATGCCGGATGTAGGCGTAGAGGCCGTCGCCTTCGACCCTGACCAGTCGTGCCCCCTGTCGTTGGGCCAAAACCAGAAAGTCGGCATCCTCCCGCAGCGAGGTGTGGGGGTAGCGAGCCGCCCCGCCCCAGATCCCTTTCCGGAAAACCAGGGTACCGCCCAGCACCCCCTCCACGAACATCCGCGCAAAGAGTTCCGGAGAACATTTCCAGTAGCGGTCGTGGTTCACGTCGTAGAAGCCGGCGTTGGCGATCCCGCTAATCTCGGCCTGACCGGCGACCAGTGGAGCCGCCTGCCGCGACAGCCTCTCCGGGGCGCACCAGTCGTCGTCATCCCACTGGGCGATGATCTCGCCCCGGGCCAGGGTGCAACCGAGGTTGCGCTTCTCGCCGATGGTGGCGCGACGCGGGCTCTTGACCAACCGGACGGCCGGTGAGTCCGCCAGCCCGGCGGGCAGATCCGCCGCCTTTTCGTAGAGCACGATCATCTCCTTGTGGGGATAGTCCTGGCGCTCGAAATACCGCAGGGCCTGTTGCACGTATTCGGGCCGATCCCGGGTCGGCATGACACAGCTGATCAGCGGCCCACCGCGGTCAGCGACGACGGCCGGACGGCCGCCGACCTCCCGGCTGGGCGCAAAGTCCGCACAGCCAGCACCAAGGCAATGATCACAGTATGCCGTCGTTTCGCCGCGCAGATGGCGACGACAGAACTTTTCCTGGTAACGGCGCTTGTTTGAAGCAAAGGTTCGCTGCCGTTCCTCGGCTCCCCCTCCACTGACGGCATGGGCATAGGCTCCCCTGGCCCACAGAATCCGAAAGCCGGCCCAGACGGCGCGGGCGGCATAGTCCATTTCCCAGCAGAATCCCTCGCCGTAACGGACGTCGGCCGGCCCCACCGCCTGCACGGCAGCACCACTTACGGCCAGCAGCGCCTCGCCGAGACCATACAGCGGCGCCGTATCCACCGCTACGCCGGCGAACTCCTGGCGCAGGCGCGCCGCCCGAGCCGCCACATCCACGGCCAGCGGCTCCGGGTCATCGAACTGTCCCTGCGCATGCCAACAGTTGTTCAGGGTTGGACCAACCAGGCCGTTGACCGGCGAGGCGGCCAAGATTTCGGCAAGGCCCGCCAGGCAGCCTTCGGTCACCAGCACCCCGGCGTTGACAAAGAAATAGCGCTCGGCCGGCCGGCGAATCAGAGCATTGAAGAAAAAGGGCCGTCCCCGACCGCCGGCGTCAGTGATGGCGGCAAGGTGCGAGAGGGGAGCGAGGTGGCGGGTCGCGGCCGGGGGCAGCGCATCGCACAACAGGACCACCTGGTGGGGGATGCCGGCAAAGAATGCCAGGTGGTAGAGGGTCTTGAAGATGTCTCCCGGGTCGTGGCCCGCGTCGATGTAGACTCCCACCACAGTCTCGGTCGCCGGGGCCGGGCGGTCCCCCTGACCGCTGCCGGCCGGTGCTTCAGAAGGCGACAACATCGCCCGCCTCCTGGACCACGAGTCGGTGGTCCTCCACGGTGGCAGGCAGGGAGGAGGAGGCGCGATCGCGAACCATGACCACGATAACCTCCTGCCCCTGGTCGAAACCGATCCCCACCCCGACAACGCCTGGCCGCTGCAACAGTTCGTCCCGGTGTTTTGCCAAACTCTCTTTGATGTCCATCACCGACCACTCACGTTTTTTTCAGACGCCGCCGGTCGGGCCGCCCGTGGCAGGCGGCCCGACCGGACGGCACCAGGTCAATAGAGGAGAGCCACCCGCAGGTCTGTCAACACCTGCCCGATGTCGTTACAGAAAGTGTATAGCGGGCCACCGGCGAAGAGCAAGCCCACTGCCACGTTGGAGGGATCGGCGGTGACCAGGGAGCCGGAGTCGCCGCTGTCGCTGAACCTGCCGTTGGTGCCGGAAACCCGGAACTGGTTGTCGAAACGGGCGATCAACCCGCCGGGATACTGGACGTTGATGGTTACCTGCACGGCGTCGATCCGGCCATGGGTATGCCCGGTGGTCCGGCCGCTCTTCTGCACCCACAGCCCCAGCTTGGGTTTAGTGTGCGGCGATTTGAGGGATTCGAGCCGGCCCGCCTTGCGAAGGAGCTGGGGCACGGCCAGGTCATTGTCGTCGAGCTGGGCAATAGCGCCGTCCACGTAGTTGGCCGCCCCGGCGAAGTTGATGGGGACGAAACGGCTGAGCCGGGCGATGGCATCGGCGGGGCAGGCGCCGCCGTCCAAACGCCCCTGCTGGGCTATGGCCTCGCCGGCCGCGCCGGCGTTGCAGCGCGCCATGACGTGATTGTTGCTCAACACGTAGTGAACCTGACCGGAGCGGACCAGACAACCCAGGGTGCCGGCCGCGTTTTCGAGGCAGTTGCTGATGGAGACCCCGCCCGGGGCCGGCCGGTGGCGGATGCGGTACTGGTTCACCAGGGCGCTGACCTCGCCCACCTCCTCGACATCCACGGCAACGCCGTCGATCTCCTCCGGCATCGTGGTTTCTGGCGCCAGGTGCTGGGGCTGCACCTTCTTGCGGACAAATACCTTCACCGCCGGCCGGCCGGTGGGCTGGTTGGCGATCATCTTTTCGCCGAAGCCAATGCCCACGATGTTGCCGGGGTGCTCCGGCCGACCGGTGGCGGCGGCCGCCGTGGCCATGTCATACCCGGCCAGATGGCGCTCAAAGAGCTGGTCACGGACAGCGGTCAACTGCGCTGCCCCCTTTTCGCTGACCTCAAGGTGTCCCATTGCCTTTACCAATGTTTCCGCTTGCATCACGTCCTCCTTGTTTTCTGATTGTCCACGGCCCGGCCAGGGGCGACGCCCCTGCCGTCCTGCTTCCTGCCGCCGTGCCCACCCGGCTGGGCGGGAATCGGGATTCGCCGCCCAACCCAAGGCGCCCGGCTGCAGGGTCCCTTCCTTCCGGCCCGGCCCGGCCGGCTAACGATGGAGTTGCAGCGGCCAACCGAGAGAGGCGTACTTGATGAGGTAGTTGACCGCGATGTTCACCGGCCTGGTCTCGGTTCCCGAGAGGCTCGTGGTACCGCTGCTGTCGGTGTAAAGCCCCGTGGTATACGGCTGTTGCGGGGACGACGGGTTGACGGGGCCGGTGTCGCCGGGGGCGGCGCCACCGCCTGGGTAGTTCTCGTACTGGTGTTCGTGCATCTGGACCATCCCCTCCTGCACGGAACCGAGGCCGTTGGCGGCGCCGTCGGCACCAGGAGCGGGGTTCTGGCGCCTCTCCTGGAACCCCTTGTCCACCTGGTTGTCGGTTGCCACCCCCCGCAGGAAATAGCCCCGGTAATCGGGGAGGCAAAAAAACCTCTCACTCCCCTCCCCGCCACCGCCGTAGAGGTTGCCGAGGGCGGCATACAGCTCCGGGTAGTCGCCACAGGCAAGCTTTCTGCCGTTGCAGATCATCCACCCCCATGCCTCCACATTGGTTGAAAAGTCGGCAGGGGCAAAGCCGTCCTTGCCGGCCACGATCCGGCCGGCAAAGGGCAACACCACGCCCACGGGCAGCCAGTCGTGGCGCGCGAGGGGAAAGGGCGGGGCCGGCGGTAACGGTGGCGCCGGCGGCATGATCACGGTTCTTCCTCCACGGTGGCCGGGCCAGTGGCAAAGGGAAGCCCCTCCGCCTGCAGGACCTGCATGGTGGTGGGCACCACCACCTCCCAGGACACCGGCAGCGCGTCGCGGGACTCGCAACCGCCCGGCGCCATTTTTTTGAGTTCGTTGACAACCCCGACATCGCCGGCGTGGACCGGAGTCTGTGCATCGACGCCGGGCATGAGCATCGCCGCGGCGAGGTAGTAGAGCACCTTGAGGTCATGGCCGGGGCGGGCCGGCACCATCACCCGAGCCTGGCTGGCCTGGAGAAAGCGGGCAAAGAGTTCGTCGTCGCCGGCCAGGGCGCCGATGTTGGCCCAGCTGCCGCCAGCGCTCCCCCCGGCCGAATCCAGGCAGAAATCATAGGTCATCTCCCGCCACTCGAAGGCGTTTTCAAAGAAACGCAGATAATGCGCCCGGTTGACGGCCATGGGGGCAGGAGAAGACGCCGGCCCGGGCATGGTGCCCCCCACCAGCTCTTCCCGCCGGGTCAGCAGCAACTCCATGCACCCTTGCCGCAACACGCTTCGCTCGATACGACGGCACGCCAGGGAGGAACGCGGCGACGGCAGCGCCCCGCCCTCCGGCGAGGCGACCTGCCGGTAATAGGCAGCCTCGCGGCGGTGATAACCTTTCAGCAGGGCGCCGTAGGTGGCGATCTGCCACTGCTCTTCTCGGGCCGCGGTGGGCGCACAGTCAATCTCGACGTTGAGGTAACAGTCGGCGGCAACCGCGGGCGGCGAGGCAAGGGTAAGGGCCGAGGTCAGAGAAACAGGCACGGCGTCGAGTTCCCGGTGCATGGCCACCTCCATCCCCTGCTGCGCCTCGTTCAAGGAAAAGGCTTCCACCCCCACCAGGCCGTCAACGACGAACCGACCGGCCGGCAATGCCGCCTTGACCGCCGCCTTGACCGCCTGGTAGCCCGGCGGCAGGGCCACCATGGCGGTCTGGTTGGCAGTGATGACCGTGGCGACGATGCGGCTTGCCAGGGGCGGCGGTTCGAGGTCGGTGACCCCGTAGTAGGCGGCGAGGCCGGCGTAGTTGTCAGGGCTGACATCCTCATGGGAGTACACCTTGAAATGCTCCGGCGGCAGCGGCTCCACATAGGAGATGCCGCGCAGCCGCAGTTCGTTGCGGATATACCCTGCTGCCGGTTGTTCGATGAGAAGCTCGATCATCAGCCGGCTGCCGTAGCGGAACACTGAAACCCCGTAGACCTTGTTGAGCCAGCGGTAGACGCCGGTGATGTTATGGGCACCACCGACGTTGTCGAAAACACTGACCACGACCTCCTCGTTCTCGCTGGCGCTCGCCACCTGACGGACCCGATGGATCTGCCGGCGGACCCGGTTGATTGTCCGGTTGAGGATATCGCGGGCAAACCGCGCCACCGCCTCCCGGCCCGCTTCGTCGGGGTTGCCCTTGGTCTCTACGCTCCACGACCCCTCGAAGGTGACGGTGCTCGGCGGCCCGTAGGTGGTCTTGAACCCCTTGCCAGAGTCATAGTCGGTGCGCACCACGGTGTCGGCAATGGTCTTTTCGGTGGCCGCGGCCAGGTTCAGCCGCACCGACTGGTCGTCACGGTCGTAGCGCTCCTCGCCCGCGGCCTCGTCACGGACCGTTTCGCTCGCCGTCTGCAGGTGCCGGGTCCGGACCTCCCGTCGTTCCCCTTTGAGAACGTTGGCGATGGCGGCAATCTCGCCGGGCTCGTAGCGCAGCAGCCGATGGCGCACCATCTGCAGATCGCCGATGGCATAGGGCTCGATCCAGCCGCCCTGGCCCTGCGGAGCCCCGGGGGGCGAAGCTTCATACGGCGGCAGGGGAAAGAGGGGCCGGGGCAGAATGACCGAGGCACGGGCCAGGTGCCGGAAGACGGCGGCATCGCCAAAAAAAGCGCGACCCCGGACAAAGGCGGTGAAAAGGTTTGCCCCCACAAGGGTTGCGGTCAGCTCCTGCAGGTCGCGCTGGTCGTAGCCCAGGGTGATGAGCAGGGCAAAGTAGCTGTCCTGGACCCGGTTCAGGGTCTGGCTGTACTCGGGCGAGGCAAGATACCCTGGCCACTCCTCCTCCGGCAGATCGAGGATCTCCGCAAAAATGGCGGCCACCTGCGGCAGGTCTTCTTCCTGAAGATCACGGGCATACCTCACCAAGGCCGAAAAACGGCCGCAGGCGCCGGGCAGCAGCCGGACATCGGCCACGAACTGCCCCTGCCAGCCGGCATCGCCGTCGATGTAATCCACGGCCAGTTGTTCCGCGCCGGCCCGGCCGCGCACCGTACGGCAATCCACCAGCGCGGTGTACAGCGGCCCGGCGGGCGACGGGCCGACAGCGTAGTCGACGAAGTGGAGCTTGAGATCCCGCTCGTCGATACGGGGCCAGGTGCGCATATAGATGTAGGGGAAGAGGTCCTCGCTCTGGCGGACCACCACCGGCTCCGGCTCCACCGGCTCCGGCTCCGGCGGCTCCGGCGGCGGCAGTGGGCCGGGCGGCTTGACGCCGCCCCAGTGGAAGGTGACCATCATCCCCTCGTAGTGCCACCGCGCCTCCTTGCCGGCTACGCTTAAATAAAGGTTGCCGAAGATGCCGCCGTTGTCGTTCTCTCGGCCCTCGAGGAGCGGCACCCATTTGAGCCAGCCGGCGAGCTCCACCCGGTTGGCAAAGGTGTGGGCGAGCGCGGTCTTGGTGTTGAGGGCACAACTCTCCACGCGATAGCGATCCAGGCGGTTCTGCTGCCAGAAGAACTCCACCCGGGCAAAGGGGGAGGCACCAGTGACATCGGCCGAAATCAGGAACTCGGCCACCAGGCTGTCCTTGCACTCAAAGGGTGCGTCTGACCAGCTCTTTTCGATCCACGCCGCCGCTGCCACGCCGCGCCCTCCCCTTCAGTTGCCGATGATCTTCTGCAACTGGACCAGGATGGCATGGAACCAGTCGGTATCCTCATCCTTGCCGAGGGCGTCGATCTTCCCGGCGTCCGCGGTGAGGTTCCAGACCGCCGCCGTCTTCAGCTCGTTGTCGGCCGGGCAGTACGGGTAGCGCAAGGCAATGGTTTTGTACTCGGTGATCTTCTGCGAGATGATGTCGTCCATGGCCTCCCGTGCCTCCCGCAGGTTGGTTTCCTGGATGATGTAGGTGATCTGGCCCAGGGCGTCGTCGTCGACCTTGAAGTAGGCGGCGCAGTAGCCCTTGGCCACCGGCGTCCAGGGGGTGGAGGCCAGGAGGGTGTAGCGCTCCTGGTCGATGATCAGCTCCGAGGTACTGAAGGAGATCTTTGCCCCGCACTCCTCCATAAACTCCTTCTGGGCGCCGGCGGTAACGTTGCCGCCTTCGAGCTTGCCGCCCGGCAGGGCCGGCTTGCCCGCCCCGTTGAGCAGCACCCCGTCCTTATAGATGGTGCCGCCGCCGGAACCGTGGAAGAAGTACCCCATGTCCGCCTTGCACCCCATGAGGAAATTGCCTTTTGCCGAGTAGAGAACCGCATAGACTTGCATGATCACTTTTCTCCTAAGAATGCCGTAGGTTGCGTTTGCGGCAGCCGCCTTGCGGCTACCATCGCTCTTCCCTTTCCAAAGAAAAACTCAAACACCGGGCCGTCGCCCCAAGGCCGCCGCCGGTCATGACCAGCCGCCCCCTGCGGATGCCGGCCAGATCGATGGACGCCAGCGGCTCCATGAAGCGCGCCACCTCAACCTCTTCGCCCTGCCGGCAACGAAGGCTGGTGCCGATCAGCAGCCGTCGGTCGAAACAAAAGACCGCCTCGGTACCTGGACCGGGCAGAGGCCGGACGGCCAGGAGCGCATCGCCGCGATAGAGGCGGATCGAAACCGGTTCCGACAGGGTTTCGTTGACGACCACGACGCCTTCACCCGCAATGGTGCCGCTTAAAACCAGGCGACCTTGCCCCTCGCCCTTTGGGGCCAGGACAAAACGATCCCCGGCCGCTGCCGCGCGCTTTCCGGACCGGTTGCCATGTCCGTCCGCCACCTCCACCGCGAGCTGCCAGTCGAAACGCAGGGGATGCCACCACTGGTAACCGCAGTTGCGGATCACCTGCCAGGCCGTGGCCCGCTCCCCAGCCCATTGGGCCAGGTTTCTCTGGAGCAGGACCACTCTGGGATAATGGCGATCCAGGGCCAGGTTGACATAGGTGAGATCGGTGTACATGGGCCGCTGTCCCCTTGCCGCGCCGGCTTACCGGCGCCGGTTGCGTGCCGGCCCGGCCCCGGTTGCCTCCGGCTCCTCTGCCACGGTGGTGGGAAAGCCGAAGACGAACCCCAGCTCTTCATGGTGCTGCCCTTCCAGGCCGTAGGAAAAGTCGACGCCCACCAATATGGCACTGCTGCCGCGGCGGAGTTGCAGATTGCCGCTGGCCGTAAACTTGGGGTCCGCCACCGGCGGGCTGACCGGCTGCATCGCCGGCGGGATGCCGACCCACCCCTCATCCACGGTGAGGGCATCAAGGCTGCTGCCCACTCCCTCCTTGTCGTAGGTGCAGTCAACGATTTCAACATCAGCCGACAGGAACCGGCCGGTGGTCGCATCGTAGGTCGGGGTGCCACTGATCTCGATACCGTTGTACGGGACGTTCTTGCGGGGGGCCGGTGTCCAGTCCCCCGAATGCCACGTCTGGGTCTCTCCATTTTTTTCCGTCGTCGTCTCGCCCACCGCTTCCTCCTTCACCTTTGACCCTCCTCGAGGAAAAGCTGATACAGAAGGAAGGGCCGTTCCTTCTGTATCAGACTCGTCCACCACGCTTTACATGGTGTTGACATTGGCCAGAGTGAACTCGAACGGCGACGAACCAGGGCCAGGACCGCCCCCGGTCATGACGATGTCGGCGCTGGAGATGCCGAAGAGGTTCAACTCGGTGTTGATGGTCTTGATGATGGCGGAGTTCATGATCTGGGATTCGGTGACCTGGGAAACCACGCCGATGTAGATTCGCGGCTGGAACTGAAAGACCGCCTTCTGCCCCGGAGCGATGTTGGTCTTTGTGGCCAGCAGCCGGCCGTCGCGGAAGATACAGCCGTCGATGGCGCCCTGCAGCAGGCTGTTACGGACCTCCACCTCGGCGGCGCTGCTGGCCGGGGTACTGGCGATGGTCAACACATCGCCAGAGGTGTCCTTGACCATCTCGTACGCCTGGCCGTCCACGGCGGTGAGCTGGGGCGTGTAGTTGCCATAGGAGTCCTTGGCGCTGACCTGGAACTGCAGGGGATAGGTAAAGGGGTGGTTGTCCAGCCGACCGCAGTTCTCGATGACCTTCCAGGCCACGGCAATCTCACCGAAGTTCTCGGCGACGTTCTGCTGGAAGATAACGATGGAGCTGTTGTTGGTATCATTGGAATGGTTGATGAAGTTGAGCTTGATCTCGGAATAGGCCATCACGAAACCTCCGTTTCTTTAGAGTGGATACTTTCATTTGTTTGCGACCTCTGTCGTCGCTCCTGGAGCCAAACCTGGATGAGGGAGCAGCCTCACCCGTCGAATATCGTCACCTTGCCGGACACCGTCCATCACCTCCTTTGAGGGCACGCTTACGGAGTGGCCACTGCTGACGGCAGCAGCGCCATGAAGCTCCGTTTTTAGTTAGGCCAATCTTGCCTAACTCGCGCATATCCCGTCAACAAGGCAACTTGTTAAAATTGTTAAAATAAATATATTAAACAATTTCAGAATATTACCGACGGCAGGTTCCTGCCCGCCCTACTCGCCCATGGTCCCGTAAAGCCGTTGCCAGTTGCCGGCCAGTGAGTCGCGCAGGGGGGAGGGGGTGGAGCAACGGCTCAGCACAAAGGCGGCGGTCGCCAACACCTTTTGCCAATTTGGCCGTTGCGGCAGGGTATGAACATCGAGGTATTTATCCATGGTTTGGGTGCGCTCCCAGCCGTCCGGATTGGTGTACACCGTCCAGAGTCGGGAATCGCGGGCGAGGTCGAATTTGCTGGCGCCGCTGCACTCCATCCAGTACGTGACACTGAGGTTCATCACCTCCACGACAAGCAACCGACGCTCCTCCCCTGGCAGAGGCGAGGCCGGCAGGAGGAGGTCAAGGCGGGCGAGGGCTCCGTTGATACCGCTCAACTCAAAGAATACCTTCCCGGTTTCAACGGCAGCTGCCGGCAGGATGGCGGCCAGGGTAACGGCAAGTGCAGAAAGCCGTGCCCGGATCACCGCCACCTCTTCGCAGACGGAACCCGGGCCATCGTGGCGCCGCTGACAGGGTAAACCCAGGGCGTTCCCCGGCCACTTCAGGACGAAGAGGGAGTAGACCGAACACTCGTTCCGGATGGTGGCGACATGGACATTGACGAAACAGGGGGCGTCGTTCCTTCCGCCCAGGCTGACCCGCAGCGGCCACGTCCCTTCCTGCCCGACGGCATGCCGGTCGCCGGAACTGTTCATCAGGGACCGAAGAAGCTCGACGCTCCGCGAGTGAAAGATCGACCAAATCAATTGACCGCACAGCTCTCCGGCGGGATGGCGCAACAGATTCTCCCCGGCACGATTACAAAAACGGATCTCTTCGCTTTCGTTTACCGCGATGACCGCGTCGTCCAAAACGTTGAGCAACCGGAACAGGGACAACGGCGGCAACCGTTCCCCCTTTCCGCCGTGCATATCGCCACCGGAATTCTTTTCCCGTTGCACGTCCCCACCAAACTCCGGTTAGGCAATTTAACCATACGCATCGAGGCAATCGAAACCAGCGCCTCCTTGCCACCAAGCAGCGGGACAAAGGCATCTTTCCGGTAGCGCCCAGCCTCCTAACACCCACAAAGGGCTATCAAATTCGCCTTACCGAGGCAAGAACATTTCCCCTGCCGCGACGTTGCGCACCTGCGCCGGAAGGGGGGAATGACAACCGACAGGCGTCCTCCCCCAGGAGCAGGCTTGCCATTAAACCGGACGCCGCATGGCTCCCGGGCGGCTTCCCGTGCCCCATGGCGCGGCCAGGACGCCGAAACCTGCAAGTTCCTGCCGGTGCAGCCGAGGATCGGGGCGGTGCCAAAACTGCTCCGCGCCGCCGCCCCGCCTCCCATCGAGGGCGAGTGCAAAATCGATCCGTCCCGGGCCACCGTTACCCGGGACGTGCCCGGCCGGTCCAGAAAAAACACGCCGACCGGCGCGCCTTCCACCGGCAGAAGAAATCAGCCCCCGCCCGCCCCCACAAAACCGTTGACCCTTCTTCCCTTCGCGGTACCATAGCAGCGGTAATCGTCATCAGTGCCTTCACCCCTGCCCAGGATCACGCGGCCAGGCCGCCCTTTGCCCCATGCCCGTCTTTCAGCTCACCGACGACCTCCTCTTTCCCCCGCCGCGGCTCGCCCGCGAAGACGGCCTGCTCGCGGTGGGCGGCGACCTCACCCCCGAGCGCCTCATCCTCGCCTACAGCCAGGGCATCTTCCCCTGGTACGCGGCCGGCGAACCCATCCTCTGGTGGTCCCCGGCGCCGCGCCTGATCCTGCTTCCGGGAGAATTCCACTGCTCGCGGCGACTTTCCCGCCAACTCCGCCAGGGTCTGTTCGAGGTGACCATGGACACCGCCTTTGCCCAGGTGGTGGAGGGCTGCGCCAACGCGGGCGGCCGCCGCAAGAGCGGCACCTGGATCCTGCCCGAGATGGCCGAGGCATACGGGGTTCTTCATGAGCTGGGGTTCGCCCACTCGGTGGAGTGCTGGCAGAACGGGGAGCTCGCCGGCGGCCTCTACGGGGTGGCCCTGGGGGGGGTCTTTTTCGGGGAATCGATGTTTTCCCGCGCCGCCAACAGCTCCAAGGCCGCCCTGGCCGCGCTCTGCGGCCAGCTCGTCCGGTGGCGGTTTACCTGCCTCGACTGCCAGATGCACACCCCGCATCTCGAACGGCTGGGCGCCCGCGAAATCGACCGGGAGGCGTTCGAGGAGCTTCTCGACGCCGGCCTCGCCCGCCCCACCCGCCGGAGCCGCTGGCAGTTTGACGCCGCCCCGCCAGGCCGCACCCCGGGCCGAGAGAGGGCTTGACTTGCCCGACGAGATAATTTATCGTGCGCGACTGTGTTTTTTTTATATATATGATGAACGATACGTTCTTTGATCATCAGGGAATCCTGAAAAATTGTCTTTTCGCCCAATCTCTGCGTTATGCTCAAAACTTTATCCTCGACATATCACCCATATGCCTGCGGTAAAATTTTTCGCATGCCTCGGAGTCTCGAGGTCTCGCTTACCTGATCTCGAACGAAAATCCTAATTTTTCAGGACACCCTTTACTTAAGGTCCGGTGGCCGACCAGAGCGATGGGAGTTGCTCCCCCTTTCCGCGCCGCCCTCTTTTTTGTGAACAGGAGTAAGCATGTGCCGTTTAAGCGCCATCACATCCGCTGACTACATTTCCGTCATGGAAAGTATCATGGCCCTCGAAACCATGAAGGAAGGCCATGACGGCTCCGGCCTCGGGGTCACCCTCCATGACCTGGGCGGCGAGTTTGAAGACCTCAAGCAGTATCCCATCCTCTCCGGCATCGCCACCGACGAGGGGCTGCGCATCCTCGACGACTACATGGAGGCCCACCGTTTCTCGGTGAAATTCCGCTGGGAGCCGCAGATCACCGAGGTACCCGGCTCAACGGTGAAGAACCGCGGCCACTATCTGGTCATCGCCTACCAGTACCCCGAGGAGTACCGCAATCGGTCCCAGGCCGAGAAGGACGCGCTGCTCACCCGCACCCGGCTCGCCCTCCGCGCCGCCGGCGAGGAGGCGGAACGGCTCTACGTTTTCAGCTTCTGGCCCGACGTCATCACCCTGAAGGAGGTGGGCGACCCCATGCAGGTGGCCGAGTTCTTCGGCTTCCACTCAAAACCGCTCCTGGCCCGCACCACCCTGGCTCAAGGGCGGCAGAACACCAACTACGCCATCTACCTCTACGCCTGCCACCCCTTCTTCCTGCAGGGATACTGCACGATGACCAACGGCGAGAACACCGCCTT
>DHYV01000004.1:1177-39894 GCA_002414225.1 Desulfobulbaceae bacterium UBA5121 | reverse complement strand
CCGTGGCGTTGCGGGCATGCTTGATTGGTTATTCGCCAATTGTCTTCAATACTGCCCTTTTAAGCCTCAAAATCGGGCCCCTCCACAGAATAATATCAACTAGGCACGCCCCCAAAAAACCATTTTTTGATATAATTTCAACATATTAGCCTGGACCGGCCCTGTAAAAGAAAACTAAAAATATCCCGCACTGCTTGGGCACGATCACGATCTCCCCTTGATAACCTGTTGATAACCTGTCGGTGCCGAAGAAATGCCCGTTGGAAAACTGTTGGCAACGTCATTGGCAAACCGTGGAGAACGCGGTGGAGAAGCCTTTGATTACCTGTTGGTAGATTGTTGACCGATTGTGGAAAACGGCGTTGGCGAGTTGTTCTTCTCCTGTTGGTTTACTGTTGGCACCCTGTTGATAAGTCTGTTGAAATACCGTTAGCGGGCCGGTGAAAACATTTTGAAAAGTTGGTTGGAATGTTGCGGAAAGGGTGTTGATTAACTGTTGGCAGAGTGTTGAGCAGCAGGTTCAGTCAGAAAAAAAGGCTTGCGGATCAATTAGTTGCATAATAGCTGACTGGTGGGCGTTGGCCCAGGAAAGATGGTCTGCGGAGAGAGCAGGTGCGAGGCGGGCCACGGTGAAGTGGAGATGGGGAGGAACAGCGGCGGGTCGGGGTGGCGGACCGGCCACCCGGGCGATGATTTCACCGGCCGCGACCGTGGAACCGACAACAAGCTCCGGCACCGGCACCACATGGCCGTAGGCGGTGTGGTGGCGCCAGCCGTCAGGGTCAGTCGGCGCGTGGCGAAGCCAGATGGTGTGACCGAGGAAATCGGGCTGGATACGAACGACGCGGCCGGCCGCAGCGGCAGGAACCAGTGCCCTGGCTGGCAGTTCACGCTCCTTGCCGTTCGCGTCCAGGTAGAGCCGGAAGTCAACCCCTTCGTGGGAGGCGGGCCGAATTCCGCCCCGGCCCCACCACTGCTCGGTGGCCCCAAAGCCCATACCGGGCAGAAAGCACCAGGCGGTAAAGCCAGCCCCCTTCAGGCCATTGGTCCGGGCAAGCAACGTGCCGTAGGTCTCAGCGGCGGCCATGCCCCCTCCGGTGGCCGCGTTTGAGGCTTCCGGCGCCGGCAGCCTGCCGTGCGCCGGAAGCCAGCCGGGCGAGGTAGACCATGTGCCGGCGCCCCCCCCGCCCCGGCCGCTGGCGGCTGAAGGTAAAGCCCGCCGCCTCCAAACGGCGCTCGAAAGCCTGGTCCGGCTCCTCGGACCAGACGGCGAAGGCGCCGCCGGGGGCGAGAGCGGCGCCGGCCAGGCTCAAGGCAGCATCGCCGTAAAGGTACTCGGTTTCTGCCATCCCCTCGTGGGGCCCCTCGTAGAGGTCGAGGATGATGGCGTCGAACTTTGCCTTGCCCCCCATGCGGGCGGCGTCGCTGATCAGCGAGGCCACGTCGTCGATGGTCACCGTTACCCGAGGGTCGTTCACCGCGCCGTTGGTGAGCCCGGCAAGCGGCCCCCGGCACCATTCGGCCACCATCTGGTTCAACTCCGCAACCACCACCCGGGCGTCGGCGGGCAGGCCGTCCAAGGCGGCCCGCAGGGTATAGCCCATGCCAAGGCCGCCGATGAGCACCCTGGGGACTGGCTGGCCGCTCACCGGCGCGCAGGCCAGCTCGGCCAGCGCCACCTCGGAGCGGTGGGCCGAGGAGGTCATCAGCACCCGGCCGCCAATGGTTATGAGGAAATCCTTCTCGCCCCGCTGCCGGAGTTCGAGAAGTCCTTCCGGGGTTTCGACACTGTCAACGATCCGCCATGGTAACGCCATTGTTCACTCTTTCCTTGGAGAAGAATTTCTATGCACGGGCCGCCCTGAAGATTTTCCCGAAAGGAATGCGCCGGGGGTCGCTCGCGCTGGAGTAAGGCAACCGTTTGCAGGGTGCCGGAGATATGCCGGGAAGCGGATAGGCGCGGACTTCGAATGCAACCGGGGTGCGAGAGCGCCATGCCTCGCCCTGTTCGCAAATGAGCGACCATCGGCAAACTCCGGATTCGGCGCCATAAGAATGATTACGTCGGCCTGACCGCCGGACAGGGGCCGGCGCCCCGCCGACCGGTAATGGCGAGCAGCTTCCGCAGGCTGGCGGCCAGCGGCTGGCCTGCGTCGCAAGCCACCCGCTGGAGCACGGCCTTAAGGCCCCATTCCGCCTCCCGCTCGACCAGCAGACCGCGAATCGGCGCCAGCAACGCTTCGCAGTTATCACCTTCCTCCACCTCAAGATAGAGCAGGTAGTCGATTGCCTTGCGGAACACCATCATCGAACCGTCGTAGCGCTCGCGGCGGTGGGCCTGGGCGGTGCAGCAGTCGAGCAGGTTCTGGCCGATCTCGTCGAAGACCTGATCGGCGATGAAGTGGCCCACCCGCTCCTGGAAATCGCCAAAGTCAGGGAAACCAATCAGCACCAGCCGGTAGGGCAAGTTGCGCCGCAGCACCCCGGCATCGTCCAGAAAGAGGAGGTAGCGGTAGTTGTAGAAATCGCTCAACGGCTCGCGGAAATAGGTGCGGCTGCGAAACAACTCGATGTCTTTCATGAACCCGGCGGTAACCGGATGCGGCGGCGGGGTCGCGTCGACCTCGGGAACGACCTCCTCAAGCACGGCGACCATCTGCGCGTCAAGCTGCCCGGCCTTTGCCTCCCGGTGGAGTTCTGCCAGGGCCTCGGCCGGGGGGAGCGCCTTCTTGTAGGGTCGCTGGGCCACCAGGGCCTCGTAGGTATCGGCCACCGCCACGATGCGGGGCAGAAGGCCGATCTCCTCGCCCATGAGGCCGTTGGGGTAACCGCTGCCGTCCAGCCGTTCGTGATGATTGAGGATGATGTCGATGATCCGCTCGTCGCGGATGTGGCGGACGACCAGCTTGGCCCCCACCAGGGGATGGTAGCGGATGATGTCGCGCTCATGGCGGGTGAAGCGGGCGGGTTTCAAGAGCACGTCATCGGGGATGGCGATCTTGCCGATGTCGTGGATCAGGCAACCGTGTTTGAGACTTGCCAGCTCGTCGGAACCCAACCCCAGCCGCTTGCCGATCGCCGTGGCGATGGCCGCCACCCGCACCACGTGCTCAAAGGTGTACTGATCGCGGTTGGCAAGCACCTCATCCATCACCTCAAAGAGAATGTTGACGAAGCGCGCCTGGCGGTCGTTGTCGTTTGACTCAGTGCTCGAGGAGGACAAGGGCCCACACCACCACAACGTTGAGAAGGCTTATGAAGACGGCGGCCGAGCCAATGTCCTTGGCCCGGCCGGCCAGGGGATGGTGCTCGGGTCCCACCCGGTCCACCACCGCCTCTACGGCGCTGTTCAAAAGTTCGGCGATCAGCACCAGCAAGAGGCTTGCAACCAGGAGCGCCCGCTCGACCCCATTCCGGCCGAACCACAGCGCGAGCGGCGCCAGCACCGCCACCAGCGCCACCTCCTGGCGAAAGGCGGCCTCACCGATGAAGGCCGCCTTGAGGCCGGCCATGGACCAGCCAAAGGCGCGCAGCACCCGGCCCGCGCCCTTGCCACTTTCCTTGTTTTCCAAAGCCATGGTTTTCCTCCTGGCTGTCGCTTACGCCCTTGTAGCCCCGCCACCCATAGGCTGGCAGCCCGCCGCGTCGAGAATCGCTTGGGCCAGGGGAACAAAGCGCTCCCTGGCCTCGGCCACCGAAGCGCAGTACGGCAGGCGGCCGAAAATCGAACAGCGGCCCAGTCCGGCAAGGGTGCGGAGATTATCGGCGATGAGCCGCTCGTCACCGGCAGCACCCGGGCCGTCGGAACAGACCACTCCCAGCACTGGAATCTGGCGGCTACGCAATGCCTCCAGGGTGAGCAGGGTGTGATTGAGGGTGCCGAGCCCGCTGCGGGACACCACCAGGGTGGGGAGGGCGAGCTGCCCCAGGAAATCGGCCAGCAGCAGATCGCGGGTAAGCGGCACCATGAGCCCGCCCACCCCCTCGACGATGAGGAATTCGTGGGCCGCGGCGAGTTCCCGGGTGCGGCTCGCCAACACCTCCGGGTCCACGGACCGGCCTTCGAATTCACCGGCCAAGTGCGGCGAGGCGGGAAAGGCGAACCGGAACGGCACCTCCTGATCGAGCCGCGCCCGGTCCAGGGGAAGACCGGCGGTTTCCCGGCAGAACCGCCAGTCGTCGGGCGTATCGCCGTTGCCGGTACTCACCCATTTCTGGTAACCGGCCCGGCAGCGCTTGCGAGCTTCGGCGAGCAGCAGCCCGCAGACCAGGGTCTTGCCGACATCGGTGTCCGTACCGGTGACAAAGATGGTGGTGCCGGCCGTAGCCGCGCTCGACGTCATGCCTGCTCCTCTTTTACGGGAAATGCCCCCAGCCGGCCCCGGAGATAGAATGCCTGATAGGTGGCGGGAAAACCGTTATGACGCTCGCCAAACCATGCTTCAAGCTCCCGGAAACGGCGCCGGGTCAGCAGCGGCCGCTCGCCGGCCGGCCAGCCGCCGGTGCCGGTAAGCCGGATATGCCCCAGCAGCTCCCGGAGCGACCCGTAGTGGCGGCAGAGCAGGGTTTCACCGCACTCGACATCGGCAAGCCGCCCCGCCAGGACGCCGGCCAGGGCGGCCAAGGCCGGAAAACGCTGGGGCGGCAGCGCGACCTGCCGGCCGCAAACCGCGCTCAGCCCCTGGGCCAGCTCAGCGAGGGTGCGGGGCCCGAACAGCGAACAGAGGAGCATGCCGCCAGGGTTAAGCAGGGTCGCCATGCGGGTCAGGGCGAGCAGGGGGTCGTCGAACCACTGCAGGGTGGCGTTGGAGGTGATGAGGTCAAACCGCTCACCCGCCCCGGCCAGGTACTCCTCGCCGTCTTGGCACTGCACCCGCACCCGGGGGTTGGCGGCAAAACGGGCCGCGGTGGCGTCGGCCATGCCGGGCGAAAAGTCCAGGGCCAGCAGTCGGGCACCGGGGAACCGGGCCGCCAGCAGCCCGGTATAAAAGCCGCTGCCGCAGCCGATCTCAAGAACCCCGGCCGGGGTGATCCGTCCGAGCCGGGCCGCCAGCCCCTGGGCCACCTCCTTCTGTACGTCGGCATGGGCGTCGTAGGTGGCGGCGGCCCGGGAAAAACGGTCCCGGATCGCCCGTTTCCTGGCCGCCGGGTCATCATGGCCGGGCCAGGAAAAAGAAGGGCCAAGGAATACGGCGTGGCCGGCGTGGTCGAAGACCTCCTCGCTGGCCCCGGCCAGCACGGCCCGGTCGGCCAGCGGCGCGATGAGATCCCGGCGACCGTGCGCGAGCCGCAGGGGAATGGCGGCAGCAGGTGCCTGGGGCAGGGTAGCGGCGAGATAGTCGAGCCCGCGATTGAGAAGCCCCAGGTCGAGCCCGGCAAGGTATTCCCCTTCGAGGGAGGCGGCAAAGCGACGCTGTGCCGCCTTGTCGCCGGCCAGGCATTTGCGGTAGAAGGCGGCCAGAAAGGCGGCGGGGGCGGCGGCGAGATCCCGGCGGATGGCCGAGATCTCGGCCGTTGGCCAGTGGCCCCGCATGGCGATCAGGGTGAGCGAGGCGAGCCGCTCGGGATGCGCCCGGCCAAAGTCCAGGGCGAGATGGGCTCCCAAGGACCAGCCGACCAGATGCACCCGGTCGATCCCTGTTCGGTCGAGAAAGGCAAGGAGATCAGCGACCAGGGTTGCAGGATCAAGCGGACCGGCCGGCGCGTAGGCCGCCACCGGGGCGGCGGCGAGGTCCAGAATCCGGCCGTCGAACCCCCAGCCGGGCAGAAAAACCAGCGCCGGCCGGCCGGCGGCCGCCGCAGGGCCATGGGGGCGAAAGACGTTGCCGGCCGCGGCCCGCGCTCCTGCTCTCTCATCTCCAGGGGGCATGATTACCACATCACGGTCCGGTTTGCGGCCCCCTACTCCACGGTGACGCTCTTGGCCAGGTTCCGGGGCTGGTCCACGTCGCAGCCGCGCAGGGAGGCGATCTCGTAGGCGAGCAACTGGAGCGGCACGGTGTAGAGAATGGGCGCCAGATCCTCGTGCACCGCGGGCAGGGCCAGGGCGCGGTCCCCGATGCGGTCGAGGTTCTCATCCCCCTCGCTCCCCACCAGGATCAACCGGCCGTGCCGAGCCTTGACCTCCTCGACGTTGGAAACCACCTTGTCATAGACGCCGTCCCGGGGCGCCAGGGCGAGCACCGGCATTTCCCGGTCGATGAGGGCGATGGGGCCGTGCTTGAGTTCCCCTGCCGCATAGCCCTCGGCGTGGATGTAGGAAATCTCCTTGAGCTTCAGCGCCCCTTCCAGCGCGATGGGGAAATTGACCCCACGGCCCAGGTAAAGGAAATCACGGCTGCGGGCAAACTCCTCGGCGATCACCGCGGTTTCGGCCTGCAGCCGCGGCAGTTCCCGCTCCACCAGCCCGGGCAGATCGAGCAGCCCCTGGGCGAGCGCCCGCGCCTCTTCATCGGCAATGGTCCGCCGCAACCGCCCCAGGTGGAGGGTAAGGAGCATCAGGGCGGTAAGCTGACTGGTAAATGCCTTGGTGGAGGCAACACCGATCTCCGGACCGGCATGGGTGTAAATGGTGCCGTGCGCCTCCCGGGTCATGGTGCTGCCCACCACGTTGCAGATGGTGACCACCGTCGCCCCCATCTCCCTGGCCCGGCGCAAGCCGGCCAGGGTGTCGGCGGTTTCGCCGGACTGGGAGATGGGGATCACCAGCACCTTTTCGTTCAAGAGCAGCCGCCGGTAGCGGAACTCCGAGGCGATGTCCACCTCCACCGGCACTCCGGCCCATTTTTCAAGCCAGTACTTGGCCACCAGGGCCGCATGCCACGAGGTGCCGCAGGCAACCAGCGAGATGCGCTCGACAGCGGCGAGCCGCTCGGGCGCGAGCCCGATCTCCGGCAGCTCCACCGCCCCGGTTTGAGGGTTGAGCCGGCCGCGGAAGGTATTCAGAATCGCCTGGGGCTGCTCGTAGATCTCCTTGAGCATGAAGTGTTTGTAGCCGGCCTTCTCGGCCATGGCCGCGTTCCAGAACACGGTCTGCATCTCCTTGACCACCGCCTCGCCGGAATCGATGCGCAGCACCTGCCAGCTGCCCAGACGGAGTACGGCCATCTCCTGGTCGTCGAGGAAGACCACCTGATTGGTATAGGGGAGGAGCGCCGGGATGTCCGAGGCCATCAGGCAGCCGCCGCTCTCGCGGATTCCCAGCACCAGCGGGCTCTGCTTGCGGGCCGCCACCAGGGTGTCGGGCTGGCCGGCCCACATAACCCCCAGGGCAAAGGAACCCTCCACCTGGGCCAGGGCCCGGCGCACCGCGGTGACCAGATCGGTCTCGAGATGTTCTTCCACCAGATGGGCCAGCACCTCGGTGTCGGTTTCGGAGGTGAAGACATGCCCCCGGGCCAGGAGATCGGCGCGCAGGGTGTGGTAGTTTTCGATGATCCCGTTGTGGACCAGCACCAGCCGGCCGGTGCAGTCGCTGTGGGGATGGGCGTTGCGCTCCGAGGGCGCCCCGTGGGTGGCCCAGCGGGTGTGGCCGAGGCCGATGGTGCTCTCAACCTCGGGGAGCCGCTCCATCTTCTCTTCGAGGTTGGCGAGCTTTCCCTCGCTGCGGTGCTTGACCAGTTCGCCCCCCTCGAGATAGACGATCCCGGCGGAGTCATAGCCCCGGTACTCAAGCCGCTTCAACCCCTCCAGGAGGATGGGCACCACCCGACGCCTTCCCACATATCCGACAATGCCGCACATATGCTAACTCATCCCGTTTGTTTTGCAGTGAATCGTGAAAAAATTGCCATTTCGCCCGAACAAGCCATGCCGACGACAGCTTCCCCACGGCCGCCACCGCTTGCGGCCCTTAGTGCCCCGTGCGGATAATTCTTGCTAGTACTTGCGGCCCCCGCGGCCCCTCGCGGTGGTGCGGGGAATTCGCCATAGCGCTGCTATGCCTTCATTTTCTGCGCCTTGCGAGGAACCACGACTGCTCAACAACTGACTGCGTGGGTTAACCGCTCAGGGCACTAGAGGGCAAAACCCTGCCTGGATTTTGCCACGATGCCCGGCAGGAGGGCGCCAAAGGCATCCACCTCGGCCATGGTGGTCCAGCGGCTGAGACTGATCCGCAGGGTGCCGTGCAGGTACGGCTCCTCCACCGCCATGGCCCGCAGTACGTGGGAGGGATCGAGATCCCCGCCGTGACAGGCGGCATGGGCCGACACCGCGATACCGCGCTCGTCGAGTTCCTGAATCATCGCCGCTGCCGAGGCATGCCTGAAACTGACGTTGAGGGTGTTGACGAGCCGCGGCTGCTCCTGGCCGTTGACCCGCGCATCAGGAATGGCGGCCATGATCTGCGCCTCGAGGCGGTCGCGCAAGGTCTGCATCGTCACGCCGTGGCCCTGGGCCAGGGCCGCGGCGGCCAGCTCGCACGCCTTGCCGAAACCGACGATGCCGGCCACGTTCTCGGTGCCGGTGCGCAGCCCCCGTTCCTGGCCGCTGCCCATGAGCAGCGGGGTCACCGGCGCGGTCCGCCGGGCGAAGAGCACGCCGGTGCCCTTGGGGCCGTGCAGCTTGTGGGCGGCGAGAGAGAGGTAGTCCGCCGGGAGCTGCCGCAGATCGAGTTCGGCCTTGCCGGCGAGCTGCACGGCGTCGCAGAGGAAGAAGACGCCACGCTCCCGGCACAGGTCGCCGATCTCGGCCACCGGCCAGCAGACCCCGGTCTCGTTGTTGGCCCCCATCAGGGCCACCAGGCCGGTGTCGGGACGGATGGCGCGGGCCAGGCCGTCGAGGCCGATTCCGCCCTCGCGGTCTACCGGCAGCAGGTCGAGCTGAAAGCCAAAACGGTCACGCAGGAAGGCAAGCGGGGCCAGCACCGACGGGTGCTCCACTGCCGAGGCGATGAGGTGGCGCCGCCCGGGCTGGGCCATGACCGCACTCCAGATGGCAAGGCTGTTGGCCTCGGAGCCGCCGCTGGTAAAAATCAGTCGCTCGGGCTCGGTGCGGAGGAGGGCCGCCACCTGGGCACGCGCCCGCTCCACGGCGCAGCGGGCCGCCTCGCCGAAGCGGTGATTGCTCGACGGGTTGCCGAACCGCTCGCCAAGACAGGGCAGCATCGCCTCGCGCACCGCCGGGTCCACCGGGGTGGTGGCGTTGTTGTCGAGGTAGATCCTGGTCATGGTGTCCTCCCGGCGGCGCGGTATCCCATGCCGGTGCCGATGTTTTTCGGAAGTGTGTCCCCGGCGGGCACGGCAAGTACGTTGTTCAGATCTCGAGCATCCGGTCCAGGGCCTGCTTGGCGAGGGTGGCGGTTTCCGGGTCCACGGAAATCCGGTTCACCTCGCGTTCTCGGGCCAGGTTATCGAGCACCCAGAGGAGGTAGGCGGGCTTGATCCGGTACATGGTGGAGCAGAGGCACTGGAAGGGCGAGAGAGAATGGACCTCCTTGTCCGGGTGCAGCAGGTGGAGGCGGTTTACCAGATTGATCTCGGTGCCCACCGCCCAGTGGGAACCCGGCGGCGAGTCGGCCACCGCCTTGATGATCATCTCAGTGGAGCCGTAGCGGTCGGCGAGATCCACTACCTCGCGGCGGCACTCGGGATGGACGATGATCCGTACCGTCGGATCTTGCTGCCGCCACTGCTCGACATGGCCGGCGGCAAACTGCATGTGCACCGTACAGTAGCCGTTCCAGAGGATAACCCTGGCCCGGCGCAGCGCCGCCTCGGTGTTGCCGCCCATGGGCAGCCCCCGCTGCCAGAGAACCACCTCCTCGTCCGGCACCCCCAGGGCATGCGCCGAGTTGCGGCCCAGGTGCTCGTCCGGGAAGAAGAAAACCTTCTCGCCCCGGCCAAAGGCCCAGGTCAGCACCCGCTCGGCATTGGAGGAGGTGCAGACCGAACCGCCGCGGGCGCCGACGAACGCCTTGATCCTGGCCGAGGAGTTGACATAGGTAACCGGTACCACCGTGGCGCCGCCGGTGGCCGCGGCCAGTTCCTGCCAGGCCCACGCCACCTCGGCCTCGGTGGCCATGTCGGCCATGGGGCAGCCGGCGCGCAGATCGGGCAGCAGCACCACCTGATCGTCGCCGGTGAGGATATCGGCCGACTCGGCCATGAAGTGCACCCCGCAGAAGACGATATAGCGGGCTGAGGACTGGGCGGCGTTACGGGCGAGCTTCAGGGAATCGCCGGTATGGTCGGCGAAGCGGAAGGTGGCCTCCTGCTGGTAATGGTGGCAGAGGACGAGGAGCCGGTCGCCGAACTCGGCCTTGCGGGCGGCGATCCGGGCCAGGATTTCCTCTTCCGGCGCCTCGAGATAGGCGGCGCCGATATCCACCTGTTCGTTTACTGACATCCGTGTTGATCCTAAAACGAGAGGGGCACGAAGCCCCTCTGGTGATTCACTTGTTCTCATGGCGGGGAGGGCGGCCGGCCGCCTCCCCTTGTCGCCGACTGGTGCCCGCCGCGTTTACTTGGCGGCGCGCACCCAGGTGGCGGTGGGCCCCTTGTCGCCGTCGCCCTCGCCGAAGCGCACCTGATCGCCCTCCGAAAGCTGCTGCATGGAGATGTCCTTCAGCGCGTTCTCGTGAAAGTAGACCTCCTGACCCTGCGGAGTGACGATGAAGCCATACGACTCGAAGGGGAAGAGGCTCTTGATGGCGCCGGTACAGAAGGTGGCGCCGGCCATTTCCGGCTCCTTCGTGGTCTGCTTCTGGCGCCGCTTGCGCTGCAGCTCCTTCAGCTGCATCCCCAGGGTATCGAAGGCATCAACCAGCATGGGACGGACGGATTCACCCTTGCGTTTCACCACCACCGTGTCGCTGGGCACCGAGGCCACCACCACCAGTTCGTACCCGCCCTCCTTATGCTGCTGGGTGCTCTCCACCGAAACCCGCAGGTGATGGACCAGGCCGGGATGATGCCGGGTGAGCCGCTCCTTTTCCTCCTCGATCTTGTCCTGCCATGACTTCCTGACGTCCAGGTTCTTCCCTTCGATCTGCAGCTCCATACATTCCTCCATGTGAATATTGAACACGCCGTGACCGGCTGTCAAGCAACCGAGCACCGTTTGGAGACGGGGTCCTGTTTCCCAATCCTCTTCATTTTCTACTATAGCCACCGGAGGCAAACAGCACAACCTCGCAGATGATGCGAAACACGGAATCACACTGAAAAAAAGGAGCCCGGCGCCGCCCCGCGCCCGGGGCTCCAAAGAATCAACGAGTTACACTGCGCCGCCCCCACGGCGGCCCTGACCTCACGGCCGCGGCTCGGCAAAGCGGCGGCGCACCGCCTCGATGCGGCGGGCCGAAGCGGCCAGCCGCTCGCGGGTAAAGAGGCCGGCGGCAAGCCCCTCTGCCAGCCGCTGGCGGGCGTGGCGGATCTTGTCGTGGTCGTGGCAGATGAGCAGCAGATCGGCACCGGCCAGGAAGCTCGCAAGCGCCGCCGCGGCCACCGAAGCGTCGTTCTCGATGGCCCCCATCTCGAGATCGTCGGTGATCACCAGGCCGTCGTAACCCAGGGCGTGGCGCAGCAGGCCGTTTAAGACCGGTTCGGAGAGGGTGGCGGGCCGGTCGGCGTCCAGCGCGGGATAGATGGTATGCGAGGTCATCACCGCCGCCACCCCGGCACCAATGGCGGCCCGGAAGGGCACCAGATCCACGGCCTCGATCTCGGCCCGGCTCCGGGCCACGGTGGGCAACTGCAGGTGGGGGTCGAGCACCGCCTCGCCCAGGCCGGGAAAATGCTTGCCGCAGGCGGCCACCCCCACCGCCTGCAGGGTCTCGATCACCAGCCGCCCCAAAGCGGCCACCCGCTCGGGCGACCCGCCCAGGGAACGGCGCTCCATGAAGCGGCCCGCCCCGGCCGGGGCAACATCGAGCACCGGCGCGAGATTCATGTTGATCCCCACCCCCCGCAGCTCGCGGCCGCAGGTGACGGCATAATCGCGCAGGGCCGCCTCGGGGTCCGCACCCTCGGCAAGCCGCCGGGCATCGGCAAACTGGGTGAAGGGGGGGCCGAGCCGGGTGACACTCCCCCCCTCCTGGTCGATGGCGATGAGCGGCGCCGGCAGCCCCTGCTCGCGGCAGGCGGCGGTCAAACCCGCGCACAGGGCTCGCAGCTGCTCGGGATCGACGACGTTGCGCCTGAAAAGGATGAAGTGACGGATCCCCTGCTCGCGGATCAGGCCGCGGGTGGATTCGTCGACCACCGGGCCGGGAAGCCCCACCATGAAGAGATCGCCCACTGCCGGGCCTGCCGCAACGCCTTTCATGCGCCCTCACCCCCGACACCGTCCAGGTAGACCGCCGGGTCCGACAGACCCGCCTCGGCGAAGCCTTTCAGCCGCAGCCGGCAGGAGTCGCACGCCCCGCAGGCCCGCCCTTGCGGATCTGGGTCGTAGCAGCTGTGGGTGGCCCCGTAGTCCACCCCCAGGGCGGTGCCGCGGAGAATGATCTCCTTCTTGGTGAGATGCATGAGAGGGGCGTGGATGGCGAGCCGACCGCCCTCCACCCCGGCCCGGGTGGCGAGATGGGCCATCCGTTCGAAGGCTGCCAGGTACTCGGGCCGACAGTCGGGGTAGCCGCTGTAGTCAAGAGCGTTGACGCCGATGAAGATGTCGGCCGCCCCCACCACCTCGGCCCAGGCCATGGCATAGGAGAGGAAGATGGTATTGCGGCCCGGCACGTAGGTGGCGGGAATACCCGCTTCCATCTCGGCCAGCGACCGCCCCTTGGGCACCGCCTGGTCGGTGGTGAGCGCCGAGCCGCCGATCTTGTCGAGATCCACTTCGAGCACCAGATGGGCGGCGACCCCCAGCCGCCTGGCGGTGGCCCGCGCCCGCTCCAGCTCGATGGCCTGCCGCTGGCCGTAGGCAAAGCTCAGGCAGTGGCACCGGTAGCCATCGGCGATCGCCATGGCCAGCACGGTGGTGGAATCGAGCCCCCCGCTGAGCAGCACCACTGCCGCCTTGGCGGCATCTCCGGTTCCTTGTCCCATAACTTCATCGACTCCTTCAATTATGTAGAAAACTCAGCAGCCGAAAGTCGTAATAACCCGCGACAGCCTCTTTCCCCGACTTCCGGCCCCTGATCTCCGACCCGCTCCCGGCTCACAGCCGCACCGGCAGCCCCGCCACCACCCGGACCCCCTCGGGGCGCACTTCCGCCCGATAGGCGAGCACCCTCACCCCCAGGGCCGCCACCCGGGCCAGGATGGCGGCATAGCGCGGGTCGATACGGGCGGCCGGGGTGAACACCTCGGCGTCGCCCCGCTGGACACAGAAAAAGATCACCGCCCCGAAGCCGTCCCGGCGCAGGGCGGCCAGTTCTTCGAGATGACGGGCGCCGCGGCTGGTCACCGCGTCGGGGAACATGGCCACCCCATCCTCGGCCAGGGTGCAGTTCTTGATCTCCACATAGGTCAACCGCTCGCCCTGCCGGAGCAGGAGGTCGAGACGGCTGCGGTCGGAGACCTTCACCTCGGCGCGGATCTCGTCCACCGGCCCGATCTCGACAATACGGCCTGCGGCCAGGGCCTCGTGGACCAGATGGTTGGTGCGGGCGGTGTTGATCCCCACCCAGCCGCCGTTAACCTCCACCAGCTCCCAGGTGCACGCATACTTGCGACGGGGATTAGCGGCCCGGGAGAGCAGCACCCGACTGCCCGGGGCCGCACAGCCGAGCATGCTGCCGGAGTTGGGGCAGTGAACGGTGAGGGGCGTGCCGTCGGCCAGAGTCACGTCGGCCAGGAACCGCTTGTAGCGACGCACCAGGATGGCTGGGATCAGGGGTTGCTCGAACTGCATGGCATCATGAGACTGTTCGCCTGCCGACCGGCAGGGGGTGAGATCGTTCCCGCCCGGCAAGCCCCTTCGCCGGATGGCGCCGTTGGCCATCCGCCACCGGCCGTTTGCGGTACCGGCTTGATTCGCTGCCGTTTCCGCCAATTGCCCAAGGCCAACCGCCAACGGCTCTCCGGCACCGGAAAGGGGGCAAGTCGTTCCTTTCCCGGTCCCCTGCCGCTGGCTTCTGACTTCTGCCTGGCGCTTTGCCCACCGGAACCCTATAATGGAAAGGCAACCCGCCGGCCGCCCCGCACCGGTTAACGCCTTTCTCCATGGGACGGCCGGAAACCGGCAACCATGTCCCGCGCCGCCTCCGCGCTGCCATAATGACTGAAAAATCCCATTCCGGCAACACGTCACCGGCAAAAAAAGCGGTGGCCCTCCGTTACGACCAGAGCAAGGAGGACGCTCCCCGGGTCATCGGCAAGGGCCAGGGGCTCCTGGCTGAAAAACTTCTCGAACTGGCCCGGGAACACGACATCCCCATCCACGAGGACCGCGATCTCGTCGAGATCCTCTCCCGCCTCGACCTCCACGAAGAGATCCCGCCCGCCACCTACGTCGTGGTGGCGGAGATCCTCGCCTTCATCTACCGGGCCAACGAGAGCTTCCGGCGCTAAGAGGCCCGGCCGCTACGCGTTCCCCTGGGCAAAAAATGCCCGGTTCGCCCGGCTCGGGCCGCCCCGGACCGGGCACGCCACCCCGGCCCCTCCCCATCGCCCGACCCCGCCCTTGTCCGCCAGCAGTTGGCACGGTTGTTGCTTATAAAATCAGCAAACATCCGTGCGAGGAAAAACCGTGTTCATTTCGAATCGACTGGGACTGACCGAAAGCATCGAATCCATGATCGCCCAGGAGCGACGCCTGGACCAGACCGCCAACAACCTGGCCAACGTCGATACCGTGGGCTACAAGAAGGACGAGGTCACCTTCTGGGAGATGCTCTTCAAGGCGAGCAGCGGCCGCGACCGGGTGGGCAAGGCGGTCAAGGTGATCACCGACCACAGCCAGGGGCCGGCCAACCAGACCAACAACCCGCTCGACCTGTACATCAACGGCGACGGCTACTTCCGCATCCAGACCGCCAACGGCGTCCGTTACACCCGGGCCGGCGACTTCACCCTGAACCGCAACGGCCAGCTGGTCACCCAGGACGGCGATCCGGTCCTCAGCCAGGGCGGCCCCATCGTCCTCAGGGGCAACGACATCCAGGTCCGCCGGGACGGCACCATCTTTGTGGACGGCCAGGAAACCAATCGCCTGGGCCTGGTTCGCTTCGCCGACCCGGCCGCTCTCACCAAGGAAGGCCGCAACCTCTTCCGGCCCACGGACGCCACCGTCCAGGCGCTGCCCGCTACCCGGGCCACCATCCAGCAAGGCTATCTCGAAGAATCCAACGTCAACACGGTAACGGAGATGACCGAGATGATCGACCTGCAGCGCGCCTTCGAGACCCAGCAGAAAATGATCCAGGCCATGGACGATATCGACAGCCAGGCGGTCCGCAAGGTCGGATCGTTGACAGGTTGATCAAAATTTTGACGGCAAGCACCCATCCGGCCACCACCGTAGGACAACGGCCGGGAAGGTAAAACGATCGACAGGAGGAATCCCCCATGATACGCGCCCTTTACTCGGCCAGGACCGGCATGAACGGCCAGCAGATGCAGCTGGACGTCATCTCCAACAACCTGGCCAACGTCAACACCGCCGGCTTCAAAAAGAGCCGGCTGCAGTTCGAAGATCTCTTCTACCAGAACATTCGAGCCGCCGGCGCCGACACCGTGGGCGGCAATCAGGTGCCCACCGGCATCCAGGTGGGCCTGGGCGTGAAACCCACCTCGGTGAGCAAAATCTTCACCCAGGGCGACTACAACGAAACCGGCAACGATCTTGACTGGGCAATCGAGGGCCGGGGCTTCTTCAAGATCGTCCGGGACGGCCAGGAGTACTACACCCGGGCCGGCAACTTCACCCGTGACAGCCAGGGCTACGTCGTCACCCCCAACGGCGATCGGGTGCAGCCCGAGTTCGCCATCCCGGCCGGCACCACCACCATCAACATCGATTCAAGCGGCATGCTGGAGGCTCTGGACAGCCAGCAGAACATCCTCGCCTCGACCCAGATCACCCTGCACGACTTCATCAACCCCGCCGGCCTCAAGGCGGTGGGGGGCAACCTCTTCCAGGAAACCCCGGCGTCGGGCGCGCCCACCGAGGCCAACCCCGGCACCGACGGCCTGGGCACCATTGCCCAGCGCTACACCGAAACCTCCAACGTCGACGTCACCGAGGAACTGGTCAACATGATCATCACCCAACGGGCCTATGAAACCAACTCCAAGGCGGTGCAGACCGCCGACCAGCTGCTCCAGATCGCCAACGGCCTGATCCGCTAGGAGTAAACCCATGCGGCCCGCACTCCTCGTCCTCCTGCTCCTCCTCTTCGGCACGGCGCCCCCCGCCATGGCCGCGCCGGCCGCCGAGGGAGCCACCACCGTGCTCACCGCGGCCGAGTTCAAGCCGTTCTTCGTCGAGGCGGTCTGCGCCAGCGCCCCCTGGCCCCGGGAGAAACTGGCCGTGGAAAACTTTGCCGCCCGGCCCGCAAGCCTCACCGTGCCGGCCGGCAAGGTCGTCTACCGCCTCACCACCCCCCCCCAGGGCCAATACCTGGGCGGCAAGGTTCTCACCGTGATGGTGCTGGTGGACGGCAAGGAGGCGGGCAGTGTCCAGATGAGCGGCGACCTGCAGCTCTACGATGAGGTTCTCTGCACCACCCGCCGCCTGGCGCGACACGACATCCTGACAGCCGGCGATGTGAAGCTCGTCCGGCAGAACGTCTCCATGCTGGGCAGCGACCTGGCTCGCGACCCGGCCGCGTCCATCGGCAAACGGCTCACCGTTTCACTCCGGGCCGGCAGCGTGCTGCGCACCTCGCAGATTGAGGCGCCGCCACTGGTGCGGCGGGGTGATCTGGTGACCATTGTTGCCCGCACCGACCATCTGCGGGTGACCGCACCCGGCGAGGCCAGGGACAGCGGCGCCCTGGGCGAGATGGTGCGAGTGAAGAACCTGATGAGCCGCAAGGCCCTCCACGCCAAGGTGGTGGCGAGCGGCACCGTCGAGGTGGACTTCTAACCCCGGCCGCCGGAGAGCACCTCCCTTTACAAGGAACCAATAAGGAGTACCACACCATGCGGACCCTTCTCAGCAAAAGCATCGTCCTGGCCGGACTGGCCCTGATCCTGAGCGGCTGCGCCGCCAGCCCGCCCCCGCCCCCCGCCGCCGCCCTGCCGGACCGCTACAGCCTGCCCACCACGCCGCAGCAGCCGCCGCCGACCCCGGAAGGCTCCATCTTCAACGCCTCGGCCAATAAGGACATCTACCGCGACAGCCGGGCGCGCCAGGTGGGTGACATCATCCTGGTGAAGATCGTTGAAAACTCCAGCGGCGACAAGAAGGCATCCACCAAGGCCACCCGCGATTCGAGCCTCACCGGCGACCTCACCTCCCTCTTCGGCCTGGAGAAATGGCTGAGCAACAAGAACGCCAACTTCACCCCCTCCTCCAAGGCCATGCAGGTCGGGCTCACCAACGACTTCCAGGGCGACGGCGAGACCAAACGCAACAGCACGGTCACCGCCACCATCTCGGCGCGGGTGGTGGACGTCACCATGGACCACAATCTGGTGATCAGGGGCTACCGGGAGGTTCGGGTCAACAACGAAACCCAGCACATCATCCTCTCGGGCATCATCCGCCCCCGGGACATTGCCCTGGACAACTCGATCCTCTCCTCGTACATCGCCGACGCCCGCATCGAATACAGCGGCGAGGGCATACTCAGCGACAAACAGCAACCGGGCTGGCTGGCCCGAAGCCTGGACGTGATCTGGCCGTTCTGACCGCCTCGTACCCCGCCCAAGAGAACGGCCCGGGCCGCCACCCCTGCCCCGGGCCGTTCTCTTGGGCCCCGCTCCCCTTTCCCTGCAGAAATTGCCGCCACTGCCGACGGCAATTTTTTCCCGGGCCACCCGCCGCGCCGGCTCCCCGCCCGGCGTCCGCCGGGCGGGGAGCCGGCGCGGCCTGCCGCCGGCCAAAGCAACGGCCCGGCCGCGGCCAGCGAAGAAGTTGGCACGGATATTGCTTAACAACTCCACAGACGTAACCCGAATCGCGTTGCAACCCCTCAACCAGGACCAACGACCATGCGGAAAAACGATTCCCTCCCCCTGACCGCCAAGCCCCTGCTCGCTGCCCTGCTGATGCTTGCCCTGCTCTGGCCCACGGCAACGGCCCACGCCACCCGTTTGAAGGATCTCGCCTCCGTCAAGGGGGTCCGCACCAACCAGATCATCGGTTACGGCCTGGTGGTCGGCCTGGACGGCACCGGCGACGGCAGCAATGCCGCCTTCACCACCCAGACCATTGCCAACCTGATGGGCAACATGGGAGTGCAGGTGAGCAGCAAGGACATCAAGGTCAAAAACGTCGCCGGCGTCATGGTCACCGCCCAGCTGCCGCCCTTTGCCAAAACCGGCCAGACCATCGACATCACCCTCTCGTCACTGGGAGATGCCTCCTCGCTCAAGGGCGGCACCCTCATCGCCACCTCCCTGAAGGGGCTGGACGGCAACATCTACGCCATGGCCCAGGGAGCGGTGAGCGTGGGCAGCGATGCGGGGCGGGGCGAGCAGAAACACCTCACCGTGGCCAGGATTCCCAACGGCGCCACGGTGGAACGCGAGGTGCCGGTGAGCTTCGCCGACAAGAGCGTGGTGGACATCAGCCTCGACAGCCCCGACTTCACCACCGTGGCCCGCATGGCCAAAGCGATCAACACCCGTTTCGGCGCCACCTATGCCAAGCCCGAAGACGGCGCCACCCTGACGGTGAAGGTGCCGAAGGCATATCGCGACAATCAGGTGGGCTTCCTCGCCGAGCTTGAAAACATCCAGGTCGCCCCGGATACGCCAGCCAAGGTCATCCTCGACGAACGCAACGGCACCGTGGTGATGGGCGAGAACATCACCGTCAGCCGCCTGGCCGTCTCCCACGGCAACCTCAGCCTGCTGATCACCCCCGATGCCCAGTCGCCGGTAGCCGGCCAACTGGGCGACCGGGTGGTGGCCCTCAAGGAGGGCGTCACCCTGGGCGAGGTGGTCCGCGCCCTGAACGCCATCGGCGCCACCCCCCGCGACCTGAGCGCCATCTTCCAGTCCATGAAGGCATCGGGGGCACTGCAGGCGGAACTGAAAATCATCTAACCAAAGAGCACACGAGGCAGAGTATGCAACTCACCGCCCACCCCACCGCCGGTCTTAAGAAATCTTCCCAGGCAGCCGATACGCTGAAAGAGAAAAAGCTGCGTCGGGCCTGCGGCGATTTCGAAGCCCTCATCCTCAAGCAGATGATCAGCTCCATGCGCGACAGCATTCCGCAAAGTGGCCTGCTGGGCGGCGGTTACGCCGACAAGATGTACCAATCCATGCGCGACGACCAGCTGTCCCGAGAGATGGCCGGGGGCCAGGGCATGGGACTGGGCGAGGTACTCTACCGGCAGCTCTCCGGCAAATCGCGTTCAACCGTCACCAAGTGAGGCAGGCCATGACCGCACCCGATCAACACCCACCCCGGCTCAACCCCCAGAAACTCTTCGAGGTCTTTGCCCGGCAGCTGAACCTCTCCGAGGAATTTCTCCAGATTCTGGACGAGGAAAAGACCGCCCTCGCCGCGATGGACATGCAGACGCTCATCAAGCTCGCCAAGAAGAAGGAAAACCAGCTGGCCCGCATCCAGCTCCAGGAAGGATCGCTCAGGGAAGAGGCGGCGCGCCTTCTTCCCGACCTGGCCGGACAGGGGATTCGCCTCACCGACATCACCCCGCTGGTCAGCGCCGAAGAGGCCCGGCGGCTTACCGGCTGCCGCGAGCGACTGCTCGTCCTGCGCGAAGAGATCCTCGCCCGCAACCTCTTCAACCAGCGCTTTGCCGACGATACCCGGCAGTACCTTGACGACGCCATCCGGCTGATCACCAGCGCGGTGGCCGAGCGGCCCATGTACTCTCCCCCCCGGGGCCAGCGCAAGCCTTACAACACCTCGCAACCGAGTCTGCTCAGCAGAGAGGTCTAGACCATGGCCGGCGTCTCTTCCGTACTCAACATCGCCAAGGAAGCGCTCCTCGCCCACCAGTTGTCGGTGCAGGTGGCATCGCACAACATCGCCAACGTGGACACCCCGGGCTATACCCGGCAGACCTTAAGCCTCGCCACCAACCTGCCCACCCCGCTTTCGGTGGGCAACATCGGCAACGGCGTCCACGGCGAGCAGATCACCCGGCAGTACGACGCCTACATGACCCAGCGGATCGCCGGCCAGAACTCCACCCTGAGCAACCTGGAGGCCCAGCAGGAGGCGATGCGGACGGTGGAAACCGTCTTCAACGAAGCCCCGGGGCTCGCGCTCAACGACCTGATGAGCCAGTTCTGGGAAAGCTGGCAGAAACTCGGCGACAACCCCGAAATCCTCGCCTCCCGGCAGTCCGTGGTTCAGCAGGGCCAGCTCCTCTACGATCACCTGCAGAACATGAACGCCGAGATCACCCAGGCCCGTTACGACATCGGCGTCAACATGGACACGGCCGTGGGCGACATCAACTCGCTCACCGCCCAGATCGCCAAGCTCAACGTCGAGGTCACCAACTCGGAAGGCGAAAACCGGCAGGCCAACGATCTCCGCGACCAACGGGACGAACTGGTCAAGCAGCTCTCCGGCCTGGTGGACATCAAGTACTTCGAGAACAGCTCCGGCAGCTACACCGTGCTCCTCGCCGACGGCCACTCGCTGGTGGACACCAACCAGAGCTGGGACGTCCGCTGGGGTGACAACAAGCTCTACTGGGAGAGCACCGCCAAGAATGGCCAGCCTGTCGAAACCGCCCTGGGCGACGGCCTGGCGCTGGGCGGCAAGGTGGGCGGCTGGCTCGAGGTGCGGGGCCAGCTGCTGGAAGGCGACCCCAACAACTATCTCGGCCGCCTGGACGCCCTGGCCAACTCCCTGGTCCGCGAGGTGAACCAGCAGTTCTCGCAGGGCGCCGGCCTCCTTCCCTTCTCCCAGGGGATCACCGGCACCGAAATGGCGGGCAACGCCGCGGTGCTCGCCACCCAGGTGGACGCCACCACCGCCAACCAGACCATCAGCGACGGCACCTTCACCATCAACGGCCGGAGCATCGGCCGCATCGACGGCGCCGTCGCGGTCTACGGGCTCGCCATGGGCAAGGCGTACAACGCCGCCACCGCCATCACCGACGCGGTCACCGGCACCAACGCCAAGCTCACCACCCTGGTGGCGGGCAAGGCGGCAAGCGGGCTCGCCGACGGCGAATCGGCTTCCTTCACCGTCAACGGCATTTCCGTGGACGTCACCAACAACGACGGTGTCGCCTGGGACGCGGCCACCACCGCGAGCAACGTGGTCGAGGCCATCAACAACGCCATCTCCACCTACAACTCCGACCCGGACAAGCTGGACATGACCATCAAGGCGGTGGTGGGCGACACCACCAACGGTGGAGCGGCCAACTCCATCGTCCTCTACAACACCGTGGCCGGCGACGAGTCCAACATCGTCATCGACGGCGTCGACGCCACCGACGCGGCGGAGAGCAAGCTGGGCCTCACCAACGGCACCTACACCCCGGACGAAACCCACAACACCGGCGCCCTCACCCTGTTCAGCACCTCCCCGATGACCATCAAGGCGGGCACCGACGACACCTATCTCGACCAGTTGGGCATGGGCGGCGCCATGAGCACCACCACCTATGCCGACAGCCCGACCACCGACGATGTGGCCGACGGCAATGACTCGTCGGTTTCCTTCCTCCTCAACGGCACCGCCATCAGCGTCAACGTCCCCGACGGCAGCTCGGCGGAAACCGCGGCCTCGCTCGCCGTGGCCGCCATCAACGCAAAAAAGAACACCACCGGCGTCGAGGCCATGGTGGGCAACGGCCTCAACGGCGGCCCCCAGAACGCAGTCGTCTTCCGCAACCTCACCCAAGGCGACACCTCGGCGATCACCGTCACCAACTACACGGTGACCTCGGGTACCGACGTCTTCGGTTTCAACGACTTCAGCACCACCGGCGCCTCGGTCACCGACGACACCCCCAATGACGGAAAACTCGTTTACGATCCGGCCCTTCAAGGCAGTATTACCGCCTCCCTCCAGGGACTCGACTACGCCGACCAGCTCAAGCTCGACGGCACCAGCCTCGGCATCTGGCTATACGACGCCAACGGCACGCCGGTACTGCCCCAGGCGGTTAATGTTTCCCTGGAACGCGCCTACACCCTGAACGACGTTGCCTCGGCGATCAACAGCGCGCTGAAGGAGAAGGGCGCCAGCGGCTGGCTCACCGCCAGTGTCGAAAACAACTGCCTGCGGCTCGCCCCGGACAGCGCCCACCAGTTCGCCTTTGCCAACGACACCACCAACTTCCTGCAGGCGGCAGGCGTCAACACCTTCTTCTCCGGCCACAGCGCCGGCACCTTCGCGGTCAACGATCTGGTCGCCAAGAACCTCGACTACGTCAACGCCGGCCAGGTCAGCGACAGCGGCGAAATCTTCACGGGCGACAACTCCAACGCCCTGCTGGTTTCCAACATCCAGCAGAAGGAGGACGTCTCCTTCACCGGCTCGTCGGACAACACCCTGGACGGCTTTTACAACTCGCTGGTGGCCGACATCGGCAGCCAGGGGCGGAGTATCGACAGCAACGTCGACTACGCCACCCTGGTCCTCAATCAGATGAGCGAACTGCGCGACCAGACCTCCGGCGTCTCCCTGGACGAGGAAATGGCCAACCTGATCAAGTTCCAGCAAGCCTATTCGGCGGCCGCCAAGCTGATCTCCTCGTCGGACGAAATGCTCAAGACGCTTTTGGAATCGGTGGGTATCTAGACTTTTTGGAGGAAGTGACATGCGCGTCACCATGCAGACCATCCACAAGAATATCCTGAGCAACCTGAACAAGCTCACCAGCGACATGAACGATCTGAACAATCAGATCTCCTCCGGCCGGCAGATGTCCAAGATCTCGGACAACCCGGTAAACCTTTCGGTGGCCCTGAGCCTGCGCACCAACCTGAGCGAAATCAAGCAGTACCAGGAAAACCTCACCTATGGCACCAGCCGGATCAACGCTGCGGAATCGAGCTTGAGCCAGGTCAAGGATCTGGTGAGCCGCGCCAAGGTGCTCGCCATCCAGGCCTCCAACGCCTCGCAGACCCCGGACAACCGGGCGATCATCGCCAAGGAGGTGGACAACCTCTTCAGTCAGGCGATCACCCTGGGCAACACCCAGCTGAACGGCAAGTACATCTTCGGCGGCTACCGGACCAGCGGCTACAACTCCGTGGAGCCCGCCCCGTTCATGGTCGACAAGTATGACGGCCATCGGATCAACGGCACCACCCTCGCGCCCATCGCCACCATGCTCACCGGCACGGTGGGCAACGTCCCGAGTATTGCGGCCGGCGACCTGCTGGTAAACGACGTGGACGTGGCAACGGCCTACGGCAGTCAGGTCACCGGCACCCCCGCCACCATGAACGCGAAACTCACCGTCGCCATCCCCAACGCCAACCCGGTGGCGGCCGGCGACCTGCTGGTGGACGGGGCCGGCACCGGCGCCATCGCCGCCGGCGCCATGGTCAACGGCCTCAACATGGCCAAGGCATGGGACGCGAAATCCACCCTGGACGGCACCGGGCCGCTGAGCGTGAACGTCACCACCCAGTACTCGAGCGGGGTACCGGTCACCGGCGACACCGCCGACGGCGCCGCCTCCACCATCAATTTCAACTTGAACGGCGTTGCCGTCTCGGTCGCCGTCGCCGACGGCGACAATGCCGCCACCACGGCGGGCAAGATCGTCGATGCGGTCAACGCCTTGAAGGATCAGACCGGGGTCGAGGCGGTGGTGGGCGACGGGGCCACCAACGGCGCCACTGCCGACGAGGTGGTGTTCCGCAACACCACGGCCGGCGACGAATCGGCCATCACGGTGAGCGGTTACGGCGCCAGCGGTACCGCCGACGCAGGCTTTGCCGACTTCACCCAGGCCGCCGACAACGCCCACAACACCGGCGAAATCACCCTCACCGGCTCCTCCTCCTTCGCCCTCTCCACCCTGGCCGGCACCGACGCGGTTCTCAACGACCTGGGGCTGGGCGGCGGCGGCCTCGGCGTCGCCGACGAGGCCAACGACGGCGAACTCATCTACGGGCCGCGGCTCGCCGCCGGCTCGCTCGCCATCGAAAGTGGCACCCCGCCGGTGGTGACCCCGGTGGGCGCTGCCGCCGACGACGGCATCTCCACCATCTACGCCGACACCTCGGCCGCGGCCAAGGCGGCGGCCATCAACGCGGTGAACGGCGCCACCGGCGTTTCCGCCACGGTGGTACCGGCCAGCCGCCAGGCAACGATGCCGGTGAGCGGCGGCACCATGAACGCCGGCGACCTGATCATCAACGGCCAGGACATCTTCGCCCTCGCCGGCACCACCACGATCAGCGACGCCGACGCCGACGGCGCGCTCGCCGACGCCATCAACAGCGTTTCCGCCACCACCGGCATCACCGCCGGCACCAACGCCGTCGGCCAGCTCACCCTCACCGCCGCCGACGGACGCAACCTTGCGGTCGAAACCTCGGCAAACGGCGACGCCGTGAGCCACCTCAACGGCGGCGGCGTGCCGGAGAGCAAGGTTTACTTCGGCTCGGTGACCCTCTCGTCGGCCGACGCTTTCACCCTGGAAACCACCCCCACCCCCTCAAGCTACGAGCCGGGCCTCATCGCCCTGGGGCTCAACGGTGGCGCCACCGTCTCCGGGGTGGACGGCGACGTGGCCGGCGACGGCCTGCTCGCCCTGCCGGTGGGCATCAACCTCAACCAGCCCACCACCCAGGGGCTCGCCATGCAGAACGCCTTCAATCTGCGGGAGGCCCTCAACAGCTCCGCGGTCCAGAGCCAGACCGGGGTTACCGCCTCGCTCACCACCCTCTCCTCAAGCGGCATCGCGGTGACCGGGGATGCCGGCGTCGACGGCCTCCCCTCCACCATCAGCTTCGACCTGAACGGCACGACGATCACGGCAGGGATCGCCGACGGCGACAGCGCCGCCACCACGGCGGCCAAAATCGTCGCCGCCATCAACGCCAAGTCGGATCAGACCGGCGTCGAAGCGGCGGTGGGGGATGGCACCAACGGTGGGGCTGCCAACGAGATCGTCTTCCGCAACACCCTGGCCGGCGACGAGTCCGCCATCGAGGTCAACAACTACACGGTGAACGGCGAGGCGGACGCAGGATTCGGCAACTTCGTCCAGGCGGCGGACGCCACCCACAACACCGGCCAGATCTCCCTTACCTCGGCCGATGGCGCCTTTGCGATCGGCAGCGACAACTACACCGACGACACCCTCCTCGACCTGCTCGGCATGGGCGGCGGCGGGGTTGGCTTTGCCGACGAGGCGGGCGACGGCCAACTCGTCTATGGCCCGCGCCTGGCCGATGACGATCTCACCGTCAACGGCACCGCCATCGCCGCAGCCACGAACGACGGCCTCTCCGACGTTTACGCCGCCTCCTCGGCCGCGGCCAAGGCCAATGCCATCAACGCGGTGACCGACACCACCGGGGTGACGGCCACGGTGGTGCCCGCCTCCACCCAAGCAACCGCGCCGGTGAGCGGCACCGCCGGCTACACGCCGCCCTCCCTCGACGCGGGCGACCTGAAGATCAACGGCGTCGATATCTTCGACACCGCCACGACCATCCAGGAAGGAGACGTCGACCACGCGCTCCTCGACGCCATCAACGCCAAGTCGGACCAGACCGGGGTCTACGCCACCCTCAACAACACCACCCTGGTCCTCACCGCCAAGGACGGCCGCAACATCCACGTCGAAACCTCGGCCAAGGGCGAGGCGGTCACCAGCCTCACCGGCGGCGCCCGCGATCAGGTTTCCTTCGGGAGCCTGCAGCTCTCCTCCGGCACCGAGTTCATGCTGGAGACCACCCCCACCACCGTGGACGGCTACGAGACCGGGCTTGCCACCATCGGTCTTGACGGCGGCAGCAGCGTCACCGGCGAAGCGGGGGACACGGCCGGCGACGGCCAGATCTGGGTCCGCAGTATTGCCAACCAGGAGGGGAGCGTACGCTACAACGGCGACCGCGACAACAACGGCGAGATCAAGGTGAGCAAGGGCTCCACCCTGGAGGTAACGGCCCGCGGCAACCAGGCACTCAGCGACACCGGCGTCTTCACCGGCCTGAAGGCGTTGGAAAACGCCCTGCTCGGCCAGGGCTACACCCAGGTGACCAGCAACACCGTGGTCACCGACGCCAACGCCCTGATCTGCACCAGCGACTCGGGCCTCGACAACCCCGACCAGATCGTCAACGGCAAGTTCACCGTCACCGTCACCGACCGCGACTACGCCCCGCCCCGGGACTCCGCGATCACCATCGCCGTGAACCCCGCCTACGACACCCCGCAATCCATGGTCGACAAGCTCAACGGCATCCCCAACCTCAGCGCCTCCCTGGATGCCGACGGCCACATCCAGATCGCCACCTCCGACCCGGACCGCTACACCTTCAGCATGACCGCCGACGACAGCGGTTTCCTGGCCGCGGCGGGACTCGACTCCCAGAACGTGCAGCTCAGTGCGCTCCAGAACTCCATCACGGACATGGACCAGATCATGGACAGTCTGACCAACAACATCTCCGACTTTGGCGCCCGCGCCAACCGCATCGACGTGCAGAGCCAGATCCTGAGCAATCTGGAACTGGCCAACACCGAGAGCCTGTCGGAAAAACAGGACACCGACATCACCCAGGCGCTGATGGACCTGCAGGGCAAGCAGTTCGCCTACCAGGCGGCGCTGGCGGCGGCGTCCAAAACCATGAAGTTAAGTCTTGTGGATTACCTGTAACGGGACTACATTTTTTCGTTACCGAATGTTGTCCCGTTACGTCCGGGGCGGTCGCTCCTCCGGCCCGATCTCCCCTGGCGTGTCGGAAAGCTATCAAGCGCCAGGGAGAGCCGCCCCATGTTGATTCTTGCCAGAAAAACCGGCGAGGCCATCGCCATCAACGACGACATCACCATCAAGATCCTGGAGATAAAGGGAGGACAGGTGAAACTGGGCATCGAGGCGCCGCGTCACGTTGCCATTCACCGGGAAGAGGTCTTGAGTCGTATTCTGGAGGAAAACAAGCGGGCCGCCAGCGAAACGCCGGCGGATCTTTCCGGTCTGGACTCCTTCCTCAAGGCCGTGCAGACCTCTAAAAACAGCTGACCGGCCGGGACGGGAAGGCCACGGGCCGCCGGCGGAAGGGGCAAGATCTTCCGGAGATCTGGAGACAACCACATGATAGGAGCAGCAGCGAGCAAGATGGAACAGGAACCGGCAATGACAGTGACTACCACCAAGTTCGGTCCCATCCAGGTGGACCCGGAAAAGGTGCTCACCTTGACCACGCCCTTCCTCGGCTTCCCGGAGTCACGCCGCTTCGTGCTGCGGCCGCACGGCAAGGACTCCCCCTTCATCTGGCTCCAGTCCCTGGATAACCCCGACCTGGCCTTTGTCACCATCAACCCGGCCGTCATCGCCCCCGCCTACCGGCCCGACGTCCTGCCCCTGGTGCGGGAGGAACTGGCCATCGGCGAGGCGAGGGAACTCGAGCTGCTGGTGATCATCACCGTCCCCAAGGGCGACTTCCAGGCCATGACCGCCAACCTCCTGGGGCCGGTGGCCATCAACACCGCCCGGCGGCTCGCCCGCCAGGTGTTGCTCGATCCCCAGCGGTACGACCCCTGCTGGCCGGTGCTGAAGGAAGAATGACGCCATAGGCCGGATGCCGCCTGCCTATCGCCGGCGGCGGCCGCCGCGCACCTCGACCCGTTCCACCACCCGGCGGAAGTAATCGCTGTCCTTGGCGAGATTCACCGGCCGCTCCCGCATGGTGTTGCACTTCAAGAGCAACACCTCGAGCTTTTTCATCTGCCGGAGGCGCAGATGCTCGTCTTCGGTGGCGGCGATGAGTTCCTCCAGCCGCTCGATTTCCTTGCGCGCCTCGACCTCGGGGGGCAGAAAGCCGCTGTTCTTGAGGATCTTGTAGGCCATGCGCAGCTCTTCAGGCACCTGCCCGTAGTCGTCCAACGGCAGGGGCTTGCCCTTGAGGCTTTCCCCCCGCATCTCCCCTCGTTCCATGGCCTCGGCAATCCTGCGCTCGGCGATGATGTCCATGGCGGTCCACATGGCCTCAACATTACCCGCCGGCGACGAAAATGCAAGCCGGCAGTGGCGCCGGGGGCCTTGGGGCGACCGACCTCGCCCGCCGGAGCGGGGCCAGCTGTTTTCTTTGACGTCCTCGCCGCCGCGACCGTACAATATCGCCAGTGATCGGCACGCCCCCTGTCCTCAACCGGAGCCGCGAACCTGACGTATGCCCCGTGCACCCCTTGCCGCCGCCCTCTGGCTTGCCATCTTCGCCACGGTTCTCGTCTGGTCGGCCATCCGTCCCGCCGACCCGGGCACCTGGGCTCTGGAGGTGGCGCCGGCGGTGATCGGCTTCGGCGTGCTCGCCGCCACCCGACGCCGTTTCCCGCTCACCCCCCTGGTCAGCTGGCTGATCCTCGCGCATGCCGTCATCCTGATGATCGGCGGCCACTACACCTACGCCCAGGTGCCGGTCGGCAACTGGCTGCGCGACGCCCTGGCCCTCTCCCGCAACCATTACGACCGGCTGGGCCACCTGGCCCAGGGCTTCGTGCCCGCCCTCATTGCCCGGGAGATTCTCCTCCGCCGCTCCCCTCTCGGCCGGGGCAAGTGGCTCTTCTTCATTGTCACCTGCATCTGCCTGGCCATCAGCGCGGCCTACGAACTCGTCGAGTGGTGGGTCGCCCTTGCCATGGGGATGGCCGCCGATGCCTTTCTGGGACTTCAGGGCGATGTCTGGGATACCCAGGCCGACATCTTCCTCGCCCTCGTCGGCGCGCTCATCGCCCAGATCTTCCTTGCCCGCTGCCACGACCGCCAGCTCGCCCGGCTCGCCGGCGACGGAGAAAAACACCCCTGACCGGGCGGCCGGCACCGCCCGGGACAAAAAAAGCTGGGCTTCCGGCCGTCGATCAGGTAGGTTCGGTCCGGAAAAGTAGTGCCGGTTGGCGGCGGGAGCCCCAAGAGCCGCCGCATCGGGCCATCCGCCGCCTGCCCCCTGACCTCTGCCCCCTGGTTCCCATGTCCGCCCCTCTCTTTGACTTCGACACCCCCATCGACCGGACCGGCACCGCCAGCCTCAAATGGGACCGCTACCTGGGCCGCGACATCCTGCCGCTGTGGGTGGCGGATATGGACTTCCCCTCGCCGCCGCCGGTCATGACGGCGCTGCGGGAGCGAATCGAGCACGGCGTCTTCGGCTACACCCTGACGCCGGCCGCGCTCACCGCGGCCATCGTCGCCATGCTGGCCGAAGAGTACGGCTGGCAGGTGGCCCCGGAATGGCTCGTCTGGCTGCCGGGGCTGGTCTGCGGCCTCAACGTGGTCTGCCGGGCGGTGGGCTCCGCGGGCAGCGGCGTGCTCACCACCACCCCTGCCTACCCGCCCTTTCTCGACGCGCCGGCCCTCTCCGGCCGCCTCCTGCACACCGCGCCCCTCGTCCTGGCGAACAATCGCTGGCAAATGGACTTCGACCGGCTGGAAACGGCAGTCACCCCCGAAACCCGCCTCTTTCTGCTGGCAAGCCCGCACAACCCAACCGGCCGCGTTTACACCGCCCGCGAGCTTGAGCGGCTCGCCGACTTCTGCGACCGCCACAATCTGGTGCTCTGCTCGGACGAAATCCACTGCGGCCTGATCCTCGCACCCGACCGGCGCCACCTCCCCGCCGCCACCCTGGCGCCGGAGGTAGCCCGTCGCACCGTCACCCTTATGGCCCCCAGCAAGACCTTCAACCTGCCCGGCCTTGGCTGCGCCTTCGCCGTGATCCCGGATCAGGACTTACGCCGCCGCTTTCGGCAGGTCATGGCCGGCATCGTCCCCCATGTCAACGCCCTGGGCTACACCGCGGCACTGGCCGCTTACCGCCACGGCGCCCCCTGGAGAGATGCCCTGCTCGCCTACCTCCGCGACAACGCCCGGCTGGTCGGCGAGGCGGTGGCCGCCATGCCCGGAGTTACCGCCACCCCGGTGGAGGCCACCTACCTCGCCTGGCTCGACTGCCGGGCCACCGGCCTGGCCGAACCGGCCGCCTTTTTCGAGGCCGCGGGCGTCGGTCTCTCGGACGGCCGCGAATTTGGCGCTCCGGGCTTTGTCCGCCTCAACTTCGGCTGCCCCCGTGCCACCCTCACCCAGGCCCTCAACCGGATGCACAGTGCCCTGACCGCCAATGCCGCCGCGGGTTGAGCCCGCCCCTTTGGCCCCTGCCGCTCCCTTCCCTTACGGACCCCGCCATGTTCGCCTACCAGAAGACCAACCGTTACTTCGCCCAACTCGCCGACAGCCTTGAGCCCCTGGGGGCCGCGGAGCTTGCCGAACTCGGCGCCACCGACACCAAGCCGGTCTACCGGGGCGTCTACTTCAACGCCGACCGGGCCACCCTCTACCGCATCGTCTACCAGACCCGACTCGCCACCCGCGTCCTCGCCCAGCTGCTGCGCTTCGACTGCCACTCCACCAAGTATCTCTACAAGACCGCCCGCAAAATCGACTGGAACGCCCTCCTCACCCCGGAGCGCACCTTTGCGGTGGACGCGGTGACCGTCAACAGCCGCATCCGCCACTCCCAGTACGCCGCCCTCTGCCTGAAGGACGCCATCGTCGACCACTTCCGGGAGTCCACCGGCCGGCGGCCCAGCGTTGATACCGAGCAGCCGGAACTGCTCTTCAACCTCCACATCGACCGCAACCGGGCCACGGTCAGCATCGACACCTCGGGCGGCTCGCTCCACCGCCGCGGCTACCGCCGGGAGTCGGTGGCCGCGCCCATGCAGGAAACCCTGGCCGCGGCCATCATCCGGCTCACCGGCTGGGACGGCGAACGGCCGCTGCTCGATCCCATGTGCGGCTCGGGCACTCTGCTCGCCGAGGCACTGATGCAGGCGAGCCGCATCCCGGCTGGCGTCCTCCGCCCACGCTTCGGCATCGAGGCCCTGCCCGACTTCGACCCGCGGCTCTGGCAGCAAACCCGGGCCGCGGCCGACGCGGCCATCCGGCCGCTGGCCCCTGGCCTCATCCGTGGCAGCGACGCGGACCCGGCGGCAGTGCGCGCCGCCACCGCCAACCTGGCCGTGCTCCCCGGCGGCGCCAAGGCGGTACGCCTCGCCCGCCAGCGATTCCAGGAGCTGCCGGGATTCGCCGACGGGATCATCGTCTGCAACCCGCCCTACGGCATCCGCCTGGAGCGGGGCCGCGACCTGAACGCCCTCCTCCGCGACCTGGGCGACTTCCTCAAGAAGCGCTGCACCGGCACCACCGCCTTCCTCTACCTGGGCGACCGGGAACTCGCCAAGGCGGTGGGGCTGAAACCCTCGGCCCGTCATCCCCTGGTCAACGGCGGACTGGACGGGGTGCTGCTCCAGTACCATCTCTACTGAGGGAACCAGCAGCCCGTTGGCACGATGTCGCGAATGGCGCCGCCGCCCTCTCCCGACCGGGTACGGGTCCGACCGTGCCGCTTATTCTTTTTTGAGGACTTCGTCCGCAAAGTGTGCGTCGAACTCTTTAGACCTTACCAAGGTAGCTTCCTTATATATTTCAGTCCTTGATTTCCCGGCAGGATTGATATTAAAGGCAACGCTGGCGAACCCCACCCCCATTATTGCTTTTAAGACTTCTTCTTTTTGATCCGGGCTGAACAGCCGCACAGGATTACCGACTGCGGTCACATTCGGAGGGACAAAAAAATCATTTGGAATTGTTGTGTTTGCGTGAACAAGAGCACCGACGGTGACCACGGCCCCTGCGCATACCCTTGCTCCGTGCAGTATGGTCGCATTTGTCGCAACATAAGAGGAAGATTCAAGGGTAGCCCCAAGAACCGTGGCGTGCGGACCAATAAAAACATTATCACTAATATTAACAGGGTGATCCGCGTTGCCTTCGGATGTGGCTCTGACCACGGCATTTTCGGATATTATTACATTCTCGCCGATAGTGATTTTTGAACCTTCCGAGCTGACAACCGCCCCAAACATCACCTTTGCCTTTGCCCCAATTTTCACATTGCCGACAACGGTAGCGGTTGGAGCAACATAGGCAGTGGGGTCAATATCAGGCTCAATGTCACGGTGTTTGATTATCATGAGTGCTCCTTGGCGTTACCCTGTGGCATACCATAAGTGGATTCGGTGTCCCGGGAAACCTCGCTGACACTCCCCAGCACCCGATCGGATAGGGTATCAAAAAATCAACTCAATGGCCGGCCGGGCGGCGATCGACCGCCACCCCCTTCGTCCGGGGCTCCCTTGCCATGCCGCGAGCGGGATCAGGCCGGGGCGTCGAAGAGCCCCCGCAGTTTGACGGCGAGTTCCGAGGGCAGCAACGGCTTGTGGACGAAAACCCAGCCCGATGGCAGCCCCCCCTGCAGAAGGAAGGTTTCCTCGGTGTAGCCCGACATCAGCAGGATCTTGATCCCCGGCCGCAGTTCGCTCAACTCCTCGGCAAGCTTCCAACCGGGGATACCGGGCATCACCACATCGGCCAGCAGCAGATCGATGCGCTCGCCCCGCTCCCGGCTCAAGGCCAGGGCCTCCTCGCCGGAAGCCGCCGCCAGCAGCCGGTAGCCCAGGGGGGTGAGGACGTCGAGGACCATGTTGCGCACCGCGTCGTCGTCGTTGACCACCAGGATGGTTTCGGTGCCGTGCGGCATCCGGCGCCGGGCTTCGGGCGGCAGGGAGGCAAGGTCGCCATGGCCCTCGCCGCTGAGCAGCGGCAGGAGGACGGCAAAGGAGGTTCCCTCCCCCACCACGCTGGTCACCGTGACGTAGCCCTTGTGCTGCTTGACGATGCCATGCACGGTGGCCAGCCCCAGGCCGGTGCCCTTGCCCACCGGCTTGGTGGTGAAGAACGGCTCAAAGGCCCGCGCCAGAACCTCGGGGGCCATGCCCTCGCCGGTATCGCTCACCAGCAGCCGGGCGTAGCGGCCGGCCGGAACGGTTTCGCCGCACACCGCATCCTGCTGCGCCACGCTGGTCACGTCGGTGGCGACGACCAGCCTGCCACCGTCGGGCATTGCGTCCTTGGCGTTGACCACCAGATTGAGAAGCACCTGTTCGAGCTGGGTGGCATCGGCCAGAACCTGCCCCTCATCGGCGGCCGGCCGCAGTTCGAGTTCGATGTCCTGGCCCAGCAGCCGCCCCATGAGCTTGGCCAGGCCGGCAACCACGGCACCCAGCCGCACCGCCTCCATCTCCAGCCGCTGTTTGCGGCCGAAGGCCAGGAGCTTCCGGACCAGGGCCGCGGCCCGCTGGCTGGTGTCAAAGATCGCCTCGACGTTTTTCCGCAGCCGGTGGCCGGCCCCCAGGTCCATCATGGTGACCTCGCTGTAGCCGATGATCGCCGACAGCATGTTGTTGAAATCATGAGCGATACCACCGGCCAGACGGCCGATGGCCTCCATCTTCTGGGCCTGCAACAGCTGCCCTTCCAACTCACGGCGTTCGGAGGTATCCCGGTAGACCACCACGGCGCCGACGATGATCTCTCCCTCGAAAACCGGGGTCGCCACGTACTCCACCGGCAGCGGCGTGCCGTCCTTGCGCCAGTAAACCTCGTCACGGACCGAACGTACCTTGCCGTCGGCCAGCACCGCGTGGACCGGACACTCCGCCATGGGGTAGGGAGCACCGTCGGGCCGGGAGTGATGGAGAAGCGCATGGTGATGGCCGCCGACCAGCTCCTCCCGGCTATAGCCGGAAAGACTCACCGCGGTGGGGTTGGCGAAGGTGGTGCGCCCCTCCCGGTCCACCCCGAAGATGCCTTCACCGGCCGCATCGAGGATCAACCGGTAGCGCTGGCCGAGGCGGTCCAGCTCCCCTTCGGTGCGTTTCCGTTCTCCCACCTCGGAGGTGAGGGCGGCGATGAGTTCTTCCTGGCGGGCGCGCAGACGGTCGGAGCGGCCGATGAGCACCTTGAAGCTCAACGACAGCACCACCAGGGAAAGGGCGAGCAACAGCATGCTGACCATCACCGACCGGCGGACAAAAACCTGCTTGCGCAACACCGCCCCGGTGACGTCCTGCATGGAGAGGATGCCGCCCAGGGGCTCGCCCAGGCAACGGGCCAGAATGGGATGGGGCTGGAGGATATAGGTCCGCCCCCCCAGCCGCACCTCCCGCCTCCCCCCGGCCAGATCGAAATCAGCCGGCAGCCGCTGCCAGATGTCGTTGCCGTCGCTGGCCAGCACATAGGCGCCGAAATCGAACCGCTGCCCCGGCAGGGCGCGAGTGGCCTTTTCCCACTCACTGCGGAGGAAATAGGCCGCCGCCTCGACCCCCAGCCGTTTCTGGACCGCATCGACCAACTGGGCTACATCGATCCCCAGCTCCACGGCACCGAGGTAGTGACCACGGTCGTCGGTCACCGGCTGGATGATCCGATAAAAGGCGCCATAAGGACCGATCTCGTAGCCCGTCAGCCGCTGCCGGTGCTGGTGGACGAACTGGACCGCCGGATGACTGACGCGCAGGTCATCGCCAAAGGCGCCCGGCTCCTGCATGCGCAGAAAGGTGGTACCGTCGGGGAGATGGAACTGCATGACCCGCAGATAGGGGTCGCCGCGCCGCAGTTCGTTATAAAAGGGAAGGGTCAACGCCTGGAGCCGCGCCCGGTCGCGGTCAGCAAATGCCCGCATGGCCGGACTGGGAGACGAGCAGTAGGTGGCGAGGTGGACCTCGTAGAAATCAAAGAGGTAACGGTTGAGGGTGACGATGACGTGGTCGAACTCCTCCTGTTCCAGGGAGAGCGACCGTTCGAAATCGCGGTTGTACTGGGCGAGGCCGGTGTAGAGGTGGAAGCCGGAAAGGGAGAGGATGACCAGCGCCACGATGCAAATCGCCTTGTTGGTAACGCTCACAACGCCAACGCCCCCTGGGTACGAATGAAAATCAAACAGGATGCCGCCGATGCCCGGGCACCGGCGACACAAGAGGAACCATTACCACAAGATTTGGGAACGCCAAAGGGAAATACGCGAGGACGGCTCAGTGGTCCGCCCGATGGCGGCAGGGGATGAGGCGGGTGCGGATCACGTCGCCGTGCGCCTCGATCTCGGCCACCAGCGCTGGCGGCAGCGGGGATTCGAGATCGATGATGTTGTAGCCGATAACGCCGTTGCTCTCGTTGAGGTAACTGGCGATGTTGATGCCGTGGGCGCCGATGATCTGGGAGGCGAAACCGATCATGCCGGGAACGTCGCGGTTGATCATGATCAGGCGGGTGTGGACGTTGCCGGCGGGGAGGGACTCCGCGGTGGGGAAGTTGACACTGCGGCTCACCGTGCCCAGCTCGAGGTAGTCTTTCAACTCGCCCACCGCCATGGCGGCGCACTGCTCCTCGCTCTCCTCGGTACTGGCCCCGAGGTGGGGGGTGACGAGAACCTTGGGATGATCGAGCAGCGCCGGGGCCGGGAAATCGGTGATATAGCTGCCCAGGGCGCCGCTGGCCAGGGCGGCCAGCACGGCGTCGTTGTCGACGATGGGGCCGCGGGCGTAGTTGACCAGGACGGCGCCGGCCGGCAGCGAAGCCAGAAACCCGGCGTTCACCAGGCCACGGGTCTTGGGGTTCAGCGGCAGGTGGAGGGAGAGGATATCCGCCGTCCTCAGGACGTCGGCGAGGTTTCTGGCCAGGGTCACCTGCGGCGAAAGGGCGTGGATGTTCTCCAGGGCGGGCGAGGGGTCAAAGCCCATGACCCGCATCCCCTGGACGATGCCCCGGTTGGCGACCCGCACCCCGATCTTGCCGAGCCCGAGTACGGCCAGCGTCTTGCCGGCCAGCTCGAAGCCGCGGAAAGCACTCTTCCGTTCCTCCACCCGGCGGCTGACCTCGGCCTCGTCCAGACCGCGCAATCCCTGACAAAAGGAGAGCCCCTGGTGGATGTTGCGGGCCGCGAGCCCCAGCATGATGAAGACCAGCTCGGCCACCGCGTTGGCGTTGGCGCCCGGGGTGTTGAAAACGCAGATGCCGGCGGCGGTGGCCTTGTCCACGGTGATGTTGTTGACCCCGGCGCCGGCCCGGGCCACGGCCAGCAGCGACGGATACTGCTCGGTATCGACCGGGCTGCTCCGCACCACGATGGCGTCCGGATCCGGAGCGTCCGGGTCGACGACGTAACGCCGGTCAAAAAGGCCGAGTCCCTCGCGGGCGATGTTGTTGAGGGTCTTGATGATGAACTCTTGCATGACGATAACAAAAAGAGGCTGGGGTGCGGCTCCCGCCCGGGCCGGATGCGGGGGCGGGAACAGGGAAAGAGCACACCCGCCCGCGGGCAGGGTTAATGTTGGCGTGGGAGCTGGCAAAGACTTCGCCGACTCCCGACCCAAAAGACCTTACTGACACCGACCAACAAAGTAGCACAAAGGGAACGCCCTTTGCGAGGATTCGCTGCCAAGGTTACGCAAGGCCGATGACGAGGCGGGATTCGATCCCGCGACCTTTGGCTTCGGAGGCTGAAAATTTTCTTTTCACCCAAACCGCCATTGACCGATTCACTCTACGCTGCCGCTATTTCACCGACAGCGGCAGCATTGGCTCCAAGTCCTTGGTGCGGAAGTGCTTTGCAGCCTTGAGGGTGTCTTGAAAAATTAGGATTTTCGTTCGAGATCAAGGCGTGTGGGAAATTTTACCGCGGGCATATGGTTGCTATTCCGAGGATAAAATTTTTCCACGCAACGCAGAGATCGGGCGAAAGGACAATTTTTCAAGATTCCCTTGTGAGCCAGAAAGAGCACGATAAGATCCCCAAGGCCGTCGCCGGCCTGTCCGGCATCTACTCCATGAAACGATTGTCGGAAAAATTGTGATCCAGGCTGCCCCCCCTATCAACGGAAAATCCTGGCATACCGTTCTTTCAGGATCTGCAGATATTGTTCCTTCTTGGCTGCCGACAAGAAACTTATCCCGATGAGTTCCGCCATCGCGTTCCGGACCGCTGCGAACTCGGCCAGCATCCTGCCGACGACCCGCTCTGTCAACCCCAGCCGCTCCAAGGCATAATAGTCCACAAAATCCTGGCGCGTGAGTTTGTTCTTCTTGCCGTTCAATGGCAAGGCCAGTTCCTCCTCCGGATTCGGCAGCACAATGGTGGTGTTCAGCAGATCATAGGCCGGACTGAGGGCAATCACATCCTTCCGGTGCAAGATGGAAAAATTCTTCAGGTGCATATCCTCGTTGCCCACCAGAAAATTGAACAAGGTAAGGCGGAGCAACTTCACCTTTTCAATAGCGGGAAACGTGCAGTATGCGTCGACCAAGAGGGCGACCTGCTCCATGCTGGAACGATACTTTGTCTCCCGGCTCTGGCCGCTGAGCTGGGCAAAATCCTCGACATGGACCTTGCCCTTGCGGCCGGTCCGGTCAAACCGCTTGATGAAGTAAGTGAGGGCGCCATCCCGGCCATACAGCAGGCCATGCAGGGGAACCTCAATTCCGGCCAAAACGGCGAGACGCATGGTGAGGTCCTCGTTCTCCGGCACCTCACCATAGTCCGCGGTCTGCGGTTTCAAGATATACTGCCCCCCCTGATCAACCAGGACGAAGCATTGTTCCTTAACCCGCAGCCGGGCCGAGAGCTTTGGCTGCACCCCCTGGATAGACATCTTGCCGGCCCGGGCGGCGGCCTCCTGCCGAAGTTCCTGGGAGGTGAAGGAGAGCGGCCGCAGGCCGGAGAGTTGGCGGGCCAGGAGCCGCAAACCACTGCCTGAATAGACCTCCGCACAGGGCGCATAGGTGATCGGGCAGCGATTCATGATGCCTCTCTGACCGTGACGGCCCCGACCGTGTCGGCACCAATGATCAGGAGCTGGCCAAACCTGTCGTTACGATCCAGCTTTTTCTGCCGCAACAGCGCCTCAAGCTGAAAGCCTTCGGGCAGCAGCCCGTCAAAAAAGGGCGGGAATTCGTCATACCGATAGGGCGCATCCCGTACCGGCATGGTCAGTGAAATGGGTGGACCGGTGTAGCCCGGTACATACTGAAAACAGTAGCCCCGCCCCTCCGCCTCTTCGACCAGGTGGCCGGCAAGGTCGTTGGCAAAAAAAACCTCAGCGCTCCGCATCCCCCTGCTCCGCCAAGAAAGCCTCCCGCAGAGGACTCTTGAAATCCAGTTCGATGTTCAGCACCGCAAGGACTTTGAGCAGGTTTTCCATCCGCACGCTCTGCTTACCGCCCTCCAGCTCATAGACCAGGTTCTTGCCCACTCCGGCCAACTCAGCCAAGGCCTGCTGACTTAAACCGCTGCGCTTGCGGTGGAACAAAATGATCTCAGCAAAATTTCGGTGCATTCGTCCCCCCATGGCGGGAATTTTCAGTGTCTCACTCCACCAATACCGCACCGAAGCCACTAAAACAAGATTTTTCCCCTCCATACAGGGGCAAACCAACAGAACAAAAACGAATTGCCGCCGTCAACCGACCAGCAAAAGCCGCCACTCCCGCCATACAGGGAGATAAAGCCCATTAACAGTCCGTCGAAAAAGTCTGTTCTGGCCGCGAATGTCAACCACAGGCAGGAGCCATGGACGGAAACGGCAATCTTGGCTCAACTGTCTGTCTTGTCTGGTCATGAGGCTCTGGTGGGGCA
>DHYV01000004.1:0-1011 GCA_002414225.1 Desulfobulbaceae bacterium UBA5121 | reverse complement strand
TCGGACTTGTAGGCAAGATGGGTGCGAGGCTTCCCTTTTTTCCCGGAACTGTCAAACTTTGTGAGTCCACCGGCAGAGCCGGTGGTTTACCCGTTGATTATTATTACATCAATTTAGACTTATCCTACAGATTCAACGTTCCCCATAAGCCGCGCATATTTCAGCGTCGGTTTGATGGACTTGTTAGCTCAACTCCTTTTTCTTCAAGTAGTTTTTTCAGATTTGGATTGGCTGTGACAAAACCATACAGGTTCTTGTCTTTATTCGAAGATGCCTTGTGCGCCAGAGCAAAACTATCTACAGCAGCTTCTTGGTAAGTCCATTTTGCTTTCGGATCATTTGTGCTATTCGCCAAACCGCCATACGCTGCTGCTTTAAGTGCATAGGTGTTCGAATCATTATTAGAAGAAACTACATTCAGCTGCGCTACTGCTCTCCGATAATCACCTAGTGCTAGGTATGCAGCTCCAAGTGTCTTAGTTGGTATTGGCAAATCGCTCTCACCACTCGACACTGTTGCTAATAATTGACGTAAACTTTTGCTTTCATTAGGGCTCAAGCTATACGTTGCCAAATTTTCAAATGGTTCGATAATTTTAACGACCTGCCTAGCAGCACGCCATTTTTCTTCATATTTTTCGTAGAGCAAACTTATGCGAATAACTTCTTTATCATCTTTTCGTTTTTCGGCTGAAGATATCTGCGAAGTAAAACTTTTCACAATCTGCTCGTGCTCATCAAATGGCTGCTTGAATTTTGAAGCATCATAAGCTGTGTATGCTCCCCATAATCCTGCAAGCCCGCCTCCGATAGCGACGACCATTGTTACAATCTTTTCAGCTTTATTCATCATGTACAATCTTTCCTTAGACTATGTCTCGTAGTTACGAGCTAACGAGTCTGTAGAAAAACGATGCCATCACCTGGCCTAACGCTCCAGTAACGATGCCCAAAATTGCACTCAGCAGCTCACGCCGACAGTCAATAAATTACCTGATTTTACGTTTTTAT
>DHYV01000018.1:22193-108866 GCA_002414225.1 Desulfobulbaceae bacterium UBA5121 | reverse complement strand
CTCCATGCTCTACCTCGACTACGCCCGCCGCGATGGGGAGTGGGTTCCCAATCGTTACGGCACCAAGGAGAATCTGGAGGCCATCGAATTTCTCAAGCATCTCAACACCATCATCTACGGCCGCTTCCCCCATGCCCTGATGATCGCCGAGGAGTCCACCAGCTTTTACGGGGTTTCCAAGCCAGCGGATCAGGGCGGCCTGGGCTTTGGCTTCAAGTGGAACATGGGCTGGATGAACGATACTCTCCAGTACTTTGCCACCGATCCCCTCTACCGGAAGTACCATCACAACGCCCTCACCTTTTCGCTGCTCTACGCCTTTACCGAGAATTTCATCCTGCCGCTTTCCCACGACGAGGTGGTGCACGGCAAGCGTTCGCTGCTGGGCAAGATGCCCGGCGATCGCTGGCAGCAGTTCGCCAACCTGCGGCTGCTCCTCCTCTTCATGTGGATGCATCCCGGCAAGAAGCTCCTCTTCATGGGGGACGAGTTCGGCCAGATCTCGGAGTGGTACTGCAAGGTAAGCCTCGACTGGCATCTGGTGGAACAGGAGGATCTTCACCGCCAGACCCAGACTTTCGTCAAGGTGCTCAACCACCTCTACCGCGACAACCCCGCCCTCTGGCAGATCGATTTCTCCTACGAGGGCTTCCGGTGGCTCGATTTTAAGGATGTCGACAACAGCATCGTCGCCTTTGCCCGCTTTGCCGAGAACCGCGAGGATCATCTCGTCTGCCTGCTCAACTTTACCCCCCAGGTCCACCACGACTACCGCCTGGGGGTGCCGGAGCAGGTCGCCTACCGGGAGATCTTCTCTTCGGACCGAGGCGAGTTCGGCGGCAGCGGAGTCGACAATCCCCAGGTGAAGCTCGCCGTAGCCGAACCCTTTGGCGAGGCGCCGTGCCACATCAGGGTGACGGTGCCGCCTCTGGGCGGCATCGTGCTGCGGCCGGAGCGAGGCTGAAGGCATTTGCTGAGAATACAGGAGCCAGGGAAAGGTGGCAGAAATCGGAAAGTAAATCCTCGCGCTTAGGCCGATTCCAGGGCCTTGCCTTCTTCGTGAAGGGGTCTCGGAGGGGTAGATTTGTTAGGCCGGGTCGAGTGAATCCCAGGCTCGTGCGAGTCACGCTCATGGGCGTTTTGAAAAAAATGTGACCTCCGTTCGAGATCGGGTAAGCGAGTCGGCGAGATTTCGGGGATATGCGAAAAAAAAATACCGTGGGTATACGGTTGATATAGGAACCTCCACGGCGTTTCGCTTGCCTCCTTGAGGATAAACTTTTTTGAGCATAACGCCGAGATCGGGCGAAAAGTTAATTTCTCTCCCCCTCATGGCGCAGGATCAGAACAATGGCCGATGCGGAAGAACTGCAGCCCAAGGGTGACAAGATCCGCAAGGCATTGCGCTGGGTGTGCGAGATCCTTGCCGAGCACCCCGAAAAAAAGCGGCTTGCCGTGATCCGGGAAGCCGAGGTCCGCTTCGACCTCTCCCCCAAGGAGTGCCGCTTTCTGGACAGCAAGTTCGGCGGCGGGGCCGGCAGCAGCGGTTGACCGGGTCACTCTCGCATTTCCCCACCTCCCTTCGTCCGGTGCTCCGGGGCCGGGACGCGTCTCTTCTCCCCCTTTCTCCCTTGCGGGTCAGCCCCTGGTGGCAGGCGCGGGGAAGAGCCACTCCTGGTAGCGATCGGCAAGGGCCGGCCACGAGTACGGCTCGGTGAGCTGTCGTGCCCGCGGTGGCGCAAGGCGCGGCTCGTTCTGTAACAGCCTCTCCAGTTCCTTTTCGAAACACCCCTCCTGGTAGAGAAATTCCTCTGGAAACAGTTCCGGGTAGGCAAGCCGGTTGGGCAACAATGGCCGGCAGCCGGCCCGCACCGCCTCCAGCACGGCGATGCCGAAGAACTCGTGGCGGGCGGTCGAAGCCACCAGGTCGGCCCTTTTGAGCCAGTGGACGTATTCTGCCCGGCTGGTGACGGTGCCGAAGTGAAGCAGGCGATGGCGCAGCCGTTGCTCGACCGTGGCAAAGGCGGCTGGCTGGTGACGGAAGGACTGGCCCATGAGCACCAGTTTGAAGGGAACCTGCCGCCGGTCGAGCGCCAGGAGGGCGGCGACGAAACTTTCCGGGTTTTTGTCGTGCTCCCAGCGGTGGTTCCAGAGGATGACCGGCGTGGGGGGGGCGGCCTCCCGGTCCGGCGCGCAGTCGATGTCGTCGAAGGCTACGGGCGGTGGCAGCACCACCGCCTTGGCGCGGATGAATGCCTCCAGATCGCCAAAGGACATGTCCGGCGCCTTGCGGAGTACGGCCCGGCAGCCGGCGAGAAAGGTTTCCAGGTTATGGGCGGAGTTGAAGGCGACGCGGTCCGAGGCCAGCGCGGTGGTGCAGTTGGTAATGCCGAAGTGGAGATCCCGCTGGTCTTGGTTCTGAACCGGATAGGCAAACTGGTTTTCGTGGAAATAGGTGCATACCGGCAGTTCACGCCAGGGCTGCGGCAGCAGTCCCCTGAGGGCTGCCACGTCGACGAATGAGGAGCAGAGCAGGCAGCACGATTCGTCTGGCGTCGGGGGGGCGAGCCGTTGCAGCTCGCGGGCGAACCAGGGAGCGGCAAGCCGCATCCGCCACTTCCAGCCCCGGGCCGGCAGGGTCAGCAACGACGTGCAGGGCAAGGGGAGGTTGTCCCGCAATCCTTCCAGAAAGGCACGGTGCGAGCCGCCGAAATAGGGCTCGAGGACGATGAGACGGCGGTGTGGCGTGTCGTTTGCCATGGAAAAACGGGGCGCCGGTTGGGAGGGGCGGCTGGCCGCTCGGGTTCTGGGTTGAAGATGCTGCCCGCGGCCGGCCGGCCGCAGAAGCGTACCGGGTATCCTTACCCGGTTGGCAGGGGGGTCGTCAACCGGCACGTGGGGAGAGGACGAGCGTGAAGCGATGCTGCCGTTGCCGCAAGAGATCGCGGGAGAGGCGGGATCAAGGAAAACGGGTTGCGGATTGGAGGGAATGGCAGTAAACTCAACGTTTAGAATGTGGGTGTTCGGTTCGTTTATCCCGCCGTGGCAGCCGGCCGTGCCTTCCTGTATTCGCTCGGCGTAAACCCCTGCCATGTTTTCCATTCCCTATCCCGTCTTGTCCGGGATACTCCGGCACTCTCCGCCGCCCGTGGGCTGAGGGTGGTTTCCTCCGGAAGAACTTCCAAAGGCCGTAGCTGTAAAAAAACGTTTCAGTACCCCGAAGCCGTTGAGATAGGTATCGGTCGTTGCTCAAGGTGATGGAGGTTGGAAAACGTGGTTGCCAGGGGGGCCAATACCCTGCCGGCAAGGGGTAAGCCCCTGTCATACGATGTGGAGGAAAACGATGAAATGGCGGAATTTGACCATCGGTAAGCGGATCGCTTTCATCTTCACCGTGGTTCTGGCGTTGCTGCTGGTAGTGGGCGCGTTGGCCAACTTCGGGGTTGGCGACATTGTCGGTAATGCCGAAGGCGTGATCAGCGGTAATCGGCTGGATGCCCTGTTGGCCCAAAAGGAAGTGGATCATCTCAACTGGGCCAACAAGGTCAACCGGCTGCTCACCGATCCGTCGGTCGCCACCCTGGAGGTTGAAACCGACGATCACAAGTGCGGTATGGGTCGGTGGCTTTATGGCGAGGGCCGGAGGGAAGCGGAACAGCAGGTGCCTTCTCTCGCTCCCCTCTTGAAAGCCCTGGAGGAGCCGCATCGTCGGCTGCACCTCTCGGCCATCGCCATTGGCAAGGCGTACCGGCCGGCCGACGCGACCCTTCCCGTCAAGATCCTGGAGATTGAACTCGCCCATCTCAAGTGGGCCGGTCGGGTACGCCAGGCGCTCATCGAAAAGAAGACCGCTCTTACGGACGTCGAAACCGACCCCACCAAGTGCGTGATGGGCAAGTGGTTGAATTCGGCGGAGGCGAAAAAGGCCTATGATGAGGGTGGCACCGTCTTCCGAAATACCTTCGATGCCATCGGTCCGGTGCACGCCCGTCTGCACACCTCGGCAGACAGGATCGCGGCGTCCCTCAAGGCCGGGAACCTGGCCGGAGCCGAGAGGGTTTTTACCGCCGAGACGGCCCCGGCCCTTGACGAAACCCTGGCCAAGCTCGAGGTGCTTCGGAGCGAAACCGAGCACGAGTTGGCCGGCATGCGCAAGGCCAACGAGATCTATGCCACGGAAACGGTGCCGGCCCTCACCAAGGTTCAGGAACTGCTCCACCGCATCCGCGCCGAGTCCAAGCAGCATACCATGACCGACGACGTCATGCTGGGGGCGGCCCGCTCCACCCGTCTCTGGGTCACGGTCACCGCCCTCGCCGCGTTGCTCATCGGCGTGGCCTCTGCCGTTGTCTTCACCCGCAGCATCAGCAATCTCCTCGGCCGGGTGGCCGGCCGGATGGGCGATGGCGCTGCCGAGGTTTCTCTTGCTTCCGGCCAGGTGCTGTCCAACAGCAATTCCCTGGCCGAAGGGGCGACGGAGCAGGCCGCGGCCTTGGAGGAAACCTCCGCTTCCCTGGAAGAGATCTCCGCCATGACCAAGAAAAACGCCGAAAGTGCCGGTCAGGCGCGCAACTTCATGCACGAGGCCACCTCGGTGATCGCCGGGGCCGAGGAGGCCATGCGTGGGCTGACCCAGTCCATGGCGGAGATCACCGAGGCGAGCGACGCCACCGCCAAGATCGTCAAGACCATCGACGAAATCGCCTTCCAGACCAACCTGCTGGCGTTGAACGCGGCGGTGGAGGCGGCCCGGGCCGGTGAGGCCGGGGCGGGATTCGCGGTGGTGGCCGACGAGGTGCGGAGTCTTGCCATGCGTGCCGCCGAGGCGGCCAGGAATACGGCGGAGATGATCGAGGGGACCAAGGTCAAGGTGGGCAACGGCGCCAGGCAGGTTGCCGTCACCAGCGAGTCCTTTTATCTGGTGGCGCAGATCGCCGGCAAGATCAACGCCCTGATCGACGAGATCGCCGCCGGTTCCAATGAGCAGGCCATCGGTTTCGGGCAGTTGAGCCAGGCGGTGAGCGAGATCGACACGGTCACCCAGCGCAACGCCGCCATTGCCGAGGAGTCGGCCGGCGCCTCGGCCGGGATGAACGGTCAGGTGGGACGGATGCAGAAACTGGTGGCGGAACTGCTCGTTTTGGTGCAGGGGCAAGGGGGGCGCCGGCATCCGTCCTCGGCGCCGACCGTCGGACCGCTGGCGACGCCCGTCGAGGAAGAGTGACCCCGGATTTGACTGGGCCTGGTTTATCCGTCGCCAGGACCACCATCGTGTGGCCCTGGCGTTTTCGTTTCATAAGGATACGAAGACCGCGACCAACCCGTTGGCCTTGAAACCGGGCCGTGACGCAAAAAAGTTCCTCTCTCAAAAGTTGTCGGTGCCTTCCCCGACGTGAAGGTTTCGACCTTGCCGCTTCTGACGAAGAAACGGCATCCCGTCACGCAGTCTCGTCTCTCCCCTGTGGTCAGATTGATGGTTTTGGTTCGGTAGTTGCCGTCATTTTTCCGAAGGCCGCGCCAGAACATGGCCGGGGCGGCAAAAGAATGGTTCCGGCGCAGAGGAGGGAGAGGATGACGAGCAGGCCAGGATTCCCTGTCAGCGGCCGTTCATCTTGGCCTGCAGGTGCTGGTAGGCCATGTTGATCTCCTTCATCTTCTCTTCGGCCACGGCCCGGAACTCTTCTCCCAGGTGGGCCGCCTTGTCCGGGTGGTACTGCATGCTCATCGTCCGGTAGGCCTTTTTGATCTCCTCGGCACTCGCCCCGGGCTCAAGGCCCAGGATGCGGTAGTAGCGTTCGTCGTCGCTCGCCGCCTGGCGCTGCTGGTGGATATGGCGGGCGCGGACGGACTGATGGTCCCAGGGGGTGATCTGGAGGAAGTCGGCGATCCGCTGCAGGAGTTCCAATTCGGGCTGGGGCACCTGCGGGTTGGTGAAGACCACCTGATAGATGAGGTCAAGCAGGATGAGCCGCGGCTCGTAGGCGAATCGGCCCCGGAAGTCGGCGAGCAGCGCGTCCAGGCTCACGCCCGAGTCCCGCGCCTCCTTGATCAACTCCTTGATCCACAGCATCTGGCTGTGGTTGTAGCGGAGGTTGTGCTGGAAGAAGCCGGTGATGGCGTTGAGTTCGGCGCGGGTGAAGGTGCCGTCCATCTGGGCGATCTTCACCAGAATGTTGACCAGCAGGAAGACAAAGGTGTTGTGGGTTTCGGTCTGGGAGCGTTCGTAGGCGCTCACCTGTTTTTTGACGTAGAGGCTGAAGCCCCAGAAGGCAACGCCGAGGGCGACGAAGAAGAGGAGGCCGGAGAAGAGCAGGAAGCCCACCACGTCGAGGAGGAGCGGCGCGCCACCGAAGAGGAGAAGCAGCAGGACGATGAAGAGCAGGCAGCCGCCGCAACCGGGCTGCTGGTGATAGCGATAGCGGTATTCCATATTTTTGAGAACCAGTCGGGCCTATTCCCCCGAGGCGAAAAATGCCTCGACGAACTCGTTGGCGTCGAAATCGCGCAAATCTTCCATCTGCTCACCGATGCCGATGAAGCGGATGGGAATGTTGAACTCGTGGCAGATGTTGACCACGATGCCGCCCTTGGCCGTGCCGTCGAGCTTGGTGAGGGCAAGACCGGTGAGTCCCACCGCCTCGTTGAAGAGCCGGGCTTGGGAGATACCGTTCTGGCCGGTGGTGGCGTCGATAACCAGCATCACCTCGTGGGGGGCGCCGGGGAGCTTTTTGTCCATCACCCGTTTGATTTTCTTGAGTTCCTCCATGAGGTTCACCTTGGTGTGGAGGCGGCCGGCGGTATCGACGATGATCACGTCGTGGCGGCGCGCCCGGCCGGCGTCCAGGGCGTCGTAGACCACCGACGAGGGGTCGGCACCGGTCTGCTGGGCCACCACCTCGACCCCGATGCGTTTCCCCCAGATCTGCAACTGTTCCACTGCCGCGGCCCGGAAGGTGTCACCGGCCACCAGCAGCACGCTCTGGCCGGAACGGACGAACTTGTGGGCCATCTTGCCGATGGTGGTGGTCTTGCCCACCCCGTTGACCCCCACCACCATGATCACGAAGGGGCCCTGTTCGGGCATCACCAGCTCGGCTGGGCGCTCGGCGTCGAGGATGTAGTCGAGGATCTGTTGTTTGAGGGCACTCTTCAGGGCCTGGGGATCGCTCAATTCCTGACGTTTTACCCGGGCGCGGGCGCTGTCGATGAGGGCCTGGGTGGTGGTGACGCCGAGATCGGCGGTGATCAGGATCTCTTCGAGATCGTCGAGGAGATCGTCATCGATGACTTTTTTGCCGAGAAAGAGATTGTCGACCCGCTCGATGAACGATTCGCGGCTCTTGGTGAGCCGCTCCTTGAGCCGCTGCAGCATGGATCCCTTGGGGACTACAGGCTCGGCGGCGGCAGGAGGCGGCGGGGCCGGGTCGGCTGCGGCTGGCGCTGGCGCTGGCGCTGGCGGTGGTGCCTCAATCCCCGCGTCGGTTGCGGTTTCGGGTTCGGGCCGGACCGGCTGCTCGTCGGCGACGGGGGCTGGCTCGGTGAACTTTCCCAGTTTTTTCTTGAACCATCCGAGCATCTGTTTCTCCGGTATTGGGTAATGGTTGAAAGCAGGTTTACGCACCGGCACCGGGGCGGAGGGCCGGCGCCGGTCGGGAGTCACAATAGGGCATAATAGCCCCAACCGTCGGAATTGCCCAGCCTTTTGCCGGCTATCGGCGGCAGCAGAGTCGGGAGAATTTGCCGGCGAGGGGTGACCGCCCAATAATACGTGTACTTTCGTGGTGTCTGGGGCAGGTGTTTTGCCAGAATCGCAGCCGCAAAACTACGCTTCGTTGGGCCATCAAACAACTCCCGGCAGCCAGGCTCCCGGCCCCTTCTCAGAAAAGGAGGCCGAGGTGACAGAGGACGGCGGTCAGCGGAAAGACACTCTCCAAGGCAAACTCGAGTCGAGCGCCCTGGCGGATCTTCTTGCGACCGTAAAGCCAGCCGATGGCGTAGAGATAGAACACCGCGGGCAGCAGCCACGCGGCCTTGTCGCCAAGCCAGCGCAGCGGCGGCAGCGCCAGCAGCAGCAGGGCCTGCACGACCAGGAGAACATGCAGCAGGGTCATGGTTTTCTCTTCGCCAATACTCACCGGCAGGGTTTCCTTGCCGACGATGCGGTCACCCAGTACCTCGAAGACGTCGAACAGGGCGCTGCGCACGTAGACCAGCAGCAGGATGAAGATAAAGGCGCCAACGGTCTGCCGTCCCAGCGACGCCGTTTCGCTCAACGCCGGCAGCAGGACGGTGACAAAGGTCCAGGCCACGGCCACGAAAAGGGTCTTGGAGCCGGGAATCTCCTTAAGGCCCCGTACCTTGATGATCCGCGACAGCGGCGCGGGGATGATGGGCACGCTGTAAAGGGCACCCAACACGCTCATCACGATGAGCAGGGAGAGCGGCCGCCGGCCGAGGCCGGCGGCCATGGTTAGCGCGCCGGCCAGCGCCAGGGCCGAGATCACAAAGAGCGGCCAGCGGTAGCGGCGGTAGAAGGTGGACTGCAAGGGATCGGAAAACTTGTCCGATTTGCGGTCCGAGAAACGGTTGAAGTTGTGCATGGCAAAGAGGTAGCCGAAGGCGACCAGGAAGAATTCCGGGCGGGGCGGCATGGACTGCAGAACACTCGCCACCAGGGCCAAGAGGCCGCCGCACAGCCCGACATAGAGGTTGGTGGCCAGGAGCAGCCAGAAGAGACGGCCCAGCAGGGGCCAGATGCCGCGCTGGCCGCGTCCCGGCGCCGACTCCAGGGTGCGCACCACCCGGTTGATCATCCAGGTGGGTGTGGAGGCCCCGGCGGTGACCCCCACGCAGTCGAAATGGCGTAGGGCGGCAAGATCGAGTTCCTCCTCGGTTTCCACCATGAAGACCGGCCGGCCCATGCTCGCGGCGATCTCGCCCAGCCGTTTGGTGTTGGCACTGGTCCGCCCCCCGACCACCACCAGGGCCTCCACCTGATGGCAGAGGTTGCGCACCTCGTCCTGGCGTTTGTGGGTGGAGTCGCAGATGGTGTTGAAGACCTTGCCTTCCGGGAAACGGCCCACGATCAGGCGGCTGATGGCGTCAAAGGACGCCTCGTCCTGGGTGGTCTGGCTGACGATGATGTAGGGGCCGGTGAGTTCCAGGGCTCGGGCCTCGGTTTCGTTGCTTACCACGATGCCAGAGGGTGCGGCGTAGCCGAGCAGCCCGTCCACCTCGGCATGATTGCGGTCGCCGATGATCACCGTGGCGTAGCCCTGTTTATGATGTTTCTTGATGATCGCCTGGACCTTGAGAACCCGGGGACAGGTGGCGTCCTTGACCTTGGCGCCCGAAGCCTCGAGCTGCCGTTTCTGTTCCGGCGGCACCCCATGGGCACGGATGATGATGGTGCCGGTGGCGTGTTCGGGAATTTCCTTGAGAATGGCGACGCCCCGCTCGCGGAGCAGGTCGAGCACCTGAGGGTTGTGGATCAGGGGGCCAAAGGTGGCGAGCCCCTCCTGTTCGTGGTGGACCATGTCCAGGGTGGTTTCCACCGCTCGGCGGACCCCCATGCAGAAACCGGCGTGTTGGGCAAGGAGTACTTTCATGACTTCGCTAAACAGAGGTTGCACCGGGCGGCGAACGGACCAAGGCCGCCGGCAGGGGATGGTGCGGTGTTCCCAAGGGGTCACCGGCAGCCCGACTTTATACGGAAAATCCATTGATTGCAAGAGCGGTGCCGTCTCGATGCTGCCGCCGGCGGCAATTCTTTTTTGGGGCAGAGAGGTGGAGGTTGGGGAGAGCCGGTTGGTGGCGCCGAGGCGGATGGGGGTCGGAGAAGTCAGCGTCGGACTGTGCCGGCGGTATGCCTTGCCCCGGTTCCCATCGCCCCGGTCGTCACGGACCAACCGGTACGCGGGACGCACCGGTTGGCAGCTGTTTGCGCGAATGGTTACCCTGACCCGGTCTTGTGGCGGCGGATGCGCTTCCCGCGTTCGTCCAGATGTAGCTTCGTGCCGGGTCGCGGAAGCGCCGGAGTTCCGTGTCGACATCGGCCTTGTCGGGGGCGGCGCCGATAGTGGCGGGAAGCGTCCCGAGGGCGGTTTGATGAGGTAGCCGGCCAAGGACCGGAGTCACCCTGGCACGCTGGCGGCTCAGGCCGTCGGGATTCGCGGTGGGGTAGATTTCCCGGGGGGGGCGACGACGGATGGCGCTGGCCGCCGCCACACCGGTTCTGGCCGCGGCTTTTCGCCGGCGGCAAGGGCACGCCCACCACGTTACGGGGGGACAGCGTGGCCAAGGACTCAAGAGCGGGACGGACCTTCAGGGCAACCATGCCCTTGTACCGACGGCCAGCACGTTTTTTCTCCGGTCCAGGTTGACCTGCCCTGGGTTCCTCTTCAAAGGAGGGCGCGGCCGCGTCAGGAGTCGCCCTTGGCGGTGGTCTTCTTTCTGGCCGTTGCCGCTCGCTTGGGTTTTTCCAGCGCCAGGGCAAAGGCCTCCCGCACGTCCTGGATAAAATGAAAGGTGATCTGGTCGCGGATCTCTTCGGGAATCTCCACCACGTCCTTTTCGTTGAGGGCGGGCAGCAGCACAGTGGTGATGCCCGCCCGAACCGCGGCGAGCACCTTCTCCTTGATGCCGCCCACCGGCAGGACGTCGCCGCGCAGGGTGATCTCGCCGGTCATGGCGAGATCCTTGCGCACCGGCCGGTTGGTGAGCAGCGAGGTCAGCGACATGGCCATGGCCACCCCGGCCGAAGGGCCGTCCTTGGGCACCGCGCCCTCGGGAACGTGGACGTGGAGATCGGTCTTGGCAAAGACCTTTTCATCGATCTTGAACTCCTCGGCATGCGAGCGGATATAGGTGAGGGCGGCGGTGGCCGATTCCTTCATCACCTCGCCGAGTTTGCCGGTGAGGGTGAGGCCGCCGCGGCCGGTCATCTTGGCCGTTTCGATGAAGAGCAGCACGCCGCCCACCGGCGTCCAGGCGAGCCCGGTGGCAAGCCCCGGTCCCCAGGAGCGGCAGGTGGTCTCGGGAAAGAAGCGGATGGGGCCGAGGAAGCGCTCCAGGTCCGTGGCGGTGACGCTGATGGTGCCGGTGACGCCCATGACGATGTCCTTGGCCACCCCGCGGCAGACCTCGGCGATGCGGCGTTCCAGGTTCCGCACCCCCGCTTCCCGAGTGTACGAGCGGATGATGGCGCGGATGGCCGGATCGTCGAGCACCAGATCGTCAGCGGTGAGGGCGTGGGCCTCGATCTGCTTGGGGACCAAGTGTTTTTTGGCGATCATCAGCTTTTCCTCCTCGGTGTAGCTGGAAAGCTCGATGACGTCCATGCGGTCGCGCAGCGGCCCGGGGATGTTTTCGAGATAGTTGGCGGTGGTGATGAACATCACCTTTGAAAGATCAAAGGGGATCTCCAGGTAGTGATCGGTGAAGGTGAAGTTCTGTTCCGGGTCGAGTACTTCGAGAAGCGCCGAGGAGGGGTCACCGCGGAAGTCCGACCCCAGTTTGTCCACCTCGTCGAGCATGAAGAGGGGGTTGTTGGTGCCCACCTTGCGCAGGCTCTGGACGATGCGGCCCGGCAGCGACCCGATGTAGGTGCGCCGGTGGCCNNGGATCTCCGCCTCGTCGCGCACCCCTCCCAGAGCGATGCGGATGAACTTGCGGTCCATGGTGCGGGCGATGGACTGGCCGAGCGAGGTCTTGCCGACCCCGGGCGGGCCCACGAAGCAGAGAATGGGGCCGTGCATGTCGTCTTTCAGCTTGCGTACCGCCAGGAACTCGATGATCCGTTTTTTGATCTTCTCAAGCCCGTAGTGGTCGTGGTCCAGGGTGGTCTGGGCCCTGTCCAGGTCCAGGGAGTCCTTGGTGGAAACCTCCCACGGCAGGTCGAGGATCCAGTCGAGGTAGTTGCGTGACACCGTGTACTCGGGCGACGACGGCGAGATGCGGGCGAGCCGCTTCATCTCCCGTTCCGCGGTCTTGCGTGCCTCCTCGGGCAGCTTGGTTTCGGCCAGCCGTTTCTGCAACTCCTCGATCTCGACGTTACCGTCGTCCTCGCCCAGCTCCTTTTGGATCGCCTTCATCTGCTGGCGCAGAAAGAACTCCCGCTGCTTGGCGTCCATGTCCTCCTTGACGCTCTTCTGGATCTCCTCGCTCATCTCCACGGTTTCGAGCCGCTTGTTCAGTTCCCGGGCGGCGCGGAGGAGGAGATCCTTGCTGTCGTCGATTTCGAGCAGCTCCTGTTCCACCTCCATGGAGAGGTTGAGCTGCGAAACCACCAGATAGGCGATGTGGAAGGGGTTGGTGAGCGCCATGGTGGTCATGTAGAGTTCGGGCGGCAGCTGCGAATGCTCCACCAGCCGCTTGAACTGGTTACGCAGGTTAAGGAGCAGCGCTTCGATCTCCCGGTCGGAACTCTCTTCCATCTTGACCAGCGACACCCGGGCCTTGAGGTAGGGCTCCCGTTGGGTAAACTCCTCGAGCCGAATTTTTTTCACCGCGCTCATCAGCACCTGATACTGGTCGTCAGGGGTTTTGACGATCTTGTGGATGTATCCCACCACGCCGATGCGGTAGAGCTGGTCGGTGCGCTGCGCCTCCTCGCCGCCACCCTCCTCGGTTTTCTTGTGGGTCACCACCGCCACCATCCGGTCGCCGAGCACGGCGTCGTCAATGAGTTGTGCCGAGGCGGCGTTGGAGATCTGCAGGGGAAAGCCCATGCCCGGGAAAAAGACAAAGCCGTGCAGCGGCAGCACCGCCAGCACCTCGGGCACCTCCAGGTCCGCCGGGTTGACGCGGCGGCGGGAGGGCTCCGATTCCGGGGCCTGGTCGGGGAGGGCTGTGTTTGGTGCCTTTTCTTGGTCGCTCATTGTTTCGGATCCTCGAATGGAGTTGCCGGGTGGCGGCACATTCAGCCGATTTTGACCTGGATCTTGCCTTTGTGCTGCTGCTTGGGCAGCTCGATGATGAGAAAACCGTTTTGGCAGCTGGAGGTGGTGGCACTTACGTCCACCGGCACCGGCAGCGGCAGGGTACGTTCGAAGTAGCCGTGTTCAACCTCCAGTTGGTGGATGCGGCAGATGCCTTGGGAAGTGGAAAAAAGGCGTTCTCCGGCAACGATGACGCTGGTCGGCTCGGCGGTGACGGTGAGCTTTTCCGGATCGACCCCGGCAACGTCCACGTAGATGAGGATGGCATGGTCGGTTTCATAGATGTCGGTGGCCGGATACCAAGTGGTACCGGCCTGGAAGGGAAACATGCGGGGAAAGGACATGTTGCGCATCATTCGTCCCATCTGGCGTTCCATGTCGGCGAAACTTTGCGAAAAACGCTTTTTGAAATCATCCATCTCCGGGCCTCACTTTTTGCAGGGAAAAGGGGGAGGACGGTCAGCCCCCGGCCAGGCGTGCGGGAGGGCTTGGCAGGGGGGGCTGACGACGTCTTATCTTAGCACCAATTTTCTGGCAAGAAAACAGGGCGACGATGAAATCAACGGTAAGGACAGGAATCGTTCCGACGGCAGGGGCGTGGCGGTGGGGGAATGGCCCTACAGGCCGAATTCGGCCATGAGATCGTCGATGAGATCCTGTGCCAGGGGGGGGGAGTCGGGTGGTTGTACCATCTCGCGCAGCAGCTCGGACTTGTGCTGGATGTTTTCAGGCGAGCCGTCCCGGTGGATGTTGAGCACTACCAGGGCCTCGATGAGCCAGGCGCGGATCTGGTTGAGTTCGGTGATGAGCCGCTCCATCTTCTGGCGGGCGGCGTCCTGGTAGGACTGGGAGGCGATGATGTCGTAGATGGCGGCGCGGAGTTCAGGCAGCGGCGGCTTGAGCGGGGCGGTAACAGCGGTCGGTTGGGGGTCGCGCCCTTCGAGTTCGGCGGCGATGACGAGAAGTTTGTCGGATTTGTCGAGGACCACGTCGGTGGACTGGGCCATGAGTTCCACAACGTTGCGGGCCTGGTGGATAGCGGTGGGCGCGCAATGGCCGGCCGAGGCGAGGGGTTCTTCGATGGTCTTCAGGTTGACCATCATGGCGTTGATCTTCTGGGCCAGGGTGGAGAGGAGCCCCTCGGCGTCGATGGCCGTGGCCTGGCGGTTGAAGTCGCCCCGCAGGATCGCGTCGGTGATCTCCACCAGCGAGGCGATGTTCTTATCCAGGTCGGGAGGGGGCGGCGTTGGAGGCATCGACAATCGGTATTCCCGGTAACGGCTGATCAGGGGGGCTCGGCGCGAAGCGGCAGGCGGCGAACATCGAAAAAATAAGGATAGCAGAAAAACGGTCAATTACAATGTAAAAGTGGCGCCTGGCCGGCCGGTTTAAGCCTGACGGCGGTGTTGGGGGTGGCGTTGGTAGTAGGCGTTCTTGTCTTCGTACATCCGATGGTCCGCCGCCTTGATGAGGTCGGGGGGGGCAACCTGATCGGTGCCGGCGAAACCGAGGCTGATGTCCACGGGGAACTCAAGGCCCGAACCGCATGATACCGCGGCACCGGCCAGGATCTCCTCCCGCAGCCGCTTGACAAAGGACTCGGCGCCGGCGCTGTCGGTGCCGGCGAGCAGGATCAGGAACTCGTCGCCGCCGGTGCGCGCCGCCACGTCGCCGGTGCGGATGGCCCGGCCAAGGAGGTCGGCGGCGGTGGTGATCAGCCGGTCGCCCACCTCGTGGCCATAGAGGTCGTTGGCCTGCTTGAGGCGGTTGATATCCGCCACCACCACCGCGTAGGGAATGTTGAGGGAGGCGAATTTCTCTTCCTCGGCCTCGAGGGCGCGGTGGAAGTAGCCGCGGTTGAAAAGACCGGTGAGCGGGTCGGTGTTGGCCCGCTCCTCGAGCTTCAGCATCAGCAGCCGGTTGTGGATGCAGGCGCCGAGGGGTTCGACAAAGAGGAAGATGTTCTCGTCGTGACAGGTATCGTTGCCCTTGAGGGCGAGGAGCCCCACCCTCCGGCCGTCGGTGCCCAGCAGGGGGATCTGACGGGTTTCCCGCCAGGGCAGAGCCTCGGGGGCAACGGCGTCGACCCGCTCGGTCTGGACGTCGCGGGAGAGGTAGGCGCGCATCAACCTGTTCATCTCCAGGTCGGTCACCCCCCGCACCACGTGGCAGACGATGTTGCCCGGGCGGATGTCGTTGACGATGACCGCTCCGGCCTCGCAGTCGATGACCGGTAGCAGCAGCTTCAGGAAGAAGTTCACCACCAGTCCCAGGTCAGGCTCCTGCTGCATGTAGGCGCCGAAGCTTGCTAGCCCTTCAAGAACCTGATTCTTGGCAGTGATGCTGTCCTGCTGTTTGCGGATCTGTTCCACCAGGCGGATTTGACGGGTGGTTTCGCGGAAGAGGAGCAGTCCGCCACGGTCGCCGGGGGACGAGGTGATGGTTTCCGTGAAGTAGAGGCTGCCCACGGTGTGGCGTTTCTTATATTCGCCGATGCCCTCGAATCCTTGTCGGGCCGGACAGTCGGCGCAGGGCTCGCCGCGGCCGACCAGCTCGAAACAGCGTTGCGCCAGGGTGCCGTTGGGAAAGGCGGCGGTGGCCCGGTTGCGTTTCAGGATGAAGAAGGATTCGTCCACCGAGAGGAGCGCCTCGGGGATATGGTCGATCATCCCTTCCAGGTGGGTGAGGGTGGCGAGTACCTCGCGTTCGCGCCGTTCCTGAAGAACGAGTTTGGCCTGGAGTTCCTTGCGAGTGAAATCGGTGGCGCGGAGGAGGTTGATCTCGCGGCTGACGTCGTGGAGGATGACCAGGGGGTGGCCCTCCCAGGGAAGGCAGCAGTACTTGAGGAAACATTCGTCGCCGTCGGCAAACCGGATGGAGGTGGCGCGGAGGTCGGCGGGGCCGGCCATTTGTCGGTGGGTGGCCGGACAGTCGGGACAGGGCTCCGCCTGCTGGCGGAGGAGGTGGTGGCAGGTGGTGTCGGCGCGGCAGGCATCGTCGCCCATCAGTCGGCGGCCGGCCTGGTTGAGGGTGAGGATACGTCGGTCGGCGGGATTGATCAGGAAGGCGGCGGTGGGTAGCGCTTCAAACAGTTTGCGGGCGGCGGTGTCGGCAAACGGCGGGGAAGCGGAGTCGGACGGCACGGCACTTGTTCCTTCGCTGTTGCCCGGGGGCGGGCGGATTGTGGTGTGACCGGGGAAATCCGGCCACGGCCTCGAAACCCCTCGGGCGGCGCAGGGGGAGGCGCTGTGAATCAAGGAGCTGGATAGATCAAAGTAATTTTATATAGACAAAAAACTATCCGTTTCGTCAATAGGATAAAAAAGATTCCAAGTAGAAGGGAAGCCGTCGGAACCCCTTGTGGAGATCAGTCGGCCCGCTCCAGTTCCTGCCACTTCTTTTCAAGCCGTTTGGCCGAAACCGGGAAGGCGGTTTTGAGTTCCGGGGCGAACAGCGAAATTTTATACTCTTCGAGCATCGAACGGTACTCGGCCGTCAGGCGAAGACGTTCCGGGCCGGGATGCTCCCTGGCGGCGAGGCTGGCAAGCCGGGCGCTGAACAGCGCCACCTGTTCCGCCTTGGCCGCGTCCTTGGCCGGATCGGCATGGGCGCGTTCCACCCGGATGCGCAGGGCCTTGAAGGCCCGGGCGGCGCCGTTGAGTTCGGTCGGGGTGAACCGGGCGGGGAAGTCGGGCGGCAGGATGGTCGCCACCTCCTCGCGGAAGGCGGCAAAACGGGCCTCGGCCTTGGCCGGCGCCGCTGCCATGGCCTGGTAGCGGGCGACGTGCTCGATGGTCTGTCGCCGTTCGCCAAGGACGTCGAGTACCGTGCCGAATACCGACCGGGCCGCGGGATAGAGGCCGTGCGTCCGCAGTTCCTCCACCCGGTTGCGAAAGGTGGCCTGGTCCGGGATCACCCCGTTGCGGCAGGCGAAGACCGCTTCCAGCACAAAGGTGAAGAACGCCCGGTTGAGTTCCTCCTCGCTGCCGAGCCCCTGGTAGAGCTGCCAATGCCGGCGGGGGAGCACCAGATCCTTGCGCAGGGCTTTCAAGTGGGTGGCGAACTGGAGCTGAAAGAGGAGCGAAAGTCCCTGGCGGCTCAACTCCCGGGCCTCGGCCTCGTTGGTGGTAAGCCGGATGGCCACCGTGCCCCGGTCGTCGGGCGTAAGCGCCGGGTAGGCAAAGCCGCGCAGCCGTTGATCATGGCCCTGGATGGCGAGACGTTCCGGCAGTCCGGCGAAATCCCAGTCACGGATCCCTTCCCGCTCCCACTGCCGTTTGAGCCGCGCCAGTTCACCGGAATCCCCACCGGGGGAAGGGGCCGCGGCCAGGGCGCGAAAGCTGCGGCCGCAGGCAAGCTCCCGGCCCGCCATGTCCACCAGCCGGTAGCGCATCTTGAGGTGGTCGGTGAGGTTGTCGCGTTGCCAGTCGAGCCGGTCGATGCGCACCCGGAAGCGGCGCAGGATCGCCGCTTCCAGCGCCCCGTAGAAGGAACCCTGGTAGGGGGTGAGGTCGGCGAACAGGAGTTCGGCATTCTGGGGCACGGGAATCAATTGTTTGCGCAGGCTTTTGGGCAGGCTTTTGAGGAGCACGGTAATTTTTTCAAGGAGCAGTCCCGGCACCAGCCATTCGAAGACCTCGGGCCGGAGATGGGCGAGGAGTTCGGCACTGATGGTCACCGTTACACCGTCGTCGGGAGCCCCGGGGGCAAAGGTGTAGGAGAGGGGCAGGGTGAGGTCGTCAACGGTGAGGGCGGTGGGGAACTCGGCGAGCGGAGCGCCGCTCGGCGCCCGGCCGCTGATCTCCTCCTTGCGCATCCGCAACGCGGCGTCGCCCCGCTGATCTTTCAGGAAGCGGTCAAGGCTTGCCTGGTCGCAGACCTCGGCCGGGAGTCGCGCGTCATAGAAGTCGTAGAGGGTCTGATCGTCGGCCAGGATATCCCGCTGCCGAAGCCGGTCCTCCATCTCCTGGAGGTTTTTTGCCAGCTGCAGGTTGCGGTCGAGGAAGGGGTAGCGGCCGTTGAGTTCTCCCTCGATGAGGGCGCTGCGGATGAAGATCTCCCGCGCCTCGTCGGGCTTGACGCGGGCATAGTTGACCCGGCGGCCGGCGACAATGACCAGGCCGAAGAGGGTCACCCGTTCGCTCGCGGTCACCTGGCCGCGCCGCTTCTCCCAGTGGGGCGCCGAATAGCTCGACCGGCAGAGGTCGCCGGCCAGGGGTTCGAGCCATTCCACCCTGATGGTGGCCACGGTGCGGGCAAAGAGTCGGCTGGTCTCCACCAGCTCGGCGGCCATCAGCCACTGGCCGCCCTTGTTGTAAAGGTTCGAGCCGGGGAAGATCGTCAGCTCCTTGCTCTGAGCGCCAAGGTAGAGGTTTTTCTCCTTCTTGAGTCCGATATTGCGCAGGTTGCCGCTTAGGATCGACTGGTGGACCGCGTCGAAGTCGGCCGGCTGGCTGTTTTCCGTAAAGCCCTTTTCCTCGGCGAGGATGGTGCGGAGCTGTTCGTGGATGTCACGCCACTCGCGCATACGTTGGTAGGCAAGGAAGTGGGTCTGGCAGAACTTGCGCATCCTGGCGTTGCTCGCTACCTTGGCCAGGGTTGAGTGAAAGGTGTCCCAGAGGTTGAGAAAGGCGAGGAAGTCGGAGTTGTCGGCGGCAAAGCGTTCATGCGCCCGGTCCGCCTCGGCCTCCCGGTCGGCGGGCCGGACCCTGGGATCCTGGATGCTCAACGCCGCGGCGATCACCGTCACCTCGCGAAGCGCGTTGTGGTCGCGGGCCTCGATGATCATCCGTGAAATGCGGGGATCGAGGGGCAGCCGCGCCATGAGCCGGCCTCGCCCGGTGAGCCGATGGTGGCGGTCCATGGCGCCGAGTTCGTTGAGCAGGGCGTAGCCGTCGCGGATGGCCCGCGGAGCGGGCGGGTCGATAAAGGGGAAGGTGGCCGGGTTGCCGAGCTTGAGCGAGGTCATCCGCAGGATCACCTCGGCCAGGTTGGCGCGCAGGATCTCGGGCTGGGTGTATTCGGGCCGTGCCACGTAGTCTTCTTCCGAATAGAGTCGGATGCAGATACCCGGCCCCACCCGGCCGCAGCGGCCCCGGCGCTGGTCGGCGCTGGCGCGCGAGATGCGGGCCACGGGCATGGTGGTGGTGCGGGCCCGGACGTTGTACTGGGAAAGGCGCGCGAGGCCGGTGTCAACCACGTAGCGGATGCCGGGCACGGTGACCGAGGTTTCGGCGACGTTGGTGGCCACCACGATCTTGGTGGTGCCGGCGGGCCGGAAGACCCGGCGCTGGTCGGCGGCGGAAAGGCGACCGAAGAGCGGCAGCACCGTTGTCCGCCGCGGCCAGGCGCCGGGTTCACGTTCGTTGCGGAAGAGGTCGTTTAATCCCTCGACGGTGTCGCGGATGTCACGTTCGGTGGGCATGAAGATCAGAATGTCGCCGGGCCGTTCGTGGCGACGCAGCTCCGCCACGGCGCGGATCGCCCGGTCGATATGGGTCGCCTCCTCTGCCTCGTCGTCCTCTGCGGGCAGGTAGCGGGTTTCCACCGGATAGGTGCGGCCCGCCACCTGGATCACCGGCGCGCCGGCAAACTCCCGGGCGAACTTGGCCGTGTCAATGGTGGCCGAGGTGATGATCACCTTGAGGTCGGACCGTCGGGTGAGCAGTGTTTTCAGGATGCCGAGGAGAAAGTCGATGTTGAGGCTGCGCTCGTGGGCCTCGTCGACGATGATGGTGTCGTAGGCGTGGAGCATGCGGTCGTGCTGGGCTTCGGCGAGCAGGATGCCGTCGGTCATGAACTTGATCCGGGTTTCCGGGGTGGTGCGATCCTGGAAGCGGATCTTGTGGCCGACCAGTGGGGCGCCCCCGGGGCCCAGTTCCTCGGCGACCCGTTCGGCCACGGTGACGGCGGCGATGCGCCGGGGCTGGGTACAGCCGATGAGCCCCTTGTCGCCCCGGCCCGCTTCGAGGCACATTTTGGGCAGCTGGGTGGTCTTTCCCGAACCGGTGTCCCCCGCCACCACAACCACCGGATGGATTTGGATGGCACCGATGATTTCCTCGCGGGCGGCGACGATGGGAAGATCGTCCTGATACTGAAATTTGTTGATCATTCTTGCCAAATTGGTAAGTTATATGAAATAATTGCTGACGAAATGGCGGGTGATGGAGTAGAGTCGTTCAAGCAAAAGAGGCATCATAACAACTTTGCTCGAATCGTCCAAGGGTGAAGCAACTCCTGCCGACTGCCGCTTGAGTTTCCGGCAACCGGTACGAGCGTACCGCCTACTTGGCCGTTTCTAAGGAATTTGCCCGTCCTGCCGCGACGAGAACACCCGCAGGGTTGCCGCGCGTGTTCTGCTTGCTGATAACCGAAGCCGACGAGCCGCTGGTCGGTTCCAAGAGAGACGGGGTTTGATTCGTGAGGAAAAGAGGAAAAAAGGGGAGGATCGGCATGGCGGATGAATTGGAAAACATAGAAACAGCCATCGAGGCATCACAGAAGGCGGTGGTCTCCCGGGAAAAGGAGATCGGCGAGGACGCGGAACAGCCTCGCGGCCCGGTGGGGCTCGATATCGGCACCAGTCATATCATCATGGCCCAGAACAAGGGCCGGCAGATCCACACCGTCAAACAGCTCAACGCCTTCTTCACCATCCCCTATTCGCAGTTCACCAAGAAGATCCTCAAGGAAAACGAGGTTCGCTTCTTTGAGAAGAACGACCAGTTCTATATCCTGGGCTATTCGGCGCAGAACTTCGCCAATATGTTCAACACCAACACCCGCCGGACCATGGAGAGGGGGTTGTTGAGCGCCAAGGAGGACGAGGGTATCACCGTGCTTCAGGCCCTGATCAACACCCTGATCACCAAGGCCAAAAGGAACGGCGAGGTTCTCTGCTTCAGTATGCCCGGCGAGCCGCTGGGCGGCACCAAGTCGGTGGTCTATCACGAGTCGATCATCAAGATGTACCTCTCGGGCCTCGGCTACCGCCCCATCTCCATCAACGAGGGGCTGGCCACGGTGATGTCGGAGCTGGCCGGCGACAACTTCACCGGGATCGGCGTCAGCATGGGCGGCGGCATGTGCAACGTCTGTCTGTCTTATCTGTCGGTGCCGGTCATCACCTACAGCATCCAGAAGGGTGGCGACTTCATCGATTCCATGGTGGGCACCTCGGTGGGCGAGCCGGCCACCAAGATCAAGACCATCAAGGAGGAGGCGCTCGACCTGAGTGTGGCGCCCCGGAACCGCATCGAAACCGCGCTGCACATCTACTACGACGATCTCCTCCAGAACCTGCTGCAGAGTCTCTCCGAGGTGTTGCATTCCTCGGAGAAAATTCCCAAGATCTCCCAGCCCATTCCCATTGTCCTGAGCGGCGGCACGGTGATGCCGGCCGGCTTCAAGCAGCGTTTCGAGCGTACCCTGGCCAATGTGGATCTGCCCATCGATATTTCGGCGGTGCGCATCGCCAGTGATCCCCTCAACACCACCGCCAAGGGTGCCATGGTCATGGCGCTTTCCGAGGAGATTTAGCGGCCCGCGCATTTCCGGCAATTACCAAAAAAGACGGCGCCTTTTTCGGCGCCGTCTTTTTTTTTGCTGCTTTCCGGTGTGTCAGGAAATCCGCACGAATTTGCCCTCGGCGGTGCGCGCCACCACGATGAGTTTGCTCTGCAGCTTGCGACGGCGGATGCCGGCCCGGATGATCTCGCTGACGTTCCCGGCGGAGTCGACGAGTTCCTCATAGATCCGGAAGATGTCCTTTGGGGTTACCGGCAGCACTCCGCCAAAGCGTTCGATGAGGTTGTCGATGTTGCCGCCGCTGTCCACCTGCTCCGTGAGCTGGTTGCAGAAGGCGGACAGGTTCATCAGCAGGCCGACTTCGTCGCCCGGGTGGCGGGGTCTGGGCGGGTTGGGGTGCATGGAGTTGACGATCCGTTCGCCGAGGTTCCAGAACATGGCGACCTCCATGCCTATCTGATAGTAGGTGAGATCGTTGAGCACCGTCCTGGCGGCCTGGTTCTTGTCGATGCCGCCGAACCTCTTTGCCTCGACCCGGCGGTGGATGTCCGGCAGATAGATGAGGACGATGAGTTCGCCCAGATTATAGAAGAGGCTGCAGATGAAGGCCTCTTCATGGGGGAGATGCATCTGAAATTTCTGGGAAATATTTTTGGCCAGACTGCCGCTGAGATAGGAGTTGGTGAGGAGATTGCCCACCAGGATCTGGTCGCCGCCAGCGGCGATGAAGTCCTCGAAGAGGGCAATACTCATGGCCAGCTCGCGAATGGTGCTGAAGCCGATGAGGGTGATGGCCCGGCTCACCGAACCCACTTTGATGCCGCGGGTGTAGTAGGCGGAGTTGACCACCTGGAGGATTTTGGAGGTGAGGGAGACGTCCTTGAGAATCACCGTTGACAGCTGTCTGGCGTTGGCGTTGGGGTTGCCGATCATGTCGAGCAGCTCGTGGACGTTGTCCGAAAGGGCCGGCAGCTCGGCCATGTTGACCAGATTGAAGATCTTGGCCATTGCCCGCTTGGCCTGCGGCGAAAGTGTCTGCATTCCCCCTCCTGTGCGATAAAAACAACCCTATCAAGGAGATTTGGGGCGAGGCAAGCTCTATTTGCTGCCGCGTGGCGTGGTTAGGCGGGGGAGGTTGGCGGGATCAGGAGGTGAAGTGGCCGGAACTAGCGGAGGAGCCGGCGCCGCGGCTGCGGGCCTGGTAGACGTCCGGGGCGAGGAGGATCATGGGCTGTTCGGCGATCTTAGTGCCGTTGTGGAAGAATTGGATGGTCCAGTTGCCGAGCCGCCGGCCCTCGCTGTCGGGCAGGGTAAAGGCTTCGACCTGGCGTTGGCAGTAGCCGAGGGTGTAGGTGGCGGTCTTGATCACCGTCCGGTCCGGGGCGAGCCAACGGGTTTCGATGGGGATTTCCTCGGTGGCCGGCACGAAGTTCACTGAAAAGAGGATGCCGAAGGTGGCGCCGGGTCGTGCCGGCATGGCGCTGCCGCTGTCGGCGAACATGCGGTGCTGGACGAGATTTGCCTCCACGTCACTCAACCCCTGGTAGGCGCGGCTCAACTCAGCTACTTTTTTGAAGCTGGTCTGAACCAGCCCGAAGCGCTCGATTTTGAGCCCCCAGATTTTCAGCCTGGTTGCGGGCTGGCCGACGGGGGGGGCGTTGGCCGGGAGTCCGGCAGCAGTGGCCGTGGTCTCGGGCCTCGGTACAGGGGCCGCAGCGGCCATGGCCTTGCTTCGTTTCAAGCCCTTGCTGCTGGCTATGTTCTTCGCCCGGTTGATGTTTTTGGCGCTGTCCAAAACTGCGTCGGTGAAGTCCGCCTGGCTGAGATCGGTGCGGTTGAAATCGGCTTCGCCGAGATTGGCCTCGTTGAGCTTGGCGCCGGTGAGGTCGGCATCGGTAAGGTTGGCCCAGCGCAGATCGGCGTCGGTGAGGTTGGCATGCGCCAGGCTTGCGTCGGTGAGGTCGGCGTTGGAGAGGTTGACGCTGCGCAGATCGGCATGGGCCAGATTGGCGTTGGTGAGGTTGGCGTTACGCAGGTCGAAACGGATCAGCCGGGTACCGCTCAGGATGGTGAAGCGAAGATTCTTGAAGGCGAGGCTGCTGGCGGTGGTCAGGTTGACGCCGGTGAGGTTGGCGCCCTTGAGATCAGCGTTGGTAAGGTCGGCGTTGGTAAGATCGGCGCGGGTGAGGTCGGCCTTGTTGAGATAGGCGTGGGTAAGTCGGGCCTTGGAAAGGTTTGCCTCGCGCAGGTCGGCGCCGGTGAGGTTGGCCTTGGCGAGGTCGGCGGTTTTGAGATCGGCCTGCTGGAGGTAGCTGTTGGTGAGATTGGCCTCCACCAGGAGGGCCTTGCCGGTGAGGTCGACTCCGTGCAGGTTGGCCTCGGTGAGGTTGGCGCCGGTGAGGTTGGCGCCGTTAAGCACTGCCTTTGCGAGGATCGATCTGGTGCAATTGCTCTCGGCCAGGTTGGCGTCGCTCAAGTCGGCCTGGCTGAGGTCGGCATTGGTGAGGTTTGCCCGACGGAGGTCGCTGTCACCGGCCTGCACCGAGGCCATGTTGCTCCCGTGCAGGTTGGCGCCGTTCAGGATCGTCTCTTCGAGGTCGGCGCCGGTGAGTCGGCTCTTGGTAAGATCGGCGCCGGTCAGGGTGGCGTGGCCCAGCTTCGCCTCGCGCAGATCGGTGTTGTAGAGGCTTGCGCCGGTGAGGTCGGCGTTTTCAAGCCGCACGGTGCGCAGGTCGGCATCGGCCAGATCGGCTTGGCGCAGGGTTGCTCGGGAGAGGTCGGCGCCTGCCAGGGTGGTGGTGGTGAGCACGGTCTTGGTGAGCACGGCCTGGCGGAGGTCGGCCTTGCTGAGGTTGGTGCGGGTGAGGTCGGCGCCGGTGAAGTCGGCGCCGCGACAGTCAGCTTGGGAGCAATCTGCTTCCTGTAGGAGGGCCCGTACCAGCTTGGTCTTGTCGAGATCGGTGTTGGCCAGGTTCGCTTGGCTGAGGTCGGCGCCGTTGAGGTCGGCCTTGGCGAGGTTCGCCTTTGCGCAGGAGGCTTTTTTGAGGTTGGCGTTGACCAGTTTGGCGTCGGTGAGGGTCGCCTCGGTGAGATCGGCCTGAGAGAGGTTGGCGCCCTCAAGGTTGGCGCGGCTGAGGTCGGCCCGGTGGAGGTTGGCCTGGTGGAGGTCCGTGCGCCGGAGGACCGCGTCCCGCAGGTTTACGCCGCGCAGATCCACGGTGCCCAAGTCGAGGCCGCTCAGATCCCTGCCGCTCAGATCCCGGCTGGTGCGTAACAGTTGCTCGATCTCGGCGAGTCGGCGTCGATTCTTGTCATCCGGGGCCAGGTTGCGGGTGAGGTGGGGCACCTCGTAGGCGTTGGAAGCGGTGGCATCGGAGAGCTGCTTTTTTACCAGGGGGTAGAGGCCGACCCCGGTGGCCACCACGGCAGCCATGGCCGTCACCAGGAGCAGGGCCACGCCGGGTCGGAAGCGGCGGCGCCGCGGGGAAGGCTTTGCCGCCGGCCGGGGTGGTGGAGCCGCGGTGATGGTGCCCATGGCCTTGCATACCGGGCAGGGCCCGGTCTTGCCGAGGAATCGGCTCGGGACCAGTTTGCGAAAGCCGCAGCCGCGGCAGAGAAAGAGCCCCAGGCCAGGAGCGGGCGTCGGGCCGGCGGCCTTGCCTACCGTGGTGGGGGTGCCGCAGCGAGGGCAGGGGGCGTTTTTGCCCCGGTGGCGAGGGTCCACCTCCTTGGCAAAGCCGCATCGTGAACATTGAAAAAGCATGATGTGCCGTTCTCCGTCGGCCGCAGTGGCAGGCGGCCGCAGGGCTGTTAGCTGGAGGGATCTCGTCTCACCCTATCGGCGCAACGCGCCGGATTCTTCACTCTTTTTCAAAGACTGGGTTTCCTGCGGAGGTGACCGGTATCTTGTCCGATCAAGGTCAATTGTCGCCCGTCGCAGGCGAAGAGGCAACAGTCAACGACGTAAGAAAGCGCGTTTTTTTCACCGGAGCACCGTACGCTCCCGCAGGGGGCCACTCCCGCGCCTGTGCGTTCCAGAAGGGAGTGTGATGAAGCCGCTCCGGCCAGGCCAAGCGTGCGGTACGGTTTCTTGCCCGCCTTTGTGGCGGGACCGGCGAAGCCGCTGCGGTTCAAGGTTTTCATTTGAAGTTGTCCGTGAGGCACGGTATGTTGAAGCCATTGTGCCACGGGGGGAGCAAAGCGGCACTGTTTATTACTCCTCGAACTTTCTTGACTGTCTTATCGTATTGATTTGCTGATGGTTGCCCGATAAGGCATATGGCTTGCGGTGATGGACGGCAGAGGGGGGGCGGGCGCCGGTTGTCAGAATGTCTGCCTGGCAGGTGTTGCCCCTGGCTTCTGGTTTCGGTAGTTGCAGGGTGAGGCAAGCCGTCGGGATATCCCCCATCCCTTACTAACCATCGAGCAGCTAACCAAACGCAGAAAGCAGAATGTCGCAGTATGACTGACGATATCAACGGCAACAAGAATTCCCGCGACAAAGACGAGGGGGGGGCGCAGCCCCCGGACCTGGATCTTCAGCAGCAGGCCATCAAATACAAGGCCTTCAAGCATATCTTTACCGACAAGGATCTCAAGCACGGCCTCGACCAGAAGGCCATCCTCAAGAAGCTCAAGAAAAGCGAACAGCTCCAAGGTTCCTACCTCGATTACCTGGAGGGGCTGAAGAAAGATCCGGACAGGAGGATGGTCTTTCCCTGGGACAGCCCCTTACGGCGATTTTTCTTTCTCCTGCGGCGCTGGATACCCAGGACCGCCAAGTGGGCTTTTATCTGCTTCACCCTTCTCTTCGTGGTCAACTACTGTCCCGGCCCCACCCAGCACGTGGTGGAACTGCTCATCGCCCGGACCCTCTACGACACCTCGCGCAACATCGAGCGTTTGCCCGAGAGCCTTGAAACTTACGCCCATTCCGCCAAGATCGTGGATGCGCAGGGAGCGGTGCTCAAGTCCTACGGCAAGCGGCAGGTCACCCAGGTTATTCCGGAACGGGTCAAGCGCGACCTGCTCGCCTGCGAGGATCACTACTTCCTGCCCCATCCCCGTAACCCGTGGTACGTCAACGCTTTTCTCATCCACGCCGGGGTGAGCTGGTTCAACCTGTTCGGCGCGGTCAAGGATACCCTGCTGGGCCATACCCGCGGGGCCAGCACCGTGGTGATGCAGAACGCCAAGAAGATTCTCGGCAACCGGGAACGGACCATCGCCCACAAGCTTGAGGAGATCGTTGTCTCCTATATGATGGTGGCCCGTTTCGGCAAGGAGAAGAACCTCGACTTCTACCTCAACACGGTGCCGGTGGGCGCCAACATCTATGGCTTCCCCGCCGCGGCCCGCAACTACTTCAAAAAGGATCTGGACGAACTCAACGATCAGCAACTGCTCACCATCGGGGCGTTCATTCCCAACCACAACCGGCAGCGCGCCTTCTACGAGATCGTTCAGGGCAAGAACTTCGACGAACTCGATCCCGTCCTCTTGGGGCATGCCCGGGCGGCGATCAACAAGGTCAACCTGGCGCTCGACTTTCTCCACGACCATGGCGAGATCAGTGACGCCGACTACCGCAACTGGCAGCTCACCGACGAGGAATCCATCCGGCGCATCGGTTTCCGTCAATACGGCTCACCACTCTACGGCGAGGAGGAGTGGGCCACCTGGAACGTCATCCGCGAGGTCTGTTCCCGTCAGTATCAGGTGGGCGACCGCACCGTTTCAGGGGCACAGCTGCTGCTCGACGAGCGCGGTGACGTGGTTATCGAAACCGGCGTTGATCTGGATTTGGTGCAAAAAATCAAGTCGGTGATCAGCGACTTTCTCTCCAGCCCGGAGTTCAAGAAGACCCTCCGGGAGCGCAACATCCATACCTGGCAGGAGGACATGGCGCAGTACCGGGCCCGCAACATCGAGCCGCCCTACCACGATTTCGACGGCTTCATGGAATACCTCTACCGCCATGTCAACGGCGGGGTGATCATCGTCAACCAGGACGGTGAGATCGTTGCCTACGTGGGCGGCAAGGAGTTTTTCCAGGGCGAGGCCGAGACGCCGGCCACCGACGGCGGCAAGGAGGGGGAGGGGGGCGAGCCCAAGGTGATCATCGATCTGATGAACCGGGAGGCGACCATCACGCCGTCCTCGACCATCAAGCCGGTGATCGCCTACTACGCCATGGTGGCCGACAACGATAATCTGGAAACCACCTTTGTCGATAAGCCCCTGGAGTACAAATACGTGGAAGGGGCGGGCAGGGAAGTGTGGCTGCCGCGCAACTGGTACCCTTACGATGCGCCCGGCAAGGGGCTTAACCACTACATGGGCCGAAAGTACAATCTCCTGGAAGCTCAGGTGCTGTCGGTGAACACCATCTTCGCCCGCCTCTACACCCAGCGTTCGGTGCGCAACGCCATGCTCCTCGGCCTGGACAAGATCGGCCTTGCATACAACCACGAGGACGCCAAATACTGGCCCTTCGGCATCGGCGCTTCGGATGTTCCGGTGCGCTCCTGGCTCGGGGTTTACAACGCCTTTCTGGACGGTCTCTATCGGCAGCCCTCCTTCGTTACCCGCATCCTGGTCAACGGCGAGACGGTCTACGATCGGCGTACCGACCCTGACAAGGCCCCGATCATGCTTTTCGACGCCAAGCAGGAGCGGGAAAAGGAGATGGTCGCCCTCTACGAGGTTTGCAACCGGGGCACCGGCGCCACCATGGCGCCTGAATTCAAATACCATAGGGATTTGGTTTCAGGCAAAACCGGCACCGCTCCCAGTGGCCAGTCGGCGCTGTTCATCAGTCACTTCAACCCCTATCGCAACCGCAGCGAGCACCGCGGCAAGACCATGACCATGATCGTGGCGGTGAAGACCAATACCGGCGGCGAGAAGAGCGTGGGCACCTCGACCCAGGGGCCGACGGTGATCGCCGGTCGTATCTACGACTACATCTTCAACAAGGAGCTGCAGGAGATGATGGACCGCCAGGTCGAGGCGGCCAAGGACAACGACCCCCACTTCCGCAACAACCATCTCTACTGGGCCAACGTTAATCGGTACATGGAGCGGCTGCTCAACGACAAGTACGACGGCGCCCCCATCTACGAGAGTATCATCGGGGTCGACGGCTATAAGGAGGCCCTGGAGCAGATTTTGAACTCCAACAACCAGATCTACGCGGGCCGGGACAACCTCTTCGACCAGCTGGTGCAGTACTACTGCGATCAGGAAAAGGTGGTGAAGATGAAAACACCGCCCACTACGATAGATTCCTCGGCGGAGTAGCGGGAAAACGGCGATCGCCGCGGGGAACAGGGAACGGTTCCCCGCCTGGCGCGTGGCTCTTTCCTCTTCTCGTGGGGGCGGGCGCGTCTCTTCGCTTCTCTTTCCATCCCACTCTCACCGTCCGTGGAGGATTTGCCCATGCGCGATCAGCAGACCATTTGCCTGACCAACGGCACCCAGTACTGTGGCACCCTCAAAGGCGGTGTGCCCCATGGGCACGGGATTCTTGCCGATGCCGCCGGCAGTGTATACGAGGGAGAGTTTCGTCACGGCAAGTTCAACGGCCACGGAACCTTGACCAAGGAAGGCGTCATCGTCTATGTGGGCGGATTCAAGGACAACATGTTCGACGGCCAGGGTATCCTCCATCAGCCCGGCGGCGGTAGTTACGAGGGGGAGTTCGTGGCCAATAAGTTCCACGGTCGCGGCGTTTTGCGCCAGGCCGACGGCAGCCGCTGGGAGGGGAGCTTTGTGGGCGGAGCGATGGTCGGCGACGGTGTTATCGTGCTCGCCGACGGCGGCCGGATTGCCGGGCGTTTCGAGGACGGCGTTTTTCGCGAAACCGTGACGTGATTGGCCTGGCTGGCGCTGAAAAGCGACTTTACAAATACGGTTGCGCATGGAATAGTCGGGTTCCATTGGGAATCGACCTGGTGAACGGTGTCGCCTGGTCTGGGCCGTGTTGTTCGTTAACCGGTGACAATCGGTTCCATCCATTCCAAAAACAATGATCAAAGGTGTTGGCAATGCTGAAGATTGGCCGTAATGACCCGTGCCCCTGTGGCAGTGGCAGGAAGTTTAAAAAATGTTGTTATGGCAAGACCCAGGAGGCGCGGGCGGCGGTGGCTTCCAGTCCTCCCCAGCTATCGCTCAAGGCCGAGGTGGAAAAGATCCAGCAGAGCGCGCTGACCGGCAAGAGCGAGGTGCGGACCATCGGCGTTTTTGTCCTCTTCTCCACGGCAGGTGGTGATGCCTGGCTGCTGGAACTCACCGCGATGGACGCCCTGCTGCTGTCGCAGGGGGGCGTGGCACGGGAGGTGGAGATCGTCGAATCCCCGGAAACGCTCGAGATCAACTGGAGTCATCAGTTCGCGGTGCGCCACAAGCAACTGGTGGTAACCTCCTATGCCGACAAGGCGGAAATCGTGCTCTCCGGCTGTCCCACCCACAGCATCTGGTCAGCGATCAAGAAGATCCACCAGCGTTTCCCCGCCGAGGTGCTGGAGCGCATCCATCTCGAAGTGCCCGCCGACGAGGCGCCCGAGGCCGCCGCGGTAGCCGAGTAGCGACTGCGAGCACCATTGCCGATCCGGTTTCTGGCGACGCCTTCGCCGCGTAAGCGGCGGAAGGCGTCGCTTTTTTTAGGGGAACCGTGGAAATTGATCGTTTGCTCAAAGGGCCGGCAGGAGGGGCGTAAAGAGTGGCGGCGGGGCAGATCTTGCTTGACATCGGCGCCAAAATGTCATGAGGTAAGGCGTTGTCGCCTCCCATCTGCCACCGGCCGGGAGGCGACTTGCCGGGAAACCGAACGGCTGCGTTCCCCTTGTGCTAATGGGTAAATTGGGCCGGTGTCCCAACGTCTTGGCCCTGGGTTGGCGGGGGGAGGGAAGCGTGAAGAGAATTGTCTGGGCACTGTGTCTGGCTCTGGCGTTGGTTGGCACTGGCCGGGCCCAGGAGGCGGAGGGCATCCAGGCGGCCGTGTTGGCCAAAGCCACGACCAGCTGGGACGGGACGGTGTTGCCGGGCTACCCCAAGGGGCAGCCGGAGGTAACCATTCTGCGGATCAAGATCCCTCCCAAGGTAAAGCTGCCCCTCCATGAGCATCCGGTGATCAATGCCGGTGTGTTGCTCAGGGGCGCGCTCACCGTGGTCACCACCGACCACAGGACCCTGCACCTGAAGGCCGGTGACGCCATTGTCGAGGTGGTCGACAAATGGCACTACGGCATCAACGAAGGCGACGTTCCCGCTGAAATCGTCGTCTTTTACGCCGGTGCGGCGGGTTTGCCGATCACCGTCAAAGAGTAAAGTCCACCACGGCTGTGGGACGGTGGCCGCCTGTGCCGAAGGGAGGGCGTGGCGTGCATCGTCTCCCGGGGCCGGTCCTGCCTCCTGTTGTTCGGTAACGACTCCCCTTCTGGCCGCAGGGTGTTGCCCCTTGTTTCAGCGGCCGGAAGGTCCGGCTTGTAGTCCCAGTTTCCCTCTGAGCTTGTCGTCAGCGATCCCGAGACGTTTTCCCTCTGCTCACCTTCCCCCGAAAGAGTGCCGCACTCCAGGCCGAAGGGGCGACAGAACAACTGCGGCAGGATCACTAACGTTTGAGTTGATTTTTTGGGCCGCGGCGGTAATTTCCCCAGAAGGTTTTTCCCGCCGGCCGCGGTTGTGCGTGACAACCATCGTCTGATCCTCTCCCTGCCGGCAGGAGAGGCCCTGCCGTTTGCCGTCCCCTTGGAGGACCGATATGCGTAACCCCGTCTTGACATGGAGTCTCGCCGCCCTGTTGCTGGCCGGCTGCGCCGCTAAACCGCTCCCGCAACCCTCGGCCCAAGAGCCGGCGGCCGTGCCGGCAAGTGCGTCGCCTCCGGCCGTTGCCGCGGAATCTCCGCCGCCGGCGGCCACCGCCCCGGCGGCCGAAACCGCGACCGCCGCTCCGCCGTCGCCGGCAGTGGCCCAGTCTGCCGCCGCAAATGCCACGTCGCCCAGAGCGTCGTCTGGCACCGCAAGAGCAAAGGACGATGCACGGCGGCACCTGCTGCGCGGCACCGCCGCCGTCGAGATGGCCAAGTCCCAGGCCGATTTGGACGTGGCGGCGGACGAGTTCCGCCAGGCCATTGCCATCTCTCCCCGGCTGGCCGACGCCTGGCGCAACCTCGGCATGGTTCAGGCCCAATTGGGCCACTACGGCAAGGCCATTGCCAATTACCGTCGCTACCTGGCGCTGGCGCCGGGGGCAGAGGACGCGCAACGGGTGAAGGACGAAATCGTCAAGCTCGAGTTCCGTCAGGAAGTGTCTGCCAAGAGCCAGGCGCGGATTGGCGTCTGGGTGGCCAAGGACGGCACCCCCTATAACCTGACCCTGGACGGCAACCGCCTGACCCTTAAGACCGACCGGCGGCGCGTGCCCGAGGACGAGGTACGGGCCACCTATTCCCTGGTCGGCGACGTACCGATCAACGCCATCATCCCCACCGAGTACCAACTCGTCCTGCAGGGCGACCGCCTTTCCGGCACATGGAGCCGTGGCGCGGTACAGGCGGAGAAGTGCACGGTCCCCTCTGATACTGCTCCGGTGACCGGGGAGATGCGGGACCGTGATCACATGATTGTGCTGCGCCACGAGCGAACCCGTTACGAGGCCGCAACCTACGTGGCCATCCTCGGTGACGACAGCTGCGGCAAGGTCAGGGCCGTGGCGAGACAGTCGGTTAACGAGATTCTTTACGGCCCACTGGCGCGAGGCGGCCTGGGGGTAACCCTCAACGGTCTCACCAGCTGGGGGGAGGGCGGTTTCTCGGTGGTGCGCTATGGCTGGCAGGGACGGCTGGCCGTGGCCGCGGTCCAGCCCGGCTCGCCAGCCCTGGCGGCCGGTCTGCGTGCCGAGGACGAAATCCTGGCCATTGACGGCGTGGCGGTCAAGGGGCTTGCCGCCGGCGAAGCCGTGGTCCGGCTGCGCGGGAAACCGGGGAGCAGCGTCACCCTGGCCATCTGGCGCAAAGGCATCAAGAATCCCTTCAACGTCACCGTGCGTCGCGGCGAGCTGTCCAATGTCCTGGCCACCGGCGCCGACTGGATCAACTGAGAAGGCAGGGGCGGCGGGGGGGACGGGCGCGGCTGGGATTTGTTGACGGCCGGCAGGAAGGGGCAGGGAGAGGGCGAGGTGAAAATGAACAAGAAAGTGGTGTGGGGTTTCCTGCTCCTGGCCCTATTTATCGGCGGTGGCTGGTACCTTCATCAGCGCAACGGAATACCGGCCGGCGAACTGGTTTCCTCCGGTACGGTAGAGGGCCGGGAGGTCGATATCACCGCCAAGATCAGCGGGCGGGTCGCACGGCTCGGTTTGAATGAAGGCGATGCGGTGCGGCGGGGCGAAGAGGTCTTTGCCCTGGAGGACACCGATCTCGCCGCGCAGGTGCGGAGTGGGGCGGCCGGACTCGACCGGGCCAGGGAGGCGGTGCGGGTCGCCGAGGCAGCATGCGCCGACCAGACCGCCGGCCTTGCCGCCGCCGCGGCGCAGATCAAGGCGGCGACCGCCGAACTCGACCAGGCGCAGGTGGCGGCCGGGGAGGCCGCGCGGCATCTTGGCCAGATGCGCAGCCTCTACGACCGGAACGCCGTGGCCAGGGAATCCCTGGATGCGGGGCTTGCCGCCAAGGAGACGGCCGCGGCGGCCACCGCCGCGGCTCGGGCCGGGGTTGCCGCGGCCCGGGCCAGAGAGCGGTCAGCGGCGGCCCAGCTGCGGGTAGCCAAGGGCCAGGTCGTCCTGGCCAGAGCCGCCGTTCGCCAGGCGGAAGCGGATCTCGCCCTGTGGCGGGCCAAGCTCGCCGAAACCGTGGTGACAAGCCCCATCGCCGGCACCGTGGTCTATAAGGGGGTGGAGCAGGGGGAAACCATCACCCCCGGCATGACGGTGCTCACCGTGGTGGACCTCAAGCACCTCTCGGTGCGCCTCGACATCGACGAGACGCGGCTCGGCGGTGTCCGTCTCGGCGCCCAGGCCGTTCTCGAACCTTTGGCCGGCGGTGGCAAGAGGTTTGCCGGTCACATCGCCGCCGTCAACCGCTACGCCGATTTTGCCACCCAGAAGGACGTGGCCGGGGGCCGCGAGGACATTCGTACCTTCCGGGTCACCGTTGCCGTTGACGAGGGCGGGACGGGGCTTGCGCCCGGCATGACCGTCCGGGTGACCATCCCGGCCCCGGAGGGCGGCTGATGGAGGAGAAATTTGCCGTCGAGGTCTGCGAGATCAGCAGGCGCTACGGTGACTTCACCGCCGTGGACGGCATCAGCTTTTCAGTGGCGACCGGTGAGATCTTCGGCTTCCTCGGCCCTAACGGGGCCGGCAAGACTACCCTGATCCGTATGCTCACCACCCTGCTCACCCCCACCGGCGGTGACGCCCGGGTGGCCGGTCGCGGAGTGGTGGCGGACCCCGAGGCGGTACGCCGGCAGATCGGGGTGGTGCCCCAGGCGATGACCAGTGATCTCGACCTCACCGCCTATGAGAACATGGATATCTACGGCCGTTTCTACGACATCCCGTCCCGGGAGCGGCGGCAGCGGATCGCCGAGCTGCTCGAAACCGTGGGGCTTACGGCCCGGGCCGGCGATCTGGTGGCCTCGTTTTCGGGCGGCATGCGGCGGCGCCTTGAGATCGCCCGGGTGCTCATCCACCGGCCCCGTATTCTCTTCCTCGATGAGCCCACCACCGGGCTCGATCCCCAGTCCCGACGGGTGATATGGGACTTCCTCCTCCGCTTCAGGGAAGGGGAGGCGATGACCATCTTCCTCACCACCCATTACATGGAAGAGGCAGAGGAGTTCTGCGAGCGGGTGGCAATCATCGACCATGGCAAGATCGTGGTCATCGGCACGCCGGCCGAACTTAAAGGGCAGATTCCGGGCAGCGACAGCATTGCCCTGCGCCTCGATGCCATCACGGCGCCGCTTCTCGACGCCATTCGGGCGCTCGCTTTTGTTCGGACGGTGAACGTCGAAGGCGACTTGCTGCGGGCGGGTGTAGACAACGGGGCGGCCAACCTCCTCGCCATGCTCGAGGCCGTCAAGGCGCAGGGCGGCGCGGTGCTCGCCACCACCATTCACGAGCAGTCCCTGGAAGACGTCTTTATCCACCACACCGGCAAGGCGCTGCGCGACGAAACCAAGAAGGTGGACTTTTTGATCGGCGCCGGCGCCCCCCGGCGCCTGGGACGTTGACGGCCGGGGGGAGGGGATGCGGATAACGGCGATCATCGATCGGGATCTCAAAAAATTTCGGCGCAACCCCCTGGTCATCGCCATGAGCGTGGTGATGCCCATCCTCTATCTGCTGATCCTGGGCCATTCCTTTCAGGGCAAGCTCACCCGGCTGCCGGTGGCGGTGGTGCGGGCCGACGAGGGGGCGGCGAGCCGGCGGCTGATGGAGAACCTGCGGGCGGTGGCGGCCGGGCCGCGGACCGTGGACCTTTTGCCGGTCGTCGACGCGGAAGCGGCCCTGGCCGGGGTGCGCAACGGTACGTACAAGGCCGCGCTCCTCATTCCGGCGGACTTCTCCCGGCGGCTCAACCGCCGCAACCGTCCGGAGATCGGACTCTTCCTCGACAACACCGACGCCATCTCCGCGGCCGGCATCGAGGCGGTGGTCAATGGCGCCCTGCGCGCAGTGGGCGAAGAGTATGTGGCGGTGCGGGAAAAGAAGGACGCGAATTACCTCCGCGAGGTCAACCTTTTCCGCCAGATCGATTACTTCCAGTCGCTGGTGCCCGGGGTGATCATCATGGCCGTCTTCCTGGGCAGCCTCACCACCGGGGCCTTCAACCTGGTCATGGACCGTTTCCTGGGGGTGGACGAAAGCTACATGCTCACCCCGGTAACCAAGGCGGACATCGTAGGCGGCCTTATCTTGAGCGGCCTCATGATCACCACCTGCATCGCGCTGCTGATCTTTTCGTTGAGCGTGCTGATCACCGGGATCACCTTTCAGCATTTTGGTCGCCAGTTCCTCCTGCTGCTCGCGGTGATCGTCCTCACCACCCTGGGGCTCCTGAGCCTCATGTTTCTCATCCTGGGCCGTTTCAGCCATCCCCGGATCGTCGGCCTCCTGAGCGGTTTTTTGAACGTCATCCTCTTCTTCCCCAGCGGCGCCATCTACCCAGTCGCGAGCTTTCCCGACTGGCTGCGCGCCTTTGCCCGGGTGAACCCCGAGGCTTACGCCGTCCATGCCCTGAAGGCGATCCTATTCAAGGACGCCGCAGGGCCCACCGCCATCGGTGGCGACCTCTCCTTTCTCACCCTCTTTGCCGGGGGCATGCTGCTGCTGGCGGTGCTCACCTTCAGGCGCAAGATCTGAGCCGGCCGGCGGCAGGGCAGGCCGAGGAGGGGCGGGACGGTCATCCCTTGGGGTGGGGCCGGTCGAGGAGGAGCATCTTCTGGTATACCCTGGGGTTGCGTTCGCGCATGCAGTCGGGGCAGACCCCGTGGCTGAAATTGGCCTCGGAGTGGTGGTGGACATAGACCTCAACCTGTTCCCAGAAGCCCTTGTCGTTGCGGATACGCTTGCAGATCATGCAGATGGGGATGATGCCGCGCAGAGTCTTTACCTCGGCCAGGGTCTTCTGGAGTTCCTTGATAAGCTCGGCCTTTTCTCGCTCCGCGTGTTTGCGGGCCGTGATGTCGCGTTCGGTGGTGGCTACGGCGAGTGGCAGGTGGTCTTCGCGGATGGCGGTGACGGTGAGCCAGACGTCGAGGAGCCGGCCATCGGCGGTCAGTCGCTTGGTTTCAAAGGGCTCGACAGCCTGGCCGGCGGTGATTCTGGCAATGAGTTCCTCGGTTTCGGCACGTTTGCCCGGCGGCACGATGGCGTTGATCTGCATCTTGAGCGCCCTGTCCCGGGGCCAGCCGTACATCCTTTCGGCCCCCTTGTTCCATTCGAGGATGTTGCCCGCCAGATCCTGAACGGTGATGGCGTCGTTGGAGTCCTCTACCACCACCGCCAGCAGGCGCAGCTTGGCATCGCGTTCCTGGAGACGTGTCAGGCGCTTTTCCTGTTCGGTGAGCCGCTGCTGCAGCTCCTGGTAGGATGGTTTTGGGGACATGGGCTGAAGAGGGCGCCGGAGCAGGGGCGGCAGCCGGCCGTGCAGATGCTAACTCCTTTTCTTTGTTTGACTTTTTTCCATGGTGCCGACAAAATTTTTCACGTCCTTTAACACTTTTGGGCTATAGTATCATGAAACCGGGCTCTGCAAGAAGAACTCCTTATGCTCCCCTGGTCTGGCGCTGGCGGCCGTTGAGTCCTTCAACCCTTTCTGCCAAAAGGTTGCCCACGTGACGTCCCTTTCCTCCCTCTTCAAATTGAGCAGTAGTGGTCTCGGGAAGAAATTTTTTGGGTGGTTTCTCGTCATCTCCCTCATCCCCCTCACCGTGGTGAGCATCATCAGCTACCGGGCGGCCCGGGAAAACCTCATCGCCGACACCAGCAGCTCCCTCACCGCCATGGTGGAGCTGAAGAAGCGGTACATCGAGGCCTTTTTCGACGAAAAGGTCAAGAACCTGATTCTGGAAACCCGCCTCGCCGCCAACGTTCGCTTCCTCACCGAGTTGCGGCAGTTGCACGAGAGCCTGTCGGCGGCTGGCCCGGCGTTGGCCGGCGATCCCCGCTGGCAGCGGTTGGTCGCCTCCCGCCACGAGGACCTGGAGCGGTTCCGGGCGCTCTTCGGCTACCACGACGTGCTGTTCATCGACCCGCAGGGCAACATTCTCTACAGCATTTCCAAAGTGGCGGCGAGGGGGGAAAACATCCTCAAGGGACCGCTTGCCGCCACCAACTTTGCCCATGCCTGCCAACGGTCGCTGGCCACCGGGGAGACGTTTTTTTCCGATCTCGGAAATGGCTCGGCCATCGGCCACGAGCTTGACAGCTTCCTTGTCGGCGCGGTGCGCGGCGACAAGGGCGACATCATCGGCCTCATGGCCCTGGAGATTCCGCTCGAGCAGGTGGACGCCCTGATGCAGGACCGCACCGGCATGGGGGAGACCGGCGAAACTTTTCTGGTGGGCAGCGATCTGTTGATGCGTTCCGACTCCTGGCAGGAACAGGAATCGACCGCCCTCCGGGTCCGGGTCGAATCCGATCCGGTGAAACAGTGGTTTGCCGTCGAATCTGCCGGGGCCAAGGCGGCCAAGGCCGACGGTTGGGTGAGCAATTACGTCAATCACCGGGGCGTCCGGGTTTTCGGTGCCATCAGCAACCTGGATGGGCTGGCTCGTTTCGGGATTCACTGGATAGTGGTGGCGGAGGTGGCCGAAAGCGAGGCCATGGCCCTGGTGACCGAGCAACGGCAGGTGGTGGTCCTCCTCCTTTTCGGAACCTTCCTGGTGGTTACCGGTCTTGCGGTGCTGATCACCAGGAGTATCGTCTCGCCCATCAAGACCCTGTCGGCATGGACCGGCCTGGTGGCGCAGGGGGATCTCTCGCCAGTGGCGGCGCGCTTTCCGGGCGACGAGATCGGCGATCTCTACAAGAGCTTCAGCCGCATGGTGCAGTCGTTCCAGGACGTGGCCAGGGTGTGCGAGGCAGTGGCGGTGGGCAACTTCGACAAGTCGGTGGTGTTGCGGGGGGAAAACGACGTTCTGGGGCAGGCCGTGAACCAGATGGGCGATAACCTGCGCGCTGCGGTCCGCCAGGCGGACGTGGTCGCCCAGGGTGACTTTACCGTGCAGATCATCCCCTGGTCCGCCGAGGACCGGCTCGGCACCGCGCTTTTACGGATGACCATGCGGTTGCGGGAGATGGCCGACGCCAACCGCATGGCATTGGCCGATGCCCGGCGGCTCGCCGATTACCTCGACAAGCTTCCCACCCCGGTGCTCTGCATGGACCGGGACTTTAAGCTCGTCTACATCAACAACGCCGGCGCGGCCGTGGCGAGCCGCGCCCCCGCCGCCTGCCTCGGCAGGCATTGCTATGAGTTTTTCTGCAATGCCCATTGCCGCACCGGCGAGTGTCGGGTGGGGCGGGCCATGCAGAGCCGGCAGGTGGAGGAGGCCGAAACGATCATCGATCCCGATGGGCGCAAGCTGCCCATTCGTTACGTGGGGGCGCCGGTTTTCGGCGAGGACGGCGAGGTGGTGGGGGCGCTCGAATACTTCTTCGACATCAACGAGACCAAGCAGGCATTTGCGGTCATCGAGAAGGAGAACTGGATCCAGTCGGGCATCTCCCTGGTCAACGACCGGCTGCGGGGCGAACAGGATCTGCATGAACTCTGTAACAGCCTGCTGAGCGGCCTGGCGGAGCATCTTCCCCTGCTGGCCGGGGCCGTGTACGTGGTTGACGAGGGAGAACTCCAGCTCCATGGCACCTATGCAACCTCCGGCCAGGGGACCGCTCGGGAGCGTTTCGTGATGGGCGAGGGGATCGTGGGGCAGGCGGTGCGGGAGCAGAAGACGCTGGTGGTGGACGCCATTCCGTCCGAATGTGTCCGGCTGGTGGCCTCCATCGTGGAGGCCGTCCCCAGGCAGCTGGTGGTGGTGCCCCTGAGTCGCGAGGGCGAGGTGAAGGGGGTGCTCGAACTGGGATTCCTCGCAAGCGTTGGCGATGCCGCCATCGCCTTCCTGGAACGGGTGGCCGGCAACATCGCCATTGCCCTGCATTCCGTGCAGGTTCGCATGCAGCTCGCCGCCCTCCTGGCCGAAACCCAACGCCAGGCCCAGGAGCTGCAGGTCCAGCAGGAAGAGCTGCAGGCCACCAACGAGGAACTGGAGGCCCAGACCCATTCCCTTAAGGAACGGGAGGTGGAGCTGCAGGCCCAGCATGAGGAGTTGATGACCCTCAACGAGGAACTTGAGGAGAAGACCGAGTCCCTCCAGCGGCAGAAGGCCGATATCGAGACAAAGAACATCGAACTCGAGGAGGCGCGCCACGGCATCGAGCGCAAGGCCGAGGAACTGGCCATCGCCAGCAAGTACAAGTCGGAGTTCATGGCCAATATGTCCCACGAACTCCGTACCCCCCTGAACAGCCTCCTGCTCCTTTCCCACAACCTGGCCCAGAACAAGGAGGGCAATCTCAATGAAGAGCAGGTGGAGTCGGCCCGGGTGATGTACAGCAGCGGCAACGACCTGCTGGAACTGATCAACGAACTCCTCGACCTGGCCAAGATCGAGGCGGGCCGTGTCGAGCTGGCGGTGACCCAGGTGTCGCTGGAGGAGATGGCCGAACGGTTGGCGGATGTCTTCCAGGCCCTCTGCCGCGACAAGGGGCTGCTCTTCTCTGTGGACATCGACCCCCACGCCCCGGCGACGCTTACCACTGATCGGCAGCGGCTCGAGCAGATCCTTCGCAACCTCGTCTCCAATGCCATCAAGTTTACCGACCAGGGCGGGGTGACGGTGAGCGTGCGGCCGCTGGCCGGTGAGGACGCCCCCGCCAAGGAGGGACTTGTGATCGGCAAGGCGATCGCCATCGCGGTCACTGACACCGGGATTGGCATTCCGCCGGAGAAGCAGAAGATCATCTTCGAGGCGTTCCAGCAGGCCGACGGCAGTACCTCCCGCAAGTATGGCGGCACCGGGCTGGGACTCTCCATCTCCCGGGAGCTTGCCGAACTGCTGGGCGGCGAGATCCAGGTGACCAGCACCACGGGTCGCGGCTCGACCTTCCTCCTCTACCTTCCCCTCGCCGTTTCCCCTCCCGCTGCCGCCGCGCCTCCGGCCGTGGCTCCGGCTTCGCTCCCCTCACCACGTCCGAGGCCTGCTGCCGGCCCGCGCCGGGCAAGGGAGAGCGAAGCCGCCCGGCCCGCGGTGGCCATCGCCGACGACCGGCAGGTGATCGGCGAAACCGACAAGACGGTGCTGATCATCGAGGATGACCTTCACTTCGTGAAGTACCTGATCAAACAGGGGCACGACAAGGGCTTCAAGTGCCTCGCCTCGGCCGACGGCCAGGGCGGCCTGGTGCTGGCCGAGCAGTTCCGGCCCAGCGCGGTGATCCTCGACATCAACCTGCCGGACATGACCGGCTGGGAGGTGCTGGACGCGCTCAAGAAGAACCCCCTCCTGCGCCATATCCCGGTGCATATGATGTCGGCCGAGGAGAAAACCCTGGACGCTTTCAAGAAGGGGGCGGTTGGCTACCTCCACAAGCCGGTAAACCAGGATGAACTGCGCGGCGCCTTCGACCGGCTCGAGGAATTTATCGCCAACGAGATCCGGGAGCTGCTGGTGGTGGAGGACGACCAGTTGCTCCGTCAGCAGATCGTCAGGCTCATCGGCAACGGTGACGTGAACACCACCGCCGTGGCCACCGGCGCCGAGGTGATCGCCATCCTCCGGGAGCGGAGTTTCGACTGCATGATCCTCGACATCGGCCTGCCCGACATGACCGGTTTCGAACTCCTCGACCGGCTGGAGAAGGAGGGCGACATCGCCATCCCGCCGGTCATCGTCTATACCGGACGGGAGTTGACCCGGGAGGAACATGACAGCCTCTACCGTTACACCGACTCGATCATCATCAAGGGAGTGAAGTCGGTGGAACGCCTTCTGGACGAAACCGCTCTCTTCCTCCACCGGGTGGTGGACAAAATGCCGGCCGACAAACGAAAGATGATCGTCAATCTCTACGAGCAGGACGCCATGTTCATCGGCAAGCGGGTGCTCATTGTCGACGACGACATGCGCAACGCCTTTGCCCTCTCCAAGATCCTTTCCGAAAAACAGATGGAGGTGCTCATCGCCAACACCGGCTTTAAGGCCCTGGAAACCCTGGCCGGCCAGGCGGATGGGGTCGATCTGGTGTTGATGGACATCATGATGCCGGAGATGGATGGCTACGAGGCCATGCGCCGCATTCGGGCCCAGGAGCGGTTCTGGGATCTGCCGATCATCGCCCTCACCGCCAAGGCCATGCCCGAGGACAAGCAGAAATGCCTGGCGGCAGGGGCCAACGATTATCTGGCCAAGCCCATCGCCGAGGCGCGTCTCTTCTCGATGATGCGGATCTGGTTGTACCGGTAGCGGGGCAGGGTTATGGAGTGCAAGAGCATCGAAGCTATCGAGGTGGACCTGTTGCTGGAGGCCGTCTACCGGCGCTACGGCTACGATTTTCGCCATTACTCCCGGGCTTCGATCGTGCGGCGGATCAGCCACTTTATGACCACCTCGGGGTACGGCCGAATTTCCGAACTCACCTCCAGGCTTCTCCACGACGAGCCGTTCTTCCAGGATCTGCTGGAGGACTTTTCCGTGGCGGTCACCGAGATGTTCCGTGACCCCGAGGTCTATGTCACCCTGCGGCGGGAGGTGATCCCCTTTCTGCGGACCTATCCCTTCCTCAAGGTCTGGCATGCCGGCTGCGCCAGCGGCCAGGAGGCTTACTCGCTTGCCATCCTCCTTCAGGAGGAAGGGCTCCTCGACCGGACGACCATCTATGCCACCGACTTCAATGAAGGGGTGCTGGCCCGCGCCCGCCAGGGGATCTATCCCATCGCCGAGGCGCGGAAGTACATCGACAACTACCGGCAGGCCGGCGGCGTGGCGTCGCTTACCGATTACTTTGACGCCCATTACGAGGCGGTGATCATGTCCCAGGCGTTGAAGAAGAACATCACCTTTGCCCGCCACAATCTGGTGACCGATCAGGTCTTCGGCGAGATGCATCTCATCCTCTGCCGCAACGTCCTGATCTACTTCGACAACACCTTGCAGGGACAGGTCCTGGGGCTGCTCGACGAAAGCCTGGTCCGGGGCGGCTTTCTCTGTCTGGGCAAAAAGGAGAGCCTGCGTTTTTCCAAGCTCAATGATCGCTACGAAGAGATCGGCCGGCAGATGCAGACCTACCGCAAGCGGGCGACGGCTTAAGACGCCGACAGTGTTGTACCTCATAGGGTAAAGAGCCATGGTTGACAGCAAGGTAAAGGTTCTCCTCATCGACGATCGGCCGGAAAACCTCCATGCCATGAAGATGACTCTGCGGCCCCTCCACGAGGCGGAGATTCACACCGCCCGGTCGGGCAACGAGGGGTTGGCGCTGATGCTGGAGCACGAGTTCGCGGTGGTGCTGCTCGACGTGCAGATGCCCGGCATGGACGGTTTCGAGACCGCCGCCCTGATGCAGGACCATGCTGCCACCCGTAACGTGCCGATTATCTTCGTCACCGCCATCAGCAAGGAAGAGGAGCACATCTACAAGGGTTACCAGAGTGGGGCGGTGGACTACCTTTTCAAGCCCATCGACCCCGACATCCTGCTCAGCAAGGTAAAGGTCTTTATCAACCTCTACCAGCAGCGGCAGGAGTGCGAAAGGATGCAGCTGGAACTTCAGAAGAACCGCAATCTGGAGGCACTGGGCGTGCTCGCCGGCGGTATCGCCCACGACTTCAACAACCTGCTCACCACCATCTTCGGCTACATCGAACTGGCCCAGATGATGAGCACGCCTGAAAGCGCCATCCATCAGAAACTGGGCGAGGCGGTCAAGGCGGCCAAGCGGGCCAGGGATCTTACCCAGCAGCTGCTCACCTTTGCCAAGGGCGGCCGGCCGGTGAAGGAAAGCGCCGACATCGCCCAGCTGCTTACCGACACCGTCTCGCTTCTGCTCAGCGGTTCCAAGGTCAAGGTCAGTTTTGCCATCGACCCCCACCTGGGCTCGGTGGAGGTTGACAAGGGACAGATCGGGCAGGTATTCCAGAACCTGTTGTTCAACGCCAAGGAGGCGATGCCGGAGGGCGGCAATCTGTCCATCGCGGCAACCAACACACGCGTGGCTGGTGGGGCCGCCGAACCACTGCTCAAGGAGGGGGGGTACGTCCGCATCACTTTCCAGGACGACGGCCCGGGGATTGACCCGGCCAACATCGACCGGATCTTCGACCCTTACTTCTCCACCAAGGCCAAGGGGGCGGCCCGGGGCCAGGGGTTGGGGCTGACCATCTCCCATTCCATTATCAAGAAACATGGTGGCGCCATTCAGGTGGAGTCAACACCCGGCAAGGGGGCTACCTTCCATGTCTACCTGCCGGCGGTGCCGGGGGGAGGGGCGCGGCCGATGTCACCGCCGCCGGCGCCTTCCGCCCCGCCGATGGCCGCCGAGGGGCACGCCGCCATTCTGGTAATGGAGGACGAGGAGGGTGTAGCCGGAGCGTTTGGCGAGATGCTCAAGTTTCTCGGCTATGCCGTCAGGGTGGCCGCCAACGGGCCGGAGGCTCTGGCCCTTTTTGCCGAGGCCCAGGCAGCGGGGCACCCATTTGCGGCGGTTATCCTCGATCTCACCATCCGCGGAGGCGAGGGCGGGGAAAAGGTTCTGGTGCGTCTACGGGAAATCGACCCGACCGTCAAGGCTATTGTGGCGAGCGGCTACGGAGACAACGCCATCATGGCCAACTACAGGAATTATGGCTTTGAGGGCATGATCGTCAAGCCGTTTACCCTACAGACCCTGGCCGCCGTGGTGGAAGGGGTGCTGTGAGCGGTGTCCCCCCGGGAGGAACGGTGGTGAGCATGGGTTACGAGGCCGTGGTGATGGGGGCTTCCAGCGGCGGATGGAAGGCCCTGACCACCATCCTCGCCGTCCTGCCGGCCGACTATCCCTTGCCCCTGGTGGTGGTCCAGCACCTTCATCCCTCGCAGGACGCCTATCTCTTTGAACGCCTCAACGACGGCTGTGCCCTGACCGTGCGGGAGGCCGAGGAAAAGGAGGCCGTGGTGCCGGGGCATGTCTACTTCGCCCCTCCCAACTACCACCTGCTCATTGAAATGGACCGCACCTTTTCCCTCTCCATCGATCCCCGGGTGAACTTTTCCCGGCCCGCCATCGACGTGCTTTTCGCCAGCGCCGCCGCGGCCTATGGCGGCGGCCTGGTGGGCGTGGTTCTCACCGGCGCCAACCACGACGGCGCCCAGGGCCTCACGACGATCAAGGCCAACCACGGCCTTACCGTTGTTCAGGATCCGGCCACCGCCCAGACTGATTACATGCCGCGGGCGGCGATCGCCGCGGTGGCTGTGGACCACATCCTGCCCCTGGCCGCCATTGGTCCCTTTCTGGCCGGCCTCATCCGTCCGGCCTGAAAGTTATTGCCGTGGCCGAACGGCGTCGCTGCCGATTCCCTTGCCCGACAAGCTCCGCCGTCCCGTTCCCGGCGGGGGGAGCAGGATTCCGAGGGGCCTCCTTGCCGGAGGGCTTGTATTTGTCTTGGGCTTCTGGTAGTCGTTAGGTCTGTTTGCTGCGGCACCGGGCTCTGCCGTGCTCCCCGTTGCGGCCGCCGGCAAGCTCTGGAGCCCACGCCTCCTTGGCGTATCCGGAGTCAGGCCGGATAACCTGCCAAACCGAAGAGGAGTCTCTTACCGATGACCAGCGTGTTTTTCCATTCGCTTACCGTCTTCACCGGGTTCTTCGCCATCATGAACCCCATCGCCAATGTGCCGATTTTCCTCAGCCTCACTGCCGACGACGACACCGGCACCACCAAGGCGGTGGCGAGGCGTTCGGTGCTGCTGGCGTTTCTCATCGTGGTCCTCTTTGCCATCGCCGGCCGGCTGATCTTTACCCTCTTCGGCATGACCCTCCCGGCCTTTCGCATCACCGGCGGTCTGATCGTGTTTCTCATCGGCTTTCACATGCTGCAGGGCAATCAGTCGAGCCTGCACCAGCTCAACCGGGAAGACAACCAGAAATGCCGTGAAGCGGCACTCAGTGTTGCCGTCTCTCCGTTGGCGATGCCGATTCTCGCCGGTCCCGGCACCATTGCCACGGCGATGAATTTCGCCGCCAAGGGGAGTCTGCTGGCCGTGGCGATTACCATCGGCGCCTTTGCCATCCTCTGTGCCATCACCTATGTCTGCTTCGTGCTCGGCGAGAAGTTCGTCACCTTTATCGGGGTCGGTGCCCTGGGGGTGATCACCCGGCTGATGGGGCTGATCCTGGCGGTGATCGGCACCCAGATGGTGATCGATGGCGGGCAGGGGGTGCTGAAGCTTGTCGGCTGACGGGAAGGGGGAGGGGCGGCGGACGCCTCAACCTTAGGAAGGTTGTCCCGGCTGAAAGGACTGAGCACTTTTTCCGTTTGAGGGCTTGGTTACGGCCGGGAATTTATCCTGGCCGTCTTTTTTTCTATAAAAGCAGGGGGCAACGGTGTAGTATCGCCATGCGCCGTGGGCGCGTGACCTGCCGGCTCCTGTCGCCGGTGTACCCCTTGTCCCTTTTGTCGGTGTGCCCGTGCCTCAGAAGAAATCTTCCAGGAAGTCCACCTCCGACCGGCCGCCTCGGCCACCTCGGCCGCCGGCGGCTGCCGCAACCGCCACCTTTGCCGGCCTGCTGCTGCCCCTGGTTCCGGCCGCCGAGCAGCCGAAGGGGGGCGCCGCGCCGACCGCACCCCTTGCCCACCTGAACTATGCGGACGAGTTGGCGGTAAAAGGCAAGGGGCTCGCTCTCTTCTGGCAGCACCACCGCCTTGCCGGTCAGCCCGACCCGGTGATCGCCTCGCCGCGGCCCCGCGGCTACCGGACCACCTCCAAGCGTCGGGCCGTGTTGCGCGGCTCGACCCTTTTCCTCGCCTTTGGCGATCGACCCGGCGGCCAGCGCCAGCCCTTTGTCGCCTCACCGCTTGAGCCGGGCTCCCACGAACGGATCTTCCGGTTCCTGCAGCGCAAGCTCAGTGAACCCGCCTTCCACCTCGCCGCCGCCCATCTTAACCATCTGATCATCCGCGGCAGTTACACCGAGCGGGTGGTGATCTTCAACGTCGATGCCATGAACGGCCCCCTGGTCCGCAAGTTCAAGCTTCTGGCCGATCATTGCGCGAAAGGGCCGGTGTCGGTGGCTGCAGCCTTTGTCTTCCTTGACCCCAGCCGTTCCGACTACTACCTCGAGAGCCGCCGGCCAGAAACCTTTAATTTTAAGCACCTCTTCGGACCCGAACTTCTCACCGTGGAGTTCGCCGGCCACCGCTACCGCTATCATCCCACCTCGTTTTCCCAGGTCAACGAAGCAATGGTGCCGGTGATGCTCGCCCAGGCCCGCGAACTCCTCTCCCCCACGGGTGGCGAATCGCTGCTCGACCTCTACTGCGGCTACGGCCTTTTCAGCGCTTTCCTGGCCCCGGAGTACCGGCAGGTGCTGGGTATTGACGCCGAGGGCCCTTCCATTCGGGCGGCGGTGGCAAATGGCCGCCAGGCCGGCGGCCGGGTTCGGTATCTCGCCCGCCGACTCACCGAGGAGAGCCTCGACGAGGTACTGGCCGCCGGCCCCCCCCCGGATGCGGTGCTCCTCGACCCGCCCCGCCAGGGGCCCCTGCCCGGAGTGATCGAGGTGCTGTCCCGCTGCCGGCCAGGCAAGGTCCTCCACATCTTCTGCGGCGTCGACGAGATCCCGAACGCCCTCGCCGAGTGGCGTACCGGCGGTTATCAGGTCGAGCGGGTTGTGCCTCTGGACATGTTCCCGGGCTCGGCCAACCTGGAGGTGCTCGTTCTGCTCACCCCCCGGCGTGGCTGATCAAACATAACCGGTTGGTGGTGCATTTTTTTCGAAAAAATTTTTTTTATATTTTGTCTGTCATTTTAACCTGCTAGCCGTTAGGTAAAATCAGCGTCAGTCGGACTGGCAATCGGCTGTCGGTTATTGTCTTATGATTTCAAGCTATTAGCCTTTACGGTCCGGAGGCCGGCCGCAGGGGCCGGGCCATTGATCTTTCCGGTTGCTTTTGCTAGGATCTTGTCAAAATCGTGGCGACCGCTTGTTTCGGCCGAGGAGAGTCGGCTGGCCATTCCTTTCTCGCTGCGGCGGGATGTTTGGGAAAACGACAGTGCATGGGGGTGATGAGATGAAGAGTTTTGCCCGGGGCGTCGGCAGGGGATACCGGTACGTGATGGGCGGGGTGGTGGTGACCGTGGCCCTGCAGCTGCCAGGGGCCTTCGTGCAACCGGCCCTGGCCGGCAGCAGTGTTGCCACCGCCCCTGGCAGTGGCCCCGACACGCTTTCCGACGACGGCGTCGATTATACGCGGGACAATCGCTATATCAACGCTGGCTTCATGCACGGCGGCGATCTCTGCGCCAAGACCAAGAAGGCGAAGGGCGAGGTTTCGGCCCTTACCTACGGGCCCGACTCCTACTCGTACAGCGTCACCGGCTCCGGCTGCGGTCACAAGGTGGTCGGCGTCATTGACGTGGACGGCGTGGACGGCGTCTCAGGCTACCTCTATCTGGAAAACGGCGCCGAGGTCAAGTTCATCGGCGACTGGGTTGCCGACGGTGTCGCCGAAGGGATGGATGAACACGGCAACCTCTATACGGTGCGGGTAGACAAGTAGTTCGTGGTCCTGCCGTCGGTGCAGTTTTTTGCCGCCCCGTCGACCGTGTCGGTCGGCGGGGCGGTTCTCTTTTGCGGTGCCGGCGGCGTGGTGGCGAGTACCGCCGCCAGCGCCTCCTCGATGCGATTGGCGAAGATGAACTCCATCTCGGTCAGCACCTGATCGGGCAGATCGCGGAGATCCTTGCGGTTCTCGCCCGGCAGGACAACCCGTAGGATGCCGGCCCGGCGCGCGGCGAGGATTTTCTCCTTGATCCCGCCCACCGGCAACACCAGGCCGCTCAGGGTGATTTCACCGGTCATGGCGGTGTCGTGGCGGGTGGACTGGTCGGTGTAGAGGGAGGCCAGGGCCGCGGCGATGCTGACCCCGGCCGAGGGGCCGTCCTTGGGAATGGCGCCGGCCGGCACGTGGATGTGGACCACCGGCGGCGGGGCGGTGATGCCGAGTGCTGCGCCGTGGGCGAGCAGGTAGCTGTTGGCGGTTATGGCCGATTCCTTCATGACTTCGCCGAGCTGGCCGGTGAGGGTGAGCTTTTCTTCGTCGCCCGGCAGGCCAATGGCTTCGATGTAGAGCACGTCGCCGCCGGCATCGGTCCAGGCGAGCCCCGTTGCCACCCCGCAGGGGAGTTCCCGGCGGAGTTCCTCGGCAAAGAAACGCTCCGGTCCCAGCATCCCGGCGAGATCCTCTCCGGCCACGGTCACCGGCGCGGTCTTGCCTTCGGCAAAACCCACCGCCGCTTTGCGGGCCAGCCGTCCCAGCATCCGTTCCAGTTCCCGCACCCCGGCCTCCCGGGTGTAGCGGCGGATGATGGTGGCCAGGGTCTGGTCGGGGACCAGGAACTGCTCCTCACCCAGACCGGCCTCGGTCCGTTGGCGCGGCAGCAGGTAGAGGCGGGCGATGGCGAGTTTTTCCTCGTCGCTGTAGCCGGAGAGTCGCAGGGTTTCCATGCGGTCGAGCAACGGCTTGGGAACCGTGTCCACGGCATTGGCGGTGGTGATGAAGAAGACCCTGGAGAGGTCGAAGGGCAGGTCCAGGTAGTTGTCGCGGAAGTTCTGGTTCTGGGCCGGATCGAGGATCTCCATCAGCGCGGCGGCCGGGTCGCCCCGGAAGTCGCGGCCCAGTTTGTCCACCTCGTCGAGCATCAGCAGCGGGTTCTTCACCCCGGCCCGGCGAATCGCCTGAATGATCCGGCCGGGCATGGCGCCCACATAGGTGCGGCGGTGCCCGCGGAGTTCGGCCTCGTCGTGCATGCCGCCCAGGCTGAAGTGCTGGAACTTGCGGTCCAGGGCGCGGGCAATGGATTGGCCGAGCGAGGTCTTGCCAACCCCGGGCGGCCCCACGAAGCAGAGGATCGGCCCCCGGGCGTCGGGGTTGAGCTTCATAACCGCCAGCTGTTCGATGATCCGCTCCTTGACCTCGGCGAGGCCGTAGTGGTCCTGGTCGAGTATCTGGCGGGCGCGGGCCAGGTCCAGGTTGTCGGTGGTGGCCTCCTGCCAGGGCAGCTCCAGCACAAGATCGAGATGGGAGCGGATGACCTGATAGTCCGGAGCCGCGGGAGAAAGCTGTTCGAGGCGATTCAATTCCCGCTTCGCCTCCTGCATGGCCTCCTCGGGGAGGTTGAGCCGACCGAGCCGCTGGCGGAGTGTCTCCACCTCCGCCTCCATGGGATTCTTGTCGCCCAGTTCCCGGTGGATGGCGTGGAGCTGCTGGCGAAGGACGTAGTCGCGCTGTTCCCGGTCAATCTTTTCCTGGGCGTTGGAGGCGATTTTGCGGCGCAGTTGCAGCACCTGGATTTCGTGGATGAGGGCGTCGCGCATCAGCCGCATGGCAGCGATTTCGTCGGGTGCCTCCAGCAGGCCTTGGGCTCTGGCCGGTTCCAGGGCCAGTAGCTGCGCCAGGGGGTAGACCAGCTGCATGATGTCCTCGCCCTGGGCGACAAAGGTGGGGATGTTCAGCTGCACCTCGGGGTGGCCCAGGGCGAAGTAGCGGCCGGTGAGATCCATCAGTTCCCGCTGCAGGGCCTCGGCCTCGATGCTCCCCTCCGCGAGGAGTGCCGAGGGGCGGACCCAGGCGCGCAGATGGCCGGGGGTGGGAATCAGTTCCTCCACCACGGCCCGTACGAGCCCTTCCAAAATGATCTGCACCGTGGCCTCGGCGCGGGCCACCAGCTTGATCCTGGCCGTGGTGCCGATGGTGAAGAGGTCGGCGGCCTGGGGCTCGTCCACCTCGGCGTCCCGCTGGGCGAGCACCAGCAGGGTTCTGTCGCGGCTCTCAAGCGCCGCTTCGACGGCGGCGAGCGATGCCGGCCGGCCCACCGAGATGGGCAGCGAGACGTGGGGGAAGACCACGGCGTTCTTGAGGGGAAGCACCGGCAGAATCTGGCGGCGGCGGCTTGTCTCGGTCAAGGTGGTATGCTCCTTGGGGGAGGGAGAGGGCGGAGCGTTAAAGCTCCGTAGATCTTGAGATTATCCCGGATGGGGCGCGGCCTGTCAAGCAGTGGTGGGCGGGCGGTCCCGGCGTGGGGTCGGGCGGGGAAAAAAGCCCCTCGGCGCGCATCGCTCCCATGTTATGATAGCGTTTATGGACCCACGATTGAGGGAGCGGCTCTTCTCCCGGCTTCACGACATCCTTGCCGCCCATCCCGCCGGCCTTGCCGAATACCGCCTCCTCGAGCTGCTCAACGCCGAGGCGCTTCCCTGCTTTGTCGGGAGCAACCGTCACGATCCCCTGGATCTCTTTCGGCGCCATTTCCTCCTCTTCCATCTCCTCTACGGCCTGCGGGACCGACTCAGGGCGGAGGGCCGGGGCGACCTCGCCATCCATTGCCTCGGTATCGTGCTCCTGCCGCCGCCGGCCACCCCGGTACCGCCGGACGCTCTTGCCCCGTTCGAGCCGTTGCGGGCTTATTACCTGGATCTTGACAGGATGCGGGAGGTGGACAGGGCGGAAGTGGAGGAGATGCTGGAGCGCTTCTGGCGGCTCTATGCCGGCCATCAGGATCGGGAAGAGGCCCTGGCGGTGTTCGGTCTGGCCGGCGAGGTGGACCCACAGGCGATCAAGGCCCGCTACCGGCGGCTGGCGCGCGAGCACCATCCCGACGCCGGGGGCGATCCGGAACGCTTCCGCGCGGTGCAGGCCGCGGCCGAGATCCTCCTCCCTTGACGCAACCCCCGGTCGACCGGGGCGCGGCGATGCCAACTTCCCCTTACTGATCGGCCAGGCTGAACATGATGGAGGCCGACTCGTTGTATTTGAGGAAAAATTCGTCGATGATCCGTTCCCGGTCGTCGACGAAGTGGGGAACCTCCGGCCACTCCGGTTCGGTGGCGAAGAACTCCCTGATCCGCATCAACGGATGGCCTTCGGCCAGGGAATGGAAGCCCATCTCCTCGGTGAGGATATTGGCCAGGCGGACGATGTTGACCGCCGGGAAGGTGTTTTTGGTGTCGTGGGGCTGATGGTGGGCGCCCACCGGCACGGTGATGGAGTCCGGCAGCCCCCATTTGGCGAGCAGCGCTTCGCCCACCCGGGCGTGATCGGTGTGGAGAAAGGAGCGTTCGTAGTCAACCATCACCGTGCCGGGCCGGGGCTCGTCGGCGTTGTAGATTTCCCGCTGCAGGTGCTTGTTGAGCACCACTTTGCCGATGTCATGGAGGAGGGCGGCGGTGTAGAGGCCGGCGTCGTCTTCGTAGCCGGCATGCCGGCCGATCACCGCGGCGAGCACCGCGGTGGCGTAGGAGTGACGCCAGAGGGCGTTGGCCGAAAGGTTGTACGCCTTCTGGGCTTGATTGAGCAGTCCCATGGAGGCGCTGGTGATGGCCAGCAGCTTCACCGTCTCCATGCCCAGGCGGACGATGATGTCGGTGATGGAGTTGATCTTCTTCATGTGGCCGAAGTAGGCGGAGTTGGCCATCTTCAGCATGTTGGCGGTGAGGGTGGGGTCTTTTTCGATCTTGCGGGACAACTCGGGGATGTTGCAGTCCGTTTCGTGGGCGCCCCGGAGGATTTCGAGAGCAATGTCCGGGCAGGGCATCAGTTTATCAACGTTGCGGATGTATTCTTCCTCGACCTTCATCAGGCGTACCTCGACGGCAGGAAATGATTGCAGGTTGTTGTCCAGTCCGGCCGGGGCTGTCAGCCGTCGGCCCCGGGCCGTTGGCAAGATGTCTCCTGTAGAATTTTGGCAATCTCCCAGTGCGATCGCCAACGGCTTTCCGGTATGAACAGCAGTTTCCGGACGGAGACTATTCTAGCAAAACACCCTTTGCCACGGCGAGCGCTATTTTTCCCCCGCCGATGGGCAGGGGTGAGGGGCGTCGTGGCGGCAGGAGTGGGTCACCTGGATTTGTTCGGCCAGGTCGGCGGAAAGGGCGGTACGTGAGCCGTGGATGGCGATGATGAAGGGGCCGGCGGTGTGGTTGTTGACCACCTCAAGGCAGGTGCCGGGGGCAATCCCCAGAGCGAGGAGGCGGGCCTGGGTCGCCCGGCCGCCGGTGATGTGGACGATGCGCACCTTTTCACCGTTGGCCGCCATCTGCAACGGGATGGTATCGTCGCGGCTGGCCATGCAGTCAGCGCAGAGGCCGTAGACCTCCATCTTGTGCTGAAGCGGGTGGAATCCGAAGCGGCGGGCGGTGGCGAGCTGCAGGCGTTCCAGCTCCGGGTTGACGAACTCCTGGATCAGCCCGCAGCGGGTGCAAATGAGGTGGTCGTGGTGGGTGCCGAGATGCTGGTGTTCGTACTGCGTTTCCCGGTTCTCGAATGCCTGCTCCTGGGCAAAACCGAAGCGGCAGAACATCTCCATGGTTTCTTTGAGAAAGAGCCGGTCGCGGAGCTTCGGCGCCTCGGCGGCGACCCGCTGTTCGAGTTCCGAGAGGGTGAGATGCTGCTCGGTGGCAAGGAAGATGTCGAGGATGGCGAGCCGGTCGGCGATGCGGGTGGAATGGAACGATTCGAGCACCGCCTGGAACTGTTCGCGGTCCTGGTGGTGCAGGTCCAGGGGGCCGGCGGTCATGGTCGGCGTGCCGTTTCCGGGCCTGGAGGAGAGGTTGAAAAAGGGTATCTTCATGGAATCACGCTATAGGGGCCGCGGCGGTGGCCTGGCGGTCAACGGTGCGCCAGTCGCCATCGATGAGGAGTTGATGGGGGGTGAAGTTGGCCTTGTAGCTCATCGCACTCACCTCCTTGATCCAGTAGCCCAGGTAGAGGTGGTCGATCTGCCACTGCCGGCAGCGTTCGACGAGGGTGAGGATGTTGTAGGTTCCCAGCCCGCGCTGCGCCTCGCGGGGATCGAAGAAGAAGTAGACCGCGTTGAGCCAGTTGCCGCCGACATCCACCACCGCCACCCCCAGAAGCCGGCCTTCGAGTCGGTACCGGACCTCGAAGGTGTCGGTGATCCGATTGGCGAAGAAACCGTGGTAGTACTCCTCGGCGCTGTTGCCGTGGCCCGGGTAGCGGCTCGCCAGAAAGGCGGCGCAGAGTGCCATGGTTTCCTCGGTGGCGGCGAAACCGCCGGTTTCCACGTCGATGTCTTGGTTGCGGCGGAGGTTGCGGCGCTGGGCGCGGTTGGGGCGGAAGGTCTGCGGGTCGATGCGGATTGGCACGCAGCTCGCGCATTCCGGGCAGCCCATGATATAGATGCAGTTGCCGCTGCGCCGAAACCCCGCTGCCATGAGCCCCGCCATGAGCGGCTCGGGCAGCCGCCCCACCAATGCCTGGCGGTAGAGGGCCTGGCGGGGCAGGGAGTAGGGGCAGGGCAGGGGGATGCTGAAGAGGTGTTTCTCCAGTTCGTTACGGATTAAGTTGAACTGCACGGACGGGGCTCCTGGCGCGGTGGGGGGGCGTGGAAGCACTCTGGTTTCTCCTGCTCAGGTAGCACAGCCGGGAGGTCTTGTCAATTTATCGCTCGCCCGGTATGGTGAGCGGCGGCGTCTGGGCGAGGGGTCGGGAGCGGAGGGACGATTTTCTCAGACAGTCGTGCTGAAGCCTGGCAGCTTCAAGTTTCAAAGCCTTCTTCCGTCCGTTTGAGCGGTTACGCATGTTGAAAATAAAGCTTGTCGCCGTCAACGGCCGCTACACCCATTCCTGTGCCGCCCTCTATTACCTGCGCAACGCGCTTGAGCATCACCTGCCGGGCTGTGTGCCGGAGCTGTTGCAGTTTTCGCTCTCCGATCCCTATTACCAAACCCTGCTCCGCATCGCTGCCAATGGGCCGGATGTCGTCTGCTTCTCGGTCTATGTCTGGAGCAGCGCCTTCATCGGTCGGCTGGTCACCGACCTGGCCCGCCTGCTGCCCGCCACCGCCATGGTTCTTGGCGGACCCCAGGCCCCGACCCTGGCCGCTACCCTGCCGTCGGGCTGTTGCGCGGTGGTGGCGGGCGAGGTGGAGGGGCTTGACGAGGTCTTCTTTGGTGATCTCGCCGCCGGGCGGCTCCGGGCGGCCTACCGGGCCGAGGCGGGCCATCCCTTCCGCATGCCCTACCGTGAGGAGGACTTCACCTCCGGCCTCCGTCACCGCCAAATCTACTACGAGTCGAGCCGCGGCTGCCCCTTTGCCTGTAGCTACTGCCTCTCCGCGGTTTCCCGCGGCGTCCGCCAACTGGAACTCGATCAGGTGCGGGCGGAGCTCGGCGTCCTCCTCGCCCAGGGCCCGGCGGTGGTCCGTTTCGTCGACCGGACCTTTAACGCCGACCCCGAGCGCACCCTTGCCCTGTGGCGTTTTCTCGTCGCCCAGCCCGGTGACACCGTTTTTCACTTCGAAATCGCCCCGGGGTTGTTCACCGAGGAGATGTTCGCCTTTCTCGCCACCGTGCCGGCCGGACGTTTTCGCTTCGAGATCGGGCTGCAGTCCACCAACCCGGCGACCCTTGCCGCCATCAACCGTCGGGCCGATTTCGGCCGCATCCGGGCCAATGTCGGCCGGCTGCGGGCGGCCGCGAACATCCACCTGCACCTGGATCTCATCCTGGGGCTGCCGTTCGAGGATGAGGCGAGCTTCCGCCGGTCGCTCGCCGACGCCTTTTCCCTGGCCCCCCATTATCTCCAGGTGGGGTTGCTCAAGGTTCTGCCCGACACCCCTCTGCGCCGGGAGGCCGAACGCTTTGGCATTCTCGCTTGCGAGGCACCACCCTACGAGGTCTTGGCCACCGGCTCACTCGACCACGCCGGGCTTGCCCGCCTCCATTGGCTGGGCGAATGTGTGGAAGCATTCCACAACAACCGTTTCTTTGTCGGCTTTTTTGCCTACCTGCGGCGGGTCGAGCCCGACCCGGCCCGGGTCTTCACCGAGTTGCTCGATCTTTGCCGCGCCGAGGACTTCTTTGCCCGGGCCCGCACCCAGCAGCTGATGAACCACATCCTGCTCGCCTGGGCCGCGTCCCGGTCCGATGGCGAACTGGTGGCGGAACTTCTCTGTTTCGACTGGCTGCGCAGCGGCCACCGCTTTCTGCCCCCGGAGTTCGACGCCGCTCCCCTCGCCACGGCCCGCGACCGCCTCTACCATGCCCTGCCCGACGAGTTGGCGCCGTTTTTCACCGCCCGCGACCGCAACCGTTTTTTCAAGAAATCGCTCTTCCTCGACTGTTCCGCCCCCCTTCTCGGAGCCACCGGCCTCGGCGACGGTGGACGCGCCGCCACCCTCTGCTTCCCGGCTGATCGTCCTCCCGAGGGGGTGCTGGGGCTGCAGCCGGCGGTCCTGCTTCCCCACGACGCGGTTTTCCTGTAGGCTGGCTGCCAAAAGAGACGGAGAAACGGCTTGCTCCGAACGCGGTTTGGAGTATACTCTCAACGTTTTGGTGCTAACGACCCGTTGGAACGTTTTTTTTCGCGCTATCCATCTTCATTCCCGTGACCCTCCTTCCTTGATCAGCGGCGGTCATGGCGTTTTTTCGAGGAGGCAGTTATGCAGACCACATTCGAGTCAAAGGTTTTTGCCACCCGGACCATCACCCTGGCCGGCACCGAGGAAACCGTGGTCAAGGGCGGCCGCGACCTGTTCCACCTCCTGCCCCGGGCCTTTGCCGGCTTCAAGCAGATCGGCGTCATCGGCTGGGGTTCCCAGGGGCCGGCCCAGGCCCAGAACATGCGGGATTCGCTCGCGGGCACCGACATCCGGGTCAAGGTGGGGTTGCGGGCCGGCAGTTCCTCCATGGCCGCGGCCCGGGCCGCCGGATTCACCGAAGAGAGCGGCACCTTGGGCGAGATGTACCGGGTGATCGCCGAGTCCGATCTGGTGATGCTGCTCATCTCCGATGCGGCTCAGGCCGAGAACCACCAGGCCGTCTTCGACAACCTCAAGGATGGCGCCACCCTGGGCCTCTCCCACGGCTTCCTGCTCGGCTATCTCGAGAGCATCGGCAAGACCTTCCCCTCTAGCGTCAACGTCATCGCCGTCTGCCCCAAGGGCATGGGCCCCTCGGTGCGCCGCCTCTACGAGCAGGGCAAGGAGGTGAACGGNNATCTTCGGCGAGCGCGGCATCCTGCTTGGCGCGGTGCACGGCATCGTCGAGGCCCTCTTCCGTCGCTACGTGATGGCAGAGGGGATGAGTGAGGCGCAGGCGTTCATCGATTCGGTGGAGAACATCACCGGCCCGATCAGCAGGACCATTTCCCACCACGGCATCAAGGCGGTCTACGACCAGTTGGACGAGGCGGGGAAAGAAGTCTTCGAGCGCATCTACTCCCATGCCTATGGCCCGGCTTTTGATATCCTGCTCGAGATCTACGACGAGGTGTCGAGCTGTAACGAGATCCGCAGCGTGGTGATGGCCGGCCAGCGTCACCGACGCTTCCCCATGGGCAGGATCGACGGCACCCGCATGTGGCTGGTGGGCGAGGAGGTACGCGCCGTCCGTACTGCCACCCCGCCGGCCATCAACCCATTTACCGCCGGGATCTACTGCGCCACCATGATGGCCCAGATCGATCTGCTCATCGAAAAGGGCCACTGTCTGAGCGAGGTGGCCAACGAGTCGGTGATCGAGGCGGTGGATTCGCTCAACCCTTACATGCACTACCGTGGGGTGGCCTTCATGGTGGACAACTGCTCCACCACCGCCCGGCTCGGCTCCCGCAAGTGGGCGCCGCGTTTCGATTACAACCTCTGCCAGCAGGCCATCACCGCCTACGACGCCGGGGCGCCCGCCGACCCGGCGCTCATCGGCGCTTTCAAGGGCCACAAGATCCATGAGGCCCTGGCCGTCTGTTCGACCATGCGGCCGCCGGTGGATATCGCGGTGGTCGGCTGAACGATCGGAAGTAATGCGAGCGTTTGCCGGGCGCCGTGCCTGGTGACGTTTACAAAGAGCCCCGCCGGCGGCTGTCGCCGGGTCGGGGCTCTTTACGACTCGCTAGGGCGGTTTTGGGCGTGGATATGGCGGCCATATTTTCTGAGGGAACATTTGCTTTTGGCGCTTGACAAATCAGTACTTTGTGGTATCTATACCCGTTTCACACGGGCAGGATTCGCCGCCGCGGCTTGCGGGGCGTTTCCCAGTTAGAGAGAACTGTTTATCCGGCGGTTTCCGCACCGCGTTGTTGCCGGGCCGTGCGCCCCCCGGGTCCACGTCAGGCTCCGCGATGGCGGCAGCGCAAACGTTTATGGAGGAAGTTATGTACGCAATTGTCAATACCGGCGGGAAGCAATACCAGGTGGCGCCGGGCGATCACCTGCGGGTCGAGAAGCTGGAAGGCAACGTTGGCGACACCGTCGAGTTGTCCGAGGTGCTGCTGGTTGCCGAAGACGAGAATATCAAGGTGGGACAGCCGGTTGTGGAAGGCGCCAAGGTCACGGCCCGTATCGTCGAGCAGGGCAAGGCCAAGAAGGTGCTGGTCTTCAAGAAGAAGCGCCGCAAGGGCTATCAGGTCAAAAACGGTCACCGGCAGCTGTTTACGGCTCTGGAGATCAAGGAAATTTCCGCATAACCCTGCCAGAGAGGGTGTCGTGAAAAATGAGGATTTTCGTCCGAGGCATGGACGAAAGATAATTTTTCAAAACACCCATAAGTAAAATATACGATTCGAGAGGTTTTCTCATGGCTCATAAGAAGGCGGGCGGTAGCTCGAGAAACGGTCGCGACAGTGCCGGACAACGGCGCGGCGTGAAGAAATTCGGCGGTGAGGTGGTTCGGGCCGGCAATATCCTGGTCCGCCAGCTCGGCACCAAGATCCATCCCGGTACCAACGTGGGCTGTGGTCGCGACTACACCCTCTATGCCAAGGCCGACGGCGTGGTGACCTTCGAGACGTTCGGTCGCAACCGCAAGCGGGTCAGCATCTATCCCGTGGAATCCAACTCGTAAGGAGCCGCGCTCCAAGTCCTCGCCGACGACCCGGTTGCACGTCCGCACCCCACCGGGTGACCTGGCCGACGGCCGGGTCACCCGGTGGGGTGCGGGCTTTTCAGGCAACCGTCATGGCTTTTATCGATGAGGCCAGATTCTACGTCAAGGCCGGCGATGGCGGCAATGGCTGTCTGAGCTTTCGACGCGAGAAATACGTTCCCAAGGGTGGACCCGACGGCGGTGACGGCGGCAGGGGCGGCGATGTGATCATCGAGGCCAGCCGCCGTCTTTCTTCGCTGATCGATTTCCGCTACCGTTCCCATTTCCTCGCTGAAAAGGGCAAGTCGGGCCAGGGCAAGAAGATGCACGGCCGCAAGGGTCGGGAATGCGTCCTCAAGGTACCCCTGGGATCGGTGATCAAGGACGCCGACACCGGAGATGTGCTCGCCGATCTGGTGGCGGAAGGCGATCGCTTTGTGGCCGCCCAGGGTGGCGACGGCGGTCGTGGCAACTGCCACTTCGCCTCGGCCCACAACCGGGCGCCGCGGATCGCCGAAAAGGGCCGGGCAGGCGAGGAGCGTTGGCTGCTCATCGAACTCAAGCTGCTGGCCGACGTGGGCCTCATTGGCCTGCCCAACGCGGGCAAGTCGACCTTGCTCTCCCGGCTCTCCGCCGCCAATCCCAAGGTGGCCGATTATCCCTTCACCACCCTTGAGCCCCAGTTGGGCGTTCTCCACTTCGAAGCCGCCCCCCCCTGCATCATCGCCGATATCCCCGGTATCATCGAAGGGGCGCACGAGGGGGCTGGCCTCGGGCATAAGTTCCTGCGCCACATCGAGCGTACCAGGGTGCTCCTCCACGTACTCGACGCCTCGGCCGCCGAAGCGGAGGTGGTGGGCAACTACCGGATGCTCGAAAACGAACTGCGCTGCTTTAACGAAGAACTGGTGGACCGCGAACATCTGGTGCTCCTCAACAAGACCGATCTGGTGGAGGAAGAGGGGCACCTCGGCCGCCTGGCCGCCTGGTTTGCCGACCAGGGGGTTCGGACCCTGGAGGTGTCGGCACTGGCCGGCGATGGGCTGGCGGCGCTGAAAGCGATGCTCGCCGATCTTCTCGTCAGCCCCTAAGCGTTTTTTTCCCTTTCACGGCGTATGCCACAGGGCTTCGGACCGTCATGACCGAAATTCCCATTGAAAAAGGACTGCAGTTGCGCCGCAGCCATCTCGAAGAAACCAGGCGGGTGGTGGTCAAGGTGGGCAGCGCGGTGCTCACCACTGCCGAGGGTCTCAACACCGAAGTACTCGCCAGCCTCGCCGCCGAGATATCCTGGCTCAACGACACGGGCCGGGAGGTGATCCTGGTGAGTTCCGGGGCGGTGGCCGCCGGTCGCCGCAAGCTCGGCCTTGGCCGCGCCACCATCAGCATGCGGGAAAAACAAGCCTTGGCCGCGGCCGGCCAGGCGAGCATGATGCACGCCTACGAGGGGGTCTTCGCGGCCTACGACCAGGCGGTGGCCCAGGTACTCCTCACCCACAGCGACCTGTCGCACCGCCATCGCTACCTCAACGTTCGCAACACTCTCCTCACCCTTCTTGAGTGGGACGTACTTCCCATCATCAATGAAAACGATCCGGTATCGGTGGACGAACTGCGCTTCGGCGACAACGACACCCTGAGCGCCATGGTCGCCAATCTGGTGGAGGCGGACCTGCTGGTGCTGCTCACCGACGTCGACTGTCTCTACACCGGCAACCCCTGTACCAACCCCGAGGCCCGTCCCATCCAGACCGTTTCCCGGGTGGACGCGGCGGTGGAGGAGATGGCGGGCAATGTCTGCGGACTGCTCGGCACCGGCGGCATGCGTTCCAAGATCCTTGCCGCCAAGAGCGTCTCGCTCAGGGGCTGCTGCTCCTTTGTCGGCTCGGGACGGCGGCCGGGGGTTATCCGCGATCTCTTTGGCGGCGAACCGGTGGGCACCTTCTTCCTGCCCCAGGAGGAGCGCCTCCACAGCCGCAAGCACTGGATCGCCTTCACCCTGCGACCCAAAGGCTATCTGGTGCTGGACGACGGCGCCTGCCGCGCCCTGGTTGGGCGGGGGAAGAGCCTGCTGCCGTCGGGGATTCTCGAGGTGCGGGGCAAGTTCGAGATCGGCGACCCGGTCCACTGTCTGGACCGCGACGGCCGGGCAATCGCTGCCGGCCTGGTGGCCTATTCCGCTGAGGAGATCGAGAAGATTCAGGGCGCCAGGACCAATCAGATCGAGGAACTGCTGGGCCACAAGGATGGCGACGAGGTCATCCACCGCGACAATCTGGTGCTCCTCTAGGGAGAATGAGGCAGGGGGGGGAGCGGTTTTCCCCTGGTGCCGATAAACGGAAAGAGGGAAAACTATCCAGCCAGAGGCGAAACGTTTGGCAGTCGCCTCGGCCGTAACCCTTCGGCAGGTGCCGCGGGAGGGTTGCTCAATTCGGGAGGTGTGGACGATGACGGTGGAACAAACCATTACCGAGATGGCGGCACGGGCCCGACAGGCGGCCCGGGTCATGGCGAACCTTTCGACCGAGGTCAAGAACCGCCTGCTGCTGGCTATGGCCGAGGCCCTCGATGCGCAGCGCGGCTTTATCCGGGCCGAGAACGCCAAGGATCTCGAAGCCGGCCGTGCCAAGGGCCTTTCCCCCGCCATGCTTGATCGCCTTGAACTCTCCGACAAGGTGATGCAGGCAATGATCACCGGCCTTCACGAGGTGGCAGCACTGCCTGATCCGGTGGGCGAGATCAGTTCCATGGCCCGGCGGCCCAACGGCATCCTGGTGGGCCGGATGCGCGTCCCCCTGGGGGTGATCGGCATGATTTACGAATCCCGGCCCAACGTCACCGTTGACGCCGCCGCCCTTTGTCTCAAATCCGGCAACGCCATCCTGCTGCGTGGCGGCTCCGAGGCGATCCATTCGAACCTGGCGCTGGCCAAGGTGCTCCAGGAGGTGCTTGCCGCCGAGGCCGTTGATCCGGCCGCCCTCCAGGTGGTGCCCACCACGGCGCGCGAAGCGGTGAATCACCTGCTCAAGCTTGAGGAGTTCATCGATCTCATCATCCCGCGGGGCGGCGAGGGGCTGATTCGCTTCGTGGCCGAGAACTCCCGCATCCCGGTGCTCAAGCACTACAAGGGGGTTTGCCACCTCTTTGTCGATGCCTCGGCCGACATGGAGATGGCCGAGAGGATCGTCCTCAACGGCAAGACCCAGCGGCCCGGGGTCTGTAATGCGCTCGAATGTCTGCTGGTGCACCGGCAGATCGCCCCGGCCTTCCTGCCTAAGGTCGCCGCCGCCCTTGCCGCGGCTGGCGTCGAACTGCGCGGCTGTCCCGCCACCAAGGCGATTGTCCCGGATTGTACGCCGGCATTTATCTCCGACTGGGGCATGGAGTTTCTCGGGTTGATCCTGGCGGTGAAGGTGGTGGACGATATCGACGCCGCCATGGACCACGTTGCCCGTTACGGTTCCCAGCACACCGAGAACATCGTCACCGCCGACTATGCCAACGCCCAGCGCTGGCTGCGGGAGGTGGACGCCTCGGCGGTGATGGTCAACGCCTCCACCCGCTTCAACGACGGCGGCCAATTCGGCCTCGGGGCCGAGATCGGCATCAGTACCACCAAGCTTCACGCATACGGCCCCATGGGGCTCGAGGAGTTGACCACCCGCAAGTTCATTGTCTACGGTGACGGTCAAATCCGGAGCTGAACGAGGTCCGCACTTGCTATGAGTGCTTGGCTGCCCCCGTACGGTTGATTCCGGTCGGCGGTTCCTGTCGTTTTCGACTCTCGTGGCCTCCCGCTGCGTTGGCGGAGGCTCGCCTTGCCCTGCCCTTTGTTTTCCGCCTTTTGCCGGGAAACCGCGACTGGTCAACGATTGACTGCCGTGACCAACCGCGGGGGCATTAATGTGGACCGGTGAGTGGCAACGGGGCGCCGTTTGTCCGTGAGAGGTTATCATGGATTTACCAAGGGAACTCGGGGCGCGCATCGGGGTGTTGGGGGGGACCTTTGACCCGGTCCACAACGGGCACCTGGCCGTGGCCGATGCCGCCCTGGCCGGGCTTGCCCTGGACCGCCTGCTCCTGATCCCGGCGGCAATGCCGCCGCACAAACAATCCCTCCCCGTCACCCCTTTCAACCATCGCCTGGCCATGCTCCGGCTGGCCGCCGCCGGTCGTCCCGGTCTTCTGGTTTCCGACCTCGAGGCCGGTCGGCTCGGCCCCTCCTTCTCCGTTGATACCCTGCTCGCCCTGCGCGGCCATTTCGGCGAGGGCGTGACCCTCTTCTTTCTCGTTGGCATCGACGCCTTTGCGGAGATCGCTTCCTGGCACCGCTACTCCGAACTGCCCCGGCTCGCCGAACTGGTGGTGGTGGACCGTCCCGATGCCGCTCCGCTCCGCTGCGGCGACGCGGTGAGACGCCAGTTTCCGGCGTATAGCCGTCGCGGTGGCGAGTCGCCCTGGCGCGGGCCGGTCGGTGGGGTGATCCGCACCCTCACCATGACGCCGGTGGCCGTCTCCTCCACCCTGGTACGGGAGGTTGCGGCCGGCAACGCCTCCCTTGCCAGCCTGGTTCCCTCGAAAGTTGCCGACTATATCCGCCACCACTCCCTCTATCGTCCCTGATCCCCCCCCCCCTCCTTTTTCTCCCCCTTGGTATCCTTTTTTTGGACTGTGGCAAATTGCCACATTTTGTCTTGTGTAATGTTATGGTAAGGTTTGTAACCTCTCTAAAGGCGCAGAAGAATTAAGTTTATTAGTATTATTTTAAATTCTCTCTTGCTGGCATCGGCCTGCTCTATTGGCAGGGTAGGGCTGAAGCAGGGGGTAACCCAGTCGGGAGTTGTAGGAACCCCGGCTTCGTTAGTAATAATAATTACGTAGGAGGAAAACAAAGATGAGTGATGCAATCAACGACAAGGGGATGTCCCGTCGCCAGATGATGATCGGTACCGGCGCCCTGGCGGCGACCACCGCCCTTGCAAGCCTTGGTGGCTGGGCCAAGTCGGCCCACGCCCAGGGTGGTCCCACCGAAAAATGGCCCTGGCCCTATGTGAAGCTTGATCCCAAGGAAACCGCCGAGATCTGTTACAAGGAGTGGTACCGGGTTTTCTGTGGTTGCGCGGTGATCAACAGCGTTTTCAGCCAGCTGCGCGAGAAGGTGGGCGAGCCCTACAAATCGTTCCCGGTAGACGCCTTCGTCTTCCTTGAGGGTGGTCAGATGGGCTGGGGTACCATCTGTGGTTCGCCCGCCGGCGCCAACATCGTTGCCAACCTGATCATTGGTCCCCGCATCGCCGGGGCACACGAGGGGCATCAGATCGCCGCCGACATCATGGACTTCTATTCCAAGGCCAACATGCCGGTCTTCGTGCCCGCGAGCCCCAAGATCGATCCGGCCACCATTCCCCAGACCGTCAGCGAGTCGCCGCTGTGCCACATCTCGGTGGGTCGCTGGATGAAGGCCGCCAACAAGCCCCTGGGCAGCCCCGAGCGCAAGGACCGTTGCGCCCGCGTGGCGGCCAGCACCGCCTACCGGCTGGTGGAACTGCTCAACGACTGGCACGACGGCAAGTACAAGCCTACCAGCTCGTTCAGCTGCTCCAAGGAGAACGGCATCACCGGCCAGTTCAACTGCACCGACTGCCACGGCGACAAGGTTCCCGAGGCTCCCAAGTCCTGATGAGGCGGTGAGGGCGTTTCCCGTGGCACCGGCGGGCCGATAGAGAACCCCTGCCGGTGCCACTCTTGCCTATCCCTTTGCGGCAAGATATTAAAACAAAAAAAAGAGGCTGCCGATCCTCCCCGGCAGCCTCTTTTTTTTTGTTTTTGCCGGCCACGCGGCATCCCCCGCGGCCAGAGTGACCGCTCAGGCCAGTTCCCGCAGCCGTTTGATGTTCTCCTCGATCTTGGCGAGCTGGGCGCTCATGGCGTCGAGTTTTTCCTGTTCCTTGGCCACGATGTCGGCCGGGGCGTTGGCAAGGAACTTTTCGTTGCCGAGCTTGCCGCGCACCTTGTCGAGCTGGGCGACCACCTTCTCCTTGTCCTTGTCGAGTTTGGCCATCTCCTTGTCGATGTCGATCAGGCCCTCCAGGGGAACGAAGATCTCGATATCGGTGAAGATGTTGGAGGCCGCCCCCTTGGGCCGTTCGCCGGTTTCACGCACCGTCACCCGCCTGGCCCGGCTCATGGCGCAGATCGCCGAGGCATAAGCGGCAATGCGTTCGGCCCGCTGCGGGTCGTGGCAGATCACCACCACCTCCAGTTCGGCCGATGGATGAAGCCCCATCTCGCTGCGGATGTTGCGGATACCGCCGATGATCCCCATGAGCAGGGTGACGGCGGTTTCGGCCTCATCGTCCTGTCGGGCGTCCTCGACCTCGGGGAAGGGTTCGGTCATGATGCTGGTGCGCGCGCCGGGCAGCACCTCCCAGATTTCCTCGGTGACAAAGGGGATCAGCGGGTGGAGGAGTTTCAGGGTGTTTTCGAGCACCGTGAGCAGCACCTGGCGGCCGGTGGCCTTGGCCGCGGGATCGTCGCCGTAGAGATCGGCCTTGCTCCATTCGAGGTACCAGTCGCAGAACTCGCGCCAGACGAACTGGTAGAGGGCGTTTGCCGCCTCGTTGAAGTTAAAGCCGCCGAGCGCGGCGTGCACCTCGGCGGTGGTGCGGTTGAGCCGGCTTAAGATCCAGCGGTGATGGAGGGGGAGTGACCTGGGGGCGGGCAGCGCTGCGCCGGGCGTGCAGTCGCCGATGTGCATGAGCGCGAAGCGGGCCGCGTTCCAGATCTTGTTGATGAAGTGGCGGTAGCCCTCGATGCGCTCCTCGGAGAGTTTGATGTCGCGGCCCTGGGCGGCAAAGGCGGCCATGGTGAAGCGGAGGGCGTCGGTGCCGTACTGGTCCATGAGTTCCAGGGGGTCCATGACGTTGCCCTTGGACTTGCTCATCTTCTGGCCCTGGGCGTCGCGGACCAGGGCGTGGAGGTAGACGTCGCGGAAGGGTACCTCTCCCATGAAGTGGATGCCCATCATCATCATCCGAGCCACCCAGAAGAAGAGGATGTCGAAGCTGGTAATCAGCACCGAGGTAGGGTAGAAGTGGCCGAGTTCCGGGGTCTGATCCGGCCAGCCCAGGGTGGAGAAGGGCCAGAGGGCGGAGCTGAACCAGGTGTCGAGCACGTCGGTTTCGCGGTGGAGGTTGGCGCCCCGGCATTTGGGGCAGACGTCGGGGTCGATGTCGGCGACGACCAGCTCCCCGCAGGTGACGCAGGTCCAGGCCGGGATCTGGTGACCCCACCAGATCTGCCGCGAGATGCACCAGTCGCGGATGTTGTACATCCAGTCGAAGAAGGTGTTCTCCCAGGATTTGGGGTGGATGCGGATCCGCTCTTCCTTCACGGCGGCGATGGCCTTGTCGGCGAGGGGCTTCACCGACACGAACCATTGCTTGGAGAGGGTGGGTTCGACCACGGTGTGGCAGCGGTAGCAGTGGCCCACGCCGTGCTGGAGCGGCTCGATCTTGTCCATGAGGCCCAGGGCCTCGAGATCGGCGACGATTTTCTTGCGGCAGGCGAAACGGTCGAGTCCGGCGTAGTCGCCGGCCGACTGGTTCATCACCCCGTTGTCGTCCATGATCTTCACCGCCGGCAGGTCGTGGCGGCGGGCGATCTCAAAATCGTTGAGATCGTGGGCCGGGGTCACCTTGAGGGCGCCGGTGCCGAATTCGCGTTCCACGTGGGTGTCGCCGACAATGGGGATCTTGCGGCCTACCAGCGGCAGGATCACCGCCTTCTCGGAGAGGCCCGAGAACCGTTCGTCGGCCGGGTGCACAGCCACCGCCGTGTCGCCGAGCATGGTCTCGGGGCGGGTGGTGGCCACCACCAGATAGCCTTCGCCCGAGGCAAAGGGGTAGCGGATGTGGTAGAGCTTGCCGTCGGTGGGTTCGTGCTCGACCTCGAGATCGGCGAGCGCGGTGTGGCAGCGCGGGCACCAGTTGATGATGTAGTCGCCCTGGTAGATCAGCCCTTCCCTGTAGAGGCGGGTGAAGACGGTTTTCACCGCCCTGCTGAGTCCCTCGTCCATGGTGAAGCGTTCCCGGTCCCAGTCGCAGGAGCAGCCGAGGCGCTTGAGCTGATTGATGATCTGGCCGCCCGACTCCTCGCGCCACTGCCAGACCCGTTCCACGAACTTGCGGCGGCCGATGTCATGCCGGCTGGTGCCCTCCTGGGCCAGTTGCCGTTCCACCACGTTCTGGGTGGCGATGCCGGCGTGGTCTGTGCCCGGCACCCACAGGGTGTTGGCGCCCTGCATGCGGCGGTAGCGGACCAGGATGTCCTGGAGGGTGTTGTTGAGGGCGTGGCCCACATGGAGCACCCCGGTGACGTTGGGCGGCGGGATGACGATGGAAAAATTCGGCCGCCCCTGCTCCATGGTGGCGCTGAATTTTTTCTCTTCGAGCCAGCGTCGGTACCATTTGGGCTCGACGGCTTTGAAGTCATATGCCTTGGCCAGCTCGGGGCCGGTGGCGGAAGTGGAATCGTTGGGGGTGGTCATGGGTGATAATCCGGGAAGTTGTTAAGGGTCAAGCCCGCATGTTTCAAGTTTCATGGGTGGCGAGGGGTTGCTTGAGAAAATATACGTTTTTTCGCCAATTTAAAACTTAAAACTTAATGCTTGACGCGCACTTTGGGGGGCAGGTGTTCAGAAACGAAATAATCTACCCCGTCAGGCCACAATTTGCCACGGAAAACCGACTTCGAGCCTGCCCACAAATAATACTCCGGCGCCCGTCCCGGCCGTTGGCCGTATTTTGCCGCTCCTGAATCGTAGGCAAGCAAGGCAGCAAAGCCGAGAATCCGAACTCAACGCCATGACGGCGACAGCGGTGTCGGTTGCCAGGCATGAGGTTTCGGAGTCACCGCGTACCTGCTCGATTGTCCCGACAAAATCCGCCCCCAAGCCGTCACGATCCCAGTAAAATCTGTTTTTACTGTGCTCCTAAAGCACACTCCACGGTTTGGGGAAGAAGATTTCCACATAGAGATCAAGGGCGTAGCGGTCGGTCATGCCGGCGATGAAGTCGCAGACCTTGTCGTGACGGGGGGTATCGGCGGGGTAGGCGATGAGTTCTTCCCAGTGGTCGTCGTGGTCGAGGAAGTAGTAGTAGAGTTCCCGCAGGATCTTCATCGATTTGATGAAGTCGTTGTGGACCCGGTTGACGTCGTAGACGTTGTCGTAGAGAAAGGCGCGCAGGTCGTCCATGGCGGTGAGCACCGGGCGGCTCATGGCGAGGCGGCCGGTGCCGGTTGCGGCGGTAGTGGCGATGAGGTCCTTGACCATGGTGCCAATGCGGCGCGAGTGCTTCTCCCCCAGGGTGCGGCGGATGTCGGCGGGCAGATCGTCCTCGGCCACCACCCCGGCCCGCAGGGCGTCGTCCAGGTCGTGGTTGACGTAGGCGATGATGTCGGCCAGCCGCACCACCTGGCCTTCCATGGTTTCGGGCAGGCCGGCGAGGTCGTCGGGCAGGATGTCGCGGCGTCCCTTGGAGTGGCGGAGGATCCCGTCGCGGACTTCGTGGGTGAGGTTCAAGCCCTCGCCCTTCTTTTCAAGCAGGTCGACCACCCGCAGGCTCTGCCGGTAGTGCTTGAAGCCACCGGGGTGGAGTTCGTTGAGCACGTCCTCACCGGCATGGCCAAAGGGGGTGTGGCCCAGGTCGTGGCCCAGGGCGATGGCCTCGGTGAGCGACTCGTTGAGCCGCAGGGTAGCGGCGATGGTGCGGGCGATTTGCGCCACCTCGAGCGCATGGGTCAGCCGGGTGCGGTAGTGGTCGCCGGTGGGGGAAAGGAAGACCTGGGTCTTGTGCTTGAGGCGGCGGAAGGTTTTGGAATGGATGATCCGGTCGCGGTCGCGCTGGAAGGGCATGCGGATGGCGCATTCCGGTTCCGGCCGCGGCCGTCCCTTGCTGTCGCGGTTGAGTCGCGCGTGGGGGGAGAGGATCTGCGCTTCGCGCTCTTCCATCTCCAGGCGAAATTGAAGGCCCATGACGGTGGTGGTGTCTGGCGGTGGCCGGCGATTAAAGGTTAATGGGCTTGGCGGCGGGCCGGGCGGTTCGCATCGGTTCGTCCATGCCGCCCGTCAACGGCCTTGAGAACAAAAACGCCGGGGCCGGCGTTGGCTTGCACCGGCCCCGGCGGGAATTTTACGCACGATCAGGGTTTACTGCCAGGTGGTGGCCGGCGCAAAGCTGCTGACGTGGTTGACCACCTCGGCCTGGGAGAGATCCTTCAGGACCGGGTCGTTCATGATCTTGTTGGGGTCGGTCTGGCCGTTGACATTGGTGATCACCAGGGTGCCGCGGCCCTTGCCGTAGATGTTGTTGAAGTCGTAGACCGCGCCCACCACGGCCATATCGCCCGAGTGCACCTTGTCGCCGTAGAGCTTGAGGGCGTAGTTGACCTGATAGTCGACGTTGCGCTCGACGTTCTCGGCCCAGCGCTTGTTGAAATCGTCCTTGCCGTCGTCCTTTTGGATCACCGGCTTCAGGGTGTCGAGTTCGGCCTTGATGCCTTTGGTTTCATGGGAGTAGTCGCCCATGGCGGCCTTAACCGCCCCGCAGCTCGAGTGGCCCATGATCAGCAGCAGCTTGCAGGGCAGGTGGCGCACCCCGTAGTCCACCGAGCCCTCGGAGTTTGCCACCTGATTGCCGATGTTGCGGATGATGAAGATCTTGTTGTTGGGGTCCATGCCGAAGAGGCCGGTGTGGACCCGGGAGTCGGCGCAGGTGATCACGGTCAGGTTGGGGATCTGACCCTCCTGGTAGGCGTCGAAGTAATGGGAATCGTGCTCGCCCTTGAAATGGTCGTTGCCATCGATCGCCGCCTTGAGGGTTTCGGCCGGAGTCATGGGCTTGACCGCCGCCACCACCGCACCGTGACCGTGTTCCTCGGCGCCGCCGTGCTCGTTGGCGAATACCGACGGTACCACGGCCAGGCTGGCCGCCAGTACCATGCTCAACAAAACGTTTTTACAGGTTTTCTTTTTCATCACTTTCCCGCCTCCATTGAATATCCGTTCAAATGCGGCCCGTCGTTGAGCCGCGCTTCACTATCGATATCAGGGAAACATCATGAAGTTACTGAGAAAATCTAATTTGGTCAAGGGGATGGGATAATTTACAGGTGTGCCGGTTTCCGTTCGGCCGGAATCTCTTGCGGTGCCCGGCGGACGGCAATCGCTCTCCGGATGCCGGATATGGGCCGCAAGGCGGATTTCTCCGGGCGTTCGCGGGGCAGGCGACCGCCCCCCAGGAACCTTCCGACCGCAGTGCTCCGTGGGTGTCGGCTATTCGTCCAGTTCCGCCTCCAGTGCCTCGATTTTTGCCTGCAGCCCCTCCCACTCGCCGAAGCGCCGTTCCAGTCGGCGGCCGAGTTCGCCGTACTCCCTGCTCCGCTCGGCAAAGGCGTCCTGGTTCTGATAGAGTTCCGGGTCGGCCAGTTGGCGTTCGAGTTCGGCCTTGCGCTCTTCGAGCCGTCCGATCTCCTCCTCGGCCCGGTCCGCCTGCTGCTGGAGGGGACCAAGCTTGCGGTTCCGCTCCTCCCTGAGTCGCGCCTTGAGCTGACGGGCCTCCTTGCCCTTGGCGGCGGTGGGCGGCGCGGCAGTCGGCGCGGCCTTGGGCGAGGAGACGGCCGCTGCCTCAGTCGGCCGGCCCGCCTCGCCGCGCAGCTGTTTTACCTTGGCCAGGTAGTCGCTGATGTTGCCTTCGAAGAGGGCGGCGCGGCCGTCACGGATCTCCAGTACCTTGTTGACGAAGCTGTCCAGGAAGTAGCGGTTGTGGGAGACGACGATGATCGAGCCGTCGTACTGCCGCATGGCTTCCTGGAGGATTTCCTGCGAACTCATGTCGAGATGGTTGGTGGGCTCGTCCATGATCAGCAGGTTGGCGGGCTCGGCGATCATCTTGGCCAGCGCCAGCCGGCTCTTTTCGCCTCCCGACAGCACCCGAACCATTTTGTCCACCTCCTCGCCCCGGAAAAGGAAGGCGCCCAGGATCGAGCGGACCTGGGTGGTGGTCATTTCGGCGCCGCTGCGCGACAGGGTTTCGAGCACGCTCATGCCGCCGTCCAGCTCCTGGGCCTGGTGCTGGCCGAAGTAGGAGGGCAGCACGTTGTGGCCAAAGCGGACCTCGCCCGAGTCGGGTTCGACCAGACCGGCCATGATCTTGACCAGGGTGGACTTGCCGGCGCCGTTCACCCCCACCACCGCCAGCTTGTCGCCGCGCTGGATCTCAAAGGTGAGTTCGGTGAAGACCTGTTTGGCGTTAAACTGCTTGGCAAGCGCGGCGACACTCACCGCCAGGCGTCCGCTCGCCGCGGCCGGCGGGAAGCGGAAGGTGATGGCCCGCTCCGTCTCCTCGAGTTCGATGAGTTCCATCTTTTCGAGCTGCTTCAGGCGGCTCTGGGCCTGCTTGGCCTTGGTGGACTTGGAGCGGAACCGTTCGACAAAGCGCATGGTCTGCTGAATCTTGGCCTGCTGGTTGTCGTAGGCGGCCCGCTGCACCTCCATGCGCATCTCCTTGTCCACCACGTACTTGGAGTAATTGCCCCGGTAGGGGGTGAGCCGGCCCAGGCTCAGCTCCCAGGTGGTGTCGGTGAGGGCGTCGAGGAAGGCGCGGTCGTGGGAGATGATCACCATGGCGCCCCGGTAGCCCTTGAGGAACTCCTCAAGCCAGGTGAGCGAGTCGATGTCGAGATGGTTGGTGGGCTCGTCGAGCAGCAAGAGCGACGGCTCGGCAAGCAGGATCTTGGCGAGCATCAGCCGCATCAGCCAGCCGCCGCTGAACTGCTGGCATTCCTTGTCGAAGTCCTCGGCCCTGAAGCCGAGCCCGAGCAGGATCTTTTCGGTCTGGGACTGGATGCGGAAGACATCGGCGTGCTCCAGCCGCTCCTGGAGTTCGCCCTGGTAGGCCAGGAGATCCTCGAATTCCGGGTCGCTGGGGTCGATGATGCCCAGCTGATGGTTGCAGGCGTCGAGCTGTTCCTGGAGGGTGAGGGCGTCGGCAAAGGCGGTCTTGGCCTCTTCCATCAGGGTGCGGCCGGGCGGGAAGGAATCCACCTCCTGGGGCAGGTAGCCGATGGTGGTCCGCTTGGCCCGCACCATCACGCCGGGATCGACTTCGCGGCGGCCGGCCATGATTTTGATCAGGGTGGACTTGCCGGCGCCGTTCACCCCAACCAAGCCGATGCGTTCCCGGCCGTCCAGGCGGGCGCTGATGTTCCTGAAGAGGTGCTTGTCGCCGTATTGGATACTGAGGTCGTTGATGGTGAGCATTGCTGGTGGTATATTCCTGTGGTTCCTGGGGACAATTTGGCGCCTACCATAGCACACTTCCGGCAAACAGGCTATTATTTGACGGCGGTTCGACGGCCACGGGCCGAGGACGCGGACCGCCAGCCCGCCGGCCCGGTCGCCGCTGGGGGGGCATCCCGGCGGCGAAAAAAAATCCCTCTTCCTCATGCTCATGGGCCGCACCGGGACACCGCCGCGCCAACTCCATGCGTCCGCTGCCTGCAAGTCCAATGCCGGGGCGATCAAATACGCCACCGGGCAGGGGCACCTCTCCTGACGCCGTGCCGGCATTGGCAAGGCGTTCCGGCCGCCACCGCAAGCCCCCTGCTCAGCGCGGAGATTTCGACTGGCGCAGAAGCTCGCCCAGAAAGGTGGCGGTGCGGGATTCCTTACCGTTCCTGACCACCTTCTCGGGCGGCCCCTGGGCCACGATCCTGCCGCCGCCGTCCCCTCCCTCCGGTCCCAGGTCGACGAGCCAGTCGGCCTCGGCCAGGACATCCAGGTTGTGTTCGATCACCACCACCGTGTTGCCCGCCTCCACCAGCCGGTGCAAGACCCGGATCAGCTTCTCCACGTCGGCCATGTGGAGGCCGATGGTGGGTTCGTCGAGCACGTAGAGGGCGTGAGGGGGGGCGGCCGTGGCCTTGCCGGGCCGCTCGCGAACGGGCTTTACCTTGGCAAGTTCGGTGACCAGTTTGATCCGCTGCGCCTCGCCGCCCGACAGCGTAGGGCTCTGCTGGCCCAGGGTGAGGTAGCCCAGGCCCACGTCGCGGAGCAGGCGCAGGGAACGGTGGAGGGCGGTGTGAGCCTTGAAGAACTCCACCGCCTCGCTGATGTTCATGGCCAGCACCTCGGCGATGGTTTTCCCTCTGTAGAGCACCGTCAGGGTTTCGGGGGTGAAGCGCGCCCCGATGCAGGCATCGCAGGGAACGGTGACGTCGGGCAGAAAGCTCATCTCGATTTTTTTCATGCCGTTGCCCTGGCAATCGGGGCAGCGCCCTTCGGCGGTGTTGAAGGAGAAGCGGCTCGCGGTGTAGCCGCGCAGGCGCGCCTCCGGTGTTTCGGCAAAGAGTTTCCGGATCCGGTCCCAGAGCCCCACGTAGGTGGCCGGGCAGGAGCGGGGGGTGCGGCCGATGGGCCGCTGGTCAACTTCGAGCACCCTGCCCAGATGCTGCCAGCCGTCGATCCCGTCGCAGCCGACGAGTGGCGCAGTGCTATCCCTCCGGTGCCGCGCCGAGCCGGCTCCGAGCCGCCGGGAGAGGTTTTCGTGGAGGATCATCCGCACCAGGGTGGACTTGCCAGAGCCCGAAACCCCGGAAACCCCGATGAGGCGGCCCAGGGGAATTTCCACGTCGAGCCCCTTGAGGTTGTGCAGCCGGGCGGCCCGGATTACCAGCCGGTGGTTTTTTTCGTCCACCGGCCTCCGTTTGCCGAGCAGGGGATGGACCATGGGGCCGGCGAGGCAGCGGCCGGTGATGGAGTCGGGGTTGGCAAGCAGCTCTTCCACCGTGCCCTGGGCCACCAGCCGGCCGCCCTCGACCCCGCCGCCGGGTCCGAGATCGATGACCCGGTCGGCCGAGCGGATGGTTTCCACGTCGTGCTCTACCACCACCACGGTGTTGCCCTTGGCTCGCAGCCGGTGGAGGATGTCAAGCAGCATGATGGTGTCGCGGGGGTGGAGGCCGATGGTGGGCTCGTCCAAGATGTAGCAGACCCCGCAGAGGTTGGAGCCCAGCTGGGCGGCGAGCCGGATGCGGCGGGCCTCGCCGCCGGAAAGGGTCGGCGCCGCCCGGTCGAGGGTCAGGTAGTCGAGCCCCACCTGCCGGAGGAACCCTAAGCGGGAGAGGAGTTCCGATACCAGATCGCGGCCGATGGCGGCCTCGCGGCCGGCGAGGTCGCATTTCTTGAAGAACCGCTCGGCCTGGGCCACGGTCATGCCGGTGAAGTCGGTGATCCGCCGCTCCTGCCAGCGCAGGGCCAGGGCCTGGGGGCGAAGTCGCGCCCCCAGGCAGACAGGGCAGGTCCGTTCCTCGCCCTCGAACCACTCGTTCCACCAGATCTCTTCCCCGCTCTGCTCCTCGTCAAAGCCGGGCAGCTCAAGGCCGGTGCCGTAGCAGGCCGGGCACCAGCCGTGTTTGGAGTTGAAGGAGAAGAGGCGCGGGTCGGGCTCGGCAAAGCTTTCACGGCACCGGGGGCAGGTGCGGCTGGTGGAGAAGAGGATGGGCGCGGCCTGCTGGCCGGTCCGGCCCGGGGGCGGTTCGATGAGCACCGCGCCCTTGCCATAGTCCAAGGCCGCCTCCAGGGTGGCGACCAGGCGTTGTTCCTTGTCGCCGGTGGCGCTCACCGCCTGGGGTCCGAAAGACAGTTCGATGAAGTGCTCCCGGTAGCGGTCAAGCCGCGGCCAGTGGTCGGTGGGGATAAACTCGCCATCCACCCGCAGGTGGCTGATCCCTCGGGCCGCCGCCCACTTGGCAAGGTCGGCGTAGAGACCCTTGCGGCCGCTCACCAGGGGGGCGAAGAGGGTCACCTGCTTGCCCCGGAAGCGTTTGAACAGGGTGGCGGTGATCTGTTCTACGCTCTGGGGCTCGATGGCGACATCGCATTGCGGACAGTACTGTGTCCCGAGCTTGGTGAACAGCAGTCGGAGGAAGTGGTAGAGTTCGGTGACTGTTGCCACCGTGGACTTGCGGCCGCCGCGGCTGGTGTGCTGCTCGATGGCAACGGTGGGCGGCACGCCGGCCACGCCGTCCACGTCTGGCCTGGGCGGCGGCTGCACGAACTGGCGGGCATAGGCGTTCAGGGTTTCGAGGTAGCGGCGCTGGCCCTCGGCGAAGAGGATGTCAAAGGCAACGGTGGACTTGCCCGACCCGGAGACGCCGGTGATCACCGTGAAGCCGTCGAGCGGCAGGGCGAGATCGATGCCCTTGAGGTTGTGTTCGCGGGCATGGCGGATGAGGATCTCGGCGGGTGGTGCGGCGTGGTAGGGGGGGCGCGGTTCGGAGGCCATGGCGGGCGGCCCGGCGGGGGGCACGTTCCTGGTCAGCTCGGCCGCGTAGGCGGCGAGCGCCCGGCCGGTGTGGCTTGACGGACAGGCGGCAAGCTCCGCCGGAGTGCCCTGGGCCACCAGTTCCCCGCCGGCGGCACCCCCTTCCGGTCCCAGGTCGATGACCCAGTCGGCCCCCCGGATCACGTCCAGGTTGTGCTCGATGACCAGCAGCGAATGGCCCTCGGCGACCAGCCGCCTGAGGGCCAAGAGCAGGGTGGCGATGTCATGGAAGTGCAGGCCGGTGGTGGGCTCGTCAAAGAGGAAGAGGGTGGATTCCTTCCTGGCGCCGCCCTTCTGGGCCAGGTGGCCGGCGAGCTTGAGCCGCTGCGCCTCGCCGCCGGATAGGGTCGGCAGCGGCTGGCCGAGCCTGAGGTAGCCCAACCCCACGTCGAGCAACGGCTTAAGCCCCTTGAGCACCTTGGCTTCGCCAGCGAAGAAATCACACGCCTCGGCCACGGTGAGTTCCAGCACCTGGGCCATGGAGAGCGGTGGCCAGGAGGCGGCCGGGCTCAGCCTTTTCGGCCGGGGGGCGATGCGCACCTCCAGCACCTCGGCGCGGAAGCGCTGGCCGTCGCAATCGGGGCAGCGGAGGTAGACGTCGCTCAGGAACTGCATCTCCACGTGCTCGAAGCCGCTGCCGTTACAGGCCGGGCAGCGGCCGGTACCGGCGTTGAAGCTGAAGGTCGAGCCGGTGTAGCCCCGTTCGCGTGCCAGGGGCTGGGTTGCGAAGAGTTTCCGTATCTGGTCAAAGGCGCCCACGTAGCTCACCGGGTTGGAGCGGGTGGTCTTGCCCAGCGGCGACTGGTCCACCAGCACCACTTGATCGATCTGTTCCGCGCCCAGGATGTCGCGGTGTTTGCCCGGCTGTTCCACCGGCCGGCCCAGCCGTTTCAATAACCCCCGGTGGAGCACCTCCTCCACCAGGGTGGATTTTCCCGAGCCTGAGACGCCGGTGAGGCAGACCAGACGTTTTAACGGAATGGCGATGTCGATCCCTTGCAGGTTGTGGGCCGCGGCACCCAGGATGGTCAGCGTCGGGTGGCCGGCAGGGATGGCGAGGAGGGCGGTGGCCGGGGCCACCGCCATGCGGCCGGCAAGGTAGCGACCGGTGAGTGAGGTCGGGTCAGCGATGATTTCGGCCACCGAGCCCGCGAAGACGATCCTGCCGCCTGCTTCGCCCGGTCCCGGCCCCAGGTCGATGAGCCGGTCGGCGGCCCGCATCACCTCGGGGTCGTGCTCCACCACCAGCAGGGTGTTGCCGGCGTCGCGCAGCCGGTGGAGGATGCCCACCAGTCGGCCGATGTCGCGGGGGTGGAGGCCGATGCTGGGCTCGTCGAGGACAAAGAGGGTGTTGGTGAGCGCGGTGCCGAGCGCGGTGGTGAGGTTGATCCGCTGCACCTCGCCACCCGACAGGGTCCGCGATTGGCGGTCGAGGGTGAGGTACCCCAGTCCCACCTCGACCAGATACCCGAGCCGGGCGCGGATCTCGGTGAGCAGCTGCGCCGTGGCCTCGTCGAGGGGTTTGGGGAGGTCCAGGGCCTCGCAGAAGGCCAGGGCCGCGGCTACTGGCAGGGCCACGAAGCTGTCCAGGGCCAGCCCCTCCTCACCCGGACCCAATCGCCAGCAGAGTGCCTCGGGCCTGAGCCGGGCGCCGTGGCAGGCGGGGCAGGAGTGGTAGGCGCGGTACTTCGAGAGCAGCACCCGGATATGCATCTTGTAGCTCTTGGTCTCCAGCCAGTCGAAGAAGCGGCGTACCCCGTACCAGAGGCCGTCCTCCCAACTTCCCTCACCCTCCATGACCCAAGCGCGCTGATCGCCGGCAAGCTCGCGCCAGGGGAGATCGACCGGAACGCCGCGCTTTCGAGCAAAGCGGAGCAGATCGTCCTGGCACTCGCGGTAGCTTGCGGTCTGCCAGGGTTTGACCGCGCCCTGGCTCAAGCTCAGCGACTCGTCCGGCACCACCAGGCCGAAGTCGATGCCGATCACCCGGCCGAAGCCCCGGCATGTGGGGCAGGCGCCCACCGGGGAGTTGAAGGAAAAGAGGTTGGCGGTGGGGTCGGAGTAGTGGCGGTCGCAGTAGGCGCAGTGGAGGTCGGCGGAAAAGCGGCGGGTGGCGAGTTCCTCCTTGGCCTTGGTGAAGGGGCGGACGTTAAGCCGGCCGTGGCCAAGGCGGAATGCCGTCTCCAGTGCCTCGACGATGCGGCCCCGGTTGTTGTCGGAGAGGGCGACCCGGTCCTGGATCACCTCCAGGGCGTTGTCCGTCCGGCCATGAACGCGGATATAGCCCTGGGCGGCGAGATAGCCGCGCACCTCCTCCTCGCCGAAGTTCTCCGGCACCGTCACCGTGAAGGTGATGAAAAGCACCGGGGCGGTGGTGCCAAGCTCTGCCACGAGCCGGGCAAAGATGCCGTCTGGCGTGTCACGGGCGACCTCCCGACCACAGCCGGCGCAGGAGAGGTGGGCGGCGCGGGCATAGAGGAGTTTCAGGTGGTCGGTGAGTTCGGTCATGGTGCCCACCGTGGAGCGGGAGGTGCGCACCGGGTTGGTTTGATCGATGGCCACCGCCGGCGGAATCGCCTCGATGCGGTCTACCTGGGGCTTGTCCATCCGGTCGAGGAACTGCCGGGCGTAGGAGGAGAAGGTTTCGACATAGCGGCGCTGACCCTCGGCAAAGACGGTGTCAAAGGCCAGCGACGACTTGCCGGAACCGGAAACCCCGGTGATCACGGTGAGTTTGTTGATCGGGATATCCAGCGACAGGTTCTTGAGGTTGTTCTGCCGCGCGCCCCGGATGCGGATGTGTTGATCGTTCATGAGCGATTCGTTGGCTTGGGTGGACAAAGAATTTATTTTCCCACGGACGGGGTGCCGCGGCAACAGCTCTCTTGCGGAAGAAACCGGTTCGGTGTTTTTTTGTCTGGCGCCTGTGGGGGGGGGGGCGAGCGTCGCCCATGCCGGTGCCTCGTTTACGGGGTGGTGCCTTGTCGGGGGGGGGGGCTGGCGCATGACGGTGAAGCGCGTGATGTTTATGTCGAGCTTTCCTGTCGTTTTTTTGGGGTGAGCGGCATTTTGATTTTACCCCCATCGACAGACACCCCGTTAAGCGGGTACTGTGCGCTGCAGAGTTTGTCTGTCACGACAAGACATCGGAACGGATTTTATTTCGCTCGGGGTTATGGGGCGAGTCTCCCCATTTGGATAGCCCGAGGCGCCCAACGGACGCGGAAATGGTTGCAGCGAGAACGGGAGTGAATAGATGCGGTTGAACAAGGCCATTTGTGATGAATATTGAAAAGCGTGCATACCTTGATGCCTTCGGTGCCGTGTTGCGGCGCTATTACACGGTCGTGAAAAACACCCACAATACCGAGCCGGAGAGGGAGAAGGGCTACCTGGAGGGCTTTACCGACGCCGCGCTGCATCTCAGGCTTTTTACCGCCCAAGAGCTGCAGGCGCTGATCGAGAAGGTCCATTACGAAATTTTCGGCATGGATGTCAAGGAGAGGACGAAGAAGGTTCCTCGCCGTGCCTTGAGTAAGGACGAATGGCGTCAGATTCCGACTTTCATCCGACAGGGGAAGGATCTGGAGATCTAGCGGCCTCCGCCGTGATTCCTGCGGTATTGGCGAGTTCAAGATGGAGCCGGAACCACCGGCCCGAATTTCTCATGGACGGCCAGGGCGAGCGGCACGCCGCGCAATGTCGCCAATGGCGCGTCCCGCATCTGGTTTCGGTCTTCTGCCGTTGGTTCGCGGAACGGCGACCGGGAAGGATGGGAAGGTATGGGCGGCGCTGGCCAGCGTCGGCGGTGAGGAGGGGGCGGGCGGGGAGAGCGGCGGGGTGGTGGCCGCGGCTTTAAGGGGATTCCGAGCCGCGGTGGCCAGCGGCATGCGGTTACGGCGATGACAGGTAGAGACCGAACTCCTCCCGTACCGTCTTGTAAGGGATGGCGAAGCCGATACCTTCGGTGTTGCGGAGGATCATGGTGTTGACCCCGATGAGTCGGCCGTCGTTGTCCACCAGTGGACCGCCAGAGTTGCCGGCGTTAATCGGCGCGTCGGTCTGGATGAAGAGCTTGCCCGCCAAGGTCCGGTAACCGGAGACGATGCCACTGGTAACGGTGTGGCGCAGACCTGCCGGGTTACCGATGGTGTACACCTCCTGACCCTGTACCTCGGCCAGGGAGTCGGCCACCGGCCGGATGAAGGGGGCGTTGATGCAGTCGATGCTCAGCAGGGCAAGGTCGGCACGGTCACTCATGCGGAGCGACTGCACCGGGAATTCGCTGCCGTCGATGAGTACCACCTTGATGTCGGATACCCAGCTCGCCTGTTCGATCTCCTGGAGTTTCGACTGCACCTGCTGGTGGAGCCGATTGTACTTGTCGTAGATCTCCTGCCGGCGGCGGAGCTGCTGCGCCACCTCCTCGCGCACCGCCGGATCCCCGATTCCTGCCAGCCGTTGCCGGTAGAAATCGATGCTGTGCTGTTCCTCGGCGAGCCGCCGTGCGAGTTCATCGTTTTGGGCTTCGAGTTTTTTGAGGGTATCGGGATCGAAACGCACCACATGGCGGTTGGTGATGATGTAGCCGGTCGGCGTGACGAAGAATCCGGAGCCGCTGCCCCAGGGGGTCTTGATGTAGACGGTGGCGTTGCGGGCCGACTCGATGGCGTTGCGGGGCTGGAAGGAGGCGGCGAGCTGGCCCGCAAGGCCGAACGGTTGTCCCGAGCCGGGCTGGAGGCTGGCAGCCGGTGTCGGGAGGGGGGAGGAGGCCGGCCGGTGATCCAGGGGGCGCGGCGCGGTGGCCGAGGCAGCCTGCTGGGGCGGGAGCGCCGGGGCCTCCGGCGGACTCGGCCGAAGGAAAAAGACGCCGGCCGCGGTGAGCGCGAGGAGGAGCGCCAGGGCGACGCCAAGGCCGAGGCGAAAGCGGCGGCCTGCCCTGGCGGCGGCCACTGCCGCCTGGGCGAGTTTCTGCTGGTGCTGCTGGTAGCGGGCGAAGATGATCCCGCAGCGGGCGCATTCGGTGGCGTTGTCCGCCTGCTGGTGCTCACAGTTGGGGCACTGCAAGGGGAACCTCCTCGATCAGAACCCGGACCCCGCCACGGGGGGGGCAGGATCGGTGTGGGCGGCCGTGGCTAGGAAGGCCGCGATGCGTCGTTCGGTGAGCAGCACCCCGGCGAGCAGGTGGCCGCCGATCTTGAGCGCCGGCACCATGCGGATGCCGGCCTGCCAGGCCCGCCGGGGATGGAGGGTGACCTCGATGGTCTTGACCTTAAGTCTTGGATCGCTGCTGGCGAGCCGTTCAAGGGCGCGGCCCGCCAGCAGGCAACGGGGGCAGAGGGCGGAACGGTAGAATTCAACGGTGATCGGCGCAGGGGCAGTGGGGGGGAGCGGTGCGTCGCCATCCGGACGCTTTTCAGGCTTCAACGGCATAACGGTCGGAGAGGTCGCTCTTCAGGTGGCGGACGTCGTCGGCCTCGATCCCTAGGGCGACGAGCACGCTGCCGTGGTCGTCGCACCAGCCGTCGGAGTCTGTTTCGGTACCGATGACCAGCGTCGACTCACCGGCCAGGGATTCGTAGTGGTGGGCCAGGTAGTCGGCCAGCTGCACTACCCCGAGGAGTTTGGTCGGCATGCGCAGCTTGTCGTTGTCGATACGCTCTTCGTGGTGGAAGAGCACCGCGCGGCAGACATGATCGGGCAGGGACCAGCTCTTGGCCATCAGGTGGCCGATGACGCAGTGATCGGTTCCTATTGTCCGGTCTTCATCGTGGAGCACCTGGCGCCGGTTGCTGGTCACGACTTCGAAGAGGGCGCCGTAGGGTGGGAAGTTGGCGCAGAGGATGGGGACGGCGCAGTCGTGGAAGAGGCCGGTTATGTAACACTGGTCAGGGGTGATTCCTTCCATTCGGAGTTCCGAGCCGAGCTGAAGGGCGATGTGGTCGGCTGCCACTGCCACCCGCAGGGTGTGCCGCCAGAATCGTTCCGCAAGCTGCGGGGAGGTGGGGACGGCCTCGCGGAGACAGCAGGTGAGGATGAGCTTGAAGAAGTTCTCCATGCCCAGCAGGCTTAAGGCCTGGGAGATCGAGTCGATCTCGCGACCGCGGCTGAAGAGGGGCGAGTTGATCAGCTTGAGGAGGCGGGCGGTGATGGCCGCGTCCCGGCGGATGAGTTCGACCACCGCGGTGAAATCCGGCGGCGGTTCGGCGACGAGCCGGTTGAGTTCGGCGATAATGCCCGGTTGGCTGGGGATCCGTATCCGTTCGAGGAGGGCTTCAGCTCGGCGCATCCGCTGTTGGTGTGGGGAAGGAGAACGCATGATCACCTGTCTTCGACTGTTTGGTGATACGGCGGGCGGCCAAGGCCATGCCGTGCCTGGTACGGCTGTTCGGTCGCCGGGCGACAACGCTTCCCTGGCGTGAGAGACTTAAACGCAATGGCCCCATGGTACCATAGCGAGTGGTATGGTTCAACGGTGGATGTGGCGGGCCGCGTCACTGCTGGAGCATGGTGTTGATATGGCCTGCCTCGGGCTGGTTGGGGATGAAGAACTCCAGGTTCTTGTTCCACCGGCTCACGTAATGGCGCGACAGCAGGGTGCGCATGGCGTTCTTGAGCTGGGTGAGGGTGGTGAAGTGTTCGACGAAGTATTCGCCGTAGCTGTTGGCGCTGATCATGGTGGATTTGAGGGTTTTTGAGCCGCGCACCGGTTCCTTGCCCATGTTGACGACGACGAAGGCCCGCTCGATGCGTTCCTTGCAGAGGAGCTGCTCCGCCGAGACATGGGCGAAGTGGACCCTGGGGAAGAAATCCATCATCGCCGCGGTCAACTGCTGAAGATCGACCAGGCTGAGCGGCAGGAAGGTCTTGGTGAGGTGGAGTCGGGTTTTGCGGCCAACGATGTTGTTGACCATCAGCCAGGTGACCAGGGTCACCGGATCGGTTTCCCGCTTGATCACCAGATCGGCGCTCTCCTTGATGGTGTTGTCGTCCAGCGCGCCCTGGAAGGCGTAGAAGTAGTCGACGCCGCTGACCCGGGTGACGTGGAAGGTGACATCGTTGCGGCGCATGAGGTCAGGCGAGATGCTGCGGATATACTCCACCTTGTTGGGTTTTTTCTCGTAGAAGGTGAAAAGCTTGCGACCCAGGATGGAGATGTCCCGCTGGGTGATGGTGACCACCGTCTGCTCGCCGAAGGTGGTGAAAATCCAGCGCAGCCGTTTGTACGTCTCGATGAGGAAGTCGTGGATCTGGGTGCCGAAGGAGAGGAGTTCCCGGTACTTCCAGTAACGGAATTTGAGGAAGTGGGGGGCGTCGTCGGGGAGCAGCTGCCAGTTGGACATCAGCCTGGTCAGCTCCGTGGCTCGACCGCCGCCATCCTTCTGCTTGCGTTTTTCAGACTGCAGGCCCTCGATGGTCTTAAGGAAGAGGCACTGGCGGATGAGGTTGTCCCGTTTTCCCTCGGTTTCGTCCTGCTGGTAGAAGGCGACGATTTCCCGGGCCATGAGAAGGTAGGGATCGATGTCGGTAAGCGGCAGCTTTTCGGTGGCGCCGCTCACCTGCTTTTCCGGGAAGGTGACCAGGCACTTGACCTGATCGGAAAAGAGCAGCACGTTCTGTTCCTTGTTGCGGAAAAGCAGTTCCAGGTAGGCGAACTTGAGCACCGACTTGAAGGGGCTGTCCAGTGCCTTGTTCATCTGCCATAGACAGGCGCCGAAGATTTCCTCTTTGGGAATGGCGTTGAGGTAGCCAAGGTCGATGAAGTGGTCCGGATTGATCGTGTTGCTCTGGACCAGTTTTTCGGCAAAGGACTGGTAGCCGCTGTCGCTCAGTCCCGGCGGGATGAGCCACCAGAGCAGCATCTTGCCCGCCACCAGGATATGGGTGCGGAAGAGTTCGTCCTTGAGGAGCAGTTTCAGCGACGAGCCGGCCGACTCCTCCTCGGCGGCCGATTCGAACCGGTCTTCACGGGTCTCCTCGATGTCCATGAGGAAGAAGTGGGTTTCGGTCCCCTTCTTCATGGTCCATTCCTCGATGCCGCGGCACTTCTGTTCGAGGAGGGCCATGCCGTTGTCCCCCAGTTCGTCGCGGCGGATGCTGATCCAGTAGTCGCAGTCCGAGACATCGGTCTGGGCAATGGTGCCGATGCTGCCGATGGTCTTGAGGGAATGGATGCAGGGTTTTTCCGGGAAGGGCGACGGGGTCTGGCTGTTGAGGGCCATCGAGTTGGGGAAGAAGCGCCTGAAGAGTTCGGCATCCACCGCCTCTTCGGGCTTGAAGTAGTAGATCCCGTAAGGGCATGCCTTGTCGTCGACATACCCCGGCAGGTCGGGGTAATTGCTGTGCAGGAGGAAGGGCACCACCTGGAAGAGCAGGGTGGCCTTGGCCGGGGCAAAGGCGTTTGCCTTTTTCTTGCGCTCGTTGTTGTAGGCCAGGTATCTGGCGATGCGTTTGTTCAATGGACCGCCTGCTGTTGCATGACCGCGTTGGTTGGTGGAAGGGGCCGGGCGACGTTCACCGCCGCCTTCCCGGCGTCGGGCAGAGGGGCTACGGCGCTGATCGGATTGCCTCTGCCAGGCGGAGCGCCTGGGCGGTGCCCGCCACGTCGTGGACCCGGATGATGGCCGCACCGTTGTTGGCGCAGTACCCGGAGAGCACCGCGGTGGCAAGATCCCGGTCGCCGACCTCTAACCCGAGCACCTTGCCGATGAATGCCTTGCGGGAGTGGCCGATCAGCAGGGGAAAGCCGAGATCCTGGAAGGCCGACAGGTGTTTGAAAATGGAGAGATTGTGGGTCACGGTCTTGCCGAAGCCGATGCCGGGATCGACGATGATCGCCTCCCGGCGAACGCCCTGGTCCATGGCCCAGGCCGTCCGTTCCCGGAGGAAGGAGGCGATGTCCCGGATCACGTCGTCATAGGCCGGGGCGTCCTGCATGGTGCGCGGCGTACCGAGCATGTGCATGAGCACCACCTCCACTCCGGTTTCGCGGACAACCCGCACCATCTCCGGATCAGCACGCAGACCGCTGATGTCGTTGACGATGTTGGCCCCGGCACCAATGGCCTGGCGGGCCACTTCGGCCTTGGTGGTGTCCACCGAGATGGGCACCGAATGATGGCGTCGGATGGCCTCGATGGTGGGGAGCACCCGATCAAGTTCATCGGCTAGCGGCACCGATTGGGCGCCGGGGCGGGAGGATTCGCCTCCCACGTCGAGGATGTCGGCCCCATCCGCCACCAGCCGCCCCGCCTGCTCGGCAATGGCCGCCGGAGTGAAGAAGCGGCCGCCGTCGGAAAAGGAGTCCGGGGTGACGTTGAGAATCCCCATGATCCGCACCGGCGGCCGTGGGGGCACATCCTGGACGGCAACTCCGATCTCCCGACTGGCGGGGCCGCTCATGCTTCCTCGGGGCTGGCGGCATCGGCGGAGGCGGCGGCCGTCTTCTCTTCAGAATCGGCGGTGCCGACGCCGTGGGCGGCCATGATCTCTTCGATGTCGGTGGCGGAGAGGGTTTCATGCTCGAGCAGCGCGAGCGCCAGGGCGCGGAGCAGCTCCTGGTTGTTGCCCAGCAGTTCGGTGACCTTGTCGCTCGAGGAGGTCACCAGGCGGTGTACCTCCTGGTCGATGCGGATGGCGGTGGACTCGGAGTAGTCGCGGTGCTGGGCGATCTCGCGGCCCAGGAAGATCTGCTCTTCCTTCTTGCCGAAGGTGAGGGGGCCTAGTTCGTCGCTCATTCCCCACTCGCAGACCATCTTGCGGGCCATTTCGGTGGCGCGCTCGATATCGTTGCCCGCCCCGGTGGTGATCTCGCCAAAGACGAGTTGCTCGGCCACCCGGCCGCCCAACAGAATACAGATGCTGTTGAGCAGGAAGGTCCGGGAGACGGTGTACTTTTCGTCGGTGGGCAGCTGCATGGTAAGCCCCAGGGCACGGCCCCGGGGAATGATGGTCACCTTGTGGAGCGGATCGGTGCCAGGCAGGAGTTTCGCCACCAGTGCGTGCCCTGCCTCGTGGTAGGCGGTGGTCTCCTTTTCCTTCTCGGTGATCATCAGGCTGCGCCGTTCGGCTCCCATCATCACCTTGTCCTTGGCTTTTTCGAGAAACTCCATGTTGACCTTGTCGGCCCCGGCCCGGGCGGCGAGCAGTGCCGCCTCGTTGACCATGTTCTCGAGATCGGCGCCGGAGAATCCGGGGGTGCCGCGGGACAGGGTGGGGAGCACCACGTCGTCGCTCAGCGGCACCTTTTTGACATGGACTTCGAGGATCTTCTCGCGGCCCTTGACATCTGGCACCGGCACCACCACTTGGCGGTCGAAGCGGCCCGGGCGGAGCAGCGCCGGGTCGAGGACGTCGGGCCGGTTGGTGGCGGCNNAGCTGGTTGAGCGTCTGCTCGCGTTCGTCGTGGCCGCCGCCCAGGCCAGCACCGCGGTGGCGGCCAACGGCGTCGATCTCATCGATGAAGATGATGCAGGGGGCGTTCTTCTTGCCCTGGATGAAGAGATCACGGACCCGCGAGGCACCAACGCCGACGAACATCTCCACGAAGTCGGAGCCGCTGATCGAAAAGAAGGGTACGTCCGCCTCGCCGGCAATGGCTTTGGCGAGCAGGGTCTTGCCGGTACCAGGCGAGCCTGCCAGCAGCACCCCCTTGGGGATGCGGCCGCCCAGCCGGGTGAACTTCTGCGGGTCACGGAGGAAGTCGATGATCTCGGTGAGTTCCTCCTTGGCTTCCTCGATGCCGGCAACGTCGGCAAAGGTGATCTTGCTCTTCTCCCGGTCCATGACCCGGGCCCGGCTCTTGCCAAAGGACATGGCCTTGCCGCCGCCCGCCTGCATCTGGCGCATGAAGAAGATCCACACCCCGATGAGCAAGAGCATGGGGAACCAGGAGACGAGAATGGTCACATACCACGGCGTCTCCTCCTTCTGCTTGACCCGGATGTTGACCCCGGCCTTGCGCAGCGCCGGGATCAAGGTGTCGTCCTGGGGGATGATCGCCTTGAATGCCTTGCCGCTTGAGGCGACACCGCTGATCTCGTCGCCCTGGATGAGGACCTGATTGACGCCACCCTTCTCGACGTTGGCGAGAAAGTCGCTGTAACTCCATTCTTGAGTTACGGCCTGCGGCTTGTTGAAGAGGTTGAAGAGCAGGATCATGGCCAGTCCGATGACCAGCCACATGGACAGATTCTTGTAAAAAGTGTTCAACGGGATTCCCCTGATCGGTTGGCGGTTAACGAAGCGAAAGCGTCACCACCACACCATCCCTGCCAGCCGGGCACAAGAATCCCCTTGGTGTCAGGCTTCCCTCACCGGGAGGGGGTGACGACATCAGAATATTAAACCATAAGTCGGCAGGAATGGAAAGTCCAGCCGGGAACAGTTCGCAGGTTTTCCTCTGGCCAGTCAGGGGTGCCCCGTTGTTACCGCGCTTAAAAGTATTCCTGCAACGATTTGACCTCCATTGCCTCTTCCTTGACAGTGGCGATGGCCTTGACCATGGAGACGGCACCGGCGATGGTGGTGGTGTAGGGCAGGTGATAGCTCAACGCCGCCCGACGGATGGTATAGGAGTCCTCGGTGGTGCGGGTGCCCATGGAGGTGTTGATGATCCACTGGACCTGCTTGTCCTGGATCTTGTCGAGGATGTGGGGACGCCCCTCGGAGATCTTGTGGACATGGGTGCAGGGCACGCCGTTGGCCGCCAGGAAGTCGGCGGTGCCCTTGGTGGCGACGATGGCAAAGCCGAGTTCCACCAGCTGGCGGGCCACCGGCAGGATGGGCTCCTTGTCGCCGCGGCGCAGGCTGATCAGTACGTTGCCCGAGGTGGGGATGGGCTGGCCGGCGGCGATCTGGGACTTGGCAAAGGCGATCCCCAGCGAGTCGTCAAGGCCCATCACCTCGCCGGTGGACTTCATCTCCGGCCCCAGGATGGTGTCGACGTTCTCGAAGCGGTCAAAGGGGAAGACCGATTCCTTGACCGCGAAGTGCTCGACCTCCACCTCGGTGGTGAAGCCCAGGTCGGCGAGCTTCATGCCCATCATCACCTTGGTGGCGAGCTTGGCGAGCGGCACGCCGGTGGCCTTGCTGACAAAGGGGATGGTGCGCGAAGCGCGGGGGTTGACCTCAAGCACGTAGAGTACGTCGTCCTTGACCGCGAACTGGACGTTCATCA
>DHYV01000018.1:21700-22142 GCA_002414225.1 Desulfobulbaceae bacterium UBA5121 | reverse complement strand
GGATGCCCGCCTCCTCGATGTGCTGCATGATGCCGCCGATGACGGTGATCTCGCTGTCCGAGATGGCGTCCACGTCCACCTCCACCGCGTCCTTCAAGAACTTGTCGAGCAGGATGGGGTGCTCGGAAGAGACGGCGATGGCCGAGGTCATGTAGGATTTGAGTTCCTTGGCGTTGTAGACGATGCGCATGGCGCGGCCGCCGAGCACGTAGGAGGGGCGTACCACCACCGGGTAACCGATGCGGTCGGCGATGATCTCCGCCTCCTCGTAGGTGCGGGCGGTGCCGTTGTCGGGCTGCATCAGGTTGAGTTTCTGCAGGAACTGCTGGAAGCGTTTGCGGTCCTCGGCCCGGTCAATGGAATCGGGAGAGGTGCCGAGGATGGGCACCCCGGCCTTGGCCAGGGGCACGGCGAGGTTGAGCGGCGTCTGGCCGCCGAACTG
>DHYV01000018.1:20942-21595 GCA_002414225.1 Desulfobulbaceae bacterium UBA5121 | reverse complement strand
CCGCCGCCCAGGATCATCACCTTGCGCCGGTCGGTGAGCCGCGCCTCGTTTTCGGTTTCGTAGGTGGAGTAGTAGTAGGGGGTGTATGCCTCGAACTCGGCGGCACAGGTATCCACCAGCTTGTAGACCGGCCGCAGTTCCTCCTTGTGGCGCAGCTCGCGGACGTCGTCGGCGCTGGTGCCGGTGAGGAAGGCGATCTGCGGGTCGGAGAATCCGAGCTGCTTCACCTTGCGCAGGAAGGGCAGGTCGAGCCCGGAGAAGCCCCGTTCGCGGATCTCCGCCTCCACGGCCACCAGGGTGTTCAGGTTGTTGAGGAACCAGGGGTCAATGGCGGTGAGTTCGTAGATCCGGTCAATGGCCATCCCACGCCGCATTGCCTCGTAGATGTGGAAGACCCGCTGGGAGTTGGGACGTTGCAGGCAGTTTTCAAGGTCCAGGGCGTCGAGGTGGGAGAAGTCCCGCTTGGGGTCGGCGCCAAAGCCCATGGCGCCGATTTCGAGCGACCGCAATCCTTTCTGGAATGCCTCCTTGAAGGTGCGACCGATGGCCATGGTTTCGCCCACCGACTTCATCGCCGTGGTCAGGATGTCTTCGGCCTCGGGGAACTTCTCGAAGGTCCAGCGGGGGATCTTCACCACGCAGTAGTCGATGGT
>DHYV01000018.1:20708-20904 GCA_002414225.1 Desulfobulbaceae bacterium UBA5121 | reverse complement strand
GATCTTGGCGATGGGGAAGCCCGTAGCCTTGGAGGCCAGTGCCGAACTCCGCGACACCCGGGGGTTCATCTCGATCACGGTCATCTCGCCGTTGGCGGGATTGACCGCAAACTGCACGTTGGACCCCCCGGTCTCAACCCCGATCTCGCGCATGATCGCCACCGCGCCGTCCCGCATCTCCTGGTATTCGCGGTCG
>DHYV01000018.1:20281-20661 GCA_002414225.1 Desulfobulbaceae bacterium UBA5121 | reverse complement strand
CCGGTGCCGCCCAGGGTGAAGCTGGGGCGGACGATGATCGGAAAGCCGATGCGCTCGGCGGCCGCCTTGGCCTCATCAATGGTATGGACGATATCGCTCTCCGGCACCTTGAGGCCGATCTTCTTCATCGCCGCCCGGAAGGATTCGCGGCCTTCGGCTTTGCGGATGACGTCGATGTTGGCGGCAAGCAGCTCCACGCCGTATTTGTCGAGCACCCCCATCTCGGCCACCCGGATGGCGGTGTTGAGGCCGGTTTGGCCGCCCAGGGTGGGGAGCAGGGCGTCGGGGCGCTCGCGCTCGATGACCTTGGCCACCATCTCCGGGGTGATGGGCTCGATGTAGGTGCGGTCGGCCAGCTCCGGATCGGTCATGATGGTGGC
>DHYV01000018.1:8425-20214 GCA_002414225.1 Desulfobulbaceae bacterium UBA5121 | reverse complement strand
GATGTCAGTTCTTTTGGGCATGGTATCCGTCAGACTTGTTGAGAGGTTGATTCGCCGTCGGTGGCGGGCGCCGGGGTCCGGAGTTGGTGACGGCGTCAGTTCATCATGGCGATGAAGCGGTCGAAGAGGTAGAGGGCGTCATGGGGGCCAGGGGCGTTTTCCGGATGGTACTGGACGGAGAACGCCGGGTACTCCTTGTGGCGCATGCCTTCGACGCTGTTGTCGTTCAAGTTGATATGGGTGAGTTCAACCTTGTCGGGATCAAGGCTGTCGAAGTCGACGCAGAACCCGTGATTCTGAGAGGTGATTTCGATCTTGCCGGTGGCCAGATCCTTCACCGGCTGGTTTACCCCCCGGTGGCCGAACTTGAGCTTGGAGGTGGTGCCGCCGAAGGCAAGCCCCAGCATCTGGTGGCCGAGGCAGATGCCGAAGATGGGCTTTTGGCCCAGCAGCGCGCGGATGTTCTCCACCACGCCCTCAACACCGTCCGGATCGCCGGGACCGTTGGAGAGGAAGACCCCGTCCGGATTCATGGCAAGAACCTCGGCGGCCGAGGTGGTGGCCGGTACCACCTGGAGCGAGCAACCCCGCTCGGCGAGCAGCCGCAGCTGGTTGTACTTGAGGCCGAAGTCGTAGGCCACCACCCGATACTTGCCCGGGGCGGCGGTGGCAAAGCCGGTGCCCGGCTTGGGACCGTCGGCGGTCCAGCCGTAGGGTTGGGCACAGGTGACGTCTTTGACCAGATCGCGGCCCACCAGGCCGGGGGATGCCTTAGCCTTGGCCACCAGGGAGGCGGGATCGAGATCCTCGGTGGAGACCACGCATTTCATGGCGCCGCCGATTCTGATGCGCCGGGTAAGCGCCCGGGTGTCGATGCCCTCGACGCCGAGGACGCCCTGATTTTTCAGGAAGTCGGCCAGGGTGCCGGTGGAACGGAAATTACTCGGGGTGGCGTTGTACTCCTTGATCAGGAATGCCTCCACCTGGATCTTGGCCGATTCCATATCCTCGGGGTTGACGCCGTAGTTGCCGATCAGCGGGTAGGTCATGGTGACGATCTGGCCGGTGTAGGAGGGATCGGTCAACACCTCCTGGTAGCCGGACATGCCGGTGTTGAAGACCACTTCGCCGGTGGCCTCGCCCGGGCCGGTGAAGGATTCTCCCTCAAATATGGTGCCGTCTTCCAAGGCGACAAGTGCTTTCATGCGTAAGCGTTCCTATAGTTTTCTGGTTATACGGAGAACGGCCGGGGCGAGAATTCGTCCCTGCGGCCGTTTTCACGGGCAGTTGAGTACCTTTTTGACCAGGGCAACCTGGCGTCGCGCCGCGCCCTGCTGGGCGAGCGCCGTGTCCCTGGCCCGCTGGCCGGCAGTGGCGTAGAGGTCGGGCCGGTCGACAAAGCGGAGCAGGGTGGCGGTGAGTTCGGCGGGGGTTGCCACCGGAAAGCCGGCCCCTGCCGCCTCAAGCAGTTCCGCGGCATCCCGGAAATCCCGCATGTCCGGGCCATAGCAGACCGGCCGGCCCCAGACGGCAGGTTCCATGGGGTTGTGGCCGCCGCGCGCCACCAGGCTGCCGCCGCAGAAGACAAAGGTGGCGGCCCCGTAAAGGGTGACGAGTTCGCCCATGGTGTCAACCACCACCACCGCGGTGGCGCGACCCTGGTGCTGGCAGCGGCTCAGCCGTTCGAAGGGTTCGCCTGCCGCGGCGAGCATTGCCTCTACCTCGGCCAGCCGTTCCAGGTGGCGCGGCGCCAGAACCAGGATCAGTTCCGGCAGCCGTTGCTTCATGGCGCGGAAGGTTTCAAGGAGCTTCGCCTCCTCGCCGCCATGGGTGCTGCCCGCCACCAGCAGGGGTTGCGCCGCGGTGAGGCCGAGTCGTTGGCGGCACGCCGCAGCCACCTCGGACGAGGTGTTCACTGCCAGGTCGTACTTGGCGTTGCCGGCCACCGTGAGCCGTGGCGGTGGTGCTCCCAGGGCAAGATAACGCTGGCCGTCTTGTGGGGTGATCACCGCCAGGGCGGCAAAGCTTTCCAGTATCCCGGCCATGAAATCGCGGACCCTGGCGTAGCGGCGGCAGGAGCGTTCCGAGAGTCTGCCGTTCAGGAGTACCGCCGGAATCCGTTCCTCCTTGAGGTGGTGGAGGAGGCTCGGCCACAGCTCGGTCTCAAGACAGATATAGGCCGAGGGGCGCAGCCGGCGTACGGCCCGCCGTACCACCACCGGCAGATCCAGGGGGGCGAAGATGCACCGTACCTGGCCTCCCAGTTGCCGTCGGGCGACCCGTTGTCCCTGCTCGGTCATGGTCGAGAGGATCAGGGTCGCGTCCGGAAACGTTTTTTGCAATTCGGCGATGAGTGCCCGGGCCACCTGCACTTCCCCCACCGACGCGGCGTGTAGCCAGAGGCGTTGGGCGGCGGCCTGGTCACCGTCGACACCGGGCTCAAAAAAACCGAACCGTTCGTCGAGACCGGTCCGGTGTCTGCCGGTGAGACAACTGTATATAAAAAAGACAGGGAAGGCGACGATGAAGAGCAGGTAACTGAGAAGTTGGTACACTCTGAACAGCAACGATGTCGCGGTCCTCACCCGATGGTCTTTTTTTGTGTCGTGGTGTTCGAAAAAAATCAGGGTATTAAACCTGGAAATCAAGGTGCCGTCAATAGGGAAATGGGGCCTTTCCCGGCGCCGCCAAGGGCGGTGAGCGCCGGGTCAGGCGAAGATGCCGGCCAGGGGGCGGCGGCAGGCGCGGCAGACGCCCTGGTCGAGATTGGCGGTGTCGGTGCGGTAGCCGATCCGGCCGATGACCACTTCGCCGCAGGCAGGGCAGTAAGTGTTCTCGCCGCCCTCGCCCGGCACGTTGCCCTCGTAGACGTAGTCAAGTCCGGCGGCAAGGCCGATATCCCGGGCGCGGCGCAGGGTGGTCACCGGGGTGGGCAACCGGTCGGTCATCTTGAAGGTGGGATGGAAGCGGGTGACATGCCAGGGCATGGCCGGGTCGATGCCCCGGATAAATTCGGCGATGGCGCGCAGTTCCTGGTTGGAGTCGTTCCAGCCGGGAATGACCAGGGTGGTCACCTCCACCCAGACCCCCAGCTCCTTCATCAAACGGATGGTGTCGAGCACCGGGGCGAGGCGGGCGCCGCAGACCTCGCGGTAGAACTTGTCGGTGAACGCCTTGAGATCGATGTTGTTGGCGTCGAGGTAGGGGGCGAGCTTGCGGGTGGCCTCGGCGGAGGTGTAGCCGTTGCTGACAAAGATGTTCTTGAGCCCGGCCTCCCGGGCCAGTACCGCGGTTTCGTAGGCGAACTCGAAAAAGACGGTGGGCTCCACGTAGGTATAGCTGATGCTCCGGCAGCCCTGCCGGAGGGCCGATTCCACCACCTGCTGCGGGGTGCGGCCGAGGCCCGGCGGCAGCTCGCCGTTCAAGTGAGGGTACTGGGAGATATCGTAGTTCTGGCAGTGACGGCAGCGGAAGTTGCAGCCCACCGTGGCGACGGAGAACGACAGGGTGCCCGGCAGGAGATGGAAGAGGGGTTTTTTCTCTATCGGATCGACGTTTTCACTCACCAGCTGGCCGTATACCAGGCTCACCAGCCGGCCGTCGCGGTTCTCGCGGACCCGGCAGATTCCGCAACCACCCTTCGGGATGCGGCAACGGTGGTTGCAGAGGTCGCAGCGGATCTGGCCGCTTGCGGGGTCGGTGACTTCGTAGAAATCCGCTTCCTTCATGGTTTGCTGCCTCCCAAAGAGGGCCGGGAAGGGGAAACGCAACGTCTGGCGCTCCTCATTCCCGGCCACCGAGGTATCGGTTGAAGCGGGACGATGAGGGAAAGTGTATCATCGGCGGCGACCGATCTCCAGTCCGCGGACGGCTTTTGCCAGGGCGGCTGGCAAGGGGGGGAGCGGATTTACGGCTGGGCGAGCAGCTCCTCGATGGCGGCCAGCAGCGTTTTCCGTTTGAAGGGCTTGTAAAAGGTCCGTTGCGCACCCAGGGCCGCGGCCATCTCCAGGTAGTCGCGGGGTCCGATGCGGCCGCCGCCCGAGATGGCGATGATCTTGGCGGCGGGGTTGATCCTGGTGAAGGCCATGATCGCCTCGACCCCGTCGTGTTCCGGCATGAGCAGGTCGGTGATGATCAGGTCGACGGCGGTCCTTTCGTAAAGGGCAACCGCCTCACTGCCGTTTTCAGCATCCACCACCTCGAAACCTTCCCGTTCGAGAATGTCACGGAGCATCTGACGGATCTGGGTATCGTCATCTACTACAAGAATACGCTTCATCCGCTCAATAGCCCCCTGTGCGATGCCGCTGGGCGTGGCCGAAACGGGTTTCCTTATGGATCGGTGATGCAACAAAAACCTGATTTGGAAACGACCGTTTTGGTTTCTGTTTCTCTCTCTTGCCGGGGTGGGAGCCTCTCCAATGGGGCGCCAGCCGCCGTCTGGCGGCAACGGCGATGTGCTCCAACTGCTCAAAAACACGCCTTTTCGTCTCGCAAGGGGTCTTATAAATTGAATATCGGCTTTTGTAAAGAACTCTGTTCAAGAAATCTCCCGGCCGCGCCGGAAGTCTGGAGTGCGGGGAGGGCGAGGGGATATCGGCCCTGGTCAGCCCTGGACGTCGATGAGACCCAGCTCCCTGCACTTTTCGATGAGTTCGTCGGCATTGACCGGTTTGGTCAGGTAGGCCTGGCAGGTACCCTTCATGAACGAATGCATGATGTTCTTGGCGTCACTCAAGGCCGTGACCATGATCACCTTGGCGAGATTCGAACCTCCGATACCGCTCGTCTGCTCCATCTGGCGTAGTTCCTTGAGGGCGGTTTGGCCGTCCATCTCCGGCATCATAATATCGAGACAGATCAGGTCGTAGGGTTCGCCTCGGCCCAATGCCTGCTGAAAAGCGGCCATGCATTCGTGGCCGTTGGCGGCCACATGGCAGGTTCCGTATGGTGCAAGGATCTCCTGGAGCATGGTGCGGCTGATGAAGTCGTCTTCAACGACCAGTGCTTTCATAGCTAACCTCCCTGGTAAGCGTCGCTCAGAGGTGGGACCGTTCCCTTGAAACTCTCTTGTCAAAAGCGCCGGTGGTGATGTCTTCCGCCTTGCGTCACCGGGCCGTTGTTTCTGTCCATACGCATCAATGATGGTACTGCAAAAACAGGAATCCTCCAGTGATAAGTGCAACGTTTAGTCGATTTTTGCTGGCCTGAAGGGGCGCAAAACCGTGCCCTCCCCGCCGGTTACTCCGGTTGGTCGCGGGCCTGGGCCAGCGCCGCCATGACCGTGGTGAGCGCTGCCTCGAGTTCGGCGAACACTCCCGCCGCCTCGGCGAGATCCCGGTCGCGGCCCATTTTTTCGAGCTTCGCCGCCAGCGCCGAGGCGGCCGCGGCGCCGAAGTTGGCCAGGGTTCCCTTGAGGGTGTGGGCAACCGCCCTCAGCCCTTCGCCGTCCTCGGCGGCAAGATGGCGCTTGAGGTCTGCCATCTGCTGGGGACCGGAAGCGGTGAAATGATCCACCAGCTTGGCGAACAGTTCGGTGTTGCCCCGTAATGCCTTGCGTATCAAGGTAAGGTCGATGGGGGCTGCCTCCTTGATCTTTTCGTCGGGCGCACGGGCGGGGGGAACCACCGCGATGTAGCGTTCGAGGATCGCCAGCAGAGCCTCGGGGGTGAGCGGCTTGGAGAGGAAGTCGTCCATGCCGGCCTTGAGGCACCTTTCGCGGTAGCCGCCCATGGTGTGGGCGGTGAGGGCGATGACCGGGGTGCGGTGGGTGCCGATCCGCCGTTCGTATTCGCGGATCTGGGCCGTTGCCTCCAGGCCGTCCATGCGGGGCATCTGCAGATCCATGAGGACGAGGTCAAAGGAGTTGTCGCGGAAGGCTTCCAGGGCGGCCTGGCCGTCGTGGACCGCCGTGACCCACCAGTTGGGCCGGCGCAGGTACTCCATGGCCACCTCGCGGCTCACCAAGTCGTCTTCGGCGAGTAGGATACGGATAACTCCCGACCTGCCCTCGCCGGCCGTCTCCTGCCTCTCGGCCGTTGCCGCCGGTCCCTCGGCCGCGGCCCCGGCGGCAACCTTCTCCGCCTCCGCCACCGGGAAGGGAAGGACGCAGGTGAAGGTGCTTCCCTCCTCCGCCTCGCTCCGGACCTCGATACCGCCTCCCATGCGTTCGGCGAGTTTCCGGGAGAAGGAGAGCCCCAGGCCGGTGCCGCCGTACTTGCGGGTGAGGGAGCCGTCCAACTGGGTGAAATCGGTGAAGAGGAGCGACAACTGGTCGGCCGGAATGCCGATGCCGCTGTCCTGTACCACGAACTCAACGAGGACGGTGCGGGGAGCCTCGGTGACGGCCTCCTGGTCATCGGGCCGACAACGGGCCGTCACCGTAATGCCGCCCTGCTCGGTGAACTTGAGGGCGTTGCCGATGAGGTTGACCAGGATCTGGCGCACCCGGCCCGGGTCACCGCGCAGCAGAGCCGGAACCTGATCTGCGACGTGGCAGTCGAGGGAAAGCCCCTTGGACTTCGCCTCCAGGGTGAAAATGTCGATGACCTGCCGAAGCAAGGTACGGGGATCGAACGGAATTTCCTCCACGGTCAGACGGTTGGCCGCCACCTTGGAGTGGTCGAGGATGTCGTTGATGATGCGGAGCAGCGCGGTGGCTGAGTTTTTGCTCATCTCCAGGTATTTCTGCTGCTGCTCGGTGTGGTCGGTGGCCAACAGCAGGTTGGTCATCCCCAGGATGCCGTTGAGCGGGGTGCGCAGTTCGTGGCTCATATTGGCGATGAACTGGTCCTTGCCGCGATTGGCGGTGATGGCCTCTTCCCGTGAGCGGGCCAGTTCCTCTTCCCAGCGTTGCCGCTGGATGGCGATGGCATACAACACCGCGAACTGCTCCAGGGTCTGCTGCTCCCTGGCACCGTATGGCTGACCGGCATTGGCGAGCGCGATGACGCCCACCAGTTCGTCCTCGATGATGGCCGGCACGGCCAGGAAGGAGGTGATGGCGACATGGGACGCCGGCAGACCCGAGGCACGGGGAGCAAGGCTCGGGTCGTCGATGAGCAGCGGTTCGCGGTGGTCGAGGATCCAGCCCCACAGGCCGCGAAGTTCCTCGAAGCGAACCTTCTGGTCGGCGACCTGATTGTTCTCCGTGACCTCGCTGGGCAGGTCGGGGCAGAGCAGGTGGCCGGTGGCCGGTTCGATGTAGCCGACAAAGCCGTGTTCGCTGGCCGTGATCTTCCGGATCTGGGCAAGCACGATGGCCGAGATCGTCTCGATGGTCATGCCATGGGTAATGAATGCCTTGGCCATCTCCGCCAGGGCCAGGTTCACCGCCGATTCCCAGCGGAGCTGCTCTTCGGTTTCCTTAAGGGAGGTGATGTCGTGGAAGACCAGGGCCACCTGGGCCACCTCGCCGGCTTCGTCAAGGACCGGCCAGGCAAGGGTGCGGGAGATGAAGGTGCCGCCGTTTGCCTGGCGAACGGTATGGGTGAGTTCCGACATCGTACGCTGGTTGAAGACCTGTTGTACGGGGCAACCTTTCCCACGGCACTGGGGGGTACACGCCGTGGCGGGAGTGCGGCCTCCGGCCGGAAAGATATCCCAGCAGTGTTTGGTGCTGGGCCGGAGTTCGGCCGCGTCGATGGCGTCGTGTACGGCGCGGTTGGCCAGCATGATCCGGTAGTCCCGGTCCACCACCATCAGCGGGTCGCCGATGCATTCGATGATGTTCTGCAGGTACAGCCATGCCTTCCGCAGCTCCCGGCCATGCTCCTCTTGGGCGGTGGTGTTGGCCTCGCACTGATCGACGATCCTCTGCTGTGCCGCCGCGAGGCGTAGCTCGGCCTTCTTGAGCAGGAAGGAGGTAAACAGGACGAGGCTGGCGCCCAACAGCAGGGTGAGGCCGAGCACCGTGACCATGGTCCGCTGAAAGGTGGTGACGCTGTCGCTGATATCGACGAAGAGGACGATGCGGCCCACCTGTCGCTGCTGCTCGTCGCGCAGGGGGTGGCTGGTCACCAGATAGGAGCGGCCAAGAAGTTTGACGCGGGTCGGGGAGACGCTTTGGCGGGAGAGAAGGGCGGTGGTGGCATCATCGGCCCCGGGGCCGAAGGACTGGCTCACGACAACCTCGCGAGAGAGCTGCTCCCAGTGGGGCGAGTGGCCGGAGAGCCGCATGCCGGCTTCCCAGCGGTCGCGAACCAGGAATTGTTTCTCCAGCAACAGGATTGAATCGATGCGGGTACTGAACCCAGCCGGCAGTTTGGCGCCGCTTTCGGCGGGGGCGAAAAAATTTTCTCCCAGGAGCAGATAGCCGAGCAGCTGGTGTCGCGGCCCGAGGCAGGGGGCCGCCATCCAGAAGGTAAGGGTGCCCAGGGGGTCGAGGTCCAGGCCATAGGCGGGGCGGCCGCTTGCCTTGGCCCGGCGCAGGATGGCCGTACCCTGGTTTTCGTCGCTGCGGCTGACGTGGTGGTACTCGAGCACCGGGACGAGGTCCGGGCTGTAGAAGTGAACGTGGATGATCTCGCTGTTTTCCGGTTTGCCTTTGACGATCTCGCTGGCTTTTTCGGCCAGGGCGTGCCGGTTGCCTTGTCGCAAGGCAACCTGGACGGCGTGGTCCTGGCCGACGAGGGCGACGAGGGGGATGAGCCGGGCGGACTCGCTGTCGAGGACACGGCCGAGGAATGCCTGCGCCGTGCGTTGGGCGGTGGCGAGTTCTCGGTTGAGGAACGTGCTCTGCGTCTGGTAGAGGGCGATGTGGAAGATACCGAGGAGCAAGAACCAGGTGAGGCTCAGGGGCAGGAGGATCGTCTTGCGCAGGTTTCGTTCCGAGGCCATGGGGGTCAGGTCAGCAATTTAATAATTTCGTCGGCGATTTTATCGAGGGGCACCAGCCGTTCGGCGCCGCCGCGTTTGTATGCCTCGTTGGGCATGCCGAAGACCACGCAGGATGCCTCGTCCTGCGCCAGGGTCCGTGCCCCGGCCTGGCGCATGGCGCCCATGCCGTCGGCGCCGTCGTGTCCCATGCCGGTGAGCATAACGCCGATGGCGTTGGCGCCGACGTACTCGGCGGCCGAGCGCATCAACACCTCCACCGAAGGCCGGTGGCCGCAGACCTTTTCCCCCTGTTCGCAGCGTACCTGATAGATGCCGCCGGAGCGGAAGATACGGGTATGCATGTCGCCGGGAGCGACGAGGATGCGACCGGAGAGCACCCGGTCGCCGCTTTCCGCCTCCTTAACCTCCATGGTGCAGATGTCGTTCAACCGTTCGGCGAACATTTTGGTGAACCCGGGCGGCATGTGCTGGACAATGACCACCCCCGGCATGGTGGGGGGGAAGCGGCTGATGATATGCCTGATCGCCTCGGTGCCGCCGGTGGAAGCCCCGATGACGACCACCTTGTCGGTGGATTCGGCCAGGGCGCGCGGCGTCTGGGGGGCGCGTTCGGTGGGCAGCAGGTGGCGCTTGTTCTTCCAGTGGGCGACGTTGGCGTTGGCGGCGATCTTGATCTTGGTGCGCAGCTCCATCATCATCGCCTCCAGGCCGCGTTCGAGATCAGTGACCGGCTTGGAGACAAAGTCTACCGCGCCGGCGTCCAGCGCCTCCAGGGTGATGCGTTTGCCCTTCTGGGTGAGAGCGCTTACCATCACCACCGGAATGGGGTACTGCGGCATCAATCGCCGCAGGAAGTCGACCCCGTCCATGCGCGGCATCTCCACGTCCAGGGTCAGCACGTCCGGCCGCAGCTGGACGATCTTGTCGCGGGCCACGTAAGGATCGGGCGCCGTGCCCACCACCTCGATGCCCGGATCACCGGCGAGTCCCCGCTGGAGCACGGTGCGCACCAGTGACGAGTCGTCGACGATGAGCACGCGGATCCGTTTTGGAGGCTGCCTGTTGACCTGATTAGGTGATGAAGGAGAGGAAATATTGTTCATCGTCTCGTTGAGCCTCTTTGTTACGATAAATTAAATGGTTGCGGCCGGAGCGATCAGATCTTCTGGTAGGTGGCGGGCATGATGTAGTGATACAGCCCCTGCCCCCGGTCCAGGGTTTCGGAATGGCCGATGAAGAGAAAGCCGCCCGGTTCGGTCATCTCGTGGAACTTGCGAACCAGATTGTCGCGGGTTTCTCGGTCGAAGTAGATCATCACGTTGCGGCAGAAGATCATGTGGAAACGCTTTTTGAAGGGAAACTGCGGATTCATCAGATTGAAACGGCGGAAGGTCACCTCACGCTTGATCTGTTCCTTCACCGCCACCTCGCCGTTATGCTGTTGGGTAAAGTAACGGTTGCGGAGCATGGTTGGCACCTGGGTGACCCGGTCTTCAGGGTAAACCCCGCGCTGGGCGAAGGTGAGCGCCCGGTCGGAGATGTCGGTGGCCAGCACCCCGGCATCCCAGCTGTTGTACTGGCTGCCGAAGTACTCGTGCATCAGCATCACCAGCATGTACGGTTCTTCGCCGGTGGAGCAGCCGGCGGTCCAGATGCGGATGTCCTTTGAGCCCTTGCTGCCGAGTCGCGCGGTGACGCCGGGCAGCGCCGTTTGTTGGAAGAAGTCGAAATGGGCCTTTTCCCGATAAAAAAAACTGTAGTTGGTGGAGATGCGGTTGATCAGCTCGGTGAGGTTGGCCCGGGAGCGGTCGTGAACCAGAAAATTGTAGTATTCCTGAAAGGTCTTGAAGCCGTTGCGGCGCAGCAACTGATGCAGGCGGCCCACCACCAGGGAACGTTTCTGGTCGGTGAGGTTGATGCCGAAGTTGTCATAGACCAGCCGGCGGAGCAGATTGAACTCCTCGTCCGTGATCTGCATGGGGGTCAAGGTGTCGTTGGCGGGCGGCATGTTGGGACGATTCTCTCCACAAAGAGGTACGTTCTGCAAAGCCATCCGGGCGGCACTGTTGGCGGCGGGGGTGGAGGCCGGTTCGGTGCTGGGAGCAAGTGACGGCAGGTGGTTTGTTTTCAGGGGTGAGACGGTTGTTCCGACGCCGAGACTACATGGTTTATTATTCTGTGGAAAACGTTTTCCGTCAAGCGCTAACGAGCCATTTTTTCCCCATTCGACACGGCAGGTTAACGGTGATTTTGAGGGGTTGTTTCTTGTTAGGGTTGGGGCGGCGGCGCGGCCTTGGAGCCGTCACCTGGCCGGCCCCTGCCGGTTGAAGCGGGGCGATTCACTCTTGTTTCACCGCCCATGCGTATCGGGGCAGGGGAGTCAGTCCTTGAATGCAATGTCGTCCGGGAATGCCTGGCCTATGGCGGGAGCCTGCGGCCGGCGTCCCTTCCCGCGGGGGGCTTCGCTCCTCGGCGGCGGCGATTTTGGCCACCAGATCGGTCACCTTGGTCACCGGGCGACAATTGCGGCCAGGGTTTCGTCGGTGGCGCGGGAGTTCTCCGGTGGCGTTCCCGGCGTTGGCCATCCCCCCGCGATGACCCCGGCGGTTTCACCTTGACGGCTTGAAGAAAGAGGGGCGGGAATCTGACGAGGCGTGAACGCCTGGGGGAAGGCGGGGGGAATCCCGGGTACCGCCGAGCGGCGATACCCGGGAAAAAGAGGTCAGTACTTGCCGAACTCATGGTCGTCCAGGGCAATGAGTTCGCTGGGGTCGCTGGTTTTCCTGGAAGCCGCCGGCGGGGTGACGCCAAAGTCGGCGCCGTTCTGCCGTTTTGCCGGGACAGGCGGCTTGGCGGGGCGCGGCAGGGCCTGCTGATGGCCGGAGCCGCCACCCTGAGTGCGGACCGTGAAGCGGCCCATCATATCCTTCATGTGCATGGCCTGGCCCGAG
>DHYV01000018.1:0-8197 GCA_002414225.1 Desulfobulbaceae bacterium UBA5121 | reverse complement strand
ACCATCTCCTGCATCTTGGCGTTGCCCTCCTCGGCGGCGGTGCGGGTTTGCCCGGCCAACTGGTTGGCCTGGGTGGCGTTTTCGGCGTTCAGCTTGGTCTGGGAGGCCATCTCGGTCATGGAACTGGTGATCTCCTCAAGGCTCGCCGCCTGTTCGGTGGCGCCCTGGGAGAGGGCCTGGCTCGAATCGGAGACCTGGCCGGCGCCGCTTGCCACCTGCTCGGTGGCGGTGAGGATGTCGCCGATGAGGATATTGAGGTCGTCGCCGGTCTTCTTCAGCGAATTCCTGATCGCGTCGGCCTCGTCGTGGGGAGTGGCGTCAAAGGTGAGGTCACCGTTGGCGAGCTTGTCGAGCGCCGCCACCATCTCTTTTTGCAGGCTGTCGGAAAAACGGTCCATGACCGCGGCCATCTGGCCGATTTCATCCTTACGGTCGAGGTTCAGCCTGGTGTCGAGATGGCCTTTCTCCATTTCCTCGATCATGTGCACGGTGGCCGCCAGGGGGGTGGCGATGCCGCGACCGATGACCACGCCGATGCCGATGGCCAGGAAGAAGGCGAGCATCGATATGGCGATGATCAATTTGTTGCTGACGGACTGGGCCGCGTCGGCCCCCTGCATGGCCGTTTCCATGCTTTCGGACGAGGCCGCGTCAACCTTGTCCAGGGTGAGATCCCCCTGGGAACTGAACTGGTCGGCCAGCGCCATCTGTTCCTGGGTTTTGGCGATCAGTTGCAGTGCCTCGTCCTTCTGGTCGAACAGCTTGCCCTTGCCCATGGCCAGTTCACAGAAATCTTGATGGGCGGCGCGGACGGCCTCGGGAAGATATTTCTCAAGGGCGTCGAAGTCGGCCATCCTGGCTGCGAAGGCCTTGCGAAGCTCGGCGCTTTTTTCAAGGGACTGCAAGCCCGAATACTCCTCAACCAGGGCCCGCTGTTCGGCCATGATGAATTTCGCCTCCATGGAGGCGTCGACCCGCTTGTCGATGGCCGCCCCCTTGGTCAGCACTTTTTCATTGGTTTCGAGCAGTTTTTTTAATTCGCCGGCATGTTTGTCGAACGACGCCATGAAGGAGTCCATCCTGGCGTCGGCGGCAATGCTCATGCGGTGCTCTTTCATCAGGGAGAAAGCGGCCTCCTGGAATTTTCCGTGGTATTCGTCCGCCTGCTTGGCAAAGGCGCCCATCTTGCCGGAGTCCTTTCCGGTGATAAGGGTGATGCGTTGGTCGAAGTCGGCCACGGTCTGCCGGAACTCTTTTTCCGCCTTTTCCAAACGGGCCGGGTCGTTGTTGAGCAGAAACTCTCCCAGCAGGTCGCGGCCTCCGATCAGGGCGTTCATCGCCCCCAGTGAGGCGTCGGACAAGGGAACCTCGCGGTCCAGGATGATGTCGGCCGCCTTGCCAACCTTGTTGATGCCGAAGATGCCGGTTGTGCCTACTACGGCGACCAGGGCGGCTACGACACAGAATCCTCCGATGAGTTTTGCTCCAATCCTCATGCCATTCTCCTTTGGTTATTCATCTTTTCGGTGTATTGCGCTCACGCGCTGTCTATCGTGCCAGCGTTCAGCATCTCGCGTTCCTCTTCGTAAAGGAGTTTGTCGACGTTGAGCAGGATGCGCACCTCGTCGTCCACCTTGCCCATGCCCTTGAGATAGCGGCTGGCAGCGCCCTTGGTGGTGCGGGGCGGCGGCTCGACGTCCTTTTCCGGGATGTCCGCCACCTCGTTGACCTGATCCACCACCAGGCCGACGGCGGTGGAGTCGATGTCCACCACCACGATGCAGGTCCGCTCGTCGTACTCCCGCTCGGGGAGGTTGAAGCGGAGGCGGACGTCCATCACCGGAATCACCTTGCCGCGCAGGTTGATCACCCCCTTGACGAACTCCGGCATGTCGGGCACCTCGGTGATCCGCTGGATGCCGATGATCTCGGTGACGTAGACGATGTCGAGTCCGTAGTCCTCGCCTGCCAGGTGGAAGGTGAGGTACTTGTCCTTCATGGTGTCTTCGTCGTCGTAAAGATCTTCCTCAACGGTTGCGACCTGTTCTTCGGTGGCCATTTTCCTTCTCCTTGCCAGATCATTGGGGCTGGCTGATTATCGAATCCGCTCCGCGACCCGGTTGTTGTGATGAACTCAGGGCGACGTGGGCTGTTAATGAAACGATTGGGAAATTTTATCAACAAGGGAGGGGGGTGAGTCAATAAAAACAAAAATATTTATGTATTGCTATAAGACGTATTGCTGTGTGAGGACGGGGGAGGAGAGGCGGTGATGAAGAGACGGAGAAGGGCGGCGCCGGCAGGGAGCCGGCGCCGCCTGGGAGGGATCAGTACTTGCCGAATTCCTGGTCGTCCAGGGCGATGACCTCCTTGGGGGCTGGTCCGGCCGGTTTCTTGGCGTCCGGCAGGGGCGCGGCGCCCCAACCGGTCTGGGGCTTGGCAGCGGTGGCCGGTCGCGGCAGCGCCTGCTGGCGGCTGTAGCCTCGGCCCAGGTCGCGGAGCTTGAAGCGGGTCATCATCTCCTTCATGTGCATGGCCTGGCCGGAGAGTTCCTCGGAGGCGGCGGCGCTCTCCTCGGCGCTGGCGGTGTTCTGCTGGGTCACCTGATCGATCTGCGAGAGCGCCTGGTTGGTCTGGTTGATCCCTTGCGCCTGCTCGTTGGAGGCGGCGGCGATCTCTCCCACCAGATCGGTCACCTTGGTGACGGAACTGACGATCTCGGCCAGCGCCTCGCTGGTGGTTTCGGCGATCTGGGTGCCGTTTCGGNNCTTGGCGCTGCGGGCGGCGAGGTTCCGCACCTCCTCGGCCACCACCGCGAACCCCTTGCCGTGGCGGCCGGCCCGGGCCGCCTCCACCGCTGCGTTGAGCGCCAGCAGGTTGGTCTGGAAGGCGATCTCGTCGATCACCTTGATGATCTTGGAGATGTTCTGGCCCGCCTCGTTGATCTCGCCCATCGCATTTACCATCTCCTGCATCTTGGCGTTGCCGTCTTCGGCCGCGGCGCGGGTCTGTCCGGCCAGCTGGTTGGCCTGGGTGGCGTTCTCGGCGTTCAGCTTGGTCTGGGAGCCGATTTGGGCCATGGAGCTGGTGACCTCCTCAAGGCTCGCCGCCTGTTCGGTGGCGCCCTGGGAGAGGGCCTGACTCGAGTCGGAAACCTGCGACGCCCCGCTGGTGACCTGATCGGTGGCGACATTGATATCGCCGACGATCTGGTTCAGGTTCTCGGACATATCCCTGAGCGCCTTGCCGAGAACATCCTGGTCCGAGGCCAGGGTTACTTCCTTGGTGAGGTCGCCCTTGGCGATCTCCAGGGCCAGTTCCGCCTTTGCTTTCAGCGAATCCACCATCTTCCGCATCTCGGCGAAAATGCCCACCGCCTCGCCCTGGCTGTCTAGCCGCATGGAGAGATCGCCCCTGGCGACCCCCCGGGCGATTTCAGCGATATAGGCGGGTTCTCCGCCCAACTGTTTCATGGTGTTCTTGGTGAGCAGGGCCACGATGGTTATGCCGATGATAATGGCCAGCAGGGTTCCGAAGACGGCGATATTGATGGTCCGGGAGGCGGTTTGACGGGCGTCCGCCTTCCGTTCTTCCATGAGCCCTTTTTCAATGTTGATGATTTCGCCGATCCGCTGCCGCAGTTCGTCCATGTACTTCTTGCCGGCGCCCTTGCCCATCATGGCGACGATGTCGTCCATGGTCAACTTGACGGCGCTCATCGCCCGCCTGGCATCGATTTCGGGTTGCGCGGCCTTGCTGCTCCAATCCTCGGTAAGCTGGCGGATTTCCTCGACCTGGCGTTCTGCACCGCCCCCCTTCTTGCGCAGGTCGTCCTCCAGTTTCCGGAGATGGGTATCCAGCGATTTTTTGCCGTTGAGGAACGGCTCCAGAGATTCCTCCTTGCCGGTGAGCATGAAACCCCGCTGGCCGGTTTCCTGATTCACCATGTCCATGAGAATGGCGTCGAGCAGGTTCACGCCCTGCATGTCGCGGTCCTTTTCCTCCTTGGCGCGCAGGGCGGCGATTTTGCCGCGGAGTTGATCGAAGATTTCCTTGCCCACGGTACTGGCCTGCAGCTCCTTGGAGAGCTTGTACGCCTTGTCTCCCTTGGCCACTTCTCGGCGCGCCTCGATTTCGACGGTGAGCACCTTTTCGTCGAGTTCCTGGGCCAGTTTTTCCACCGCCTCGAACCGCTCCACCTGCTTGGGGTTGTCGCTGACCAGCGCCTTGACGGCGCCGATACTCTTGGCAAACTCTTTTTTGCCCTGGATGTACGGTTCCAGATAGTTTTCCTCGCCGGTGATCATGAACCCGCGTTCACCGGTTTCCATGTTGACCAGTGACATCACCAGATCGTTGCCGTGGCCGATCACCTCGTAGGTATGGTCCACCCACTTGAAGGTGCTGATGACCGAGGTGATACTCAGGTACACCACCACCGAAATGACCACCAGCAGGCCAAGCACCAGGCCGTTGCCGGCGAAAAGCTGCGTCCGGAATTTCATGTTGCCAAACATTTTTTCTCTCCTCTCACGGTTTCTGGTTGGGAAATTCGTTCATCACTCCGTCCCCCGACGGTCATGCTGCGACGCCGGCGATCTGTCCCAGTTCTTCTTCAAAGAGCAGCTTGTCGACGTTGAGCAGGATGCGCACCTCGTTGTCCACCTTGCCCATGCCCTTGAGGTAACGGCTGGTGGCGCCCTTGGTGGTGCGGGGCGGCGGCTCGACGTCCTTTTCCGGGATGTCCGCCACCTCGTTGACCTGATCCACCACCAGGCCGACCGCGGTGGAGTTGATGTCCACCACGATGATGCAGGTCCGCTCGTCGTATTCCCGCTCGGGGAGGTTGAAGCGGAGGCGGACGTCCATCACCGGAATCACCTTGCCGCGCAGGTTGATCACCCCCCTGACGAAGTTTGGCATGTCGGGCACCTCGGTGATCCGCTGGATGCCGATGATCTCGGTGACGTAGACGATGTCGAGTCCGTAGTCCTCGCCTGCCAGATGGAAGGTGAGGTACTTGTCCTTCATGGTGTCTTCGTCGTCGTAGAGATCTTCTTCCATGGTTGCGACCTGTTCTTCGGTGACCATTTTTTTCTCCTTGCCCGATTGTTGGGGCTGCGTGTTTTAGAGTCTGCCCTGCGACCCGGTTGTTGTCGGAAACTCCGGCGTGGAGTGGGTTGTCAGGTTGTGGGATGGATAAACTGATAAACTCTCTCAGTAGCAGTGAAGTTGATATGAATAAAAACAAATGGTTGCAAATTATTGCAGAGCATGAGGCGAATGTACGGGCGGTCCGGTCGGGAAAGAGAGGTGCCCGGCGCCGCCCCGGGTGGATCAGTACTTGCCGAACTCCTGGTCGTCCAGGGCGATGACCTCCCTGGGCGCCGGATTGGCCGGTTTCCTGGCGGCCGGTTGGGGCGCGGCGCCCCATTCGGCCCGGGGCTTGGCAGCGGTGGCCGGTCGCGGCAGCGCCTGCTGGCGGCCGGTACTCCGGCCCAGGTCGCGGAGCTTGAAGCGGGTCATCATCTCCTTCATGTGCATGGCCTGGCCGGAGAGTTCCTCGGAGGCGGCGGCGCTCTCCTCGGCGCTGGCCGTGTTCTGCTGGGTCACCTGATCGATCTGCGAGAGCGCCTGGTTGGTCTGGTTGATGCCCTGGGCCTGCTCGTTGGAGGCGGCGGCGATCTCGCCCACCAGATCGGTAACCTTGGTGACGGAACTGACGATCTCGGCCAGCGCCTCGCTGGTGGCCTCGGCGATCTGGGTGCCGTTTCGGGTCTTCTCCACCGACCCCTCGATAAGTTCGGCGGTCTCCTTGGCCGCCTTGGCGCTGCGGGCGGCGAGGTTTCGCACCTCCTCGGCCACCACCGCGAACCCCTTGCCGTGGCGGCCGGCCCGGGCCGCCTCCACCGCCGCGTTGAGCGCCAGCAGGTTGGTCTGGAAGGCGATCTCGTCGATCACCTTGATGATTTTGGAGATGTTTTCGCCCGCCTCGTTGATCTCGCCCATCGCCTTGACCATCTCCTGCATCTTGGCGTTGCCGCCCTCGGCGGCGGCGCGGGTCTGTCCGGCCAGCTGGTTGGCCTGGGCGGCGTTCTCGGCGTTCAGCTTGGTCTGGGAGGCCATCTCGGTCATGGAACTGGTGATCTCTTCAAGGCTCGCCGCCTGTTCGGTGGCGCCCTGGGAGAGGGCCTGGCTTGCGTCGGAAACCTGGCCGGCGCCGCTTGCCACCTGCTCGGTGGCGGTGAGGATGTCGCCGATCATTACATTGAGGTCGTCGCCGGTTTTCTTCAGCGAATTCCTGATCACGTCGGCCTCGTCGTGGGGAGTGGCGTCGAAGGTGAGGTCGCCGTCGGCGAGTTTTTCGAGGGAGGTCACCATCTCCTCTTGCAGACTGTCGGAAAAACGGTCCATGACGGCGGCCATCCGGCCGATCTCGTCACCCCGGTCCATGTTGAGCCGCATGTCGAGGTGGCCCTTGGCCATCTCGTCGAGCATGTGCACGGTTCTGGTCACCGGCCGGGTGATGGAGATGGTGATGAAATAGGCGACGCCAGCGGCCAGGGCCAGGGCGACGACAAGGCCGGCGATCATGATGTTCGACGCCATGTTCAGGGTCGTTGCCGTGCTGGCGGCGATTTCCAGGGTATGTTTCAGACCAGCGGCGGCGGTTGCCGCTATCTTGTTCACCACTTCATCTCCCAGGTCGCTGCGCTGTTCGGTCATGGCCTGGGACCGTTGCCAGGCATTCTTGAGTTCTTCCATCTGTTGGCTGTAGGTCGCGGCCGCCTTTTTGACGTTGGTCAGGCTTTCAACGTCCTCGGCCGAGGAGGAAAGCGAGATCAGTTCGTCGAGCTTGGCTTGGATGGAAGGGAATTTTTCCTGTGCCTTGCCGATCAGGGCCAGGTCGCGTTTCGCCTGGGCCCGCCAGGTCGCGACCCGTATGGCGTTATCGAGATCGATGACCTCGTTGATCACTGAGATCTTGTGGAGCCGTTCCAGGTTCTTTTCCGCCGTGGCGCCTTCCCGGAACTGTTTGGCGATCTTGCCGTTCTGGCCCGTGAGGTACTTGGCGCAGTCGGCCGTGAACTGGACGGCCGCCGTGTCGAGTTCGGTTCGGGTCTTGTCCATCCGGTTGACCATGGCCTCACCCTCGTCGACCAGCTTGCCGAATCGTTCGATGTCGGCCCTTATGTCGCCGATCTGTTCCTTCAGCTTCGTCAGATGGGGCGATTTGCGGGCCAGCGCCTCGGCCTCGCCAACGCTTTGGCGTACCACGTCCAGTGACTTGCGGCCCTCTTCCAGGTAGGATTTGTCCTCGGTAAAGGCATATCCGCGGATGGCGTACATGGTGTGCAGTGACTGACGGTCGATCCTGGAGGCAACATCGACCTCCGGGGCGAACTCCTCGGCCAGCTCGGTGGCAAGGGTGGTCACTCCCTTCATGTTGAAGATGGCGAGTCCTCCAAGAAGGGCTACGATGAGGATTACGGTGCCGAATCCCAGTCCGATTTGCGCGCCAAGTTTCAGTTTCATGCGTCTCTCCTTGCCAAGGTTGACACAGCCGAGCGGTGTGCCGTTTCGAGTGAACCAGTGGATTGTCTCCGATTGTTCCGCGGCAGGCTGTCGTGCCTAGGCATTGGCGGTACCGGCAGCCCGCCGGTTGGATTTTCCCGTCTTTCCTCCCTGGCCGGTCGTTGGCGGGCGGTTTGTTAACTGGCTCCCTGGCCGGATCGTCGGCGTGGCGTTCGGCGGCGTTAAGCGCGTTTAGAAATTGTCCGGCAAGAAAATTCTAGCAATAAGGGGACGGGGGATGTCAATAAAAACAAATACTTACGAATAGCTATCGGTAGCGTTATTGATGGGTGGGCGGAGGAGGAGGGGGGAATAGGAGGGAGACAAGCGGCGCCGGCGGGAAGCCGGCGCCGCTCGGAAGGGATCAGTACTTGCCGAACTCGTGGTCGTCCAGGGCGATGACCTCCCTGGGCGCCGGATTGGCCGGTTTCCTGGCGGCCGGTTGGGGCGCGGCGCCCCATTCGGCCCGGGGCTTGGCAGCGGTGGCCGGTCGCGGCAGCGCCTGCTGGCGGCTGTAGCTCCGGGCCATGTCGCGGACCGTGAAGCGGCTCATCATCTCTTTCATGTGCATGGCCTGGCCCGAGAGTTCCTCGGAGGCGGCGGCGCTCTCCTCGGCGCTGGC
>DHYV01000036.1 GCA_002414225.1 Desulfobulbaceae bacterium UBA5121 | reverse complement strand
CAGCTGGATGGTGAGGGAGGCGAGGAGGACGTCCCGCCAGATCTTCTTGTGTTTGAGCAGTTCGGGGACGAACCAGGAAAAGCCGAATTTTTTTTTCTCGGCCCGGCTGCCGGGAAAGTCCCCGACCACGTCGGTGTCCGACGCCGTTTCCCTGGCAACGAGGATGAGTTCCGGCTCCAGGCGCTCCTGTGCCGCGCCGCAGGTGATGGACTCCGGGGTCTGGCCGCCGACCCGGAAGAAGAGGAGGTTCTCGCCGTCACACTTGACGATGATCACCGGCCGGGCTGGGGCCGGGCCGGCCCTTTCCGCGACCGTCGGCGCGTCGGCCGGTCCCTCTGCACCCGGCAGAAAACCGATGGCCGGCAGCGGCAGCTTGGCCCAGTCAAGCCGGTCGATCCGGCAGGTGCCGGTCTTGAAGCCCAGCGATCTTGCCGCCTCGTGGAGCACGGCCCGGGTGCACGGCGGCGGGAACGCCTGGGCCACCAGGGCGGCGTTGAAGGGCAGGCGGTGCAGGCCGCTTAGGCTGCCCAGCAGCCAGAGGAGGCTTTGGTGGTCGAGATCGTCCGGGGCAATGGGTGTGGTCAACTCTGGCTAACCCCCTGTTGCGCTTTGGAAATAAACCGAGATGATTTTTTGGACCGATAACTTTTGTTAGGATTTGTAAAGAAGTATTCTAAGCCTGTCAATTAGGGGGATCCCGTATTGGAAGTGGGGAAGTCCATTTTTGGGCAAGGTGCTTAGCCGTTTAGTTGGCGCCAGAATCGTGAAAAGAATTTGCATGTATAGAGGGTTAGGCTTTTGTGGGGTGGGCGGTCAGGGACGGGGAGCTTAGCGAAATTTTTTTTTTGACCTAAGAGCCCCTTGCAAAATGAACATCTGCTCCGATCGGCTAAAAATACCCTGCGCTGCGTCTTCAACGTCAAATCGTCCTCAACGGAGCGCTGCTACGCTTCCGGGCGATTTGACATTTCATCCTTGCTCAGAATATTTTTCTCTCGATCTCGCGACGAAGTTCATTTTGCAAGAGGCTCCTAAGGAAATATGTTGCCGGCGATAACCATTGCCGGCAGTTGGCGGGGCTGTTGTTCTTGCTCTCGGTTGGGGCGGGGTGGCGAGGAGGGCGGTCGCCCCGCCTCGTCAGGAGGGGCGGAGGAGGCAGGCGACGAATTCCCGGTAGATCTCCCGGTCAAAACAGCCCTGTTCCATCTCTTCCCGGATGAGCCGCAGGGCGTCGAAGGGGGCGAGTCGCCGGCGGTAGGGGCGGTCGTCGCAGGTCAGCGCCTCGTAGCAGTCGACAAAGCCGATGAGGCGGCCGAAAAAGGAGAGTTCGCTGGTATGGCGCGGGTAGCCATGGCCGTTGAGCTTTTCGTGGTGTTCCAGGGCACCCTGACGGACCGGGGCACTCAGGCCGCCCCGGGTCAGGATGGCCTCGCTGTCCAGGGGATGTTGTTTTACCACGGCGAATTCCTGGTCGGTGAGCTTGCGGTCGGCAAAGAGGATCTCGAGGCTGATCTTTGTCTTGCCGATATCGTGGAGCAGGCCGCAGAGGCCGAGATCGGCCGCCGTGGTGTCATCCACCTGCTGGTGGCGGCAGAAGGCGATGGAGATGGCCATCACGTTCACCGAGTGGAGGGCGGTGCCGTAGTCGAGTTGGCTCACCGGTTGGGACAGGTGGATGGTTTCCTTGGCGTAACTCTGCAGGAGCAGCTCGATCCCGTCCCGGGCGGCTTCAAACATGCCCTTCATGGCGCCTATCCGCGCCTCGCAGAACAGATCGGTGACCAGTTCGGCGAAGATGGTCTTGACGTAGGCGGTGTCCCTGCGGTGCACTCCCTTGACGAATTTATTCTTGTAGATCTGCTGGGCCTCGGTGAGGGCGGCGCGGCGATCGCATTGCCGCATGTACAACTGCGGGTAGCGGTCGGAAATCGCGCGCTGCGGCGGCAGGCGTGCGCCGCTTTCCTTGTAGAGGATGAAGGTGGCGTCGTCGGTCCGATGGTAGAGCGGCACCTCTTCGAAGTAATGGACCTGGGAGGGGCGAAGAGCGATAAACTCTACTTCGGGAACCTGTTGCCGCATGGCTTGGGCCTTTGGCTGGAGGGGCGGGGGAGGTGGAGAGGAGGGGGCGCAAGGGCCCGTGGCATCGCCTGTCACCGTCTTCTGCGTTTATCATCGCGAAACAGGCGTTTCCTGTCAAGGGGACGGGGCGTCCATGACGAACGTGGGTGACGGGCGTGTCAGGTTCCGCCGGCGGCGAGCGTTTTGGCGATGGAGACGTGGAAGGCGGTTCCCTTGCTGGCGCCGTTCTGATGCCGGACCTCGCCGCCGTGCCGGGCGACGAGTTCCTTGACAATGGCCAGACCCAGTCCGGTGCCGGCAATGGTGCGGCTCGACTTGGACCGCTGGAAGCGGCCGAAGAGGTCGCCATCGGCGTCATCCGTCTTGCTGCCGTCGTTACGCACCGTGATGACGTGAGTGGTCGGAGTTTCCCGGTAGCCGATCTCGATGGTGTGGAGGGTATCGCCGCCGTACTTGACGGCGTTGTCCACCAGATTGCGCAGCACCCGCATGAGCGCGAGGCGGTCGCCGTTGATTACCGGCAGCTCCACGGGCGTCAGCCACTCGACGTGGCGGGCGGCGAACCGTTCGTGGAATTCTTCCTCGATGGCGCGGCAGAGTTCGGCCAGGGGGATCTCTTCGACCAGCATGGGCATCTCCTTGGCGGCGATGAAGTCGTTAATCTTCTCAACCAGTTCAGTGATCTGGATGGCCGAGTTGAGCACCTGCTGGCAGTACCGTTGCCCCTTTTCATCGAATGCGTCGCCGTAGCGGCGATGGAGGAGGCGGGTAACGCCTTGGAGCGCAATGGCCGGGCTCTTCAGGTCATGCGAGATGGAGTAGGCGAAGCGCTGGACCTTTTCGGCGCTCTCCCGTAAGAGACGCTCGCTCTCCTTCCGTTCAGTGATGTCGCGGTAGATGCCGAGGATGGCCACCGGCCTGCCGTTTTCGAACTTGCAGCGGCAGCGCCCTTCAACCTCGATCCGGCGTCCGTCCTTGGCCACGAAGGTCGCCTCGTTGCGGTCGATTGCCTCCCCCCGGAGGAGACACTGAAAGAATTCGGCGCACCTGGCGTGGCAGCTGCTGTCGACGATGTCGAGCATCGACATGCCCCGGATCTCTTCGTCGGAGTAGCCGAGCGTTTCCCGCCAGGCCGGGTTGGCGTAGAGGAGGGTGCCGTCCGGGGCCACGCTGTGGATGAGATCGTAGGCGTTGTCGAGCAGCTCGCGGCACTGTTCTTCGTTCCGCCGCATGGCCGCCTCGGCCTGCTTGCGTTCGGTGATGTTGCGGAAGATGCCGCAGGTGGCCACCGGTTTGCCGCGGGCGAAGCGGCAGTTGACGCTGCCCTCCACCGCTACGGGGTCGCCGTGCTTGGTGAGGAAGGTGGTTTCCAGGCGGGGCAGCGGCTCGCCGGCCAGCACCCGCTGGAAGAGTTCGGTGCAGTGCTCGCGATGGTCGGGGTGGATGATGTCGTGGAGGGTGAGGCTGTTGAGTTCCTGCCGCGAGTAGCCAAGGGTGGCGAGCCAGGCATGGTTGACGTAGCGGAAGGAACCGTCCGGCCCGATGCTCTGGATAAGGTCGTGGGCGTTGTCGAGCAGTTTCCGGTAGCCGGCGGCAGCCGTGCGCGACGGCAGTTGGGGCTGCCGTTGCTGGTCGTCTTCCTGCTCGTGACCCCACATCCACTGTTGCAGTTCTTCGTAAGTCGGCGTTTTTCCCATGGCCTTACCCGGCGGAGGGGAGTAATGCTAAGCCGTAAGCCTAGTGAATAGTAGGCCACTGTACATCAGGCTAAGCGTTTTGTCAATGTCGGGAGGGCGCCGGGAGAAGGGGAGGAGGCGACGGCGCGGAGGGCCGCGCCGGAGGGGGGCAGGGTATCGGCTACCAGTGCGGCTGGTTGCCGATCCGGTAGTTCATCACCTCCAGGGTATCGCTCACCACCACGAAGGCGTTGGGGTCGAGCTGGTTGATGATCCGTTTCAGCTGGCCGATTTCGCGAAAGGTGATCACCGTGTAGAGGATGTGTTCCCGTTGGCCGGAGTAGCCGCCGTGGCCCTCGATCATCGTCACCCCCCGGCGGATGTCGCTCAGGATCTCCCTGCTGATCTCCTCCCATTGCTGAGAGATGATGAACACCGCCTTGCGCTGCGACAGGCCGGTGACCACCAGATCGACCAGCCGGGAGCTGACGTAGATGTAGATGAGGGTGTAGAGCACGGTTTTGAGCGAGAAGAGAATGCCCACCAGGGTGAGCACGATGATGTTGACCGTGAGGATGGTGGTGCCGAGGCTTATGGAGAATCGTTTGAGAAGGATGATGGAGAGGATGTCCGTGCCGCCGGACGAACCATAGGAGCGGAGGATGATGCCGGTGCCGGCCCCGAAGAGGATGCCGCCCAGGAGGGCAGCGAGCAGGGTGTCGTCGAGCGGGATGGTGTACTTCAGCCAGCTGGCGGCCGCGGTGAAGCTGAGCAGCCCCACCACGCTGTAGACGAAGAAGCGTTTGCCCACCGTGCGGTAGGCCAGGGCGTAGAGGGGGATGTTGAAGAGGAAGTAGAGGGGGGCGAAGGGCAGCCCCTTGGTCAGGGTGACGACGATGAGCACCAGGCCGGTGACCCCGCCGCTCACGAAGCGGTGGGGGATGAGGATGCCGTTGACCGCCAGGGCGCAGATGCTGCTGCCGATCCCGATGAGCAGGAGGTTGCGGAGGACGTCGAGGACTTTGTCGCGGGTGGTAGGCGCTGGTAGGGCATTCATAACGGAAGCTTGAGAAGTTCGGACTCAGCCCCGCCGGCATGGCGGAGCGGTGGCGGCGGGGTGGGCCCGCCCCCCGCCGCAACTGGTCCGCGGGCTAGCGCAGGGAGGCGATGAAGGGGCCAACCGCGGTCGGGCCTTCTGCCTCCACCAGCCTGATGGTGGCGGTGCCGATCACCGCGATGTCGGCCTTGCCGGTCAGCGTCGCCACGTCCTCGCGGCTGGCGATGCCGAATCCCACGGCGAGCGGCAGGTCGGTGGCGGCCCGGCAGCGGGCGAGGTAGGTGGCGAATTCCTCGTCAAAGGTGGATTTCTTGCCGGTGACCCCCTTTCTGGCCACGCAGTAGATGAAGCCGGCGCCGTGGTCGGCGAGAAAACGCATCCGCTGGTCGGTGGAGGTGGGGGCGAAGATCTGGATGGGCGCGAGTTCGTACTCCCTGGCGAGCGCCAGGTACCTCTCGCCCTCCTCGGGCGGCAGGTCCGGGACGATGAGTCCCTGGATGCCGATTTCCTTGGCCTTCCTGAAGAACGCTTCCTCGCCGTACTTGAAGAGGATGTTGTAATAGGTCATGAACAGGAAGGGGATGTCGTGGGTCGCGGCCATCTCGGCGGCGAAGGCGAAGCAGTCCGCCACCCGGATGCCGCCGGCAATGGCGTCCTGGTTGGCCTTGAGAATCACCGGCCCGTCGGCCATGGGCTCGGAGAAGGGGATCTGCAGCTCGATGACGTCCACCCCCTCGCTCACCATCTGGCGGATCACCTCGCGGTTGACCTCGAGCGACGGATAGCCCAGCACCAGATGGGTCATGAGCAGGATGTCTTTCTTGGCGCGCGCGGCGCGGAGGCGCTGTTCAAGCTGCATACTCTTCTCCCCTGGCGCGGATGAACGCCTTCCAGGACGGATCGTCGAAGGCGTGGGCAATGGTGAAGATGTCCTTGTCGCCGCGGCCCGACTGGTTGATGATCAGCGCCTGGTCAGGGGCGAGTTCCGGGGCCTCCTTGAATGCCTGGACAAAGGCATGGGTCGACTCGAGCGCCGGGATGATCCCCTCCTTCTTCATGGTGAGGTCGAGCGCCGTCATGACCTCGGCGTCGGTGGCCGCTGCAAAGCGCACCCGGCCGCGTTCCCAGAGGTCGGCGAGGATGGGCGAGACGCCGATGTAGTCGAGGCCGGCCGCCACCGAATGGGTGTCGAGCATCTGGCCGTCGTCGTCCTGGAGGAACATGGTCTTGTAGCCCTGGGCCACCCCCACCGAGGCGTCGCGGCTGGCGAGCCGCGCGGCGTGCTGGCCGCTGTCGACCCCCTTGCCGCCGGCCTCGACGCCGACGAGTTCCACTCCCGTATCGGCCAGGAAGCCCTGGAAGATCCCCATGGCGTTGGAGCCGCCGCCGACACAGGCGTAGACCCTGGCCGGAAGCCCGCCGAACTGCTTGAGGATCTGCTCGCGCGCCTCCCGGCCGATGATGGACTGGAACCAGGCCACCATCTCCGGGAAGGGATGGGGGCCGCACACCGTGCCCATTACATAGTGGGTGTCGTCCATGCTGCTCACCCAGTCGCGAAATGCCTCGTTGATGGCGTCCTTGAGGGTCTTCGAGCCGGAGGTCACCGGCACCACCGTGGCGCCGAGCTTTTCCATCCAGAAGACGTTGGGCCGCTGGCGCCGCACGTCCTCCTCGCCCATGTAGATGGTGCACTCGAAGCCGAACTTGGCGGCCATGGTGGCGGTGGCCACCCCGTGCTGGCCGGCGCCGGTTTCGGCGATCACCCGGGTCTTGCCCATCCGCTGGACCAGCAGCCCCTGGCCCATGACGTTGTTGGCCTTATGCGCCCCGGTGTGGTTGAGATCCTCGCGTTTGATGAAGATCTGG
>DHYV01000029.1 GCA_002414225.1 Desulfobulbaceae bacterium UBA5121 | reverse complement strand
CATGGTGCCGGGATCGACGTTGATATAGGGGTCGAGCTTCTGAAAGGTGACCGACAGGCCACGACTTTCGAGAAGAGCACCGATGGCGGCGGCGGCCAGCCCCTTGCCGAGCGAGGAGAGGACGCCACCGGTGACAAAAATATACTTGGTCCGGGTGGATGATTTTGAGGAATTCATGCGCTCCAATATATAAAACCGACTGTTTTTTGTCCAAAGAAAAAAACCGCCCCGCCACCCCATTCAGAGGAGGCTGAATTCCTTCCCGGACGGTTACTTTTTTGAGACTTTTCCGGACCGGGCGGGTAGAGTAGGGGGCTGACGATCGGGCGAGCCAGGGCGCCATTCCTGCGCCCCTCCCGGCGCGGCGGCGGACGCCGACCGGCCGGCCATTTTTTTCAATCGCACCCACCCGCCTGCGCCAGGCGGACATCGACACCATGCCCTACCGCGCCTCCCTTGCCACTCGATTGCTCCTGCTCACCCTGCTCCTCGCCGGCTCCCTCACCGGCGGGACAGCCCGTGACGCCGACGCGGCGCCGGCCGTCACCGGCTGCCAGCGCTGCCACCCCGTCACCCTGGACCCGCCCCACTCCTTCGGCTGCACCGGCTGCCACGACGGCGATGCCACTGCAACCACCAGCGAGGCGGCCCATGCCAATCTCGACGATGCGCCGGCCCATCCCGCCAACATGGCGGCGGTCTGCGGCCGCTGCCACGCCAAGGAGGTCAAGGCGGCGGCCGGCTCCCTCCACTTCACCCTGGCCAAGGAGGTCAACATCGTCCGCCGGGCCTTTGGCGCCAAACAAGATCTCCCGTCGCTCCTGGCCATCCCGGTGGCGGAGCCGCCCGCGACCCCGCTCGCGCTTGCCGATGACATGCTCCGCCGCCGCTGCCTGCGCTGCCACCCCTACTACGCCGGCGACCCCTACCCGGAAACCAGCCACGGCAGCGGCTGTGCAGCCTGCCACCTGGCATTCAGCGGCCGCGCCATGACGTCCCATGCCTTTGTCCGCTTCCCCAGCGACGCCCAGTGCCTCCACTGTCACTACGGCAACACGGTGGGCGCCGACTACTACGGCCGCTACGAACGCGATTTCTCCTCGGAGTTCCGCACCCCCTTCAGGGTGGACGGCGCCGCCCCCCGCCCCTACGGGGTGGAGTACCACCAGCTCCAGCCCGACGTCCACCAGAAGGCCGGCATGGCCTGTGTTGACTGCCACGGCGGTGCTGAGTTGATGGGCACCGGCCATGGCCGCAACACCCTCTCCTGCGCCTCATGTCACGACTGGCGGCCGGGCCAGCCGCCGCCCGCCGCCAACCTCACCGTGGCGGGCGGGCGGCTGGTGCTGACCGGCCGGCGGGACGGCAAACGGCACGCCGTTCCGGCCATGACCAATCCGGCCCACCGACGCTACCAGGGCAAGGCCACCTGTGTCGCCTGTCATGCCCAGTGGAGCTTCGACGATCAGGGAACCCACCTGCTTCGCCAGGACACCGACAACTACGAGCCGTGGGCCATGCTCACCGTCCAGAGCTGCTTCGAGGTGGAGTACGCCCTGGAAAACGGCCTGGCCGGCGAAAGCGACACGCCCCCGTCGATGATCGACAAACTCACCGGCGATGCCCGGCCCGGCCTCTGGCTCAAGGGCTTCAAACTGCGGCGCTGGGAGGAACCCAAACTCTGTCGCGACGACCGCGGCCGGCTCACCGTCTGCCGGCCGATTCTCGACCTCCACCTCTCCTTTGTCAACGCCGACGAGGAAGTGGTCTTCGACGCGGTACCGCCGCTGGCCACCACCAGAACCCTTCGGCCTTACACCCCACACACCATCGGCACGGCCGGCGCCTTCTACCGCCAGCGCCTTGAAGCCGCTACCGCCAGCCCGCAGGTCAAGAAGCCATGAACAAGTCCATCACCGCCCTTCTGCTGTTGCCCGCCTGCGCCCTGCTCCCCGGCTGTGCCGCCAAACAGGTAGCCGTTCCCAACCTGCCGCCAACCGAGCGGCAGGTCCAGATCCCGGCCACCAGCAAAAGCACTCCGCCCCCGCCCCCGTCCTCGGCTTACATCCCGGCCACCCAGCGGCCTTATCAGATCGACGGCAAGACGTACTATCCCCTGCCCTCGGCCGAGGGCTTTGCCCAGGACGGCCGGGCCTCCTGGTATGGCAACCCCTTCCACGGCCGCAAGACCTCCAACGGCGAAACCTACGACATGCACGGGATGACCGCCGCCCACAAAACCCTGCCCATGAACACCCAGCTCCTGGTCAAGAATCTGGACAACGGCCGGGAAGCGGTGGTGCGGGTCAACGACCGCGGCCCCTTTGTCAAGGGACGGATCATCGATCTGAGCTATGCGGCGGCAGAGGCGTTGGGGATGGCGGAAAACGGCACTGCCCCGGTACACATCGTCGCCCTGGGCGAGGCGGCCAGTTTCAGGCAGGGAGCGGGGACGGTGGAGAGGTTCCTGCCCCACCAGGACTTCAACCGCGGCGAATTCTTCGTCCAGATCGGCGCCTTCACCAGCCGCGATAACGCCCGGCGGCTCGTCGACAAGATGCTCGCCTCGGGCCGTAAGACCGTTATCCAGACCTACGAGGAAGAGGGACGCACCTTTTACCGGGTGCAGGTGCGGGCCGGCACCGAACTCGACCATGCCAAGCAGGTGGAATCGACGCTCACCGCGGCGGGCTTCCCCGACGCATTCACCGTGGCGCGCTAGCTCGCGTTTTCAATACGCATCATCCGCTTTTCAGGAAAAGTTCGATATGTCATTCTATTTCGATGACACCGTCCGCGGGGCGGAAGCCGAACACCTTGTTCACCTGAGGCCAGCCGCGCTCACCACGTTCGCCGCGTTGCCAGGCGAGTGACATGGACGACCATCGCCACTCGCCTCGCGGCCACGGCATGCCCGGCTGGCAAGAAATACGGGCCAGGAGATCCCCATGAAATCAATCGCCCCCGACAACGTCCTGCTCACCGCCAACGAGGCATCGGAACCGCTGGCAAGAAAACTCGCCGCCGAGCTGGCGGTGCCCTTTTCCGGCATGCACCGGCAACGCTTCACCGACGGCGAAATCTACCACGCCTTTACCGATCCCGTGGCCGGCAAGGATCTGATCATTGTCGGCGCCACTCCGGACGACGGCTCGCTCCAGGAACTCATCGATCTCATCGACGGGGCGCGGTACTGGAACGCCGACTCGGTCAACGTGGTGGTGCCGTTTCTGGGCTACTCGACCATGGAGCGCGCCAAGCCTGCCTCCGGCGAACTGCCCAAGGGCATCACCCGCACCCGCCAAATCTTCCGGGCCCGACCCGATTTCGTTTTCTTCGTCGACCTCCACTCCGAGGCGGTGCTCCATGCCCATGCGGGAGACATCAGCACCTTTCACATCCAGACCGGCCCGCTGTTCGTGGAGCGGATCAGGCAGCTGCATCTCGCGAATTTCGTGCTGGTCTCGCCGGATTACGGCCGCAGCAAGTGGGTGGCCGGCATGGCGAGCCAACTGGGCTGCCCCCACACCGCGGCGGACAAGGACCGCTTCGCCATGGACCGGACCATGGTCAATCAGGTTTCCAGCGTGGTGCAAGGCAAGACGGCGATCATTGTCGACGACATGATCCGCACCGGCGGCTCGATTGCGCAGACCGCCCAACGCTGCCGGGAGGCCGGGGCCGAAAAGGTGCTGGCCATGGCCACCCACCTGGTGCTCTGTGGCGAGGCGCGACAACGGTTCCGCCAGAGCGGCATCGACAAGGTGCTGGGCACCGACACCTATCCCGGCCGGGGTCAGGACGAGCTTGTCGAAACCGTTTCAGTGGTGCCGGTAATCGCTTCCGCCCTGCGACGGAAACTGAAAATCCGCTGACCTGGGTGCCCGGGCCAGGCGGCCGAAGGGGCGCGCCTGACATTCAAACTTTCCGCACCTTGTCCGACGCCAGACCTCCTGACTGGCGATCTTCCTCCCACATCGACCCGCCAGGGAACCGCCACCACCGCCGGACGGCTCCCTGGGCCATGAAATACCCCGCGTGGCACCACATTTTTTTTCTTTTTATTGACACCACCGACCCAGCTTTCCTAGCATCAACTTGATGCCGCTTGCCAAGAGAGAATCCCTCTCTCCTTACGCCCAGCCGTTCACCTGCCGCCCAACGAAACCACCAAGGAGGCCGCCATGGTCATGGATAACAAACCGGTTTTCCGCAAAGGATTTTTCAGCGTGTCGGTCAAGCTTTACGGATTGACCCTTTCCCTTCTGCTGATCATGGCCGGGATCGTGTTATTCACGGTTTCCACCTTGAACCAGCAGAAGCTGGACGGAAACGTGATCGACTTGGCCGGAGCCCAGCGAATGCTGACCCAGAAGTTGTCCAAGGACGTCATGGAAATGCAGCTGGGTCACCTGGAGAAGGTTGAAGACATTGCCAAGGTGCGCTCCCGTTTCGAGACGGTTCTGGAGGGGCTGATCGCCGGCGACGCCGACCTGGCGCTGCCTCCGGCGGAGACGGACGCCATTCGGGACAAGTTGCTCAAGGTCCGTTCACTCTGGCAGCCTTTTTCTGCCCACATCGAGCAGGCATGCCAGACGTGGCCGCCGGTGGCGGAACGGATGAGAAAAATCACCCAGACCAATGTGCCGCTTTTTGATGAGGCCAACGCTCTGGTGTTGGCGCTGGGCAAGGTGATGGACCCTGAGACGGTGTCGGTTTCCGGACGGCTGCGGGCAATCACCCAGCGGGTCAGCAAGGCGGTCTTGCAGTATATCCTGCTCGGGGATGAAACCTCGCGCCAGGAAACATTGAAGTTCATGGCCCTGCAGGATCGGATCCTGCAAGGATTGCTGGCCGGCGACGGTGAGCTCGGTCTGAGCAGGGTCGAAGACCCAGCCTTGCGAGAACGAATCGGTAAATTCTCCGAGAATTGGCGGCAGTTCCGCGGCGAGGTTGAATTCGTGTTGGCGCAGGCCCCGGTGGCCCAGGCCGCGCTCCAGTATATCAGCGCCAACAACCTGGAAATTCTCTCTTCCATGAACAGCGCGGTGTCTGAAATCGCCGGTTATTCCCAGCAAAAAGTGACGTCGATGATCACCGCCGAGGTTGTCATCCTGATCGTTATGTTCCTGGTCAGCATCGTTTTGAGCGTTTTGATTATCCGTAATATCACCGAGCCGCTCGCGCGAACCGTCGAAATGTTGGTGGAAATGGGCAAGGGACACCTTGATATGCGGTTACGCCTGGGACTGCGGGATGAAGTGGGCCGCCTTGCCCATGCCATGGACGATTTCGCAGATACTCTGCAGCATGAAGTGGTGGCCGCCATGCAGAAACTCGCCGACGGCGACTTGACCTTCATCGCTGCAGCCAAGGACGACAGGGACGTGATCAACGGCGCCTTGAAACGGACCTGTGAAAGATTGAACGAATTGATCACCGAACTTTACATGGCCGGGCAGCAGATCACGGTGGGGGCCGGCGAGGTGGCCAACGGCGGGCAGGCTCTGGCCCAAAGCGCCACCGAGCAGGCCGCGGCCCTGGAACAGATCTCCAGTTCGATGACCGAGGTCGCCGACCAGACCAGGCGCAATGCCGAAAACGCCGGCCAGGCAAACATCCTCGTCGGTCAAGCGCGGGAGGCGGCGGAAAAGGGCAACGGACAGATGGATAAAATGGTTCAGGCCATGGAGGCGATCAATGAATCGGGGCAGAATATCTTTAAAATTATCAAGGTGATCGATGAAATTGCCTTTCAGACCAACCTGTTGGCGTTGAACGCAGCGGTGGAGGCGGCACGGGCCGGCCGTCACGGCAAGGGCTTTGCCGTGGTCGCCGAAGAGGTGCGAAACCTGGCGGCCCGCAGCGCCAAGGCAGCCAAGGAAACCGCCGAGATGATCAGCGGCGCGGTGGAAAAGGCGGAAAACGGCGTCAATATCGCCAATCTCACCGTCGAGTCCCTGGCGGAGATCAGCGCCGCGGTGGTCAAGGCGGCGGATCTGGTTGGAGAAATAGCCGCCGCCTCCAGCGAACAGGCGCAGGGGATATCGCAGATCAACCTGGGGTTGAACCAGATCGACCAGGCCACCCAACAAAACACCGCCACCGCCGAGCAATCTGCGGCCGCGGCCGAGGAGCTTTCCGGGCAGACCGTCCACCTCCAGCAGATGTTGGGCCAGTTCAAGTTACGGGGGGGGAAAGACGTTGCGACCGCCGCCCCTTCCGGGGTTCTGGCGGTTCCCGAGGGATGGGGATAAAGGAAACCGCTCTTGGTGGACTCGCGTCCAGGAACCCGACCCGGGCGAACCAGGGGACATGGCGCCAGGGGCAGACCTGGCAATGTGGTGCTCGCCGAGAGAAGTTTCCTGCGAATATCCAGCTATCGGGCCCGCCCCGATTCCAAAGGGCATGCCGTGGAAGGGAAAACGGTCTTGGTCGCCGGCGAAAACATCCTGGTGCGCAATCACCCCTAACATCTTATTGCCATATCCCTTCATGCCCGCCGGCAAAATTTTGCAGTTGACTAAAACGCCAAACAAGCTGTATCAATTGGCTAGGCAGGCCGCTCTATTGCCCCCATGACCACAAGAAATCCAATGGAATTACATGAAATTTACACTTGTCATCACACATGAGTGCAACCTGAGATGCTCATATTGCTACATTACAAAACATCGCTCGGCGATGTCGCGCCCGCTGGCGGAGCGCACGGTTGACGAGATTCTCCGCTTCGCATTACCAACGGACGAAATGATAGAAATTGGCTTTTTTGGAGGGGAGCCACTCTTGGAGTTCGATCTATTGCGGGACATCGTGGAGATGATCAAGTGCCACCCTTTATATGATTCCCGCAAAATTCGGTTGAGTGTGGTCACTAATGGGACGGTATTCAGCCCCGCAATCGGTGAATTCTTGCAAACTCAGGGAATTATCCTCTGCCTGAGCTGTGATGGAGAATCCGACACACAGGACGTCCACCGCCGATTCGCCAACGGGTCGGGTTCATCCGCCCTGGTGGAGCAAACCATCAGAGACGCCCTCGGGTACGTGCCACGGCTCTTGGTGAACGCCGTATTCACGCCGCAAACATTGCCCAAGCTGGAACGCACGTTGGAGTATTTCTCTACCCTTGGCCTGAGGAACATTTTTTTGAATCCCGACTTCTCATCCCATTGGCAACAGGAGCATGCGTACACACTTCCTCTCGTCTACGAGCGGATTGCCATACGTTACGCAGACTGGTACCTGAGTGGCGACCCGCATTATATCAGCCTGGTGGACGACAAGATTGCCCTCATCCTCAAGGGCGGATACGCCCCGCGTGATCGGTGCCGAATGGGCACCGGGGAGTTCGCCTTCACTCCATCCGGGAATATTTATCCCTGCGAACGACTCGTGGGCGATGGTCGTACCGAGGATCACTGTATTGGCCGAGTGGAAGAAGGTCTTCGTCACGTGCGCCAATGTACGAGTCGTGTAGGCGGCAGGAGTGTTCCTCCTCTGCCGTGCCAAACCTGCAGCATCGCCGGCTACTGCATGACATGGTGCGGATGCTCAAACTACATGGCTACTGGACAGTATAACCAAGTCGGGCCACTTCAATGCGCATCGGAACGTGCCGCGCTGGCCGTGGCGTCGGATGTAATGCGGAGGCTGGAGCGCGAACTTGGGTCTGCCTACCTGACCGGAATGATTGAAGCCGAGGCTTTGCGGAACTGCCCCGAAACAGTGCGGTAAAAACCACTCAACTGCCAGGAGGTGAAGCATGACGAACACGAATCACATTTATGCCATACCAAAATTTCAGGTTCAAGACCGGCCCCAGTGGAGTCGAGTGGGAATGCCCCCGCCGCCACTAAGCACTAAAATGCAGGACTTACTATCAAAGTTCGCGGCCAAGCAAAAATTGAAAGCCGTTGCCAGGGAAGAATTGGCAGGGGCAATCAGTGGCGGCATGTCCCTGGAGGGCAAGGAAGCTGGAACGTTCGAGCTTCTCATGCCGAACCCTGAAAAGCTGGCCAAAAGCCCGGCGATACGGGTTTTGCCGCCCATTCCCTTTCCTGGTGGCCTGAAATTTCCCCATTTCCATCTTGGTGACGACATTTTCCGGTTGGACCAGAAGCAGTGGGCAGCTTTTTCCTCGATGATGGTCAGTGAGATCAAGGAGCTGCTTGACGGCGCGGGAACGTTGAGCTTCGATCAGCTCAGTAGCATGGTTGAGGCTGCCGAGAGGCTGGGCTGACCGCGGAGTTACGGGCTCCCTGGCATATGGGGGGGGGGCCACGACAAAACAAGAGTCGGCAGGATACAACTCCTGGCGACTCTTGTTTTTTACACGTGATATATGTCTCCGTTCGACCATGACAACGGTCGGCGACGGTGGCGGACACCAATTTTTCGGGGCGTTCCCGACCGTCTCCTCGGCGCTTCCGCCACCGCCGTGATTGCGCCACCAGTGATCGGGAAATGGAGCCACTCCATCATTCACGAACCTCGGACCTTTCGGTAACCGGAATGCTTTTCTGATTTTTTATGGAGAAGCCCCGGTGCCAATCGGAGGTGCGAGCGGACTGTAAAGTCAGCGAAAACACCGAGATTGATTAACAAATCATAATTTCTCCTCACGGAACATCTTCCCCCTCGACAAATTAGACTATGCCCCACCCCGTCCCGGCGTTCCGGCAGCCCCTCCAGACGCCTGTGGCCGGGTCTCCCCACAGAGAGCGGTTTGCGGCCTGACCCTTTGCGCTTTCAAAACGAGCCCCTGCCCTGCCCGTCTGGTTAATTTTTCTGTACCTCATTCGTCGGCCATACGACAACTGCCTCCTGGAAAACATGTTTTTGCGGAATCCATTATTCATGGACAATCCATGCCTGAGAATATAGAAATATTGATATGGTCCAAATGGTAAGAGGTATCGCCCAGCACTCCAGGGCATATATTTCAGGGCGGCAGACCTCGGGTACCGACCAAACGGAAACAAATTGTCAGGAATATCTGGATTTGACCGCTGGACGGGACAATCGCAGCAATGGTGCGATCTGGATTCACTGCCTGATGCCGACAATAATGCCGAAATTCCATTGTTTCGGGGAAGCGACACTGAGTATCATCATCGAAAATTGCTATGGCCTTATGCGGTTTCCAAGCCGCTGAACTTCACACGACGCCTATGAAGCTAGATCCTGAATACATCGATGACGGCAGCTCTTTCGTCAAGATATCGCCCCACTCTCTCCAACCGGAACATTTTACGGAATTTTCCATCTTTGCCCGCTATGAAATGGGGCAAGAAAACAAGAAGAAATTCATATACCGCTGTCTGCTGGTTGGGGGACAATCGATCCCAAGAAAAAAACTCATGGAGATCTTGCAGTCGTGGGAAAACGTCTACATCCACAGAGCAGAGCGAGAGCATTTCAAGGAGTATGTCCGAACCAATTTACACCTTATTCTCAACAACGAAGATATTGCCATCGAGAAGAGGGCGCAAACCTTCAGCTCCTTTTCTTCAGAGGTGATAAAGGATGCCTTCAAGATCACCTTCGGGTCAATGGGCGTCGAGAAGGAAACCCTGGGCAACGTCAGAAGCCTTGTTGCCAAGGCGGTCGACTTCATTGCCAGCGCCAGATCCCTTGACGGCCTGGCAAAGCTGGCCGGCCATGATTACGACACCCACACCCATTCCGTAAAGGTGGGCTGGCTGCTGGCCGTTTTCATCAACGCCAACCAGGACCTGTTTGACGTCCAATCCGAATCCGAACTCAGGAATCTGATCATTCAGGCCACCGTTACCGGCTTTCTCCATGATATTGGCAAGATAAAAATCCCCAGGAACGTGCTCAACAAGAGAGGCCGCCTGAACAATATGGAGTTGGTGACAATCCAGGCCCATACCGCCTACTCCTTGACCCTGCTCTTTGAAACCGACCTCCCCCACTGCCTGCGGCAGGCCATCCTCTACCACCATGAGAATGAGGACGGCAGCGGCTATCCCTGCGGCATCGGTGGCGACAAAATCCCGCTGTTGGCTAAAATAACCCATATGATCGACGTATTCGACGCAATTACCTCTCGACGTCCTTACAAGGAGCACAGAACGCCCTATGAAGCCCTCAAAATCATGACCGGGTCCAACCCCCATCTGGAGGCACTGAACAAGCTGGAGAAAGAGGTGCGGGAAAATATGAAGGTGCCGGTTTCAGCCTTGGTCAGGGAAGCGACCAACAGCGAGGAGAAGGAACAACGGGAACGGCAGATCATTGAAACCGAGGAGAAGAAACGACTGGAAGCGCGGACTACCCTGCGGGATATGGGTATGGCCCATTGCTTTGACCAGGGGCTGCTGGTCAAATTTATCAATACCCTTAATCAATCGGAAAATTTCGACCTTTCTGCTTTTGCCCACAAACAAGAATTTTCCGGAGAGTAACAATCCATCGGGAAAGCCTATTCTGGCCGAATCGGAAAACAAAACCTTACCAGCGCCGGTTATACCCGTGCGCTTCCTTTATGAAGCAGCTTCCTTGACAGCTATTGACCATCATTTTTTTTGCGAATGAACCAAAATATTTGCAATGTTATTCAGGTTATTTTTTTTGAAAATGTCATTGTGGTCACAGTCAATGAAGTTCGGCCGAACCTCATCACTGTATTGAGTCCATATTGAAATTGGATCGTATTTGTTCCAAACTTCAGATCTCAATGCCTTAACAAATGTCACTGTCCCTGAATAGTGATTGGGGTGATAATTTTTGTAAGCCTGGTAAGAAGCACTGATGACTCTTACAAGTTTTTCAAGGTTGTGCAGGTCAAACCAGTAAGGAAGGGTTCGGTCAGCTCTCGCACTGCTCAGCAGTTGTTGCAGCCGTTCTCGTCGTGATTTTTGGGGGGAGAGATTAAATCCCATTTGGTGGGCGACAAAATCGACATCGTCCTTAAAATCTGGAGCTCCTGTAAGGTCAAATACATTATGCGGAGCAGCATCAATTATGACTAGTGTTGCCACTTCATCTCCGCCTTCTTTCAGTACCCGAGCCATTTCAAAGGCAATAATGCCCCCCAGGGACCATCCAGCCAGATGATAGGGCCCTGTTGGGGAAACAGACCTGATGTCTTTTATATAAGTTTTTGCCATTGCCTCAATAGTTGTCAATGGTTCCCGGTTATCTGAGATTCCAGGGGCTTGTAAACCATAAACTGGTTGGTTGTTGCCCATGGCGCGGGATAGGTTCAGATAGGCTAGGGGCGTTCCTGCCAGCGGGTGGATCATGAACCAAGGTTTTTTCTCCCCTTTGGAGTGAAATGAAATTAGTGAGGTTGCTGCCTCATGTTCACCAGTTGATTTTTGTATTTCACCGGCAATGCCCTCAACGGTTGGATTCTTGAAAAAGGTTGAAACCGAAATCGTTTTTCCGAATTTTTCTTCAAGTTTCTGAATTAGCTGTAGGCTGCTCAATGAGTTGCCGCCTGAGGCGAAGAAGCTTTCTGTAACTCCACACGAAGAAATTCCTAAAGTTTCTTTCCAAACCTCCAGCACATCAATCTCCATTTGGGTTCTGGGGAAGACGATTTCATCCACAGGTATCACGGTTGCAATTGGCACA
>DHYV01000034.1:10584-11091 GCA_002414225.1 Desulfobulbaceae bacterium UBA5121 | reverse complement strand
AAGCCAAGGTACGCTATGAGTTGTCGGTCCTCAACTACATCGTCACCTCCAACCATGTCCATCTCCTGGTGCTGAACGATGCCGGCCAGGACGCCATTCCCAGATCCATGCAGCTGATCGCGGGACGCACAGGACAGGAATACAACCACAGGAAGAAACGAAAAGGCGCCTTTTGGGAAGACCGCTACCATGCCACGGCAGTTGAGGCAGACAACCACCTCCTTCGCTGTCTCGTCTACATCGACCTGAACATGGTCCGCGCCGGGGTGGTCAGTCATCCGTCGGAATGGCCCGACAGTGCCTACCACGAGATCCAGTCACCGCGAAGGAAGTCTGCAATATTTGGAATGGGGAGTATTTGGAATGGGGTCGGACCAAGCTAACCATTTAAAACAACAAGAATATCACCTCTAAAACACGCAATTTCAGCCCCAATATCGACTTTTTCGGGGCCAAAATGGACGGCTTTACCGAGGAACTGCACCATGCCGAGGGCCAATCGCCACT
>DHYV01000034.1:432-10305 GCA_002414225.1 Desulfobulbaceae bacterium UBA5121 | reverse complement strand
TGAACATGGTCCGCGCCGGGGTGGCCAGCCATCCTTCGGAATGGCCCAACAGTGGCTACCACGAGATCCAGTCACCGCGAAGGAAGTCTGCCGTCATTGCCTATCAGAAACTGGCAGAGAAAGCAGGCTTTCAGTCTTACGAAGCATTCAAAAAGGCCCACGCAGAATGGCTCAATGAAGCTCTCGGGAACAACCGAGTGGAGCGTCAGGGGGAATGGACCGAGAGCATCGCGGTGGGGAGCGAAAGGTATACTGCCACCATAAAGGAAAAATTGGGCATCCGCGCCAAAGGACGCACGATCAGGGCCAGTCGCGACGGTGCCTATCAGCTACGGGAGCCGATGCCCGACTATAACGACGATTTTACCCTCAAAAAGAAGCATATAGGGGTCAAAAACAGCCATTTCTGGAACATTTATCATGACATTTCAGGCTGATAGCTTGGTCCGACCCCATTGGGAATTGGTGTCAAACCTCGACCAGCAGACCGCCGAGCACTTTGCCCACACCGTCAACAACCTCAAAGGCCGGGTAACCATGCTCTTCATCACCCACCAGGTGCCCAAGGGGTTGCAGGTGGACGAGGTGCTGAGCTTCGGCGGCAGCCGCCAGGCCACGCATATGGAGGTGGTGGAGGATGAACGACGGGGGGAGAGGAAACCTAGGGAAGGAGAGTGAACAAGGAGGCACGCGGCATGAAAAATCTCAAGGGAACAGTGGGGCTGCTCATTTTAATGGTGGTTCTGGGTGTAGCCATGGAAGCATGCGGATTTCTAGGTGACGAGACGAGCTGGCAGGAAGAAGTGCTGCTCCATGACGGCAGCAAGATTATTGTGGACCGATCAATCAAACGGGCGGGGCGGCACGAAATTGGGCAACAGCCACCGGTTAGAGAGGAACGTCTAACCTTTATCATGCCACAAACAAATGAACACATTACCTGGAGGAGCGACTACAGCCACGACGTGGGGTACGCGGACTTCAGCCCGATATCCATCGATATCGTCCATGGAACTGCTTATATAGTCTCCGATCCGGTTGGCTGCCTATCGTATAACAAATGGGGCAGACCCAACCCGCCTTATGTGATCTTTAAATACGATGGCAAGAAGTGGCAGCGAATTTCTTTACAAGAGCTACCGCTGGAAATCAAGGTTCCAAATTTGATTATCTCGTCACCCGACAATGAAATGAAGCGAACAGGCAAGAGTTTCGTAACCGCTGACGAGGTTAAAAAAATCAATAGCAACCTAAGGCAACTAAAATACAAGACCATATTGCGAGAACCGATTGATCCAAAGAAGATAGCGTGTAAAGAAATGATTCGTACCGAAGACGGATGGTCTGGCATCGACTGGTTTTCCAGCCAACCTGATCATGACGCCTGCATAAAAATGTGCGAACGCCAAAAAATCAGCCCACACAATTGTCCTTGTGACAGATTCTTCAGCAAAAACAACACGGAGAAATAACCATGACATCGCAAGACAAAATCGATTTGGCTCTTATGGCAGGCCGTGCGTATCAGTCAACTCGTAATGAGGATGCGAACTGGTTCCCCGTTCCGGACGGCTGGACGGAATTAAGGCATATTGAGGGAAGCGACGGCTTCGAAGCAGTTTCCTTCCAACGTGGCGACGAAATCGTCATTTCTTATGCCGGCACTTATTCCAAGGATTACGAGGGCGACTTTCTGGCTGATGCCGGGCTGGCCCTTGGTCTTGGCTCAGCTCAGCTGAACCAAGCAGCCGATTATTACCTTCAGATTAAGGCTGCCAACCCCAACCCTAACACCAAAATTACCCTCACCGGCCATTCCCTAGGCGGCGGCCTCGCGGCACTGATCGGGGTATTCTTCGGCGTGGAAGCGGTCACCTTCGACCAAGCACCGTTCGCCAACTCGGCAGAAGCGGTAGGAGAGGATTACACGGACATGGTCAATGCCTGCCTGTCGGTCGTTGGCAGTAACCCTTATCTCGTGTTAATTTAATGGGGTCGTAATTTAATGGGGTCGGACCAAGCTAACCATTTAAAACAACGAAGATATCACCTGTAAAACACGCATTTTCCGCCCCAATATCGACTTTTTCGGCGGCAAAATGAACCTCCCGGGGCACAGCCATGGTCACCCATGTCCATGCCCCGGGGCAATCCCTCAAACACCACCGATCAGTCGCGCAGCGCTGCTTCGAGTTCCGTGAGCGGCGTGCGGCGCATCAGCCGGCCGGTGCGCTCCAGCTTCCTGGCCCGCTCCCGGTAGAAGTCCAGGCAGCGGCGGGCCAACCGCAGCACCTGGTCATCGTTCAACCCTTCACCGACCACGTCGCCGATCCGGGGAGCGCCGCCGCCGTTGCCGCCAAAGACCAGGGTCCACCCCTTGGTGGTGCCGAACACCCCGATGTCGCGAAGGTAGCTCTCGCAGCAGTTGAACTGGCAGCCGGAGACGCCGACCTTGGTCTTGGCCGGCAGGGGCAGGTCCAGGAGCGTTGCCTCGATTTCGCGGCCCAGGGCCAGGGAGTCCTGGCGACCGTACTTGCACCACTGGCGGCCGGGACACGCCTGGATGTAGTGAATCCCCACCGGCTTCCGCGGCCCGTTGGGCATCCCCATCTCCTGCCAGATCTTTTCGGCCGTCTCGGGCCGGTGGCCGGCAATGGCCAGCCGCTGGGCGCCGGTGATCTTCAAAAAGGGGACCCCGTGTCGCCGGGCGGCGGCGGCGATCTCTTCCAGGTAATCGGGGGTGACGAGCCCCATCCGGGGGCCGGGCAGGACGTTATAGGTTTTCTGCTCAGGGGTGGACGCGGACATGGTGATCCTCCTTATGGGAATCTTGAAAAATTGTCTTTTCACCCGATCTTTGCGTTACGCTCAAAATTTTATCCTCGGAGGCAAGCGGAGCGAAGTGGAGACTCCGATATCAACTCTATGCCTGTAATAAAATTTTTCACGTGCCTTAATCTCGAACGAAAATCCTAATTTTGCAAGGCACCCTTATTCATTAGTGGGGAGATGACAGAAAAGATACTGCCAGCACCCTGTCACGTTTCTCCCCTTGCGACATTGACATAGGTCAAGGCAGCGAAAAGAAAATCCGAGCCCCGCGGCCCGGCGGATAAGGTTTTGGCGAGGGTGGGAACAAAAAAGCCGGACGCCTCTCGTGCGGTTCCGGCCGCGTCTTTTTTCCGGCCATCGTTTGCCAGGCATCACTTCCGTCCTTACTGTTTCCAGACAAGGAGGTACCGCCATGATCCCACGCAGCGAACGAATAGCCGAACACCGGATCAGCACCGAACCCTTCTATCTTCCCCAGGGAGAGGAGCTGGCAATCGCCCGGGCCGCGGACAAAAACGGCCTGCCCATCCTGCTCAAGGGCCCCACCGGCTGCGGCAAGACCCGTTTCATGCAGTACCTGGCCTGGGCCCTCGGCCGGCCGCTCGTCACCGTCTCCTGCCACGACGACCTCTCCACCGGCGATCTGGTGGGCCGCTATCTGATCAAGGGCGGCGAGGCGGTGTGGCACGACGGGCCGCTCACCATGGCGGTGCGGGCCGGGGCCATCTGCTACCTCGACGAGATCGTCGAGGCGCGCAAGGACACCACCGTGGTCATCCATCCGCTGGCCGACGACCGCCGCGAACTGCCCGTCGAGAAAACCGGGGAACTCATCACCGCGCCGCCCGGCTTCCTGCTCGCCGTCTCCTATAACCCCGGCTACCAGAGCGTGCTCAAGGATCTCAAGGCATCAACCCGCCAGCGCTTCGTGGCCATGGAGTTCACCTACCCCGAGGCCAAGGTGGAGGCGGAGATCGTCGCCCGGGAGGCCGAAATCGATGCCGACACCGCCGCCGCCCTGGTGGAGCTTGGCCGGATGACCCGTGGCCTCAAGGACGCTGGCCTTGCCGAAGGGGCCAGCACTCGGCTGTTGATCCACGCCGGCAAACTCATCGCCCAGGGCATCGCCTCCCGCGCCGCCTGCCGGGCGACGATCACCGAAACCCTCACCGACGACCACGAACTGCTTGGGGCGCTCGACGAAATGGCCCGTTCGATTTTCTGATTCTTCCCTTCCACTCGCCCCCGAGGAGGCCGCCATGGACCGGCAGAACATCCGCAACCGCCTGCACCGCCTCATCGGCCTCGACGATCTCCACTCCTGGGACGTCGAGGAACATATCGATCGGCTCGCCGCCCTGCCGGCCGCCACCTTAGAAGAGGTCTTCCACCAGATCGTCGTCATCTGGCCGGTGAGCTACGCCCTCTGTTTCGCCTTTCTCGACCGGCTGCCGACGACGCTCACCTGCCTCGCCCCCGCCCAGCTCGGCGAATGGGTCAAGGCGGTGCTCGACGTCTATGAAAGCGACGGCCTGCGGGCCGCCACCCATTACATGCACGATGTGGAGGGCAACTTCCTCTGCCGGCTGCGCGGCGAGGCGGGGCTTACCCTGCCGGAGGCGCAGGGCCGGCTGCTCCCCTACCTGCGGGGCCTGGCGGGATACGAACTCGCCATCGCGCCGGCCGATTGCTGCGGCACCGACACCACCACCATCTTCCTGCCCCGGCGGGTCACCCTGTTTAGAGAGCAGGAGGCGAACTTCACCTTTTTCAAGTTTGCCGCCTCGTTCCAGTGGGCGCTGGTCACCACCGGCACCTTCCGGCTGCGGGCCGAACCGGACGAGCCGTGGCTTGTTGCCATCGGCAAGCGCTACGGCCGGCCGTGGACCGCCCCCACCGCCTGGCTCAACGGCTTTTTCGCGCTCTTCCCGGATCCGGAGCTTGCCACCGACCTCTTTCTGCTCGCCGAAACGGTGCGGGCCACGGCCTTTCTCCACCGCCGTCTGCCCGGCCTGGGCCGGGACGCCGGCCCCACCCGCGAGCGACTCCACCTTCAGCGCCCCCTGGTCGACGGCCTCGACGGCAAGGGCCAGGTGGTGGAGGCACTCAAGCAGTGGACGCTTGCCGGCGGCTACCGGGGCTTGCTGCCGCGGCAGCAGAAAAGAGTCTATGAAGAGGCGGTGACGCATCTCGCCCCCCTCGGCACCGACCAGGCGGCCTCGCCTCGCAAGGCCGCGGCCGCCTCCGCCGCCCTCTTCTCCCTTCTCGCCCCTCTCCCCGGACCCTACCGGGCCACGCCGCCCCTGGCCCATGCCGGTGAACTCGCGCCCGAACGCGCCGAGCAGGCCCGGCGCCGACGGCGAGAGGAAAACCGCCAGCGCTTCGTCACCGCCCTGGCCGCCCTCCTGCCCCGGCCGGCCGCGGCGGAGGGCGCCGACGCGCCGCCCCCCGGGCCGGCCGCCGGACAGCCGACGGTCGAAGAAGAGGCGGCGATCATCGCGCCGGGCAGCGGCCGCAACGCCCGAAACCCGGACGAAGCCGGTTCGCCGGCCGACCAGACCTTCATCACCCTCGACGACCAGCGGCTCAGCCTCCCCCCGGAGCTGCAGCCCCTGGCCCGGGAGATCCGCGACGACCTGGGCCACCTCCCCCGCCAGTACGTCTCCGCCGCAGGCCAACGGGCCGGCAGCGGCATCGCCCTGGGGGCCGGGCCGGAACCGACCGGCGACGAGGCCGCCCCCGGCCCCCTCACCTACGACGAATGGGACTTCCGCCGCCAGGGCTTCCGCAAGAACTGGTGCACCCTGCTCGCCAAGGAACTCTCGCCGGTGGGCGGCACCTTCGTCGCCGCCACCCGGGAGAAGTACCGCGGTCAGCTGCGCCGCCTGCGGCAGCAGTTCGAGATGATGCGGCTGGAACAGCGCTTCGTCAGACGGCAGCCGGACGGCGACGACATCGATCTCGACGCCCTCATCGAGGCCCGCGCCGACCTGCACGCCGGGCTGTCGCCGTCGGAACGGCTCCACGTCCGGCTGTTGCGCGACCGGCGGGACATCAGCACCGTCTTTCTGGTGGACATGTCTTCCTCCACCGAGGGCTGGGTGAGTCTCGCCAGCAAGGAGGCCCTGGTGCTGATGTGCGAGGCCCTCGCGGTGCTCGGCGACCGCTACGCCATCTACGGGTTTTCCGGCATGCGGCGACTGCGCACCGAACTCTACCACGTCAAGGGGCTCGACGAGCCCTACGACGACACGGTGCGGGGCCGGATCGCCGCCATCGCCCCCCGGGAATACACCCGCATGGGGCCACCCATCCGCCACCTCACCCGGCTGCTCGCGGCCGGCGACGCCCGCACCCGGCTCCTGATCACCATCTCCGACGGCAAGCCCGAAGACTACGACGACTACAAGGGCGACTACGCCATCGAAGACACCCGCCATGCCCTCATCGAGGCCAAGGCGGCCGGCATCCATCCCTTCTGCATCACCATCGACCGCCAGGCCCGGGAGTACATCGCCCACATGTACGGCGAGGTAAACTACATCACCATCGACGACGTGGCCAAACTCCCCCTGCGCATGCCCCGCGTCTACCGTACCCTCACCACCTGACCGTACCGCCTGTCGCCCCCGGCGTACCCGGCAAAAAAAAACGGGCGGGAAAACCCGCCCGTTGCATCCATCCGGCCCGCTCTCAAAAATCCGTGGACAGTTCCAGCCAACCGCGGGTATCGGCGGCCGCGGTCACCATCTCCGGAGCCGGGCCGATCCGGTTAGCCACGCAGGCCTTGACCTTGAAACGGGCGACGGACCAGTTCAGCCCCACCCCCCAGCCATAGAGTGAAGCGCTGTTATCCCCGGCCCCCCAGGGATCGCGGTTAACCGTCACGTTCGCGCCATCCAGAAACAGCAGGGACTGGAAAGCGCCGTCCACGCCGAAGCTGTGGCGATATTCCAGGGACGCGAAATAACCCTCGTCGCCGGAAACCACGCCCATGTCGTAGGCGCGCACCGTATTGGGGCCGCCCATCGACATCTTCTCGGACGAATCCAGGTTGGTGCTTGCCCACTGCCCGGACAGGCTCATGTCCAGCATGTCGGACGCCGTCAGACTCTGCAGGCGCGATATGCTCGCCGTCACTTTGGCATAGCCGCCCTGGGTATTGGCGCTTGCGGCATCCGCCGCCTCTGCCGCCGCGTCGTCAAATCCCACCACGCCCGACGTCACGCCGACGTTCCAACCATTCACCGCGCCCGCCAAGGCGCCGTCGCGCGAGTCGCCGCTCAGGCTGAACACCCAGTTGTTCAGGGTGCGGTCAGTGCGGATCGAGGAGACGTCGATACGGTCGCGCAACTGTTTGTGGTCGTATTGCAGCATGCCATAGAGGTCGAAATCCCGGCTGCGGGCAAAGGCCTGCTTTCCCCACAGGCTTGCCACGTCGGCGACGCCGTGTCCGTTGAGCGGGGCCAGCGTATCGCCCAGCACATAGCTCACCGCCGTATAGCCCCCGCCGAGGTGCGTGTCGCGACCGCCGTTGAGCAACCAGTCATAGGCGGCGCGGCCATAGGTCATGCCGTCGCCGGTGGTGACGGCGCCCAGCGTCAGCACGTCGCCGTGGTGCAGCGGATTGTAGAAATTGAACGTTGCGCCCAGGCGCGACCTGCCGATATAGCGGTTGCCGAAATTGTCAGCCACCACTTTTCCGGTAAAGTTCGCGCCGGTGTCCACCGCCACGCCGAGATCCGAGGTGCCCGTCGCCGCGCCAGGCTTCAGCGTCGCCTTGATTTGGGTGCCCGGCACGTCGGACAACAGCAGCAGCGCGTGGTCCATCGCCTGCTGCTCGATGACCTGGCCGCTCTTTAACTTGTTCAGAATATCCTCCAGCAGGGCGTCCTCCACGCGGCTGCGGTTGTCGAGGGCGACCTCGCCGTAGCGCGCCTCGATCACCTCTATCGTCAGCTCGCCGTTTTCAATCTTCTGCGCCGGAACAATCGCCCTCGACAACGAATAGCCGCGCCGGTGGTAAAGATCGGTGATGCGGGCAACCCATTTGCCCAGTTGGTCCAGGCGCAGCGTCTGCCCTTCGGCATCGGCCACCAGCGCGGCGAGGGTGGCGGTGTCGATCAGGGTGTTGCCCTCGATCCTGATGGATCTCACCACAAATGGCATGCTGACGGGCAGAGCGGCCCCGGCGGGTCGCTCCACGGTCAAACCCGGCTTGGCCGGCGCGGGAGCGGGCGCCATATCCGGCTTCATCTGCTGCAGAATGGCGCCGGCATCGGTGGCGGCCGAGGCCGGCGCCGCGAAAACGGCGAGTACGGCCAGCGCCAGCGGTTGCAACGCGAATCTGGTTCCTTTGTCGAGTTTCACTGTGCGTCCTTATTGTCGTTTTTGGTATGGATCATATCCCCCGGCAGGTTCGTACCGCCGTTGACGATCTCCAGCGAAGGCCCGCTACCGCCGATGCTCAACACCGTGCTCAGCATCGCCTGCACCTTCTTGCCCGAACCTCCTTCCGTCGGCTCTTCACCGCCGGCCAGGGGTTGCTCGCCACCGCCCTGCCCCCCACCGCCTTGCAGTCCGCCGCCCTGCGGTCCGACGCCTTGATTCACATGGATCGTCGGTGACAGGTTCAACGCCTGCGGCTGCGGCAGCATTTGCTGGGGCAGCACGCTGGCCTGCACTTGGGCCACCGCGTTCTGCACCGTCGGCGTGGACGCGATGGGCACGGGCTCAGGTGCTGGCGCAGGTGCTGGCGCCGGGACCGGGGCGGGTTCCGGAGCGGGCGCCGGGGCGGGTTCCGGAGCGGGCGCGGGGGTTGGCGCCGGAGCGGGCGCCGGCGCCGGGGCGGGTTCCGGAGCGGGCGCAGGTGCTGGCGCCGGAGCGGGCGCCGGAACAGCGGTGATGGTCAACGCGCCATCGACGAAGGTCAGCGCGTAGTTGGTGCTGGTCAGGCCGCCCGGCGTGATCAGGTAGCTGCCCACCGCTGTCGCGCCCTGGCTGGTGCCGCCGTAGGTCAACGCCCCGCCCAGCACGGCCTCGGTCTCGCCGTTGACGAAGCTGGCGTAGGTCACGCCGTTGCCGCCCGAGTAGGGCAGATTGTCAAACACCTTGCTCTGCGCATTGGCGGTCACCGTCAGCGGCGCCGGGGTGATGTCCGCCGTGGTGCTCGCCTGGCTGGTGATCGTGTAGTTGCCAGCGTCAGCCCCGCCGTACGTGCTCGCCAGGGTCACGGTCTTGCCGGTGCCCACCAGGGCGTTGGCGAAGGTGCCGGTGGCCGACACCGTCACCGCGTCCCCCGATACCAGGCCGGTCAGCACCGCGCCCGCCGTGTCCACCGTCGCCGCCGTCGTGCCGGTATAGGCCCGATTCGCCGCGGTGATGCCGCTTATGGACAGCGACGCCGGGGTGATGTCCGCCGTGGTGCTCGCCTGGCCGGTGATCGTGTAGTTGCCAGCGTCAGCCCCGCCGTACGTGCTCGCCAGGGTCACGGTCTTGCCGGTGCCGACGTTCTTGTCCGCGAAGGCGCCGGTGGCCGATACCGTCACCGCGTCACCCGACAGCTTGCCGGTGAAGACCGCGCCCGCCGTGTTGGGTGTCGCCGTCGTGGTTCCGTCGTAGACTTTGTTCGAGGCGGTGATGCCGCTCACCGTCAGCGACACCGGGGTGATGTCCGCCGTCAAGCCGGCCGGCTGGCCCACCGTGTAGTTCGCCGCGTCCGCGCCACCCAGCGTGTAGCCGGACACGGTCACCGCCTTGCCGTTGCCGACGTTCTTGTCCGCGAAGGCGCCGGTGCCGACGCCGCCCAGCGAAACCAAATCCCCCGCCACCACGCCGGTGAAGGTCACGGCCGCCGTGTTCAGCGTCGCGGTGTTGGTTCCGTCGTACACCTTATTCGAGGCCGTGATGCCGCTCAGGGTCAGCGACGCCGGGGTGATGTCCGCCGTGGTGCTCGCCTGGTCGGTGATCGTGTAGTTGCCCACGTCAGCCCCGCCGTACGTGCTCGCCAGGGTCACGGTCTTGCCGTTGCCGACGTTCTTG
>DHYV01000034.1:0-240 GCA_002414225.1 Desulfobulbaceae bacterium UBA5121 | reverse complement strand
CCGGCTGCACAACCGTGTAGTTCGCCGCGTCCGCGCCGCCCAGCGTGTAGCCGGACACGGTCACCGCCTTGCCGTTGCCGACGTTCTTGTCCGCGAAGGTGCCCACGCCGGCGCCACCCACGGTGACCGTGTCCCCAACCAGCGCGGTGACCGCGGCCACGCCGCCCAGCGTCGCCGCAATGGTTCCGTCGTAGACCTTGTTCGAGGCGGTGATGCCGGTCACCGACAGCGACGCCGGGG
>DHYV01000020.1:30855-93659 GCA_002414225.1 Desulfobulbaceae bacterium UBA5121 | reverse complement strand
AGGGCGGCGGCCCCCCCCCCCGCCACGCTCCGCCACCTCACAGAGGAGACGCGCGCCTGGCACCTGCAGACGCGCCAGTTCGTTCCGCGCAAGCCCCAGAGTCTGGCCCAGAAGTTCCCAGCTGGAACGGTTCTGCACCGAAGAGCCCACCAGCCTCAGCATGGCGCGGGCCTTGTGGTTCATGGCAAGCACCATGCCGTCCCGGTCCGCGAAGAGCATGCCGCTGGGCAGGCTCTCGATGATGGCAAAGAGAAATTCGCGGAGCTGATCCGCTTCCTCGAACGAAACGTGACTCATGAACTTCCTGGGTTGCCTTGTGCTATCGGTGCGCCTGGTGCTCTCCACGGAGGTGGGGCGTCGAACCGCAACGACCGCCCCCGCCCCCCATCCAGGCGCTTGTTTTCCGTCCTGCCGTTCTCTTACTGGCCCGGCGCCACCCCGCCCATTTTGAACACGGCGGCGTTGATGGTCAGGCCGTTGAGCCGCTCCGCCGCCACCTGGCTCAGGAGCTTGTCCGGGCCGGAACGGGCCGTTCCGAAATACTTCCGGGCCTCATTGTCCTTGCCCGCCCTGGCCAGCGCCTCCCCCAGCCCCAACTGCAGCGACTGGGCCGTCGCCCCGGAAGTCGGCAGCCCCTCGCCGAGCCCGGCGCGGTAGGCCGCCATGGCGCCCGCTTCATCCCCTGCCTGATGCAGGCCGTCGCCCAGCCGGCCGTACCAGCCCTGAAGCTGCTCGCCACCAAGCCAGCCCTCGCTGGTAAAACGATGCAACAGGGGCGCGACCTCGCCGACCTGGCCGGTTTCGAACAGCAGGCCCAGCAGCGCCTCGGCGTACTGCGGACGGTGAGCGATCATGACCGGTTGCTGCGCCACGGTCTTGCGGTAGTAGTCGAGCGCCTCCCGCGTCTTGCCCTGAGCGGCGGCAAGCCGGCCGCTGAGATAAAAAATCTCGCCCATCGCCTGGCCGTCGTCGCCGTAAATCTTGCGCAGGTAGGTGAGCAGCCGGTCGGCGGCGACCCAGTCCTTAAGCTGCAGGTAGACCCTGGCCCGTCGGTAGTAGAGATCGATCTTGTCGGCTGGATCCAGGGGCAGCGCGAGCGCACGGTAGTAGACCACCGCCGCCTGTTCGTCGAGGGTAAGGGCCTCAAATGCCTGGCCGATGAGATAGAGAAGCCGCCCCTGCCGGTAGGCGCGCACGTGACGGTAATCGTTGCGGTAGAGGTCGAAAATCTCTTGATACTCCCGCTTGTCGAGATGCGCCTCCACCCGGTGCACCAGGATGTCGCCCACCACCTCCTCCGCCTGGAGGCGCTGGGGGGAGTCCGGGTCGGCGTTCTGAATGAAGTTCACCGCCACCTCGAAGAGCCGAGCCTCATCCTTGCGAGCCTGGTAACGACGCATGAGGCCGAGGCGCGCTTCCTGGGCAAGGGGATCGTGATAAAAGGAATTGAGCACCGCCTGATAGGGCGCGTCCCCCTTCGGATCGGAGAGATCCTCCGGCTTGCGCCACTCCGGCACCCGCCGCTGGGGGGCGTCGCGGTACTGGGCGCGCCGGAAGCGGCTCATCACCACCGGTCGGGAGTCGCCGGCGCCCTCTTTCTCCGCCATCTCGTAGAACCGCAGGGCGGCGCCGTCATCACCCAAGCGATGATAACTTTCTCCCACCTCGAAGAGCGCCTCGGCCCGCTGGGGAGAGGTCTTTTCCAGGTTGAGGTAGTGGAAGAGCTGCCGTTGGCCCTGCTCGTCGTTGCCCACCCGGAAATAGGTGAGCCCCAGCTTGAACAGCAGGGAAGGCTCCTCGAAGTAGAAGCGCGGCGCCTTGTCGAGCACCTTTTGGTAGGCGGCCAGGGCGGCCAGGTACTGCTTGCCGGCATAGAGGGCATCGCCCAGGCCGACAAAACCACGCAACCGCAGACCGGCATCAGGAGACTTGCTGAGTTCCTCAAACACCTCGGTGGCGTCGTCGAGCCGCTCCACCCTGAGGAAGGTCTGCCCCTGCCAGTAACGCACCTGGGGGACCAACTTATCGGTTGGGAAACGCTTCAGAAAGAGATTGAAATAGATCAGCGCCTCCCGAAAGAGGTGCATGTTGTAGAGCGCCACCCCTTCCTCGAAGTACGCCTCCTGGTAGCGGGGGGATTTGGGGTAGTCGATGGTATAGCGCCAGAAAAGGTCGCGGACATAGCGCCAGTGCGGCTCTTTGGCGGTGAGGGCGTTCTTCTTGGCAAGCACCGCCGCCTGCCACGTCGACTCCTCGGCCTGGGGTGCGTCGGGGTAGTTTTCATAGAGTCGTTGAAAGAGAATGGCCGCGGCAAGCGGCTTATCGGCGTCCCGGGCCGCCACCGCCTGATCCCACAGCTGCCCCAGGGGAGGAACCGGTGGTGGTGGCGGCGGCGGGGTTTCATTGGCGGCCGTGGCAGCCAGGACCGGGACGGCGTCGACGACCAGCAGCAACACCACCAAGAGGAGGAGAAGCCCCCGCGGCGCGCCGCTGCGGCCGGCGCGAAAAGGCGCCGGGGGTCGGGAAGTGGGGTGGACAGAGGCGACAGACAATTCCGGCTCTTGCTCCTGTTGGGGACGCTTCACACAGGTAACGTGCCGACGTGCCGCTGGCACGTCGCTCTCCGTAAACGCTCGCAGGGTGCCGAAGGATGGGCGGCATTACCCTGTTCGCAGATAAGCGGTCGAAGGGGAGACTTCGATCCATCGGCATGCAAACTGGGCAACAACGGATAGGCGCGGCCTTCGAAACAGATTCGTGGCGGCGTGAAGCTTACCCGTTGCGCCGATGAACAGAAGCGAATCATACCACGGACAGCCGCCAATACCAAGGCTCCTTTGGCTCACGGGCCAGCTGCATCGTCGGCCGGGCCGGCGATTTCGTACCGTTTCATCTTCTCGATGAGCGTCGTCCGGTTGACGTTGAGGAGCTTGGCGGCCCGGTTCTTGACCCCGTCGGCCTGGGCCAGGGCCTGTAGGATGAGACGCTTTTCAAACTCCGCCACCCGCTCACTCAGCACAAACCCCTCTTCCGGGATGGCCGCCACCTCGGCCGGGGCCGCCTCGCCGGGCTGGTCGAGGAAGCGTTCCGGCAGATCCTCGACGGTGAGTTCGTCGCCCATGGCGAGGATCACCATCCGCTCGATGACGTTTTCAAGCTCCCGCACATTGCCGGGCCAGAGGTAACCACGCAGCCGCGCCATGACCTCCGGAGCAACCCTGACGATGTGCTTGCCCTTGACCCCGGTGAACCGGGCGATGAAGTGGTCCACCAGGAGCCCGATGTCCTCCCCCCGCTCCCGCAGGGGCGGCGCCTCGATGGGGATGACGTTGAGCCGGTAGTAGAGGTCTTCGCGGAAGGTGCCCTTGCGGACCTCCTCCTCGAGATCGCGGTTGGTGGCGGCGACGATCCGGAAGTCCGAGGCGATGGTCTTGGTGCCGCCGATGCGCTCGAAGCGGCGCTCCTGGAGCACCCGCAGGAGCTTGACCTGGAGCATGGGGCTCATCTCGGAGATCTCGTCGAGGAAAACGGTGCCGCCATTGGCCAGTTCGAAGCGACCGAGCCGGGTGCGGATGGCGTGGGTGAAGGCGCCCTTTTCATGGCCAAAGAGTTCGCTTTCGAGGAGTTCACCGGGAATGGCGCCGCAGTTCACCGGCACAAAGGGGCCGCGGCCACGCGCCCCCTGGTAGTGAAGGGCCTGGGCGATGAGTTCCTTGCCGGTACCGGACTCGCCCCGCACCAACACGGTGGTATCGGCGTCACAGACCCGGGCGATGAGCGAAAAGACCTTTTGCATCGGCGGGCTGACGCCGATAATGTTGGCGTAGCCGGTCGTCTCGCCGGCCTGGCCGATCAGGGCGGCCAGCACCTCGACGGCCGCCGCCGGTGCTTCGAGATACGCCGCCACCCCGGCCCTGGTCAGGGCCACCGCCTCGGCCACCGTTGGCCTGCGGGCCACGGCCACCACCGGCATCCCAGCCTGGCCGGTCAGGAGGGTGTCGAAGCCCGCCGCGGCGTCGCCGGCAAAATCGAGGTGAGCCACCAGGCCGTCGAACCGCTCCCCGGCGAGTTCCTCGCGGGCCGCGGCTACGGAGCGAACCAGGGTCGGCCGGGCGCCCTCCTGCCGTAACGGCTCGAGCAGGGAAAGCGAGGGGTCGGAGGCGTCGTCCAGCAGCAGGATGGAGAGTGGGGTCATGGAAAAAAAATAGCGAAAAAAGACTTTTATTATAATAAATTTCAGTTTTTATTGATCTTTTGTATACAATATCCACAAAAAAAGTGTCAATTTTTTTTCTCCTGCTATAATCGCTTACAATCGTTGTGGCGTAATGCAAACAGGAAACGCTTTCATCACCCGCTCCCCCAATGACTCCCCTGCCATGCAACTGAACTTTTCCGACGACCGACCGGTGGTGGAAATGGTGAAGGTCAGCAAGGTTTATCCACCGAACGTGGTGGCCCTGCAGGACGTTTCCTTCGCCGTTGCCAAAGGCGAAATCATTTTCCTCACCGGGATGAGCGGCGCCGGCAAAACCTCGCTGCTCAAACTGATCTGCTGTCTTGAACGGCCCACCAAGGGACTCATCGAGGTGGCGGGCCAAGACCTGTCGCGCCTGGACGCCAAGGCAATCCAAAAACTGCGCCAGAAGATCGGCGTGGCCTACCAGGACTTCAAGCTGCTGGCGCAGCGGAGCGTCTTCCGCAACATCGCCATGCCTCTTGAAATCACCTATCAGTCTGCCGCCACCATCCGCCGCCGCGTCGACCAGCTTCTCGAGATGCTCGACTTGGCCGACAAGCGCGACAAGGTGGTGGACGACCTGTCGCGAGGCGAGCAGCAACGGGTGGCTCTGGCCCGCGCCGCCGCCGCCCTGCCGCCTCTGCTGCTCGCCGACGAACCCACCGGCAATCTGGACAGCCAGACCTCCAAGCTGGTCATGGGGCTATTCAACCACCTCAACCAGAACGGCACCACGATCATGGTCGCCACCCATGACGAAACGATCTACCGGGACAACGCCCACCGCGTCCTCGACCTGAGCCACGGCCACCTGGCCCCGGCGGTGGCAGGAGAACCGTAAGCGGCACCGCGGCCGCGCCACTGCCCCGGCCATCGGCCGCCGGGGCGCCCAATAAGCACCACGAGAACGCCCATGCATTTTCTGTCCTATCTCTTCGTTCAGACCGGCCGCAACCTGCGGCAGACCTGGGGCACCCAGTTCATGACCCTGCTCACCGTCAGCCTCTCGGTGCTCATCTTCGCCTTCTTTTTCCTGGTCTACAACAACTTCCTCTCCGTGGGCACCAAGCTCGGCGACGAGTTGCGGCTCATCGTCTTTCTCAAAGAAGAGATCGTCCCGGAACTCCGCCCCCAGATCGAACGCAAGATCCAGGAATTTAACGAGGTGGAGAAGATCGTCTTCGTCTCCCGGCAGCAGGCGTTCGAGCGTCTCGGCGCCCAACTGGCTGGCGACCGCGACGTGCTTGCCGACCTGGGCAGCGACTTCCTCCCCCCCTCCATCGAGGTCTACCCCAAGAAGGATCTCCGGAGCCTGGCCCGCGTCAAACAGTTCTCCGACTACCTGGCCACCCTGCCCGGGGCGGAGAAGGTCCAGTACGGCCACGACTGGGTGGAACGGTTCGGCTACGTGACCAGCCTGCTGCGGATCATCGTGCTGTTGAGCGGCTGCCTGCTGGTCCTCACCACCGTCTTCATGGTTTCCTACACCATCCGCCTGACGGTGATCGCCCGACGCGAGGAACTCCAGCTGCTGCGCATGCTGGGGGCGACCAACACCTACATCCAGGGGCCCCTCATTCTTGAAGGGCTGCTCCAGGGGCTCATCGGCTCAGGCATCGGGCTCGCCTCGCTCTTTTTCCTCTTCATCTGGATCAAGACCCGCTTCAGCGGCCCGGGGCTGCTCACCCTGTTCCACTTCACCTTTTTTCCGCCGCTCACCACCGGCGCCATGCTGCTGGCAGGCATCCTCCTCTGCGCCGGCGGCAGCATCGTGTCCATTCGGAAATTCCTCCGGGTCTAACATAAGCACCATGAAGCGATCTCCGCTGTTCATAGCCCGGTTCCGCCTCTTGGCGGTGGTGGCCGTTTGCCTGATGGTGACACCGGCGGCCACCGTGGCGCTTGCCGCCGACCCCCTCGCCTCCTCGCGCACCGAGCTGCTTCGCCAACAGCAGAAGGTCCAGCGACTTGAGCAGGGAATCGAGGAGCACACCACCCGCATCACCGCCACGCAGAAAAAGGAAGTCAACCTCATCGCCGAACTGGAGGGGATCGAGAAACGGCTGGCCAGCGAGCAGCAGCAGCTCAACGACTTAAACGATGAACTCGCCAGCCACGAGGAGGCCATCCGTGCCAAGCAGGCCGAGGTAGATACGGTGAACGCCGAGAAGGCCGCCCGCCAGATCCCCACCCAGCGGCGGCTGGCCGCATACTACCGCATGGGCGACATCGGGGTACTCAACCTCCTCTTCTCAGCCACCTCACTGGGCGACCTGCTCAAGTTCAAGGAGTACTTCCACCGCATGCTAGAGCACGACCGCCGCATGCTTGCCGGCTACCGCGATACCCTGGCCCGCCTCACCGCCGCCCGCAACGAACTGCAGAGCGAAAAGGAGCGGCTGATTACCGTGATCGCCAGCATAACCGCCCAACAACAGAAGCTCAACGATACCCGCAACGAGCGGCTTGCCCTGCTCAAGCGGGTCAAGACCGAAAAAAATCTCTACCAGCGGGCGGTGAACGAGATGCGCCAAGCGGCCCGGGATCTGACCGCCACCATCAGCAAACTCAAGGAAAAGACCGCCGAAGCCGAAAAGCCGGCCCCCAGACTCCAGTCGCCCAAGAAACGCCGGCCGCCGGCCGGCACCGGCTTTGCCAGCCTGCGGGGACGGCTGCCGGCGCCGGTGGCCGGCACGGTGGTGAACCGCTTCGGTCACTCTAACGCCGAAAAATTCGGCATCCGCACCATCCAGAACGGCATCGACATCAAGACCGCCGCCGGCGCCGAGGTTCACGCCGTGAGCGACGGCACCGTGGCCTACGCCGGGGTGTTGCGCGGTTACGGCAATCTGGTGATCATTGACCATGGCGGCCAGTACTACACCCTGTTTTCACGGCTCGCCGAGCTGAGCGTCGAGGAGGGGGTCAAGGTGAAAGGTGGCGATGCCCTCGGAGTCATGGGCCGGGGGGCCACCGTCGAGGATCTCCACTTTGAAATCCGCCGTGGCACCACGCCCCAGGATCCGCTCCTCTGGCTGGACACGAGCACCTTGACCATTCCGGCGACTCCGGCCGCCCCCTAAACGGCAATAACCATGGCGGGGAATTCCCTGCCACCGCTGACAATTCCATTGTCCGGACGATAATCGCGTGCTATTATTCGTTTTTTGACAGCGTCTGCAAACCCTTGCGTGCCTCCGTCGCCCGCCTGGCGGCGCCCCCCCTTCGGGACCGACCGCCCACAACCAACCCCATGGTATCGCTTATGATTTCGAGAACACGGTCCGCGGCCAAGAAAATCCTGCTCATCGCCGCCATCTGCATCCCGGCCACCGTCACCCTTCTCCTCTGGCAGCAACACGCGGCCATGTCGGCCAAGTCCCAGGATACTTACAAGAGCCTCGAAACCTTTGCCGACGTCTTAAGCCTTATCCAGCGCAACTACGTTGAAGAGGTGGACACCCAGAAGATGATCGACGGCGCCATCCGCGGCATGCTCGCCACCCTGGACCCCCATTCCTCCTATATGAAGCCCGACGACTTCAAGGAGTTACAGGTGGAGACCAAGGGCAGCTTCAGCGGCATCGGCATCGAGATCACCATCAAGGACAACATCCTCACCGTTGTTTCCCCCATCGAGGGCACCCCGGCCTTCAAGAAGGGGATCAAGGCCGGCGACAAGATCATCAAGATCGAAGGTGAAATCACCAACGACATGTCGCTGATGGACGCGGTCAAGCGGTTGCGCGGCACCAAGGGCAGCAAGGTCACCATCTCCATCCACCGCGAGGGCTGGACAGACCTCAAGGACATCACCATCGTCCGGGACGTCATTCCCATCCACAGCGTCCGCTCCAAGATGCTGGAGCCGGGCTACGGCTATGTGCGGGTCACCAGCTTCCAGTCCCAGACCGCCGACGACCTGAAGAAGGCGCTGGACAAACTCGACCATGACGGCGAACTCAACGGTCTGATCCTCGACCTGCGTAACAATCCCGGCGGCCTGCTCGACCAGGCGGTGGAGGTTTCCGACCTCTTCGTCAACGAGGGGGTCATCGTCTCCACCGAAGGAAGAATCAAGGACCAGAACATGGTCTTCAAGGCCCACAACAACGGCGACCACTACGACTTCCCGATGGTTGTGCTGGTCAACGAGGGCAGCGCCAGCGCCTCGGAGATTGTGGCCGGCGCCCTCAAGGACCACAAGCGTGCCCTGATCTTGGGCGCCCAGACCTTTGGCAAGGGGTCGGTGCAGACCATCATCCCCATGCGGGACGGCGCGGGCCTGCGTCTCACCACGGCCCGTTACTATACCCCCAATGGCACCTCCATCCAGGCCACCGGCATCACCCCTGACATCATCGTGCCCTCCACTTTCGACGCCCCGGAGAAGAGTGAGGAATCGGCCAAGCAGCCCCATTTCCTGCGCGAGAAGGATCTCAAGCACCACTTCGAGAACGGCAGCAGCAAGGAGGAAGGTGAAGAAGGGGTCACCTCCGGCGAGGAGGGCAACGCCGAAGAAACCCCAAGCGTGACCAAGAGCGACGAGAAGGCGAAGGGAAAGGATAAGGATAAGAAGATTTCCACCGAACTCGCCAGGGACCGGCAGCTCAACACCGCGCTGATGCTCCTCAAGGGCATCAACGTCTTCGGCACCCTGAAGGAATAAAGGATATCGTCGGTTCGAAAACAACTCGGCCCCCTGAGTCACTGCTTCGACTCAGGGGGCCGTCGTTTTTGGGGAAGGGCTTCGAATCAGGATGCCGACTGGCCCTGCGCCACGATCTCGTAGTAGTCCCGGCCAGCGAGATCGTTGATCACCACGGCTGGGAACCCTTCCACCTCCATGCGGAAAAGGGCCTCGGGGCCGGCGTCGGCGAAGGCCACCAGCTCACAGGCCTTGACGCACTGGGAAAGCAGCGCGCCGGCGCCGCCGATGGTGGCGAGATAAACCGCGCCGTTCGCGCGCATCGCCTGGCGCACCTCGGCGGAACGCGCCCCCTTGCCCAGGGTGGCGGCAAGGCCCAGGGCAAGCAGCCGGGGCGTATAGGGGTCCATGCGGTAGCTGGTGGTGGGTCCGGCGGCGCCGATCACCCGGCCGGGCCGGGCCGGGCTTGGGCCAACGTAGTAGAGAAGCTGGCCGGCCAGATCCAGGGGCAGCGGCTCGCCCGCGTCGAGCAGGGCGGCAAGCCGCCGATGGGTCTGATCACGGCCGGTGTAGATGGTACCGGTGAGACTGATCAGGTCCCCGGCGGTGAGGGTCGCCAGCACCCCTTGGGCAAAGGGGACGGTGACTTCCTTGAGATCGTCGAAAAAGGCGGGTCGGTAGCGTAATAAGGACATGGCGTTGCTCGCGCTGGCCTCTCGGTTCGGTTGATTACAGGGACAAGGGCCTTTGACCGCCCGTTAGAGCACCGCCTCCTTGTGGCGATGGGCATGGCATTGGATGTTCACCGCCACCGGCAGGCTGGCGATGTGGGTGGGAAAGGTTTCCAGGTGCACGGCAAGTGCCGTATTGTTGCCGCCCAGGCCGTGTACCCCCTGGCCGTTGGCATTCACCGCCGAGAGGATCCGCTCTTCCAGAGCCGCCACCTCGGGCCGCTCGGCCGGACGGCCCAGCGGCCGCAGCAATGCCTGTTTGGCAAGGAGGGCGGCCTTCTCGAAGGTGCCCCCCAGGCCCACCCCGATGACCATGGGCGGACAGGGGTTGGAGCCGGCACCGTGCGCACGGCCCACCACATACTCCACCACGCCGTCAAGCCCAGAGGCGGGCGGCAGCATGGCCAGGCTGCTCATGTTCTCGCTGCCGCACCCCTTGGGCAGAAAACGCACCGTGACCCGGTCGCCCGCCACCAGTTCCACGTGGATCACCGCCGGAGTGTTGGTGCCGGTATTCCGGCGGCTCACCGGATCGCAGACCGACTTGCGCAGGAAACCATCCTCGTAGCCCTGCCGCACCCCTTCCTGAACCGCTGCCTCCAGGTCACCGAGGACGTGCACCTCGCGGCCCAAGGAGATGAAAACCGTGCAGATGCCGGTGTCCTGGCAGACCGGGATCCGCTCCCGGCTGGCGATATCGGCATTGGCGATGAGCAGTTCCAGAACGTTTTTGGCCAGCAGCGAGGTTTCCCGGTCCCGGGCCGCCAGCAGGGCATCAAGGATATCCGGCTCCAGGTCGTGGGCCGCGGCAATGGCCAACTCGCGAACCGCTCCGGTGAGGGCGGCGCTCTCTAGTTCACGCATGACGTTTCCGTGTTGAGATTGGGGTCTGAATCCGTGCGCGTTCGCGCCGGCCCGCGGCGAATCCTCGCCACCACTCCACCACCGATTCGATTGACGGCAAAAGGGGAAAGACCGGCGCCGGCGACACCGTCAAGGCAACTTCCCGAGGGATACGGTACGATTGTACCGCTTATCCCTTAACGGGTGTCCCGGCGTCGGTTGCGAAGCAACAGGCTCTGCTGCTTGAAGTTGTGCTGGACCAGCTTTTCCTGGTCCTCCTCCATGAGGAGGATGAACTTGGTGTGGACGCGGTAAAGGGTTTTACCATCCTGGGTCTGGTATGGCTGCTGGTTCACCACCTTGCCGAAGCAGTAGACATAGGTGTACTCGGGCAGCAGGATGATGTGGAACTCCGCCACCTCGTCGCCCTTCCAGGGCCGCTCGGAGGAAAAGGCGACACCACTGCCGCTCAGGTTCACCTCCTGGAACTTGAGCCGGTCAAAGGGCGAATCCTCGTTGCCAAGCTTCTTGAGCAGCAGGTTGACCTTGGTGTCGAGATGCTGCAGAAAGAGCGCCAGATCCTTGTCGCGGTCCCGCAGGCGGTTGAGCGCCCCCTGGGCGCCGACATATATCTGGATGTCGACGAGTTCTTCCTGGTTGTAAGGCGGGATCCCCCTGGTATAAGCCTCGGCGATGGCCTTGTAGCGGGCTGGCGGTACCGCTGCCGCGGAAAAGAGCACCCGCTCGTTGATCCGCACCGATTGGCGCTGGTTACTTCCCTTGGAAGCATCCTTGTTCATACGATCACCCTCTTGGCGGTTCATAACGGCCGCCGCCCGGTTATGGCTGCGTGCCCTGCTGGATAATGGGCGCGATACCGCGGAAGGCCGCTTCACCGCCTTCCTTGCTCAGAATCTTGAACTCCACCCGCCGGTTTCGCGCCCGGCCCTCCTCGGTGGTGTTGGGGTCCAGGGGATGGCCGTCGGCGTACCCCACGGCGGCCAACCGCTTGGGCGGAATGTGGAACTTGTTCACCCAGTACTCGACGACGTTCACGGCCCGGGCCGTGGAGAGTCCCCAGTTGCTCGCGTAATCGGCGTCCTTCTTGAGCGGCGTGTCGTCGGTATGGCCGCTCACCACCACGTTGACCTGCAATTTGGCGATCGCCTGGCCGAGCTTGTCGAGAAGCGCGAGAAATTGCGGTTTGATCACCGCACGGCCGGAATCAAAGGCCACTGCCTCCTTGACCCGCAGGGTCACGCCGTCCTTGTCTTCCTGCACCTCGACCAGGCCGCCCTTGATCTCCTGGTTGAGGGCCTGGATGATCTGCACCTGCAGGGTCAGATCAATGGGCTGGCCGGGCATCTCCCGTGAAATCATCTCCTGCCCCATGGGGGTACCAAGCAGCGGCCGCTCCCGCTGGCTGCCGAACGCCTTCTCCAGCGAGCCGGCCGCTTCCTCGAATTTGGCCTTATCCAAAGTCGCAAAGGAGAGCAGGAGAACGAAGAAGCAGAGCAGCAGCGACATCATGTCGGCAAAGGTGCACATCCAGGCCGGAGCGCCCTGGGGCGGACATTTCTTTTTTGCGCCCATCGTTCCCTCCCTCTTCAACCATTAAAACGGCTGTTTCGCAAGCACTCGCAGGACGCCCCGCCCAAAAGGCAACGCCGATGCCTCTTCCGGTGGGCAGGCAGGTTATTTCTTCTGACCCTTACCACGATCCTTGGGCGGCAGGAAGGTCTCCAGGAACTCCTCCATGACCCTGGGGTTCAACCCCTTGAGGATGCCGAGCACCCCTTCGATGATCAGCCTGCGGTTCCGTTCCTCCTCGGAACTGCGCAGGGCGAGCTTGTCGGCCAGGGGGATGAAGAGGAGGTTGGCCATCACCGCGCCGTACAGGGTGGTGAGAAGCGCCACCGCCATGGCCGGGCCGATGGTGGAGGCGTCGCTCATGTTGGCGAGCATCTGCACCAACCCCACCAGGGTGCCGATCATGCCGAAGGCCGGGGCCGAGTCGCCCATTCCCTTGAAAACCCCCTGCCCCACCTCGTGGCGCTCCACGGTGAGTTCCACTTCCTTCTCCAGCACCTCCTGGATGAAGTCAGCCTCATGCCCGTCCACGCAGTACATGATCGCCTTCTTGAGAAAGGGGTCGGAGATGGGCTGCTGCTCAAGGACGATGAGGCCGTTCTTTCGGGCGATGTTGGCGAGGTTGACGATCTCCTGGATTACCTCAAAGGGGACGCTCAACCGCGAGGTGAATGCCTTGATGGCCACCTTCATGGTGTTGATGACGTCGGCCATGCTGTAGCGGATAAAGGAGGTGGCGATGGTGCCGCCCACCACGATGAGAATGGAGGGGATATTGAGGAAAAGCCCCGGCGACCCCCCCATCAGAATGGAGACAATGAGGATGATGGAGCCGAAGGAAAGGCCCAGAATGGTTGCGATATCCATATCGTCTATATCCTCGCCAGGTGCGCGCGACAGCCAAACCCGGCAACGCGCGATTCCCACCCGCCCCGGATACGGGAACGGCAGGCACCACCGGCTCTCAGTTCACCGCCGCGACCAAGGGCTCAGGGACGCGGTCAGTCGTGGTCTCCAGCCGCCCGCCCCTCCTCCTCGGCAAGCAGCTGCCGCGCAACTTCTCCGTCCATGGGGAAGCTGTGCGCGGCATCGGGGTAGGCGCCGCCGGTCACCTCCTCGCGGAAGGCGGCCAGGGCCGTCTTGATCTGCGGCGCAAGCCGCACGTAGCTCTTCACAAAACTCGGCACAAACTTCTCGAACAGCCCAAGCAGGTCGTGGGTCACCAGCACCTGGCCGTCGCACCATGGCCCGGCGCCGATGCCGATGGTGGGGATGGCGACCGCTTCGCTGAGCAGCCGCGCCAGTTCGTCGGGGATGCACTCGAGCACCAAGGCGAAGGCGCCGGCCGACTCCAGAGCCCGGGCCGCCGCCAGCAGCCGCCGGGCCGATTCGCGGTCGCGGCCCTGCACCTTGTAGCCGCCGAGCTGACCGGCGGTCTGCGGGGTGAGGCCGATATGCCCCATCACCGGAATTCCGGCCCGCACCACGGCCCGCACCGTGTCGGCAACCTCCTCGCCGCCTTCCAGCTTCACCGCCTCACAGCCCGCCTCCTTCATGAAACGGCCAGCATTGGCGATGGCCTCGGCCGCGCTCACCTGGTAGGAGAGAAAGGGCATGTCCCCCACCAGCAGGGCACGGGTCGTGCCGCGCCGCACCGCCCGGGCATGGTGGAGCATCTCCTCCATGGTCACCGGCACGGTGGAGTCGTAGCCCAGCACCACGTTGCCGAGCGAGTCGCCCACCAGGATCATGTCGATACCGGTACCGTCGACCAGCCGGGCGAAGCTGGTGTCATATGCGGTGAGCATGGTGAGTTTGTCGCCGCCGGCCGCCTTCCTGGCAACAATGTCCGCAACCGTCGTCTTCTTTGCTGTCATGGCGGAATGGGTCTCTCTTTCGGGAGTCGTGAAAAATCATCCTGGTGTCTGCCCGAAAACGGTTGCCGCTCCAGGAGAACCGTTGACTATTAGCGTTCGGCAATTGGCAAGACCGTACCCAATCAGCACCTTCCGCCAACAGCCAATGGCTAACAGCTAACGCCGCCTTCCGGAGAAGAAGCTTTCCGGCTGGAAACTATTCTGATTTTTCAAGATCCCCTTCTGCTGTCGGCACCTGTTGCCCACCACCGGCGTCCCCGGCCGCGGCAACGCCGCCGGGGTTAAAAAAGCCGGGGCGCGGCGTTGTCGCCGGCGCTGCCGCGTGCCGCAAAACTGCGGCCGAAGTGTTCGTAGGCGGCCACCGTGGCCATCCGGCCCCGGGGGGTGCGCACCAGCAGGCCGCATTGGATGAGGAACGGCTCGTAGACGTCCTCCAAGGTGTTGCGTTCCTCGCACACCGCCGTGGCCAGGGTATCGATGCCGATGGGGCCGCCGTCGTACTTGTCGATGATGGTCAGCAACACCCGGCGGTCCATCTCGTCGAGCCCCTGTGGGTCCACGGCGAGCATTCCCAGGGCCTGGTCGGCCACTGCGGCGGTAATCCGCCCGTCTGCCTTTACTTCGGCAAAATCTCGTAATCTCTTTAACAATCTATTGGCGATTCTCGGCGTCCCCCGACTTCGGCGTCCCAGCTCAAGAGCCCCGGCCTCGTCGATGGGAATGTTGAGCAGTCCCGCCGACCGTTTGACAATGGCCACCAGCTCCTCGGGGGAGTAGAAGTCAAGGCGAAGGATGACTCCAAAACGGTCGCGCAGCGGCGGGGTGAGGAGCCCTGCCCGGGTGGTGGCGCCCACCAGGGTGAAACGGGGCAGCGACATCTTCACCGACCTGGCTCCCGGACCCTGGCCCACCACCAAGTCGAGCTGGAAATCTTCCATGGCCGGATAGAGGATCTCTTCCACCACGTGGTTCAGACGGTGAATCTCGTCGATAAAGAGGACGTCGCCCTCCTGAAGGCTGGTGAGAATGGCGGCGAGGTCGCCGGCCCGTTCGATGACCGGGCCGGAGGTGACCTTGATCTGGGCGCCCATCTCCTGGGCGATGATGTAGGCGAGGGTGGTCTTGCCCAGGCCGGGGAAACCGTGGAAGAGAACATGGTCCATGGGTTCCCCGCGGCCCTTGGCGGCCTGGATGGCGATGGCGAGGTTTTCCTTGAGCTGCTCCTGGCCGATGTAGTTGGCCAGACGACGGGGCCGCAGGCCCGGCTCGTCGATGAGTTCCCGGGGCTCCACCTGGGCGCTGACGATCCGTTCTTCGTGTTTCACGCTAAAGCCCTCAATGCCTGGCGTAACAGCTCTTCAAGGGACAGGGCGGCATCGGCATCGGCGGATAGCCCCTGCCGCACCCGCGCCAGGGCCTCTTCGGCCCGGGCCGACGGATAGCCCAGGTTGACCAGGGCCGAGACGGCATCGCGCACCCACCCCTCGACCGGCGCCGGCGCCGGTGCGGAAACCACGGCTGCGGCCGGCAGATCAGGGAGGAGGTGGACCTTGTCCTTGAGTTCGAGGCAGACCCGCTCGGCGGTTTTCTTGCCAATGCCCGGCAACTTCACCAGTCGGTGGATATCGTCGGTGGCCACCGCCCGGCAGAGTTCGGCCGGACTCATGCCGGCCAGGATGTTGTGGGCCACCTTGGGACCGATGCCGGAGACACCGATGAGGAGCAGGAAGGCCGCCTTTTCCGCCGCCGCCAAAAAGCCAAAAAGGTTGAAGGCGTCCTCGCGGACCACGGTCTGAACGTGGAGGAAGACCTCTTCACCCACCCCGGGCAGCCGGTGCTGGGCCGCGGCGGGGAAGAAAACCTCGTAGCCTACGCCGCCCACTTCGACCACCACGGTTTCCACCGCTTTCTGCACCAGCGCGCCGCGTAGCGAGGCTATCATGCGTCCGCCCCCCAACTCCCGAGTATGTTCATGGCAAGAACGATTGCCGCATGTTCCGGATCATCAAGGCCCCAACACGGGCAAGACCACCCTTACCGCTGGCACGGCTCCACCGAAATGCTTACAGGGTGCCTGAGATGTGCCGCGCAGCAGATAAGCGCAGACTTCGGAGCCCTCGTGGGGTGCCCGAAAAATGCCTGCGCGATGCAGCGAGCGGGTATGCGGGCAGGCCGATGACAAAGCAAATTCGACACCTTGACGGCGCTTACTCCGGATCAGGATACAACGCCGGGCAGACCGTTGCAATGGTTGGCGTGGCAGAGGGCCACGGCAAGGGCATCGGCGGCGTCCTCGCTGGGCGCGCCGGCGAGGGCGAGGAAGACGCGCACCATGTGCTGAACCTGCGCCTTGGGCGCCCGGCCGGAGCCGGCAACCGCCTGTTTGACCACCCGGGCGGGATACTCGTGGACCGCCAGCCCGTGCTGGATGGCGGCGAGGAGAAGCACGCCGCGGGCATGGCCCAGGGTGAGGGCCGAACGGGGATTGGCGGCGACAAAGATCTCCTCCACCGCCGCCACGTCCGGCCGCAGGGAGGTGATCACCTCGCCGATGCCGTCGTGAATCTCCTTGAGCCGCTCGGCAAGCGGCCGGCCCGGCGCCACCCGGATGGCGCCGCAGCTGACGAAACGCAGGTCGTGGCCCACCTTCTCCACCACGCCGTAGCCGGTCACCCGGGAGCCGGGATCAATCCCCAGAATACGGAGTGGTGCCGCCTTGCCAGTGGCAGCGGCCATGCTTCGCCCTCCCTCTCCGGCACGGCCGGGGCTGCTCAGGAAACCGCCTCCATGATCGCGTCGGGGATGTCGAAGTTGGCGTGGACGTTCTGCACGTCGTCGTTGTCCTCCATCATCTCCAGGAGCCGCAACAGCTGTTTGGCGGCCTTTTCGTCAGTCACCTCCACGGTGTTCTGGGGAATCATGGAGATGGCGGCCTCGACAAAGGGAACCTCGGCCTTTTCCAGGGCCTCGCGCACCGCATCGAAGTCATCCGGGGCGGTGAGAACCTGGAAGGTCTCCTCTTCCTCCACCACGTCCTCGGCGCCGGCGTCCAGGGCGAGTTCCATGAGCCGCTCCTCGTCCACCGCCGTCTTCTCCACCAGGATCGAGCCCTTGCGGTCGAACATCCAGTTGACGCACCCCGACTCGCCCATGTTGCCGCCGCATTTGCCGAAGATGTAGCGCACGTCGGCCACGGTGCGCACCCGGTTGTCGGTCATGCACTCCACCAATACCGCCACCCCCCCGGGGCCATAGCCCTCGTAGGTGATCTCCTCGTAGACCACACCCTCGATTTCGCCGGTGCCCTTCTTGATGCCGCGCTCGATGTTGTCCTTGGGCATATTCACCGCTTTGGCAGCGGCAATGGCACTGCGCAGGCGGGGATTGGCAGACGCATCACCACCGCCCATGCGGGCCGCCACCATGATTTCCTTGATCAAGCGGGTGAAGATCTTGCCCCGCTTGGCATCTATCGCGCCCTTGCGATGTTTGATATTAGCCCATTTTGAATGTCCGGCCATATGCTTTGCTCCTTAAGCTTCTTCTCTTCCTGTACTGAATTGATTGTTGCGTGATGACAGCGCCGGGACAGTTTCGCCCCGGTCTGATTCGTTACGACATTTTTCGGCGGCAGCGGCGGTTCAGACTCCGTAGCCCATGCCGAGGACGAACACCTCGCGGCTCTCGGGCCGAGAACTCTTTGGCTTCACCACTCTGGCCGTCTGAAAGCGGGCCCGGACCTCGGCGACAAAGGCATCGACGTCCTCGCCCTGAAAGACCTTGCAGTAGAAGACGCCGCCGGCCACCAGAAACTGCTCGGCCACGGCCAGCGACCGCCGGGCCAGGGCCAGAGACTGCTGCTGGTCGGCCCACTTGTTGCCGGTGGTCCGAGGCGCCATGTCGCTTACCACCGCATCAAAGGCCGGGGCAAACGCCCGAACCCGGGCCAGCATCTCCTCGTCGGTGATGTCGCCGTGCAACCAGTGGATGGGGGCCATGCCCTTCTTGCCGCCGCCCTTGGTGGGCTGCAGGTCGAGACTCACCACCAGTCCCTGGGTGCCCACCGTCTTGGCGGCATAGAGAGACCAGCTGCCAGGATGGCAGCCGAGATCAAGCACCCTGCCCCCCTTCTTGAGCAGCCGGTACTTCTGCTGTGCTTCCTCAAGTTTGTAGACGGAACGGGCCGGATAGCCTTCCTTCTTGGCCTTCTTGAAATAAAAATCCTGAACTTCCTTCACTGCCGCTCCAAGCCCTTGGCCACGCTCCCCGCCCGCAACCGACCGGGCAGAATATAAACTGCTGAGATTATCTCATTTACCATTTATTGACAAGGAGAAACGTCGTCAGCGGCCTCGGGCCCCGCGGCTCCGCCGGCGTTTCCCGAGGTGAACGATTCCCTGCGCACCGGCCTTTCTCCTCGCAGCACCGAAGTCCGGAGGAGGCGCCCCATTCAGTCGACCTTGCTCCGTCGCCGCTTCCGAAGCAAGGGCTTCCCCTTCGCCCGTTTCTCCCTTGGGCGCGATGACCAAACGTCACCCCTTCCCCTCCTCCTCCCAGACGCGCAAAGCCTCCTGATAGACCGCGGCGCGTTTGAGCCCCAGATCGCGGGTTACCCGCTGGACCGCATCGCGCAGGGTCAGCTCGCCGCGGTCGCGGTACCAGGCAAGCAGCTCCGCCAGCTCCTCGCCGGCCGGCGGCGCTTCTGCCGCCGCGCCACCCTCCACCACCACCACCAGCTCGCCCCGCACCCGGGGCCGCGCGGCAAGGTCGGCCAACAGCTCGGCGGTGGTGGAGGTGAGAATCTCTTCGTGGAGCTTGGTCAGCTCCCGCGCCACCACCAGGCGGCGGTCACCGAGCACGGCCAGACACTCCTTGAGGGTGGCGACGATACGCTGGGGGGATTCGTAGAAAACGAGGAGGTTCTCCTCCCGGACCAGACCGGAGAGCACCCGGTGCCGTTCAGCGGCCCGGGAAGGCAGGAAACCGAGAAACAGAAAAGCGGTGCGCTCGAAGCCGGCCACACTCACGGCGGCGGCCAGGGCAGAAGGGCCGGGCACCGGCACCACCGGGATCTGCCGGTCGCGCGCCTTACGGACCAGAAGCGCTCCGGGGTCCGAGATGCCGGGGGTGCCGGCGTCGGAAACCAGGGCAACGTCGTCGCCGGCCACCAGCCGCGCCAGGATGGGCTCGGCCCGCGCCGCCTCCTTGCCCTTGTAATAGCTCACCAGGGGCGTGGCAATGCCCAGATGGGCGAGAAGCTTGCGGGTATGGCGGGTATCTTCCGAGGCGACAAGGGCCACCTCGGTCAGAATCCGGACGGCCCGCAGGGTGATATCCTCAAGATTGCCGATGGGGGTCGCCACCACATAGAGGGTGCCGGGACTCACCATAGGATCGAACCGTCGCTGTCCCCCTCATCTTCCGACGGCAGGAGAAGGGCAAAGCAGGTGTGGCCGGGGCGGCTCTCCTCGCAGGTGAGTTCGGCGCCGCAACGGGCCAACAGATGGCGGGCCAGGTAGAGACCCAGGCCGTCCCGCCCCTCCTTGGTGGAGAAGAAGGGCTCAAAGAGGCGCTCCCGCACCTCCGGCGTCATGCCGGGACCGTTGTCCGTCACGGTCACCGTCACCGCCCGGCCCTGCCGGCCGGTGGTGATCACCAGCCCCGCGCCCTGCCGGTCCCGCACTGCATCCAGCCCGTTTTCGAGCAGGGCGAAGAGCGCCTGATGCACCTCCACCTGATTACAGGAGAGCTGCGGCAGATCGGGATCGAGGTGGAACTCCTTGTGGAGGGTGTGCTTGAAAAAGCTGTCGGCGTTCAGGAACTCCAACTCGGTGCGGATCACCGAGTTGACCGTGTAGGGGCCGACGCCGGCGGTGGGCGAAAAATCCACCAGCTCCAGCGTCCGGCCCATGATCTCCTGCCCCTGATGGATCTTCTCCTCCATCAGGGTGATGCCGCCGGAACGCCGATAGAGGAGATCACGAAGTCGCTCGGCCCGCTCGCGGTCCGGCCCGGGAGGGAGGTCGGCGAGGAGCGCCGCCAGCAGGCCGTCGGCCTGGTCGAACATCATCCCGAACAACTCACCCTGCATGGCGAACGCCTGGACCACGCCGTTCATGTTATGGATCAGCCCCTTGAAGAGCCTCCCCACCATGGCGTCATGACTCTGCCGCAGATACGCCTCCCGCCACTGTTGCTCGCGTTGCTCCATGTCCCGTCTCCCCCCTCCGCGCCATCCGGGCCCCCACAAAGGCCCGATCTACCCAGAAACAGTTTCCGTCATGGTAAACGACGGGCAGCCGAAAATCCAGGCCAGAGAGGAAATCGTTAGGAAATTCCCGCGCCGGCGGCGCGCCTTCACCGCCCTGTCGGCGCGACCGTCTTCCCCTTGGCATGGCAGGCGCCGCACTTCACCGGCCCCTTGCCCTCCCTCAGGTGGCAGCCGCGGCAGAGCTGGTGCCCCTTCTCCTCGTCCAACGCCAAGGGGCCGGGCGGCTGGGCGCCATGGCAGGCCGGGCAGCCAAAAGATTCGGCATGCTCCCGGTGCGGCAGCGCCACCGGCCCCCTGGCGCTGTCGAGCAGCAGATCCCGGGGTGCCTTCATCACCCGGGCCACCTGCTGCACCTGCTCACCGGCAACGATGAGGGCCGAGCCGGTCTTCTCCATCACCGGCACCGACTTCTCCTGTACGGTGGCGGCCAGCTCGGCGGTCTTCTGCTTGGCCTCCTCGGCTTTCTCGGCCACTCTGGCGGTGGTTTTCTCGGCCTCGGCAAGCAGTGGCCGGGCCACCTGATTGATCTTTTCCACCGCCTCCTGGGTAAAGACCTGCTCCTCCGACTCGACCGGACTTGCCGGGGCGACCTGCCTTGCCCGGTCGTCGTCCCGGCCGCAGCCCGAGAGCAGCACGGCGGCAAGGAGCGCCGCCACGAAATATTTGCCGGTCATCCCCACACCTCCCCTTTGCTTCACGGCCTGCCGAGCAGGCATGAAACCAAGAAATCCCGACAGAGCCTTTCCAGACCCCGCCGGGATTCGCTTTTCATCTGGCCGGAACGGCCGTCCCCTTACCCCTTCTTGCCCCAGCGCTCGCGGATCCGGCGGGTGGCCTCCCGGACGTTCTCCTTGGAACCGAAGGCGGAAAGCCGGAAGTAGCCCTCGCCCGAGGGACCGAAGCCGCTGCCGGGGGTGCCCACCACGTGGCACTCGGTGAGCAGCTTGTCGAAGAACTCCCAACTGCCCATGCTCTCCGGGGTCTTGAGCCAGATGTAAGGGGCGTTGACCCCGCCAAAGCAGGTGATCCCCGCCGCCTCCAGGTTCTCGCGGATGATCCGGGCGTTGTCGAGATAGTAGGCGATCACCTCCTTGACCTGGGCCCAGCCCTCGTCGGAGTAGACCGCGGCAGCGGCCCGCTGCACGGGGTAGGAAACCCCGTTGAACTTGGTGCCCTGGCGGCGGTTCCACAGTCGATTGAGCCGCACCGCCTCGCCGGTGGCGGTGAGGGCGGTGAGTTCCTCGGGCACCACGGTGAGTCCGCAGCGCACCCCGGTGAAGCCGGCGGTCTTGGAAAAAGAACGGAACTCGATGGCGCACTCGCGCGCACCTTCGATCTCGTAGATGGAGTGCGGGATGCCCGGCTCGGTGATGAATGCCTCGTAAGCGGCATCGAAAAGGATGATGGCGCGATTCGCCCGGGCGTACTCCACCCAGCCGGCCAGTTGCTCACGGGTGGCCACGGTGCCGGTGGGGTTGTTGGGCGAGCAGAGGTAGATGAGGTCCACCTTCTCGGCCGGATAGGCCGGCGAGAAACCGTTCTCCTCGGTGCAGGGCATGTAGACCAGCCCCTGGTAGTACCCCCGCGCGTCGGCCTCCCCGCTCCTGCCCACCATGACGTTGGTGTCGTTGTAGACCGGGTAGACCGGGTCGCAGATCGCCACCCGGTTCGAGAGGTCGAAGATGTCGAGGATGTTGGCGGTGTCGCACTTGGAGCCGTCGGAGATGAAGAGTTCGCTTACTTTAAGCTCGACGCCGAGGGGTTTGTAAGCCTTGTCGATGATCGTCCGGATCAGCCACTCGTAGCCCTGCTCGGGCCCATAGCCGTGGAAGGTTTCCTCGCGGCCGAGATCGTCGACGCCTTCGTGGAAGGCCTTCAGGATGGTGGGGACCAGGGGCCGGGTGACGTCGCCGATGCCGAGCCGGATCACCTTGGCCTCGGGATTCGCGGCGGTGAACTCCCGCACCCGCCGGCCGATCTCCGGGAAGAGGTAGCCGGCTTTGAGCTTCAGATAATTGTCGTTTACGCGTGCCATATTTTCGTAAATTCCTTCAAAGAAACTGGGGCTTGCTCTGTTGTCCCCGGTGCCGCGGGACTCGCGGCACCAGGGGACGGGCTCTCTCTAAGTTAAAGATGGCTAAGCAAAAAATTCGATATTCAGGTAAGCGACCCCGGAAGGGAGACTCCGAGGCGCGGTGGTGTCGCGAAAGCGGAGGCATACAGAGAGTATGTCGAGCATTTCGCGGACCCGCCGCGCCCCGAAGGAAGTGCCCTTGGGGGGGGGGCAACGCAGGAGATCGGACTTTTTTGCGACGCCATCAATGCTTGAACGACCGCTGGCCGGTATACTTCATGGCCACCTGGGGCTTGGCCTCGTTGCATGCCTGAACGGTTTCGAAATCGCGCATGGAGCCGCCGGCCTGGAGGATGGCGGAAACGCCCTGGCGGATGCCGACGTCGGCGCCGTCGCGGTACGGGAAGAAGGCGTCGGAGATCATCACCGAGCCGGGCAGCCCCGCGCGGTCGGCCTTGACCTTGGCGTCGATGGCTTCCTGCTCGGTCTTGTCGCGCTTGCCCTGCTCGATCTCCAGCACCAGATCGGCATAGGGGATGCCGTATTTATCCCAGCAGACGATGTCGGCGTACTTGGTGTATGCCTTGTAAACGGCGATGTCGGCAACGCCTACGCGATCCTGCTCGCCGGTGCCGATACCCACCGTGCAGCCGTCCTTGACGTAAATGACGGAGTTCGAGGTAACGCCGTGCTCAACGGCCCAGCCAAAGAGCATGTCGTTGATCTCGCGCTGGTCGGGCTCGCGCTCGACCTTGTACTCGGTACCCTTGAAGGAGGTCACCGCGGGCTTCAGATCCGCCACCGAGCGGATGGAATTCACCGCCGACTGCTGGGCGATGATGCCGCCGTCGATCAGGCTCTTGAAGTCAACGAAACGGAAATTCTCGAACTCGGCCAGCCGGTCAATGCGGGCGATCTTGACCACCCGGAGGTTCTTGCGCTGGGCGAGGATCTCAAGCGTGCCGGCCTCGAACTCCGGGGCGCACACCACTTCAAGATAGTTCTGGCTCAACAGCTCGGCGGTAGCCTTGTCGCAGGCGCGGTTGAGGACGATGGCCCCACCGAAGGCGGCGATGCGGTCGGCACGGTTGGCGCGGTTATAGGCGTCGGCAAGGCTCGCCCCATAGGCGGCGCCGCAGGGGTTGTTGTGCTTGAGGATCACCGCCGCCGGCCGGTCCATGAGATACTTGATGATATTGAGCCCGTTGTCGATGTCGGTGAGGTTGATCTTGCCCGGATGCTTCCCCACCTGGAGCATATCCTCGATGGCAATCCCGCTCACCAGGCCGTGGCCCGGCTCGATGAACTTGCAGTCGCCCAGCATCAGATTGCCGTTGACCAGTTCGTAGAGAGCCGCCTCCTGATCCGGGTTCTCGCCGTAACGCACGCCGCGCTCGTCAAAGGTGCCGTCCTCCTGGGGAATCTTCCAGGTCCGCTTGCGGTAGACGAGCTTCTGGTCGCCGAAGGTGATGGTCATATCCATGGGGAAATGATCACCGAGAATGGTGGTGTACATCTTCTTGAGATCTGCCATGTTCACTTCCTCCTTAATCTCTATGGGCCATGAAATTGAATCAGGAAATTCGTGTCAAGCGGGCGCCGCCGGCCGTTATTATCAGAGCGTTACGCCGCCTCGTCCTGCTGGAAGACCGCGTCCCAGTCCTTGCGCACCGGGTCGAGCCCCTTGGCGCGGATGGCCGCACTCACCTCGTCGATGGAGCGATGGTCGCCGACGCTGAACTGCTCGCCGGCGGCGTCGGGCTCGGCATAGCCGCCCGGGGCGGTGCAGGAGCCGGCCGAGTACCGGGTGGGGCCGAGCCCCAGCATGCCGTCGCGGTAGCGGGGGTCCTCCCGAGTGGAGAGGAGCAGGCCGACGTCGGGATCAAAGATCCGCAGGGCAAAGAGCAGCTGGCTCAACTCCCGCTCACCCACGGCCCGCGGCGGCTCGAAATCGCCGGACGCCGGCCGCATGCGCGGAAACGACACGGTGAGCGCCGTGCGCCAGAACGCCTTGCGCAGCCAGGCGAGATGGAGTCCCACGGCAAGGCCCTCGGCCCGCCAGTCGGAGAGCCCCAGCAAAAAACCGATGCCCACCTCGCGCAGCCCCGCCTCGGCCCCCCGGGCCGGGGTGGCGAGGCGGAAGTCGTAGTCGCGCTTGGGGCCGGCCAGGTGCATCTGGCGGTAGACCTCGCGGTTATAGGTTTCCTGGTAGACGGCCACCCCGGTGATCCCGGCGTGGAAGAGCCGGGCATAGTCGGCGGTGGAGAGCGGCTGGACCTCGATGGAGATGGCGGCGAAGCGGTCGCGCAGCCGCAGGGCCAGGGCCTCCAGGTACTCCACTCCCACGACGCCGGGTGCCTCGCCCGATACCAGCAGCAGGTGGTTGAAGCCGCGGCGGTGGAGCAACATGGCCTCGGCCTCGGCCTCGGCCAGCGATAGCACCCGCCGCTCGATGCGGTTCTCGGCGGAAAACCCGCAGTAAACGCAGCGGTTGGCGCAGAGGTTCGAGACGTAGAGCGGCGCGTAGAGCTGGATCACCCGGCCGAAGCGCTGGCTGGTGAGCGCGGCCGAGCGCGCCGCCATGGCTTCGAGAAAGGGCTCGGCGGCGGGGGAAAGCAGGGCCGCCAGCTCCCGCCGGCCAAGGCGGGGGCATTTGAGTGCCCGCTCCACGTCGTGGGCAGTGGCGACCGCCACCTCGCCCGCCAGGGTGTCAAAATCCGGGGTATCAAACATGCCGATTCACCGCAAAAAATCAAGCCCGGTACGGGGCGAAGAGGGTTCGGCCTCGGTGCGCGCCTCGCCGAGCCCGGCCTCGTAGGCCTCGCGACCCGCCTCCACCGCTTTTGCAAAGGCGCGCGCCATGCGCACCGGGTCGCCGGCCACGGCGATGGCGGTGTTGACCAGCACCGCGTCGGCGCCCATCTCCATGGCCAAAGCGGCATGAGAGGGGGCGCCGAGGCCCGCGTCCACCACCACCGGCACCCGGGCCTGATCGATGATGATCCGGACCTGGAAACCGGTGACGATCCCCTGGTTGGTGCCGATGGGGGCGCCCAGCGGCATCACCGCCGCGGCGCCGGCGTCCTGGAGCCGCAGGGCCAGGATGGGATCGGCGTTCATATAGGGCAGGACAATGAAGCCCTCCTTGACCAGAATCTCGGTTGCGGCCAGGGTCTCCACCGGATCGGGCAGCAGGGTGCGCGGGTCCGGAGTAACCTCGAGCTTGAGCCATTCGGTGTTGCCCGCCGCCCGCGCCAGGTGGGCAAGGCGGATCGCCTCGCGGGCGTCACGGGCGCCCGAGGTGTTGGGCAGCAGCAGGTAACGGTCGCGGTCGAGAACCTGCATGATATCGTCGGCCGGATCGGCCAGATCCACCCGGCGCAGGGCCACGGTGACCATCTCGGAGCCCGAGGCGGCCAGAGCCTCGCGCATCACCGCGGGCGAGGCAAATTTGCCGGTGCCGCCGAAAAGCCGGGAGCCGAAGGTTCTGCCGGCAATGGTTAACATCTCATCCGCCTCCTACAAATCGTATCAACTCCAGCACCGCACCGTCGGTGAGGAGATGGCTGTCGTACTCGGGTCGTTTAAGGATCGCGCCGTCGCACTCCACCACCACCACCTCGGGGTCGAGGGCCAACATCCGCAGCAGGTCAATGACCGTACTACCCGGTGCCATGACGCGTTCTTCGCCGTTACAGGTAATCTTCATGGAATAACAGCCCTGCTTGTTTCGTTGTCGCCACCGTCCTCACGCGCGGCCTCAAGCAGCAGCCGCAGCACCTGATTCGCCTGTTGATGGGCGGCGACCCCAACCCTGGGGGCCATCAATCCCTGGCCGGGGGCGGCGGCGGATTCGCCATCGCCCACCAGATAAACCCGCGGGTAGAGGCGGGCAGTGCGGATGGTGTTGTTGTCGCCGTAGCCCGCCACCCCGGACGCTCCGACGTAGCCCACCCCTTTGAGCTCGGTAAGCGCCACCCGCAGGGCCACCGCCTTCATGGCCGCGTCGTCGAAGCACTCGACGAGAACGTCCACCGCCGCGAAGTGGCGCACCATGGCGGCCGCATCAAGCCGCTGGTCGATGGGACGCAGGACGAGATGGGGAGTGATCCGGCGCAAGGTGTCGCAGAGGGCCTCGGTCTTGCGCAGGCCGATCTGGTCGACGAAGTAGTGCTGCCGGTTCAGGTTGGTCGGCTCCACCACATCAAAATCGGCAAGCAGCAGGGTTCCCACCCCCACCCGGGCGAGCGCGATGGCCACTGCCGACCCCAGGCCGCCAAGGCCCATGATCCCCACCGTGGCCCCCTTCACCCGGTCATGCACCCCGGGGGTATGGCGGGCGTAAAGCAGATAATCGATCTCCTCGGCCGAGGGCACCTCGCCGCGCCGGATCAGCCAGCAGTGATCACCGTCGGCAAGCTCGGTGTCCGGCTCCCGCGGAAAACCGTTCACCACCAAAACATCCGCGCCGGGCCGGATCTCGGCCGCCAAGTCGCTGAGCCGGATACCGGATCGGAAGGCCATCGCCCTTTCGTTTACCCACAGCATGGCCTCGCCCCCCTTCCACCGAATCCGTGCAACGGGCGCATACGGATGCAGGACTTACGCAAAAGGATTCAACATACCTCACCCGCGCTCCGGATGGTAGGTTTTTTTGTCGGCCCGACCCTGCCAAGGGCACAGCGGCAGGCCCGGCCGTCATCACCATAACAATTTGATATAAAAAGAAAAAGCTGTTATGCCTTGCACGAAGGCGCAAGGCATGGTAATAAGCCGCACAAATTGCATAGCGGAACCCCGGCATCGACTTGAACTTCCGACCTTTCTCCCTGCTCAGCGGAGCCCAGGTCCACCGCCGCCGGGAGGAGCCCCCGGGCGTTCGCAGAGGGGACTCCGCCAGATGAACTCCACAGAGGTACCAGTGCATGTTAGCACCCTTCACCATCCAGGAAAAGCCTACCGGCCAAAAGGAGGAAGTCGACTATTTCTCGTCGCGCTCGACCCTGTTCAGAGCACTCCATGCCTGGATGCCAACCAACTCCCCACCGACCGCAGTGCCATCGTCAACTACGGCCGGGTCGGGAGTTCCCACCTTGCGCCTCCACCGACACGAGGGCACTATGAAAGTCGAACAACTCGCCGTATTCCTGGAAGACGGTGCGGAACGTCTGGCCGAGGTCACCGCCGTCCTGGCCGAGAACGGTATCAGCATCCGGGCTCTGTCCCTGGCCGATACCGCCGCCTTTGCCATCCTGCGGATGATTGTCAACGACACCGAGAAATCAAAGAAAATCCTGCAGGAGCGTGGCTTCACGGTGGGCAAGAACGAGGTGCTGGTCATCGAGGTACCGGACAAGCCCGGTGGTCTCGCCAGTGTCCTCGACAGCGTCAAGACCAATGGACTCAATCTTGAATATATGTACGCCTTTGTCCACAAGACCGGCGACAGCGGCCTGATCATCTTCCGTTTCACCGAACCGGACCATGCCATCAAGGTTCTTGAGAAAGACGGCGTGCGGGTGCTGAGCGGCGAAGAGGTCTACGCCATCTGACCCCGGCCCCAACCGGGGCGCACCGTTCTACCATACGGGCCGACGGGCTTACCGCCCCCGGCCCGTATGCCCCCTTTTTTTTGCGTCCGTCACCCTTCTTTATCTTTCAGGAACCATATTTCCCCTGAATATATTACCGAATGCCGGTGGCCAGGAAAACCTGTCTTCCTGGCCACCGGCAGGCATGATCTTCGGTGCCCCCCCCCGCGGGTCCGAAGGGATTCCGCCAGCCGTCGAACTCCACCGCCAGAGACTGCCCCGGACCATGCCTCCGGGAGTTCCTCGACCGCCCAATGACCGGGGCAACTTCCTTATTTTGCCCCCCCACGTCAGCCCGCCCTGCGACCACTGTTGCCCAAAACACGGCATATAAGCGCCTCAAGTCCTACCGCGGCGGGGGGCCACAATTTCTATCGATTTTTCACTGTGATGTCGGTATAATATGTTCCTACGGATATCGACCTATCTTTTCCACGCCCCTATCAGGCGTTTTTTATGGACATCGCCACAATCATCGGCCTCGTTCTCGGTTTTGGAGCCGTAATCGGCGGCCAGACCCTTGAAGGCGGTCACATCTCTGCCCTTCTGCAGCCCACGGCGGCCATCATCGTCCTGGGCGGCACTATCGGTGCGACCTTTGTATCCTTCCCCCTCAATGATCTCATCCGAGCGGCCAGCGCCGCCGCCAGTGCCTTCACCCCCAAGGCGACAGATCCGGATCGACTGATCGACAAGTTGGTGGGCCTGGCGGTCAAGGCCCGGAAAAACGGCCTGCTTACCCTGGAGGAGGATCTGCGTCTCGCGCGAAAAGAAGACAAGGACAGTTTTTTGGGGCAAGGACTGGAACTGCTCGTGGACGGCTTCGAACGCGAGCAACTCATGGAGTTCCTTGAAATCGAACTCAGTCACTTCGAGGAGCGGAACAAGGGCTGTGCCGAGGTGTTCGAAGCGGCCGGCGGGTTCGCCCCCACCATCGGCATCATCGGCGCCGTGCTCGGCCTCATCCATGTCATGAGCAACCTCTCCGACACCTCAAGTCTCGGCGCCGGCATCGCGGTGGCCTTTGTCGCCACTATCTATGGCCTGATGACCGCGAACATCATCTGCATTCCGATCAGCACGAAACTCAAGAAACGGCTCAAGGAACAGATGGTGCTCCGGGAAATTACCCTGGATGGGTTGCTCGCGATCCAGGAGGGCATCAACCCCAGGGTAATTGAACAGCGCCTCAGGGGGTTCACGATGACCAGAGGGAATTCTTCCTTCGATAAGGCGGAGATGGATGGGCATGCGAAGCCGCAGAAAAAACACGCATGAAAAAGAGCCGAATCTGGAGCGTTGGCTGGTTTCCTACGCCGACTTCATCACCCTGCTCTTTGCAGTGTTCGTCACCCTCTACGCCATGTCCATCGTTGACAAGAAAAAGGTAGAGCAGGTACAGGCATCCATCCTCTCCTCCTTCGGTATCGCGGCAAATGCGGCATCGCCGGTCAATGTCGTGGATTCCTCCCAACTGGCCCCCCTTCCCTCCTCGCCGGCGGAGACGGCCGGGGAGACGGCGGGGTCGGAAAGCCCGTATGCCGAGGGCGAAGAATTCGACAGAATAAAAAAGGAAATCCTTGATCGCCTCACCGCCGACGGCGCCCGGAACGAAGTAAAAATAACCGTCAACGAACGAGGACTGGTGATCAGTCTTAAGGAAGCGGGTTTTTTCGCCTCCGGCAGCGCATCCATGCAGCCGGAGGCCCTGCCGGTCCTTCATGAGATAGCCAAGGCGATAAAAGGGTATGCCAACACCTTCAGGGTTGAGGGCCACACCGACAACGTGCCGGTTCGCAACCAGGAGTTCCTGTCGAACTGGGAACTTTCTACGACGCGAGCACTCACCATCGTCCACTATCTTGTCGATCGCCAGAATCTCCCTCCGGACAGACTCTCGGTGGCCGGATATGGAGAGTACCGTCCGATCGCGGATAACGCCACTGCGGAGGGCAGGCGGAAAAACCGTCGGGTCGATATTGTCATGCTATCTCGCGAGGGCAGTCAGGGAGAGCCGCGGCAACGTTCCGAACCCTAGACTCCGCAACAAAAGGCGTTCCTTCCCAATACTGTTGACCTCTCGGTTCACTCCGGGGATTGCCTCTTCCGGGACGGGGGCGATGTCCCGCCGCGGAAAACCGATCGTTGCTCAACGGACTGGCAAGCCTCCCTTCAGCTCGGGTCAGTGCTCCCGGGCGGCCCCCACACCTCGCCCAAACTAAAAAGGCGTTACGGTCATCGAAAACCGTAACGCCTTGATATCCTTGGTGCCCGGGACGAGAATCGAACTCGTACAACCCGAAGGGTCGAGGGATTTTAAGTCCCTTGCGTCTACCAGTTCCGCCACCCGGGCATTTGCCTGAACTGCCTGTTTTTTAAGGCTCTTTAGCATATCCCGGCAAGAAAGGCAACGGTGCAGATTGCGGCAAAACCGGGCCAGTTGTCGAGAGTATCGCTCCATAAACTCTCCGGTCGCTCACCTGCCGGGACGCCACCGACTGAAAAGACAAACCTCAGACGCCAAGCCATTCCCTTGCCTCCGCCATGCTTCGGAAGATCATGTACTCGACCCGAATTCCCTCCAGTTCCGAAAACACCTGAAACATCCTGCCAAGCCCGAAGGCGAGATCCGCATCGGAAACAAAGGCGGTCTTGCCGCCAACCCTGGCGACGGATCGTTTTTTGACCTCGTTGGCGAGGGATTTCAGAGCATCGGAACTCAGGTCCGCCAATTCGGCATCATTGAAGTCCCAGAGGATGAGCCGGGTCGGCTTTCCGGCATAGTAGCGAACCACCCAGGCCAGGAGATCTGCCGCTGTTATCCTCCCCGTGGCTCTACAGAAGGTCAGGTCGAGATCTTCTTGTAGCGTCGTTGCAATCGTTCCCACGGTAAACTCCGTCGCCCCCATGCCGCATCATGGTCCAGGCCGTAGCGCCTGGCCAGCCTCCTTTCAAAAATTGCCACCTGAAGTCACAGTCCGGCCCCTGGAGGCAGACTACCCGCCTCACTCGCCCAAGCTTGACGCCCTCACCATGGTCAATTTCCCTGTCCATGGCCGCGCACTCCTCGACGAGACGCACCTTTTCGCCTCCAACGCGGCCCGGCGCAATCCCGCCCCATCGCCCACCACGACACAATTGGGGCAGGGCGTTTTCCTGAAGGGACTCCCTCCAACGAAAAAGAGCAGCCCGGCAAACAGCATGACGGCGGCAAAACAGATTTTCGCCATGATGAGTGTTTCGCCCGGACTCCCTTGCGCATCCTGTTAAGGACCGTGCTCCTCGAGTTCCCGCTCCAGATCCTCCAGCGCCAGATGGCTGCTGGCGTTGAAGCGGGCGAGGAATTCCTGGGGCGAAGCGTTGAAACGCCGCCCCGAGTCAGAGTAGTCGCGACTCTCTTCGGTGGCGGCCAAACGGTTCAGGTGGCGCCAGCGCTTGAGGTAGTAGCCGAGCAGCGACGGCAGGGCCGTGAACACGGTGGTGTCGGGCGAGGGATCGACAAAACTCGAAGCGGCAAGCTTGGCAGCGGAAAGGGTCTGGCTGACATAGAAATTCTTCAGGAAGATCACCTCGGCCGGAACCCGTGCTTCGACCCCGATGCTCGCCAGCCGCCGGATCAACCAGCGGACACAGCCCTGGGAGAGGGTGGCCAACGAATAGGGGATGTAGAATTCCCGAGGGCGCCTTACCCCCAGCTGCGCCTTGACCGCCTTGATCAGGGCGACGAGTTCCACCGGTTCGGGATCGACAAAGTTATAGGTCTGGCCCGAAAACTCGGCGCGGTGCTCCATGAGATGGTGGACGAAATGGGGGATCTTCTTGCAGTTGGAGTAGGAATGGCACACCCCGGGCTTGCTCAGGATCAGCGGCATGGCCTGATCGGCGATGGAGAAGAGCAGCCGATGCGCCCCCTGGATCTTGTGATCATGCTTGCCGTAGACCACGGCAAGACGGACAACCGTGTAGTCGAGTCCCTGGGTGTCGTGGAGATGGGCGAGGATCTTCTCGGCCATCAATTTGGACTTGGCATAGTTGGAGAGCAGCGGGTTCAGCGGCAGGTAGTCGTGCTCGCCGAGGTCTTCGCCGGCACGCAGCACCGCCGCCGAGCTGAAATGGAGGTAAGGAATCTTAAGCGACTGGGCGAGTTTGGCAAGCCGCACCGCGCCGAGACAGTTGATTTCGTAGCAAAGCTGGGCATCGGCGTCGATGGAGGCGATGGCAGCGTTGATGATGCAGTCGGGCCGGTATTTCTCGATGTACTGCCGAACGTCCTCGGGCTCCCGCAGGCTCAGCTTCTTGCTGTTGGGGGCCAGCACCTCGATATCGCCGCCGGTCCTGGTCTTGAAGTAGTGCAGCAGGGTGCCGCCGATGAGCCCGGAGCCGCCCAGCAGCAAAACGAGGCGGCGGCAACGGATATCGAACCGTTCCACCGGTTCCCTGAGCCGGTCGAGAAGCACCGGGGTCCGCTCGATCCCCTCCCCCTCCTCGCGATGGACCTTACGGTAGAAATCACAACGTTTGCAGGCAAGCAGCTTCCTGGCATGAGTCCCCTGCACCGTGCCGCCGCAATGGGTGCCGGCAACCACCCAACAGGCCCGGCCGGAGTTGCTGCCGCCGTGGATGGTATCCAGCCGTTTTTCAGTTGCCGCCGGGCAGACCTCGCCGCCGCGGCCGACACTGTCGGGACCGCGGCCGCATTTCATGAACTCCCAGCAGTTCAGCTTCTCCATCGTCTTCCGGTGCGTTCGTTTGTCAATGGCTGCAAGCCTGGTCCGGAACCGGTTGGCATCCGACGGCAGGAATCCCACTCGTTCGCGTCGGCATCGATTCCGAGAATGGCAAAAAACTCTGCCGGCCAGCGGCGCGGCAAGCCCACCGCTTCCGCTCTCCCCCCCCCCGACGCCTTTATTGTAGTCACATCCGCCCTGCCACCGGCCAATACTTTTTCACCGTGAAACGGAAATTTTGTCCCTCTTGCCGCGGACCGACGGACAAGACGGACAAGACGGACAAACCGCCGGATCCCGCTTCCAACCCGTCTCCCCGCTCCGCGGCGCCTCTCGCCTCACCGCCCCTTAACGCGACTGCGGCGCCGGATGAAAAAGGGGGAGGCGCCCCTCCGAGCGCCTCCCCCTTTTTCATCCGGCCGGTTCGATTCTTTTTATTAGCCTGGCGGACAAGTCAAACCTTTCGGACTCGGCCGTCCTCTTCTCTTCCATCCTTCCCCTCCGACCGCTCCTTCTTTTCATCCAGGACAACCCCGGATTCAGGCATGTGCCCCGTGATGATGATCGTGATGATGACATTCAAGGTAGTAATCCCGAAGCATTACACCGATCACCAGCAGTCCGGGCAATACCACTCCCGCCAAGAGGGCTACAAACAGGTCTGTCATGACGTCACCTCCCGTCCGAATGGTTCAGGCAGGCTTCTCCCCCCGTGTTAAACAATAAGCATTACCGCGCCTCGGCGCACGAATGGCCGGCAGATAACTTGCGAAAAAAACGGAAGAACGACAGGAAGGAGAGAAGCGGCAGTCAAGCCGAAGTCGCGAAAAGGTGGGCAGAAGAGGTTGTCCACAATGAAACTTTGCAGGCATCGTACCGGCCCCTGGCGGTGGCAGGGGCTGCTATCCCCGCCGCCTTCGCCAACCACTACGCCCCGAACTCCCGCAGTACCGCCAAGACGTAATCGATATCTCCTTCGGAGTGGTTGGCGTTGACCTGGAAGCGGATTTCCTCGTCACCCTGGGGCACCACCGGGTACTTGATGCCGGTGGCGAGAACGCCGCGAGCGAAAAGGTGGTCGACGAGCCGTCCGGTTCGAGCCGTATCCCGGACCAGCAACGGCACGATGGGGTGGGGGCCGGCGATAACTTCGAAACCCGCCGAGGTTAGCCCTGCCTCGAAGCGACTGGTGAGCCCGCGCAGCCTGGCAAGCAGGGCGCGGCCTTCGCCACTGTCGAGGATCGCGAGGGCACGGCGGGCAGCGGCGGCCTCGGCCGGGGTGATGGGGTTTGAATAGATATAAAGGGGGGCGGTTTCCCGCAGGAAGCGGATCACCGTGCCGCTCGCCGCCACATAGCCGCCGTTGACCCCAAATGCCTTACCCAGGGTACCTACCAGGATATCGGCCCGGGCGGCGCACTGCTCCTCGGTCCCACGACCGCTCGCCCCGAAGGCGCCGACCCCATGGGAATCGTCCACCACCGTGACCACCCCCTCTTGGTAGCGGTCTTCGTACTGCCGACAGACCGCGGTCAGCCGGGCGAGCGGCGCATGGTCGCCGCGCATGCTGAAGATGCCGTCAGAAACCACCAGCGCCCGCCTGGCCTTGCCCACGTGCTCGGAGAGCCTGGCCTCGAGATCGTCCATGTCGTTGTGGCGATAGACGGCCTTGGCAAAGGGCCGGGCCAGACGGATGGCGTTGATAATGCAGTTGTGGTTGAGGGCATCGCTCACCACCACGGTTTCGGGGCTGACCAACGGCGGGAGAATTCCGACCACCGCCGCATAGGCGGCGCTGAAGAGCATGGCCGCCTCTCGGCCATGAAACCCGGCGAGCGCTTCTTCAAGCGCCAGGTGCGGGGCGTGGGTGCCACTGATGAAGCGAACCGCGCCGGGCCCGACACCGTACCGGCGCACCGCCTCTTCCTCCGCCGCCACCACCTCCGGATGGAGGGAAAGCCCGAGATAGGAGTTGGAGTTCATGCGCAGGAACTCCCGGTCGCCCTGATCGGAAAGATAATAGCGCGGCCCGAAGCCGCCGCCGGCAGCCTTCACGCCGCGGATCACCTGCTCAACGCCCTTGCTTGTCCCCTTGGCCTCAAGCTCGGCGAGCCTGGCGGCGAGTACCGGTTCGATGGTGGCTAGCGCCATGGCCTTCCTCCCTCAGCTGGCGGCCGTCGTTGCCGGGACGCGCGATCCGACTCGAGCAAGCATCTCGTCGGTCATGGTGGCGAGATCGTAGGCCGGCCGCCAGCCCCAGTCGCGGCGGGCCACACAGTCGTCCATCCGATTGGGCCAGGAATCGGCAATCGCCTGCCGCACCGGATCAATCTCATGACGCATGGTGAAGTCCGGCCGGTACACCCGGATGGCGGCGGCCAGCTCCTCGGGGGTAAAACTCATCGCCGTCACGTTGTAGGCGTTGCGGTGGCGGAGCCGGGCCGGGTCGGCCTCCATCAGTTCCACCGCGGCCCGCAGGGCATCGGGCATGTACATCATGTCAAGCGAGGTTCCGGCCGCCAACGGGCAGACAAAAGTCTGGCCGGCAACGGCGGCCGAGAAGATCTCCACCGCGTAGTCGGTGGTACCGCCGCCGGGCGGTGCCACGTAGGAGATGAGGCCGGGGAAACGCAGCCCCCGGGTATCGACCCCGAAGCGGTGGTGGTAGTAATCACAGAGGAGTTCGCCGCTCACCTTGGCGATGCCGTATATGGTCTGCGGCCGCTGGATGGTGACCTGGGGGGTGTCGTCCAGGGGCGATCCGGGGCCAAAGGCGGCGATGGAGCTTGGGAAAAAAAGGGAGCAGCCCTGAACCCGAGCCACCTCCAGCACCTGATAGAGGCCGCCCATGTTCACCTCCCAGGCGAGCTGGGGGTTGGCCTCGCCCTTGGCCGAAAGGATGCCGGCCAGGTGGTAGACGGTGTCCACCCCGTGCTCCCGGACCAGCCGGGCCAGGGCGGCGCCGTCCCGCACGTCGGCCACGGCAAAGGGGCCGGCGTCGAGGAGTTCCGGGGCGGCCGGCCGGCTGTGGCCCACCGCCACCACCCGCGCCCTGCCGTAACGGGCGCGGAGAAAGGGAACCAGTTCGGCTCCGAGCTGCCCGGTAGCGCCGGTGACGAGAATCTTTTTCATGGCCCCTCTTTGTGAGAAGTTCTCTGAAGAAGAATCGTATCCCGATTTCAGAAAAAAAGGCAAATACCAACGGCGGGTCGCCGGAGTGTTGGCGAGACGGCGCCCCTTCGCGTCATCACCGGCTCGGCAGGGTCACCGTAACCAGGGTGCCCTGTCCTTCGGAACTGGCCATGACGATATCGCCGCCCTGGGTTCTGGCGATCAGCCGGGCGCTGTATGTCCCCAGGCCCGTCCCCTTGGCCTTCCCGGCGGTAACGTACTTGTCGAAAAAGGTACCCCGGATGGCGGCCGGCACCAGGGCGTGGTTGTGAATGGCGACGGTCGTGGCCTCCCCCTGGTAGGCCGGGGAGACCCGGACCGTCTCCCCTGGCGCCGATGCCTCCAGGGCATTATGAATCAGGTTGGAGAGCATGGTATAGCTTAAAAATTCTTCGCCCAGGAAAAAGACCTCCCGCGTCCCGCCACCGGCTGGCGGTTCGACAAGCTCGCAGGTCACGCCCGGAAATGAATGATGCGCCGTCAGGTCGCCTATCACCCGCCGGAGCAGGGGCACGATATCGACTCGGTTCGGCGCGAACACGTAGGTGCCGGTTTCCATCTTATACATGTCAAGGGAACTGTTGATCATGTTGAGCATCCGGTAGCCCGCCTCGGTAATCAGGTCGAGCATCTCCTTCTGCCGGGCGGAGACGGGAGTGGGCTCCGCCGTGATCAGCCAGGGGAGGTTGATAATCGCGTTGAGCGGCCCCTTGAGGTCATGGCGGGTGATACGCTCGACATCGTCACGGAGCCTTGCGTATTCCTCCAGGAGTTCGTTTTTCTTCTCCAGTTCCTCCCTCGCCTTTTTCAAGGAAAGATGGGTACGGATACGCGCCTTCATGGTTGCCCGGACAATGGGTTTGGTGATGTAGTCCACCGCCCCGAGGTCAAGGCCGGCGGTTTCGTCGTACACCTCATCCCTGGCGCTCACGAAGATGACGGGGATGTTCCTGGTCTTCTCGTGCTCCTTGAGAAAACGACAGACCTGGTAACCGTCTACCTCGGGCATCATGATGTCGAGGAGGACGAGGTCGACGTGCTCGGAGATGCAGATGGCCACTGCTTCCGCGCCGCTGGAGGAGGAAAGGACATCGTACTCCCCCCGCAGGGTGAGTTCGAACAGGCGGAGATTGGTCCGGTCATCGTCGACGGCGAGTATTCGCGGTTTTCCCATCGGGCAGCACCTATGACGGTTATGGCGAGCGACAAGGTAACTTTCGTTTCGCGAGGTGGAGGGCCAGCAACGGCGGCCGACAAGGGGTTAAGGATGGCTAGGCGCCCTCGGCGGCCAACAGGCCCCAGGCAGAACCGACTGGCTCTATTATATGACGAACCGGCAGGAGAAGATAAAAGAATTTCTTCAAGGTCCGGCCGTCAGCGGCCATGCCGCAAGGTTCCGGCAGAACCACGTCCCACTGTTGCGCGGCTATCGTCTCCGGTGCCCGAGAGCGAACCGCGGTGGGCGGGAAACATGGCTGCAAGAATGAAGACGGCGCCACGGCGAACTTTCGTAACCGCCGCGGAAGCCAGGGGTGGCGCCAAAACTGGCACGGCACAACCGCGCCGGACATCGGTCCAGCACCGCGAACGAAAAAAGGACGGGGCATGCCCCGACGACAGAAGGGAAAAAAGGCGGCAGGTATCGCAGAGGCACGGGAGGAGGCGGCCCCCGCAGTCAGGCTCTCAAACGGCAAACGCCCCGCAGCCGCCAATGGCGTCTGCGGGGCGTTTCTCGGCACCGGCTGAGCCTTGCCATGCGGCGAGGCTCAACCGGGATCGCCGACCGACACAGCTATTACTTCGCGTCGGCAGGCGGAGCGGTGGTCTCGGCAGGAGCAGCGGCCTCGGCGGGAGCAGCGCCCTCCTTGGCAGCGCCCTCCTTGGCAGCGGGGGGGTTGACAACGGCCACCAACTTGCCCTTAACTTCCTGGCAGGTGGCTTCGAGCTTCGCACCCTTCTTGCCGGTGAGCTCAACTGCGTCACCGGCGTTCTTGCCCGCACAGGCCTTGATGGCGGCCTTGCTGGGACCGGACGCCTTCTTGTGACCGGCCATGGCGGTCATGGGCAACAACAACAGGCAGGCGGAAACAACGACAATCTTCTTCATGGGGGTACATCCTCACCTTAAATTTTTGATTCGGCATTGCGGGCTGGTGCCTTTACCAACCCTGCCTCATGAATGCATTGATACCCCACGATTGTGGAAGAAAGATGAAAGAAATGAGGAAATCCACCCGCCGATAAAAATTGCTTCTCTCTTTTCCCAACAATGGTTAAATGCGCAGATATCGTCGCTTAGGGCGGCGGGGCCGCCATCGCCCGATGGCGGCCCCGCTTCTCCTGCTCCCGGGGCGCCCCCCGGCATGGACCTCCCGCCGTGCAGATCAAGATCCAGCAACGTCTCCTCCTGGCCATTCTCACCGCCGCTACCCTGGCGGTACTCTCCATGTACCTGATCATGAACTGGAACCTGGGCCGGGGCTTCCTTCAGTACGTCAACAGCATCGAGAACGAGAAGCTCGCCACCGCCCTCATCCAGGCATATACCGAAAAGGGAGGCTGGGATTTCCTGCAGGATGATCCCGCCACCTGGCCCAGGAGCCTGACCCGGATCATGCCCGGCGGCAAGTTCGACGCCCGCCTCCTGCTGCTGGATGAAAACCTCGATCCCATCTTCGGCAACATCGGCGAAAAAAAAGGGGAGCGGCCCGCCCCGCTGACCCACCAGGGCAAGGTGGTGAGCTACCTGCTCTACCATCCCCGCCAGGAAATCTCGGAAGTCCACCAACTCAGGTTCCTCAGACGCCAGGAAGTGGCCATGCTGCTGATCGCCGGGGTCACCCTGCTCCTCTCGGTACTCTTTTCCCTCTTTGTCAGCCGCCGGCTGGTGCGACCCATCAAGGCCCTCACCGAGGGAACCCACCGACTTGCCGGCGGCGACTATACGACCAGGGTGACGGTGGCCGCCAACGACGAACTGGGGCAGCTCGCCATCAACTTCAATGCCCTGGCCCTGGTGCTGGAAAACAACGAGAAGGCCCATCGGCAATGGGTGGCGGACATCTCCCACGAGTTACGCACCCCCCTCGCCGTGCTCCGCGGCGAGATCGAGGCGCTCGAGGACGGCATCCGCGAGCCGAGCCCGGAAACCATCCACTCCCTGCACGCCGAGGTGCTCCACCTGGCCCGCCTCATCGACGATCTCTACCAGCTCTCCCTCTACGACGTGGGGGCACTTACCTACCGCAAGGAACACCTGGAACTCTCCTCCCTCCTCTCGCAGGTGGTGGCGTCGTTCCGGGCCAAGTTCGCCACGGCCGGGATCTCCGTCACCGCCCCGGCGCCGGGCGCGATGGCCATAGTCTTTGCCGACCGGGAGCGCCTCCGCCAACTCTTCGCCAACCTCCTCGACAACAGCCTCAAGTACACCGACTGGGGCGGCCGCCTGGAGATCTGCCTGGCGGTGGATGCCAAGCAGGTGCGGATCGCCTTCAACGACTCCGGTCCCGATGTGCCCTCCGAGGAGCTGGCCAAGATCTTTGCCCGGTTCTATCGGGTGGACGGCTCCCGCAGCCGCCAGTCCGGCGGAGCCGGGCTGGGGCTTGCCATCTGCCGCAGCATAATCGAGGCCCACGAGGGGACCATCGCCGCCCGGCCTTCCCCCCTGGGCGGTCTCCAGGTTACCGTGGACCTGCCGCTCACCGGAGTAACCCCATGAACGAAACGATCCTTATTGTCGAAGACGAACAGAAGCTGGCGAGCCTCCTCCACGACTACCTCAAGCAAGCCAATTTTTTCCCCTGCTGCCTCGCCTCGGGCCTCGAGGTGCTGCCCTGGCTGCGGCAGCACCCGGTGGATCTGGTCCTCCTCGATCTGATGCTGCCGGGTCGGGACGGCATGGAGATCTGCAAGGAACTGCGCACCTTTTCCAACGTACCGGTGATCATGCTCACCGCCAGGGTGGAGGAGATCGACCGGGTGCTCGGCCTGGAACTGGGGGCCGACGACTACATCTGCAAGCCGTTCAGCCCGAGGGAGGTGGTGGCCCGGGTCCGAGCGGTGCTGCGGCGCACGGCGGCCGGCGCCCAGCCGCAGCCGCAGCCGAACGCCGGCAGGGGGCTGGAACTGGACGAACTCCGCTTCAAGGCGACCCTGAACGGCCGCGACCTGGGGCTCACCGCCGTGGAGTTCAAACTGCTCGGCTATCTGGCGGGCAATCCCGGCCGCATCTTTTCGCGGGACCAGCTCATGTCCTGCATCTATCCGGAACAGCGCATCGTCAACGACCGCACCATTGATTCACACATCAAGAAGTTGCGCAAGAAGATCGCCGAAGCGGCCCCTGACGAGGAACTGGTCCATTCCGTTTACGGGGTCGGCTACAAGTTCGAAAAAAGGGGGACGGCGGGCCGGTGAGCGGCCCGCCCCCCGCGCCGCAGGGAGGCTCAGACCGTTTCGATGCTCAGACCGCTTCGATGGTCCGCTCGCCCTGCTTGAAGACCGTCGCGTCGTACTCCCGCTCCAGCCGCAAGCTCTGCCGGCCGATGCGCACGACAACCCCTGGATAGGCGGTGCCCTGCACCTTGATCCTGGGCATGGGCTCTTCCCGGTCCGTCACGCCTTCACGCAGGGCCTGGCGCATGTCGAGGAGCGCCTTGTACGACTTGGCGAGCTGCCCCAGCAGACGGGCCTGCTGTTCGAGAAACTTTCGCCGACTGCCAACGGCCTGGGCGACCATGGCACGGATGCGTTCCGGCTCAAGCCTCGAAAGGCGGAAAACGTCGAGGATACGGTACAGGTGGCGGCTGGTCTTGGTGATCGCCTCCTCAACCCGCTCGCGCTTGACCGTTGCCTCGGGATCAAAACCCACCGCCAATTCGGTGGCAACCCACGACGGCGAGCCGGCACTCCACATCTCCATGCCGTTTACGGCAACGATCCTGCCGCCGAGAATGCTCCCCCCCCGGCTGCCTTCGCCCTTGCGGATTTCAAGCGTGCCGCCGGCATAGAGAACGGCGTTGTAAAGGTAATTGCCGACCACGATATCGCCGTCGCAACGGATGGTGGCGTCGTGGACGAACTGGACCCGCACCGCCTTCCGGGCCAAGATCTTGGCCCGCCGGCCCACCACGCCACACCCCACGGTGACACTGCCGTTCACCGACACGATCTCCGCCCCGTCGGAAACGGTGTCGGTAATCGTGATATCCCCTTCGGCCCGAACGGAAAAGCCCTCGGCCACCGCTCCCTTGACAAAGACGTCCCCGGCGAAGTTCACGTTGCCGGTTTCGTAGTTCACCCCCTGATCGAGGGAGTGGGTGTTGACCACCGACAACACCCCGTGGGCATACCGCATCGCACCGGACCGGGCGGCGTAGTAGAGGTCGACATCCGCCCCCTTCACCCGCCGCACCGACTTGTCGATCTCGAGCGGAACGTCGCGGCCCCCTTCAACCGGGATTTCGGCCCCGGTCACGTCCTTGCCCGGCGTCCCCGGGATGGCCGCAATCCGGTGGGCAAGGAGCTGCCCCTTCTCGACGTTGGGGAGATGCCGGACCTCGCGGAAGTCCACCGAGCCGTCCGGCCGCTCGATGCCGCCGGCCCGCTCCATGGACACCAGCAGCTCCACCCGGGCATCGATGCCGGCAACCGGCTTTTCGCCAACGGCGATCAGAAAAACGCCCCGCTGGTGCTCGCCCCGCGTAAGCGCCCGCTGCAGCCGCTCCACCTTGTCCACGTCGAGCATGGCCGGCTTGACGCCGATCTCGTCAAGCCAGACCTGGAGCATGACCGGGGTGACGTTCTGCGCCTCCCGGCTGAAGATCCCCCAGTGCACCTGCAGCCGGTCCCGGCTGACAAAGAAGGGCGACAACACGGCAAAACGGCCGGCGGTGAGATCCAGGTAGCCGTAGCGTTCGGCCCGGTAATCGTTGCCGTCCAGAACCACGTGGGCTCCGGCCACGATCTCCTCGTCCACCCATTGGATGGCCGCCTTGGGCTCCGTCCCCTCCGCCCCCTGCAACTCCTGGTCGCCGACGTCCTGCCCCTCCTTGTCCCAGGTGACCACCCGGGCGAATACCTGGCCTGGGAACACCGTGATCCCCAGAAAGCCCGGCAGCAACGAGGGGTCGTCAGCCGCCTCGGCCATGAGTTCGGCGTTCTTTTCCGAACACTTGCGCAATACGGGAAGCGAGGCATCGATCCCCCGCCGGCTAGGGAGAACCAGGACCACCCTCCGGAAGAACTGCACCGCCGGGGCCAGGGCCTCGAACTCGTCGAGTTCCTTGAGGACCGGTTCTTCCTCCGCTTCGGCCGCCGATTCACCCGGCGCCGTTTCCGACGTGACGGCAATCTCCTCGGGAAACGAAGAAATCTCGCCGACCCCTACCATGACGTCGACCTGCTGGATCAGGTTCTCGATGGCGGTCAGATCCATCTCCGCGAACAGGTCGTCTCTGTGCTTGTCAATGTCGCCCATGAAACCTCTTCCACCCTTGCTCACTTACTTCGCGGCACCACTCCCAGTCCAGGCATCTCGCCCTGCCCGGGTTCACTGTCCCAGACGCAACAACTGATCGAAGTCGATCTTGTCGTTGATCAGGTCATCCGCCACCTGCGCCGCCCGCAACACCAGGGCCGCCTCGCCGCTCAGACGGGTCATGACCGCGCCCCCCTCGCCCTCTATGCCGATCTGGCTGCCGAAATTCTCCACCCAGATGGCGCCCACCGCCTCCTCCTTGAAAACGATGGGGACGGCGACCGCCCCCCCGTCGCCCCGCACCAGCTGCCGTTCGGCCAGGGCCTGCTCGGCCAGGGCCAGGGCCGATTCCGGTACCGCCACCGAAGAAGAGGCCGGCGGGCGCTCGACGTGCTCCGGGTCTCCACCGCTCACGGCCACCGCCGCCGCCAGCCCTCCCCCTTTCTCCACTCGGAAGATGACCACCCGGGCCACCTCAAGCACCTCGGCCACGACGCAGCCTATTGCCCCGCAGGCTTCTTTCATGCTCGGCCCCTCCATCTGGAGGTGGATCAGGCGGTCACGGCCATGCAGTTCCTTCACCTGCCGGGCGAGCCGGACATTGGCCTGCCGCAGCTGTTCGGTACGGGCGTCAACCAGCTCGGCCAGCCGATGGCGGGCCTCCTCGAGTTCGAGATGAATGCGCACCCGCGCCTTGAGGATCATGGGCGAAATAGGCTTGGTGATGTAGTCCACCGCCCCCACCGCAAAGCCCTTTGCCTCGTCCTCCACCTCCCCCAGAGCGGTGACGAAGATCACCGGCACGTGTCGTACCCGGACATCGGCCTTCAACCGGCGACACACCTCGTAGCCGTCCATGCCCGGCATCATGATGTCGAGCAGGATCAGATCCGGATAGGGTTCGGTGGTGGCGATGGCCAGCGCCTTTTCGCCACTGACCGCCGCCCGCACCCGGTAGTCGCCGTTCAGTGCCCCCCAGAGGACGTCGATGTTTTCCGGAGAATCGTCGATGACGAGAATGGTTTTCCGTTTCTGTCCGTCCATCGTTTACTGTTCCTCCTCCAAAGAGATCTGCATCCCTTGGGCGATTTGCCCGAGCAGCACCAAGGCGCCGTCGAAGTCATAGCTGTTTATTTTCCTGGCGAGCCGCTCCAGCTCCGCCGGCCGCACCGAGCCGGCCAGGGTCGCCCGCAATCCCTCGAAGCCGTGACGGGCCGCGGTGTCGTACTCCCGCAGCAGCCCGGCCAGTTCCGCGAGCCGTACCGGCAGTTCTCCCGCGGCGAGCGGCTGGTCCTCGGCCGCCGTCGCCTCCGGTTGATTCTCGGCCAGCAGGGCAAGGGAGGAAAACACCCGCGCCCGTTCATCCTCAAGCCGCGCCAGCGCGCGCTCCGCCGCCTCGCAGTCCTGCGCGCGGCACGCCTGCTCCACCTCGACCGCCGCCTGCTGCAGCCCCTTCGCGCCGATGGTGCCGGCCGAACCCTTCAGGGTATGCGCCAGCCGCTCACCCATGGCAAGGTCCCGACGCGCCAGGGCGCCCTGCAGTTCGACGCCGATGTCGGCATGCACCTCGCCGAAACGGAGCAAGAGCCGCCGGTACTCAGCGACATTACCGGCCATTCTGGCCAAGCCGTCGGCAACGTCGATACCCGGCAGCTCGGGCAGCGCCCCCTCGTCGTCGGCCGCTTCCCCGGACACGGACGGCGCCGCTGCCGGTCGCCCCTCGCCTGTCGGCTCGATCCAGCGCAGCAGAAGCTGGTAGAGCGCCTCCGGATCCAGGGGCTTGCTGATGTAGTCGTTCATCCCGGCGGCCCGCGACCGCTCCCGCTCTTCGTCCAGAACGTGGGCGGTCATGGCGACGACGGGCAGAGCCCGCCCCCGCGCGCCCAACTCGGCGCGGATGCGGCGGCACGCCTCGTTGCCGTCCATCCCCGGCATCTGGATATCCATGAAGACCAGGTCGAAATCCCGCTCCTGCACCGCGGCAAACCCCTCCTTGCCGTCGGCGGCCACCTCCACCACCAGACCGGCGTTTTCGAGCAGTTCCCTGGCCACCTGCTGGTTGANNCTCGTTGTCCTCCACCACCAGCACCCGCGCTCCGGCAAGCGCGGCAAGTCGGTGGGCGAACGCCGCGCCCGAGCCGGCCGGGGCAGAAAGTTCGCCTTTGCCCGCGCCGCCCCCCACGGTCATGAGAGCGTCGAGGAGGGAGGAGCGGGTGATGGGCTTGACGAGAAAACCTTCCAGGCCACCCTCCTCGGCCTTGCGGCCCACCTCCTCCCGGCTGTAGGCGGTGACCAGGATAACGGCAGGGGAGGCCGCCGCGGCCTTGATATGCTTGCCGGCCTCCAGGCCGTCCATGCCGGGCAGAACCCAGTCCATGAACACCAGATCGAAGGGCTCGCCCGCCGCCGCGGCCTCGGCAACCGCCGTCAACGCCTCCTCGCCAGAGGCAACCGAACGGACCCGGCAGGAAAAGGCGTTGAGATTCCGCTCCATGACCAGCCGCACGGCACGGCTGTCATCCACCACCAGAATCCGCATGCCGCTCAACTCCGGGGGCAGCCGCAGTTGGCGCTGCCACTCCTCCGCCGGCAGGGACAGGGGAACGGTGAAGGAAAAGGCACTCCCCAGGCCCGGCTCGCTCTCCACCTGGATATCGCCCCCCATCAACGCCACCAGCCGCTTGCAGATGGCAAGTCCCAGACCGGTGCCGCCATACATGCGGGTGGTGGAGGCGTCGGCCTGGCTAAAGGCATGGAAGAGCCCCGCCACCTGCTCGGCACTCATGCCGATTCCCTGGTCGATGACGCTGAACCGCAGGATCACCTGCTCGCCATGCCGGGCCAACTGTTGCACGTCGATGGTGACTTCGCCCCGCTCGGTGAACTTCACCCCGTTGCCCACCAGATTGACGAGCACCTGCCCCAACCGCAGGGGGTCGCCCCTGAGATCCAGCGGCACCTCCGGGCTCAGGGAGAAGCGGAGTTCGATCCCCTTTTCCTGGGCACGCAGGGAGACGTTGTTGAGCACGTCGGCGATGACGTCGTCCAAGTGGAAGTTCACCGCCTCAAGGCGAAGCCTGCCGGCCTCGATCTTGGAAAAGTCGAGGATATCGTTGATGATTGCCAGCAGCGAACGGGCCGAAGCGCCGATCTTGTTGAGGTAATCCCGCTGCCGCACCGAGAGCGTCGTCTTCCTCACCAGATGGGTAAGGCCGATGATGGCGTTCATCGGCGTACGGATCTCGTGGCTCATGTTGGCNNTGGCGAGGAACTCGCTCTTGGCGCGGTCGGCGGCCTCGGCGGCGACCTTTGCCGCCTCCAACTCACGCAGGGTCCGTTGCCGTTCCGCCTCCCGGGCCTTGCGTTCGGTGATGTCGAAGAAGGTGACCACGCAACCCACCACGGCTCCGTCCTTGTGAACCGGGTAGGCCCAGTACTCCACCGGGAAGCTGGAACCGTCCCGGCGCCAGAAGACGCCATTGTCGCCATGGGTGGGACGTCCCCCCTGCAGAACCTTACAGATTTCGCACTCCTCGGCGGCGAAGGGCGTTCCGTCACTGTTGCTGTAATGGATCAGGTCGTGCATCTTTCGGCCGAGCAGATCGGTGACAACGTCGTAGCCGAGCACCCTGACGCAGGCGGAGTTGCAGAAGGTGCAGTTGCCTCGCGGGTCGAGCCCGTAGATCGCCTCGGCGGTGGAGTCGAGGAGAAGACGCACCTGCTCCTCGCTCCGGATAAGCGCGCCTTCGGCCTGCAGCCGTTCGCCCACTTCCGCCTTTAGCGCGGCGGTCCGTTCGGCCACCAACTCCTCGAGTTTTTCCTTGTGCTCGGCGAGCGCCGTCTCGGCCCGCCGCCGTTCCGCCACCGCCTGGATCAAGGCCACGACGTCGGACAGGGAACCGATGAAGGTGCTGTCCTCCTCGCTCCAGGTTCGGGGCAAGTGGTCCGTATGCTCGGCGGTGACCATTCCCACCAGTTGCGACCGGGAGAAAACACCGGCCGCCAGCAGCGAGGAAATCCCCTGGGGTCGGAGATAACTGGAGCCCATGCCCGGTGCGGCATCATCGTTGGGAGAGCCATCGGTGACCGTCCGCACCCGATGATGGCGAAGCTCTTCGAAAAAAACGTCGCAGTCGACGCTGGCGAGCCGCATGCCGGCCTCTACCGCCTTTGGGGTACAGTGGGAATACAGGTGCTGGCAGACGAAGCCGTCGCCAGAGGCATCGAGCCACCAGATCCCGAAACGCCGGACGTTAAGCGCCTTGCCCCCTTCCCTGGCCGCAGCGCTGATGGCGCCGTCGTAATCGCTGAGATCGATCTTGGCGAGCCGCTGCATGGCGTTCTTGTGGCGGCCGAGCTGGCGGGAGCGGCGTTCAAGGGCTTGGGCGGCCTGCTTGGCGGCGGTGATGTCGTTGGCCATCCCTTCGAGCGCCACCACCTGCCCTTCGCCGTCGAGGACCGGCGACTCGGCAAATTCGAGCCAGCGAATGGAGCCGTCCCGGTGGTAGAGTTCCATCTGGTAGGGCGGCTGCCGCTCGCCGGCAAGGCCGGCGGCGCGGTGCCGGCCCGCCACGACGTTGAGGTGATTGCCGGTGAGGTACTCCTGGAAGTTGCCGGAGAATTCGTCTTCGGTGTAGCCGAGGATATTGATCACCGAGGGACTCAGGTAAAGCTGTTGCCCGGCCGGCGATAGCGAATAGAAGAAGTACTTGTTTTCAAGATCCTCCACCAGCCGCTGGAACCGTTCCCTGTTGCGCTCGAGAGCATCCTGAACATAGTGGTGCTCCAGGATGCTCGCCATGATGGTGGCGGCGGCGAGCAACGCCGCCTCGGCCCGTTCTTCCCTTGGCGTACCAGCCAGGGTGTAGGTGGTCAGCACGCCGAGCAACTCGTTGCGGGTATTGACCACCGGCACGCAGTAATGGCCGTGGGGACGCATGCCGTCATAACGGTTGTCGTGGCGGTCATCGACATTCGTCACAAAGAGGAGCTTGCCAGCCTCGGCCGCCCGGCCGCAGAGGCAGTGCCCATAGGGGACCGTGGCGCAGGTGGCGAGCAGGGGCGGGGCGAGCCCCCGCTGCGCCTTCAGGGTCAAAACCTTGTGTTCCCGATCAGCGAGGAAAAAGGCGGCGTTGGGCTTGATTCCCGGCAGGGGAAGCACGGTGATGCAGTCCACGAACGCCTCGAGCTTTTCATCAAGGGAGATCTCCTCGAGGGAGAGCCGGAGCAGCCAATTGAAGGCAGCCTGCACCTCGTTGCCGCTGCGAAGCTCCTGATCCACGCGCTGCCGTTCGGCGATCTGCCGGGCCAGTTCCAGGTTCGCCGCGTCGCTCGCGCTCTTGCCCCGCGCGAGGCTTACGGAAAGACCGACAAAGAGCAGCACCGTGACCACCAGCACCGCGACCACCACCCGTCGGACGACGAAGTAGCTGCGGTAGGCCGTGGACAGGGTCGCCTCGCAGACGAGGCCGAAGTCGTAGGAAGTGCACCAGAACCAGCCACCCACCACCTCGACCCCCCGGAAGTCGCGGTAGCCCCGGACATCGACCCCGTGGTTGTGGCCCGCCAGGGCTTCACGTACCGGCAGGATAAAGGGGCGTGGCAGATGCGGCTCCGGCCGGAAACCGCGGGTCAGATCGCCACCGGGATCCCGCAGGGGGAGCTGCAGCGCCGAGCGCGCACCGGCGGGAAGCAGCCCCAGTTGGTGGAGCTGGTCGCCGAAGCGGCTTTCCGAGATGAGCCGGCCGGCCCGGTCAAAGGCATAGACCTCGGTGGTGGCCCCGGAGACGACCCGGAAGAGCTTGGCAAACTGGGGGGAACAATCAACGGACATGCAGAGGGCGGCAACCACCTTGCCGTGGGCGTCGGTGACCGGGCAGCCAATGCAGAAGACCGGTCCGGAGACCGGTCCGGCCTGAACCCGGTCGGCCTTGGCCCCCGGGGAGAGCGGGATGGCGAAATGTTCTTCCCCCCGAAAGACCCTGCGGAAGCTGCCATGGTGGCAGACGTCGTTCACCTCGCCCAGCTCGGCATCGTCGGGGGCGCAGAGGTTGCGGCCGTCCTCGCTCACGACGTAGAACCGGCCGCCGCCATGCTCGGCGGCCCAGCCGGCAAGCAACTCCCGGAGTTGGCCGACCGCGGGGTCGCCGGCCAGCTGTTTTCCCGTCCCGGCCCCGGTCGCCAGCCGCTCCACCAACTGCCGGAGGTCAGCGCCGAGGGACAGGAACCGAACGTTGTCGACCTGTTCGTGGCTCCAGAGCATCACCGTCTCGTGAACCGCCGTGACGTTGGCGCGGAGCTGCTCGCTCACGTCGACGCTGAGCCGGTGGTGAATCCGTTGCAGACCCCAAAAAACGATGACAAAGATCACGACCAGGAAGAAGGCGAGGAGCAGGTGCTGCCGGTGCTGCCGGAACCAGGCGAACACCGGGGAGAGGACGGTGTCGCCACCCACCGCAGAGTGATCCATGCGCACACCTTGTGGTCAGCCGGCGCGCCGCCCGAAGCCATGGGGCCGGCTGAGGACCGCGGCGCGGATTGAAGGAAAAGCGACAGGTATTGCGGCTGCCCCTGTCGGAGAAGGGCGGGAACTCACCGGCAACGGGCGCGTCGGCCGTTGCCGGCGGCAGGGGATGCCCCTTATTGCTCAGGGAATGATACCTAACAATATCGCCAATATTCAACCGTATTTTTTTGTCGATTCTTCCGGCCGATGGCTCGCGGCGGCCAGGGGGTGCCCGCCCCGGATGGAGCACCGCCCCGCACCCGGTTTCGGCGCCCATTACCCTGGCACCCGGATCGAATCTTGGGTAAGATGGACAATCGCCCCTCACCTCCACCGCTTCCGGAACCGCCATGTCCTTTCTCGCCGATCTCCACATCCACTCGCCCTTTTCCCGGGCCACCAGCCCGGAGAGCAACCTCAAGGGCCTCGCCGCCTGGGCCCGGGCCAAGGGGATTCATGTCGTCGGCACCGGCGACTTTACCCATCCGGGGTGGCTTGCGCAGCTCAGGGAGCAGCTCGTCGAGGCCGAGCCAGGGCTCTTCCGGCTTCGCGACGAAGACATCCCCCCTGCCCTGCCCGGCCTCGCCCCCGAACCCCTCGCCACCCGTTTCCTGCTCACCGCCGAGGTGAGTTCCATCTACAAACGCCACGGCAAGGTGCGTAAGATCCACAACATCCTCTACGCGCCGGATTTCGCCTCGGTGGAGCGGCTCAACGGCGTGCTCGCCGGCATCGGCAACATCGAGGCGGACGGCCGCCCCATCCTGGGCCTCGACTCCCGTGATCTTCTCGAAATCCTCCTTGAAGAGGCGCCCGATGGCTTCCTGGTGCCGGCGCACATCTGGACGCCATGGTTTTCGCTCTTTGGCTCGAAATCAGGCTTCGACACCGTGGAAGAGTGTTTCGGCGATCTGGCCGAACATGTCTTTGCCCTCGAAACCGGCCTCTCCTCTGACCCGGCCATGAACCGGCTCATCTCGGCGCTGGACCGCTTCACCCTCATCTCCAACTCCGACTGCCACTCGCCTGGCAAGCTCGGCCGCGAGGTCAACGTCTTCGCCGCCGAGCTTGACTTCTTCGCCATGCGCGCGGCGCTCAAAGACCCGGCCAGGGGGTTTGCCGGCACGGTCGAATTTTTCCCGGAAGAAGGGAAATACCACTGCGACGGCCACCGCAAATGCGGGGTGAGTCTCGAGCCGCCGGAGACGAGAAGGCTCAACGCCATCTGCCCGGTCTGCTCCCGGCCCCTCACCGTTGGCGTGCTCCACCGGGTGATGGAACTTGCCGACCGCGACGCACCGCTCTACCCGGCCGGGGCGCCGGCGGTGGAGAGCCTCATCCCCCTTACCGAGGTCCTGGGCGAGATCCTCGGCCGGGGGCCGGCCACCAAAGGGGTGATGGAGCAGTACGGCCGCCTCGTCAACCTCTTCGGCTCCGAGTTCGCCGTGCTCCGCACCGTGCCCGTCGAGGAGATCGGCCGGCGCTACTCACCGCTCCTGGCCGAGGCCATCGAGCGGATGAGAGAGAGCCGGGTGATCCGCACCCCGGGCTTTGACGGCGAGTTCGGGGTGATCCGCCTCTTTGCCGAGGGAGAGCGCTCCCGGTTTGCCGGCCAGACGAGCCTCTTCGGCTCCCCCCGCGGCCGCAGGGCCGAGAAGAAGGAAACCGTTCGCCGCCCCCTGCCCATGGCCGCCGCGGTACCGCCGGCGGCCGGGGCCCCTGCCGCAGGCCGGCCGCGCAACCCGGAGCAGGAGACGGCAATGGCATGCGACGCGGCCACCGTCCTGGTGGCCGCCGGCCCCGGCACCGGCAAGACCTTCACCCTGGTGGGCCGCATTGCCCGGCTGCTCGCCGACCCGGCCGTAGACCCGCGGGGCCTGGTGGCCATCACCTTCACCAACCGGGCCGCCGACGAGCTGACCGAGCGGCTCAACGCCGCCCTGGGCGAGCGGGCGCAGGGGATCTTTGTCGGCACCTTCCACCGCTACTGCCTCGACTGGCTGCGACGCGACCGACCAGGGCTGGTGGTGGTGGGCGACGAAGAACGGGAACTGCTCGTCAAAAGGCTCTTCCCGGAGCTTGAAACAGGTGCGCTGCGGCGCCTCACCGAAGAGATCCTCGCGGCCGCCCCCCTGGAGGGCACGGTCAGCGAGGCGGCGGCCCGTTACCGCGCCGCCCTCGACGGGCTGCCGGGTATCGATCTCGAGGCGGTGATCCCGCGCCTGGTCCACCGCCTCGCCACCGAGCCGGATTTTTCCGCCCGGGTCACGGCCGGTTTAAGCCACCTCTTTGTCGACGAGTTCCAGGATCTCAACGACGATCAGTACCGGCTGGTCGAACTCCTCGGCCGCGCGGCCCGGGTGTTTGCCATCGGCGACCCGGACCAGGCGATCTACGGCTTCCGGGGCGCGAATCTCCGCCACTTCCTCGACTTCGCGCGGCGGCCCGCCACCGCCAACCTCTCGCTCAGCCGCAACTACCGGTCGGCGCCGGCCATCCTTGCCGCCGCCACGGCGGTCATCGGTCACAACCGCGAGCGGAGCGGCGTCGGACTCGTCGCCCACCAGAGCACCGCCGCGACCATCGCCTGCCGGCCGGCCGCGACCCCCCAGGCCGAGGCCGAAGGCGTCGTCCAGGGGATCGAGGCACTGCTGGGCGGGGTGAGCCACTTCTCCCTCAACACCGGCCGGGGCGGCAGCGGCGGCAGCGAGCTTGCCTTTGGCGACATCGCCGTCCTCTACCGCCTCTCCCAGCAGGCCGAACCCCTTGCCGAGGCCCTCGCCCGACGCGGCATCCCCTTCCAGCTGGTGGGCGCCACCCCCTTCTTCATGCGGCCGGCCCTGCGGCCCGCCTACTATCTGGTACGGGCCGCACTCGCCGGCACGGTGACCGAACACCTGGAGCTGCTGCGAACCGTCAGGGGGGTAGGGACCGCCACCCTCGACCGTCTGGACCGGGAGCTGCCGCTGGGGGACGATTTCTTCGCCGCCATCGGCCACGCCTCCCTCACCCCGACGGCACGCGAGGCAATCCTTGCCGTCCGTGACCAGCGCGACCGCTTTGCCGAACGTTGCCAGGCCGACGGAGTGGCAGCGGCCCTCGATGCCGTCCTGCCCGGGTTTGCCGTGGATACCGCCTCGCCCGAAGCCCGGCGTCTCCTCACCCTGGCCGGGGCCTTTGGGCGCGATCTCGCCGCCTTTGGCCGCCACCTTGCCGAAAACCGGCGCGCCACGGTCTACGACCAGCGCGCCGAAGCCGTGGCGCTGATGACCCTCCACGCCGCCAAGGGCCTTGAATTCGACGCCGTCTTCCTCACCGGCCTTGAGGAGGAGATCCTGCCCTGCCGCCTGCCCGGCCGGCCCGCCGATCTCGAAGAGGAACGGCGCCTCTTCTACGTGGGCCTCACCCGCGCCCGCCGCCACCTCGCGTTGAGCTGGGCCGCAAGCCGCACCCTGTTCGGCAAAACGCACGACCAGCAGCCCTCCCGCTTCCTGGCCGAGATCCCGGCCGAACTCCTGGTCCGGGAAAAGACCGGCCACCCGCGGCGCCGCCCCGCCGCCACCCAGATGACCCTGTTCTGAGATGCTGTTACCAAAGGAAACCGCCATGACCGATATGCCGCTTCAGCGCACCATCAGAATCGGCCAGGCCACCGTGGGCCTCATCGGCCTCGACGTGGCCCTGGCCCGGATACTCAGGGAGGAGGGCCTCGCCGAAGACGAGGCCGTGGCGCGTCTCTTTGCCGCGGTGAGCCGCGACAACTACGTCCCGGCAGGCGCCGCCGACCTCTACCGGGAGGCGCTGCGCCGGGAAATCCGCCGACAGCGGGGCGAGCGGGTGGCCCCCGGACCGGGGCTCGCCATCCGGATCCTGGGGCCAGGCTGCGTCTCCTGTAACCGCCTGAACACCCTGGTCATCGAGGCCCTGCAACAGCTGGGGATCGCCGCCGACGTCGAGCATGTCCACGACCTCGACGAGATCTGGCGCTACGGGGTGACCCAGACCCCGGCCCTGATCATCAACGAAGAGGTCAAAAGCGCCGGACGTCTGCCCACCCCGGCCCAAGTCGCCGCCTGGCTCAGGGACGGCGCCGCCGATACTCCCGCCTAAGCCCGGGCCGTCGGACGGGCTCCCTCCCGCCCCGGCCGGGAAAAACCTCTCATGCCCTTGCCTCGCCGTCAAAAACCTGCATATACTCTTTATTGTTAGGGGTCGAATAATTCTGTCTTTCAACTCCTGGCCGCGCCTTGCTGCCGGCGCGGCTGCCCGGCAAAGAAACGCCAGCCTGCCCTAACGGTTTCACCCCGGCTTGCGGTACCGCCCGGGCCGCCGGGCAACGGCGCCCCCCCGGCGTCACCACCTCGCAATACGACAACGCAACAACAACGCGAGTCGCAGCCGAAGAGTTTTCGGACCAGAGATGGCGCTCCGGGGCCTGTTGTTTTTCAAGCCCACGGGAAACGCCTCTGGCGGTCATTTCTCCCTCCGCCAAGGAGCAATGCCGGCTATGACGGAAAGCATCCCTTCCCACCCCAGCGCCCCACCCCTCCCCGGCCGGCAGCGATCCGGCAACGCCGAGGGGCAAAAGCCCCCCGCCGGCGAGGATCGCACCACCCCCCACCTGCTCCTCTCTCTTGACGGGCTGCGCCTTGCCCTGCCGGTGGCCATGGTGGAACGGGTGGTACGGGCGGTTGCCATCACCCCGCTGCCCGAGGCCCCGGCCGCCATCGCCGGGGTCATCAACGTCGAGGGACGGATACTCCCGGTCATCGACCTCAGGCAGCGGCTCGGCCTGCCCGGCCGCCCCCTTTCGACCGCCGACCGGATGGTGATTCTGGCCACCCCCAACCATGCCGGCACCCTGATCTGTGACCTGGCCGACCAGATAGTCGCCATCCCGCCCCACACCCGCACCGCCTCGCCGCCCCTGGACGCTCGCCGCGGCTCACTGCCCGGGATGACCATCCGGGACGACGAGATCATCCTCATCGCCGAGCCGGACATCCTCTTCAACTGCCTGGAGGGACTCGGCCTGCCCGATGCCGAGGCATTTGAACCGCCGGAGGAGGAGAGGTCATGAACGGGATCGCCCCACATCTCCGCCGCCGGTTGCTCCGGCACATCGAGGAGGTCAGCGGTATCGAGCTGGCCGAGGAACACCACCACCCTGATTTCACCGCGCTGCTCCAGGCCATGGGCAGCGAGTTTGGCATCGAGAACCCGACGGCCTGCGTCGAATGGCTGCTTCACTCCCCACCGGAGTCGCGCCAATGCAAACGGCTGATCGACCAGATCACCATCGGCGAAACACATTTCTTCCGCGATCCCGAACAGTTGAACGTCGTGTCGGCAGAACTGCTGCCTGACCTCCTCCAGCGCTGCACGATGGCGGGACGCCGACCCAGGATATGGCACCCGGGCTGCGCCTCGGGCGAAGAACCTTACACCATGGCCATGCTCCTCGCCCCCCTCCTGCCGGCTTCCTGGCGCCGGGAAGGGATCATCTTGGGCACCGACATCAACACCGATGCCCTGGCCAAGGCCGTCCGCGGCCGCTACACGGCCTGGTCGTTCCGCAACAGCACTCCGGCCTGGGCCCACCACCACTTCCGCCCCACTGCGGCCGGGGAGTCGGAACTCTCGCCGGCGATCCGGAAGATGGTCCGTTTCTCCTACCTCAACCTGGCCAACGACGCAGACTACCCCTCGCCGGCCAACGGCACGGCGGAACTCGATCTCATCTGCTGCCGCAACGTGCTGATGTACTTCTCCCGCCGCCAGATACAGAGGGTGCTCGGACGCTTCCACCTCGCCCTTGCCGACGGCGGCTGTCTGCTGCTCACCCCCTGCGAACAGCCCCTGATCAAGGATTCCCCCTTCACTCCGGTGAATGTAAACGGCGTCACCCTCTTCTACAAGGCATCGCCGGAGGGCCACCGTCGGCAAGACCGGCCGGCGGAGCTGTCCCTGCGGCCGGCAGGCGCGGTACGGGGCAAGGACAAACGCCCCATTGAAAAAAAGCGCCCGAGTCAAAAAACAAAAACCTCCCCCGCCCCGCCGGCCCGTCTGCCCGAGGCCCCCGCGCCGGCCACCGCGCCGGCCACCGCCCGCTACCAGACGGCCCTGAACGAATACGCCCGGGGAAGATATGCCGAGGCAGCCGCGCTGCTGGAACCCCTCCTGGAACTCCACCAGGCAGCAGGGCCGGTGGCCGCCGATCAGGCGGCGGCCACCATGCTGCTTACCAGGGTCTACGCCAACCAGGGGAAAATCGACCTGGCCCTCGCCTGGTGCGAGAAGTGCTTGGCCGCCAACCGCCTCGACCCGGCGGCCTATCTCCTGGCGGCAGTGGTGCATCAGGAGAACGGTGACCTGGAGGGAGCGATTCGCCTCCTCCGCCAGGCTCTGTTCCTGGACCAGAATTTCATCCTCGCCCACTACTTGCTGGGCAATCACCTGCTCCACCTCCACAGGGAGGCGACGGCGCGAAGACATTTCGCCACCGCCGCCTCCCTCCTGCAAACGCTGCCGGCCGAGGAGCTGCTGCCCGAGGCGGACGGCATCACCGCAGGCCACCTCAGGGTGATCATTGCGTCCCTGCTGCCCGACAGCGGTCACCGCCTCCAAGGAGAAGGGTCATGATGGCAGAAAACCGTCCGCAGCCGCCGGCCGACCGCCGCCCGCCGGAGGAGTCGAGCCGCATCCTGACCCAGCGAGCCCGGCGGCTGGCCAGGAAGCCGCCGGCCACGGTGGATGCCGGCGACTGCCTGGCGCTGCTGGTCTTTACCCTGGGGCAGGAACGCTATGCCATGGAATTCCGGCACATCGCCGAGGTGGTGGCCGTGCGCGGCCTCACCCCCGTACCCTGCACCCCGCCGCATGTGCGGGGAATCGTCAACCTGCGGGGACGGATCATCGCCGTGGTCGACCTGAAGGGATTCTTCGGTCTGGCCGGAGGTGACTCGCTCGGTCACCGGCGCCTCCTCATCCTCCGCTCCGAGGCCATGGAATTCGCCCTGCTCGTCGACACAGTGGTCGGGGTGACGGAGATCGCCCGCCGCACCATCCAGCCTCCGCCCCCGACCCTTACCGAGATCCGGGCCGACTACCTGCGGGGGGTGGCCGAGGGGCAGGTGGCCATCCTCGACGGGGCGCGGCTGCTTGCCGCCCCGTGGCTCATCGTCGACGAAACAGTGGTCGCGCCGTAGGGCCGGCCATTGCCGCAACCACAGAAGGAGAACTGACCATGAAAACCATCGGAATCAAGATCGGGGCCGGCTACCTGCTGGCCGTGGTACTCCTCGTTGTCATCGGCACCGCCTCCTTTTCGAGTATCGACAAGCTCAGGGAAAACATCGCCTGGGTAAACCACACCCACGAGGTTCTCCAGCAACTGGAAATGATGCAGCGGCACATGATCGACATCGAGACCGGGGCCCGCGGCTTCGTGATCACCGGTGATGAGCAGTACCTGACCCCATACCACAGCGGTATCGACAAGGTGGGGGGAGATATCCGGGCACTCCGTACCCTCACCAGCGACAACCCCTTGCAACAGGCCAACATCGCCAACCTTGAACCGCTGGTCGCCGAAAGCCTCGCCGTCCTGGCCAAGATCGTCGGAAGCAGGAAAGGGGGCGATTTCGCCGGGGCCCAGGCCATGGTCAAGGACAACAGCGGCAAGACGGTGATGGACAAGATCCGCCAGGTGGTGACAGAGATGACGAACACCGAAACCGGCCTGCTCGCCAGCCGGAGTGAAGAGGAAGAACTCGCCGTCCGCAACTTCAAACTGGTCATCGTCTGGGGCATGGGGCTCGCCACCCTGGTTCTGGCCGTGGCCTGCTACCTGATCACCGGCAACATCGCCCGGCCGCTCGCCCGGCTCACCGCCGTGGCCACGGCGATCAGCCAGGAGGGGGATCTCTCGGCCAGGGCCGAAATCACCGACCGCGGAGACGAAGTCGGCGCCCTGGCCCGGGCCTTCTTCCGGATGACGGACTATCTCGCCACCATGGCCGACGCGGCCCGGCGCATCGCGGCCAACGACCTGACCGGGTCGGTGGCGCCCCTCTCCGAGAAGGACGCCCTGGGGACGAGCTTTGCCGCGATGCTCGAAAGCCTCCGCCGCCAGGTCACCGAGATCGGCAACTCCGCCAAGGCCCTCCGTGCCGCCAGCCGGGAGATCTCCACCACCACCGCCCAACTGTCGGCAAACGCCTCCGAGACTTCCACCTCGGTAAGCCAGACCACCGCCTCGGCCGAGGAAACCCGGAAAATCGTCGGCATGGTGAGCGAGAAAACCGCCGACATCGCCCGCCACGCCGAGCAGATGGCAGAGGTGGCGGACGCGGGCAAGGACTCCACCGAGGAGACGGTAGCCGCCATACGGCGCATCCAGGAGCAGATGAGCCTCATCGCCGACAGCATCGTCAGCCTGAGCGACCAGACCCAGGCCATCGGCGAGATCATCACCACCGTCGAGGAGCTGTCGGAACAGTCCAACCTCCTGGCGGTGAACGCCGCCATCGAGGCGGCCAAGGTCGGCGACCAGGGCAAGGGGTTCGCCGTGGTCGCCCAGGAAATCAAGAACATGGCCGAACAGTCCAAGGAGGCTACCGGCCGGGTGCGGACAATCCTCACCGACATCCAGAAGGCTGCCACCGCCTCGGTGATGGTCACCGAGCAGGGCGCCAAGGCGGTGGCGGCGGGCAGCAAGCAATCGACCAAGGCCGGCGAGGCCATCGCCTCGCTGGCCGACAGCCTGATGCAGTCGGCCCTGGCCGCCAACCAGATCCTGGCCGCGGCCCAGCAGCAGAGCACCGGGATGGACCAGATCGTCCAGGCGATGAAGAACATCGACACCGCCAGCAGCCAGAACGTCGCCGGCGCCAAGCAGCTTCAGGAGATGGTCCGCAATCTGGACACCATGGGGGCATCCCTGGCAACGGCCGCCGAACAGTACACGGTATAGCGCCCCAACCGCGCTTTGCCATTTTCAGAAAAGAGAGAGGCAAGCCCCGCCCTGCCGGCAACGGCCATGGGCGAACGGCGATAAACGGGACAGGAATCGGCCCATGGCAGACATTGACAGCGAATTTTTACGGGAACTGCTCGACACCTTCCGCCAGGAGGCGGCGGAGCACCTGGAAAAAATCGTCAGCGGCCTGCTGGAACTTGAAAAAGATCCCGTGCCGGCCCGACGCCAGGAGGTGGTGGAAGAGGTCTACCGCTCCGTTCACAGCATGAAGGGGGCGGCGCGGGCGGTCAACGCCGCCGCCGTCGAAGGCATCTGCCAGGCGTTCGAAGGGGTGCTGGCGGCCATGAAGAGGGGGGAATTCACCCCCACCCCCTCCCATTTCGACCTCTTCCAGCAGACCGCGGATCTGTTCGCCGGCCTGCTCAACGAGCCGCAGTCGGTGACAGAAGAGGAGCGCGAACGCCTCGCCCGCTGTCTCTGCCGCCTGACCGATACCGACAAGGACGCGCCACCTGCCGCCCCGCCGGAATCGCAAGAGCGGCGGGAGCCGGCCGGGGCACTGCCCCACGCCGCCCTCCCCGGCCACCAGCAAGAACAGGCAGAAGAAACGGCCGAACCGCTGCCCGAGGTACCGGAAGACCACGCGGCCGGCACCGGTGGGGCCGCCAGGGACGGGGCCGCCGTCTTTTCCACGGTGCGCATCGCCACCTCCCGGCTGGACACCCTCTTTCGCCAGGCCGAGGAAATGCTGGTCATCAAGCTCAACGCCGGCCAACGGCTCGCCAGTCAGCGGGCTCAGTTCGCCGACTGCGTCGCCTGGGAACGGGCCTGGCGGAAACTCGCCCCGGAATTCAAAGGGCTGCGCGCCACCATGGGCGAGGATCCCGGCGGCCCCATGACACGCTTCCTCGACTTTCTCGAATGGAACCGCTCGTTCATGGAGGGTTTCAAAAAGGAGGCCACCACCTTTTCCCTCCAGCTCGAAGAGGACCACCGCGCCTTCACCCGCATGGTGGACGAACATCTCGATGAAACCAAGCGGGCACTGATGCTGCCCTTTGCCGCGCTTACCCCCCTCTTGCCCAAAATGGTGCGGGATCTGGGCCGGGAACAGGGCAAGGAGATCGAGTTGACCATGAGCGGTACCGAGATCGGCCTCGACCGGCGGGTTCTCGAAGCGCTGAAAGACCCGCTGCTCCACCTGCTGCGCAACAGCATCGACCACGGCATCGAGGGGCCGGAGGCGCGGCTCCGGGCCGGCAAGGCGCCAGCCGGCCGGCTTGCCATCGAAGTTCGCCAGACAGAGAGCAACCGCATCGAGGTGGCGGTGCGAGACGACGGCCGAGGCGTCGACCGCCGGGGGGTAATCGCGGCAGCGGTGAAAGCGGGGCGACTCGCCAATGACGTCACCTCCAGCCAGGACATTCTTCCCCTCCTGCTCGCTTCCGGGGTAACCACCAGCCGGCTGGTGACCGACATCTCGGGCCGCGGGCTGGGACTTGCCATCGTCAAAGAGAACATCGAAAAGGTCGGCGGCGAGATCACCCTCGAGAGTACCGCCGGCGCCGGCACCTGCTTCCGGCTGATGCTGCCGGCGGTGCTCTCGAGCTTCAAGGGGGTCTTCATCCGCAGCGCCGACCAGCTCTTTGCCATCCCCTCCCAGTATGTCCGCCAGGTGCTGCGGCTTGCGGCGGCGGAGGTCCGAACCGTGGAAGGCCGGGAAACCATCGCCCTGGGCGACGATGTCGTCTCGCTGGTCCGGCTGGCGGCGATCCTTCACCCCGAAGAGGAGCCAGCGCCCGCCGCCGACCGCCTGGCCATTGTCGATCTGCAGGCCGGCAGAACCCGCATGGCCTTCGTGGTGGACCAGATCCTTCACCAGGGCGAGGGGCTCACCAAGGGGCTCGGCAAACCCCTGGTCCGTGTACGCAACGTCGCCGGGGTGACGGTACTCGGCTCCGGCGAACTGGCCCCGATCCTCAACGTCAGCGACCTCCTCCTCTCCGCCCGTCACCAGGCGAACACCATGGCGGCGGTGCCAGCGGCCGAGGCCGCCACGACAGGTCGGGCCATCCTGGTGGCCGAAGATTCGGCGACCTCCCGAACGCTGCTCAAAAACGTTCTCCAGTCGGCCGGTTACCGGGTCACCACGGCGGTGGACGGCCAGGGGGCGTGGGACGAACTGAAGACAGGCCACTACGACGCCGTGGTCTCGGACATCGAGATGCCGCGACTGGACGGCATCGAACTCACCACCAGGATCCGGGCTGCCAAAAATTTAGCCGAACTGCCGGTGGTACTGGTCACCACCCTCGACTCACGGGAAGACCGGGAACGAGGGGTGGCGGCCGGCGCCAATGCCTATCTGGCCAAGAGTTCCTTTGATCAGACCAATCTCCTGGAGGTGCTGCGGCGTCTCGTCTAGGGGACGTAATCGCACCGCCGCAACCAATAACAAGGCGCTCTCGCATGATCCGTGTACTCATCGTCGACGATCTGAAAACAGAACGGGAGTTCCTGCGGCATCTTATGGAAGCCACGGGCGAGATACAGGTGGTGGGCATGGCCGCCGACGGCGCCGAAGGCGTGGCCCTGGCCTGCCAGCTCGCCCCCGACGTGGTCACCATGGACATCAACATGCCGGTGATGGACGGCTACCGGGCGACCAGGGAGATCATGGAAACCTGCCCCCGCCCCATCGTCATCCTCTCGGCGAGCTGGGATCCGCAGGATGTCAACCGCTCCTTCCGCGCCCTGGAGGCGGGGGCGGTGACCGCCATGGCCAAGCCCTTCGGTTTCGGCCACTCCCAGCATGCGGCCTCGGCACGAAAGCTCACCCGCACGGTCAAGGCCATGGCCGAGGTAAAGGTGGTCACCCACCATCGGCGGCAGTCTCCCCCCTCGTCCTTCCAGACGCCCTTGTCCGACGAGGCTGCCGGGGTCGCATCCCCCCGGCGACGGGTGGTGGTCATCGGCGTTTCCACCGGTGGGCCACAGGCGCTGCGAATCCTCCTTGCCAAACTTCCCGGCGACTTTCCGGCCCCCGTCCTCGTCGTCCAGCACATCTCGGCCGGTTTCCTGGGAGGCATGCGGGACTGGCTCCAGGACGTCTGTCCCTTACGTGTCCACATCCCCCAGGCCGAACTCACCGCCCGGCCCGGGACCATCTACCTAGCCCCGGACGATTATCAGATGGGCATCACCCCGGCCCTGGAGGTTACCCTCAGCAAGGGGGCGTTGGAACACAGTCTGCGGCCCTCGGCCTCCTTTCTTTTCCGCCAGGCGGCAAAACTGGGGGAAGGGGCGGTGGGCTGCCTGCTCACCGGCATGGGCACGGACGGCGCCAGGGAACTCGCGCTCATGCGCCAGCGCGGTGCCATCACCTTTGCCCAGGACGAGGAGAGTTCCGTTGTCTTCGGCATGCCGGCCGAGGCGATCCGGCTCAACGGCGCCACCTTTGTCCTGCCTCCGGAAAAAATCGCGGACAAGCTCATCGAACTCTTCGGCCGGCCTCCGGTAACGGGCTGATAAAAAAAACAACGCAGATTGCAGGAGCGCTCTTCATGAAAGAGAACAAAGAAATACTGGTGGTGGAGGACAGCAGAACCCAGGCGCTGCGACTCCAGCATTGTCTCGAACGCAACGGCTACCGCACCCGGGTCGCCGACAGCGGCGAGGCAGCCCTTGAGCTGCTGGGCCAGCATCGGTTCGGCTTGATCGTCAGCGACGTGGTCATGCCGGGCATGGACGGCTTCGAACTCTGCCGGCGCATCAAGAACGACCCGACCCTGACAAAAATCCCCGTCGTCCTGCTGACCTCGCTGGCCGACCCGCAGCATATCCTCCTTGGGCTCGAAGCCAACGCCGATTACTACTTCACCAAACCATACGATTCCGAGCGGCTCCTCGACAAGGTCGGTCAGCTGCTCGCCGCCCCGCCGTCGCCGCCTCAGAATTCGTCCGAGGTGTCCACCCTGACGGTAAAGATCAACGGCGAGTCGCACACCGTCACCTCCGCGCCCCAAGTGGTGATGAACCTCCTCATCGCCACCTACGAGAACGCCCTGCACCAGAACCGCGAACTCACCGATACGAAAACGGCGCTGGCCAGCCTCAACCGCAGGCTGGAGGAAAAACTCAAGGAACTGAGCCAGAGCGAGGACCGGTTCCGGGTGCTGGTGCAGACCGTTCCCGACATCGTCTTCCGCATCGACGACGCTGGCCGCTTTCTCTTTGTCAACGATGCCGTCGAACAACTCGGCTATTTCCCGGATGAACTGGTCGGCGAACCCTTCGACCGCATCATCCTTGCCGCCGATCGTGCCGGGTGCAGCCGCGCGACGATGCTGCCCCGCTTCGCCGGCCAGGCCACCGGTGACGCCGAAGCGCCGAAGCTTTTCGACGAACGCCGCACCGGTACCCGCATGACCCGGGGGCTTGAGGTTCGACTCCTCGCGAAGGATATGGAAAACGCCATTCCGGCGGTCATCGAGGGCATCAACCACGAATATCGGTACGGCGAGGTCAACAGCTCCGGCCTCTACCAGCTCGACTTCGACTCCAAGGACAGGGTCTTCACCGGCACCGTAGGGGTGATCCGGGACATCTCGGAAAAAAAGCGGACGGCCATGGCCCTTGAGGCGAGCGAGAACCGCTTTCGCTCAGCACTCGTCGACGCGCCCCTGCCCAGCATGCTCTGCGCCGAGGACGGCGAGATCCTACAGATGAGCAAGGCTTGGGAAGAACTGCTGGACGATTGCGAGATGACCTCGCGGCTGCTCGCCACCCCCCACCACAAGGGGAGGCCGCCGGTCACCTTCAGCGAGCTCTTCGCCATCAACAGACAGGAGGATCTGGGGGAGTATCTCCTCCGGGCCAGGGACGGCGCGGAACTGATCTGGAACCTCCGGGCCGCTCCCCTCCCCCCCCTGGCCGACGGCCGGCGGCTTATCATCGTCATGGCCACCGACATGACCGAGCACTACCGGCACGAGCGGGAACTGCTCGCGGCCAAGGAGGCGGCAGAGGTGGCCAACCGTTCCAAGAGCGATTTCGTCGCCAACATGAGCCACGAGATC
>DHYV01000020.1:0-30795 GCA_002414225.1 Desulfobulbaceae bacterium UBA5121 | reverse complement strand
ACGACATCCTCGATTTTTCAAAGATCGAGGCGGGGCAGCTGAAGATGGAGGCGGTGCCGTTCCAGCCGGAAACGGTTTTGAGGAATCCGGCGTCGCTCCTGGGCGTCAAGGTCCGGGACAAGGGACTCACCCTGCGCTTCGAAACCGATCCGGCCCTGCCCGCCACCCTCATCGGCGACCCCCTGCGACTCAATCAGGTACTGGTCAATCTGGTTTGCAACGCCATCAAGTTCACCTCCCGGGGCGAGATCGTCGTCACCACCGAAGTGGTGGAGGAAGAGCCCGAGCAGGTGCGACTGCGTTTCACCGTTCAAGACAGCGGCATCGGGATGAGTTCCGAGCAGATCAAACGACTCTTCAACCCCTTCAGCCAAGCCGACGTCTCCACAACCCGCTTCTACGGTGGCAGCGGCCTCGGGCTGGTCATCTCCCGCAAACTGGTGGAACGAATGGGTGGTACCATCGGGGTCGAAAGCGTCGAAGGGAAGGGCAGCCGTTTCTTCTTCACCGCCCTCTTCGGTCGGCCGGCGCCCCCTCTTGCCGGCGACTCCGACCGGGAGGTGCGCGGGCATCGGATTCTGGTGGTGGAAGACTGCCCCGCCTCCCGGGATATCCTGCGGCAGTTGCTCGAAACATTCAACAACGAAACCACGGCCGTGGCCACGGGTGAAGAAGCGCTCTCGGCACTCCAGGAGGCATCCCCTCCCTACGATCTGGTACTGATGGACTGGCAGCTCCCGGGCCTCGACGGGCCGGCGACCATCAAGAAGATCCGCCAAAGCCCGACAATCGCCGCTCTCCCCAAAATCATCCTGGTCAGCGGCTACGATGAGGAAAAGGTCCGACGTCAAGCCATGCTCATGTCGCTCGACGGCTTTCTGGTAAAACCGGTGAGCCGTGCCAAGCTGCTCGCCGAGATCGAAGGCGCCCTGCTGGGCAGAAAATCCACGACCACGGCCGAGCCCCCCGGACCGCCCCGACCCCTGGCACCCCTCACCGGCAACCGGGTGCTGGTGGCGGAGGACAACGAAATCAACCGGCAGGTGGCGAGAGAGCTGCTCGAATCCTGGGGGATCGAGGCCGTGACCGCCGACAGCGGCAGTGCCGCGGTGGCGATGGCCGCGGCCGCCACCTACGATGCCATCCTCATGGACATCCAGATGCCGGGCATGGACGGCCTCACCGCCACCAAGGCCATCCGCGACCAAGAACCGGCCTCCCGCCACGTTCCCATCATTGCCATGACCGCCCACGCCATGGTGGGCGACCGGGAGAAATCCCTGGCCGCCGGCATGGACGACCACGTCAACAAACCCCTTGACCCGGTCAGGTTCCATGCCACCCTTGCCAGATGGCTGCCGCGGACTCGGACGGCACCGGCCGGCAAGGGCGGGCCGACGCCCCCACTCCCGCCGCCCCGCCGGACCGAGCCATTCGCCTGCCTGCAACACTGCTTCACCACTGCCAAGGGGCTGGCCCGCACCTCCGGCAACCACGACATCTACGGCAACCTCCTCGCCCTCTTTGTCAAGAACCATGCCGAGGCAAGCGCCGAGATGGAGCAGAGCCTGGCGGCGAACGATTTCGAAGCCCTGCAGAGCCAGAGCCACGCTCTCAAGGGGGTAGCCGGCACCGTTGGGGCCGAAAAGTTGCAGACGGCAGCCCTTGGGCTGGAAATGGCCGCCCGAGCCCAAAACCATGCCGAAGCCGAGGCAACGCTCACGGCCGTGGCCAGGGAACTCGACGAAGTGCTGACGGCCATCGCCACCTTTCAAAAGAACAGGGAAGCGGCATCGGGACAAACACTCCCAGGACAAGGAAAGGCCGGCGACGATCTCGGCGCGCTCCTCGAACAGTTGACCGTCTACCTTGAGGAGGGCAACACCAAGGCGGCGCGCCTCGTGGAGCCGCTCCGGGAAAAGATGCGGCACAGCGGTTTTGCCGAAGAGATCGAAGCCCTTGTCGGCCTGGTCGCTTCCTACGAGTTCGACGTCGGCCTGGAATACCTGCGGGATCTTCGGGAGAGGATGCGGACGCCACCGGCGAGCCGGTGAGCCGCCGATACGCCGGGAGGTGAGAAGACGGCCGGGACGATTTTCTTCCTCCCCCATTGACCCAGGCCCCCGACGTTCCTAAAATATGAGGAGAAGGAGGTGCATACCATGGCGCTCACCATCAATACCAATCCCGTCGGCATCTTCACGGTTTCCCAGGCACAGCGGAGCAATGACCAGCTCAACGCCTCCCTCCAGCGGCTCGCCAGTGGCAGCCGCATCAACCAGGCCGCCGACGATGCCTCGGGCATGGTCATCGCCGACAGCCTCTCCAGCCAGGCACTCGGCATGGGCCAGGCGATCCGAAACGCGAGTGATGCCATCTCCATGGGGCAGGTGGCCGATGGAGCCCTGGGCGAATCGGCCGCCCTCATCCAGACCATCCGGGTAAAAGCACTGCAGGCGGCGCAGGGCAGCCAGAGTCTTGAATCCCGTCAGGCCATTCAGGCGGACATCGACAAGGCCCTGGCAAGCCTCGACCAGATCGCCAACAACACCACCTACAACGGCCAACCGCTGCTCACCGGCTCCTTCACCAACCGCAGCTTCCAGGTTGGGGCCAACGCCGGCGAAACGGTGACCACTTCCATCGATTCGGCGGCAAGCAGCCAGCTCGGCGGCGACGCCGGCTCGCTGGCCGACATCAACGTTCTCACCCCGGAGGGCGCCCAGGACGCCATCGACATCGCCGACCAGGCACTGCAGCAGGTCGACTCCATGCGCGCCGAAATCGGTGCCACCCAGAACCAACTCGCCTCGACGGTGAACAACCTCACCACCTCCTCCGTCAACATCCAGGCCGCGGCTTCCTCGATCACAGACGTGGACTACGCCGACGAGGCGATGGTCTTCGCGCGGCTCAAGGCCCTCAACGCCGCCAAGATCTTTGCCGCCACCCAGGCAGGTAAAATCAACCAGGGTAACGTCATCGACCTCCTGCAAGGCTAATCCCTTTTACGGCATCAAGACCTCAGTCGCCGGCGCCGAATAGGCTGCGCCACGAAAACTAAAGCATTAAATAGAAAACTTTCAGTACCCCATATCTGAAATACTTTTTTCCATATTAGCCTCAAAAGGAGTTGCTACAAATTTTCCCAATAGCTATTACTGACAAGAGTTCCTGTAGCCGAACGACAGCCGGCAACCAGTTACAGTACGCAAAACATCGTTCGTGCGACCCTTCCAGATCGCAATCGGCCTTTGGCAGGGCACCGGAAAACTCTTTTTTGCAGGCGGGAAATCGGCTTCATGGATATCAGGACAAGAACAATTGCGGCGGTGAGCCTGGTCATCTTCCTGCTCACCGCTCTTTTTCTTGTCCAGGGCATCTCCCAGCACAACCAGGAAATCAACGACCACATCACCCATGAACAGGACCAGATCGACACCATCATCGGCGACATCACCACCTACGCCCTCACCCCCTACTTAAGCCGCATCAAGCATCTCACCGAATCCCACCCCGAGATGATCCGTGCCTTTGCCGAACGGGACCGGCAGCGCCTCTATGGTATCTCCAGCAAGGAACTTGCCATCCTGAGGGCGGAAAACCCCTACTTTCATGCCCTGGACTTCAACCTGCCCGATGGTACCGTCTTTCTGCGCACCCAGGAACCGGAACTCGCAGGGGACAACATCCTCGCCTCCCGGCCGCTGCTCAAAGAGGTGCACGCCAACCACGCCACCGCCGCCGGCTTCGATATCGGCAAGCACGGCGCAATGTACTGGATCGCCCAGCCCTTGTTCTTCGCCGGCAAGTACGTGGGTGCAATGGAGTTCGGCATCCCTGTCCGCCAACTCACCGACGCCATCGGTCAACGGCTGCACACCGAGGTGGCGACGGTGTGGGACGTGGCCCCATGGCAAAAGGCGGTCCTGGTCAACGAGGGCTTCCGCACCTTTTCCAACTCCGTGCTCATCGACCCTGACACACAGGCCTTCGAGCAGCTCCCGGACAACTTCGACTTCACCGCCGCCCCCCGCCAGCGGGTGGAAATCAACGGCAGAACCAACCTGCTGCACGTCAGCACCGTACTGCGTGACTATCAAGGCCGCATCGTCGGTAAAATCCTGGTCCTGCAGGACATCTCCGGCAAGGTGCTCCACAGGCGGAATTTCATCGTCCGCTCCGTCCTGATCAGCGCCCTGCTGCTCTGCGTGGCCCTGGGGGTGGTCTTCCTCGCCACCCGCCGCCTCATTGGCCGCCTGGAGGAGTGTGCGGCGGAAAACCGCCGGGCCAGGGAAGAGATCCAGCACGCCCACGACGCCTTGGAGGTCCGGGTCACCACCCGGACGTCGGAACTCGCCACCGCCAACGCCACCCTCCGTGACGAGGTGGCCGAACGCCTCGCCACGGAACAAAAGCTCGAGAAACAGCGGCAATTTCTCCAAGGCATCATCGAGTCCCTCACCCATCCCTTTTACGTCATCGATGTGGAGACACGAACCATTGTCCTGGCCAACAAGGCGGCCTACGCCCTCACCGACCGCCCCCATGAGGGCCTAACCTGTCACGCCATGACCCACGGCCGCGACACCCCCTGCACCGGCGAGGAGCATGTCTGCGCCCTTTCCCTGGTCAGGGAAACAGGACGGCCGGCCATGGTCGAACACTTCCACTGCGACCACGCGGACGGCAGCGGCGGCTACTTCGAGATTCACGCCTATCCCCTATTCGACGAACAGGGCAAGGTCAAACAGGTAATCGAATACAACATCGACATCACCGAGCGCAAAAAAGCCGAGGAAGAACGCAAGGCCATGTGGGCGCAGCTCCTGCAGTCGCAGAAAATGGAGGCGGTGGGGGTTCTGGCCGGCGGGGTAGCCCATGACTTCAACAACATCCTCACCGCCATCATTGGCAACGCCCAATTGGCCATGCTCAAGGCCGACGGTTCTCCGGAGGCCGTCCGCAAACACCTGGAGCAGATCATGGGGTCGTCAAACCGCGCCGTCGGTCTGGTTCGGCAGTTGCTGCTTTTCAGCCGCCGCCCCTCCGGCGGGGAATACGGGCCGGTGGACATCAACAAGGCGGTGCAAAGCATTCTCGTCATGCTGCAACGGCTCATCGGCGAGGACATCACCGTCAGCGTAGAGGCGACACCCGGGATCTGGCCTGTCAATACCAGCGAAGGCTGTATCGAGCAGATGGTCACCAACTTGGTGGTCAACGCCCGTGACGCCATGCCCGAGGGTGGAAAAATCGTCATCGCCACCAAGAACCTCGGCATTGACGAAAACCTCGAAAAACAGATCCACAATTCACGGCTGGGCAACTACGTGGTACTCTCCGTCGCCGATACCGGCATCGGCATCCCCAAGGAAAACCTGCCGCAGATCTTCGACCCCTTCTACACCACCAAGTCGGCAGGCAAGGGCACCGGCCTTGGCCTGTCCATCGTCAGCGGCATCGTCGCTCAGCACGACGGCTGGGTCAACGTTTACAGCGACCTGGGCAGGGGCACCATCTTCAACATCTACCTGCCGGCCAACCCCTTCCCGGAAGAAGAATCCCTGGCCATCGGCGACGCCGCCAGCCAGCGGCGTCCCCCTGTCCAGCAAACCGCGCTTGCCGGTGGCGGTCGGACGGTGCTGCTGCTCGAAGACGAGGCGGACGTGCGGGAAGTGGCCTTGCGGATTCTCGAAGAAAAGGGGTTCCGAGTCATCGCCGCCTCGGACATCGACACGGCCCGGGCCATCTTCGGCCGCGAGGGCGACGCTCTCGACCTGCTGTTCAGCGACGTGGCCCTGCCCGACGGCAACGGCGTCAAACTGGCCCAGGAACTCCTCGCCCTGTCGCCAGGGCTCAAGGTTCTCATGACCAGCGGTTATCCTGACCATCGCTCGCGCCTGGAGATGATCCGGGAGAAGAAACTCCATTTCATCCAGAAACCTTATGGCGTGTCGGAACTGGAACAGGCCCTGGCCGCCACCCTGGAGGAATAAACACCCCATCGGCCAGACAGGCAGATCATTTCAAGATCGGTGGAATATGCCATTTCCCCCTCCACCGTTTCCCGAAAATTTCTTTGCATGCTGTTCATGTCCCGGGCAGGAACCATGCGTCATCGCAGCGAAACATTGCCGTCAGCCGTCTCACCGTCCTGCTGCCGGGGAGGAGATGATGAAAATTTCACACAAAATCACCCTTTCTTTTCTTTTCGTCACCCTGTTCGGCGGGGTGCTCTGCCTCACCTGGCACCTGACCGACTCGCCGGGGCTCAGGGCACTCATCGCCGCCGGCGGCCTGGGTGTGGCTCTGGGAGCAGCCTATCTGGTGAGCCGGAGCATCCTCACGCCGCTCAACGAGGCCATGGAATTTCTGCACCGCATCGGTCTCGGCGATGTGAGCGGCTCCATGCCCATGGGCAAGGCGGTCAGATGCTCCTCGATCAAGAGCTGCGGCAACAAGACCTGCCCCAGCTTCGGCAAGGAAGACCACTGCTGGGTGACCAGCGGCTCCTATGCGGTGGTCAAGCACTGTCCGCGGGCCAGGAAGGGTGAGGACTGCCGGACCTGCAACCTCTATGGCGCCAAGACGGAGATGGAAACCCTGGGCTCCATCATCATGGGGCTCGCCAACTACTTCCATGAACGAGAGAAGCTCGCTCTCGAAATCGCCAACGGTGACCTGACCAAGGAAGTGGAGCTTTCCTCCGACAAGGACGCCTTGGGAAAGGCATTTCGGCAGATGCGGGCCAGCCTGAGTTCCATCATCGGCAACGTCCAGGAGGTTACCGGAGAGATCTCCTCCTGGTCGGCGGAACTCTCGGAATCGAGCCAGATCCTTGCCCAGGGGGCGACGGAGCAGGCCGCCGCCCTTGAGGAGATCTCAAGCTCCATCACCGGGATGGCCTCGCAGACCAAGATGAACGCCGAGAACGCCGAGCAGGCCAATCAGCTGGCGGCCCAGACGAGGGGAGCGGCGGAGAAGGGCAACGCCCAGATGCGGGAGATGATGGCGGCAATGAGCGAAATCGACGCCGCCGGGCAGAACATATCGAAGATTATCAAGGTGATCGACGAAATCGCCTTTCAGACCAACCTGCTGGCCCTGAACGCGGCGGTGGAGGCGGCCCGGGCCGGCAAGCAGGGCAAGGGGTTCGCGGTGGTGGCCGAGGAGGTGCGCAACCTCGCCGCCAGGAGTGCCAAGGCGGCCCGGGAGACGGCGGAACTCATCGAGGGGTCGGTTGGCAAGTCGAAGAACGGCCTGGAAATCGCCAACCGTACCGCCGACGCCCTGACCGAAATCGTCGAATCGGTCACCAAGATGGCCGATCTGGCCGGCGAGATCGCCGCTGCCTCCCACGAGCAGGCCATGGGCATTGCCCAGATCAACCAGGGGCTCGATCAGGTGGATTCAGTGACCAACCAGAACACCGCCAAATCCGAGGAGTCGGCGGCAGCGGCCGAAGAACTGGCGGACCAGGCCGAACAGATGCGGGGATTGGTCTCCACGTTCAAGCTGGAGGACCAGACGGACGCACCGCCGACAGCCCAAAAGGCCCTCCCCACTTACGGGAAGGCGGCTTAGGAGGGAAAATCGCCACCGCATCACTCCGTAGAATGGCATACCGGCTGCCGACCGATGGCTCTGTTCGGCAGGCGGCAGGAGACCTCGCCGCGCCCAGCGAGGCTGGCACGGCAATGAACCGTCCCGCCGCCAAGGGGAAAAAGGCAGCGGCCGCCGGCCAGCCGCCGCCCCCCTCCGCCAGCCGAGGCGGCAGCCGAATCACTCTTCAACGGCAAAGGGAAACTCCGGATCTTCCAGGAGCTTGATCAGCCGCTGCTTATTGGCGGTCTTGGCGTCGTGGAAGTCCACCAGCTTGCCGATGGCCTCCAGCACCTCAGCTTCGCTCACCCCGCGCAGCACCCGGCGGCCCACCTTGGGATAGGGCCCCCCCTTCCCGCCCACGTAGAGATCAAAACCGTTACGAGTGGTCACCACGCCGATGTCCACCAGAAGCGCGCCAGAACAGGAAAGGGTACAGCCGGCAATGGCGATCTTGAACTTCGGCTTGACATTGGGCCGCTCCCCAAAACGCGCCAGGATACGGGCCGAAAGCTCGGCAGGGTCCACAATTCCCATGGTGCAGGATGGCTTGCCGATACAGACCTTGGGCAGCGGAAACTTGCCCGGCCCCTTAAACATGGCCCCCAGCGGCGCGAGTTCGGCCTTGATGGCTTCGAGATCCTCCTCCTTCACCCCCAGCAGCCGCAGATTCTGGGTCGTGGAAAGATAGACCCCCAGACCATGGCGCTGGGCGAGTTCCCGGGCCTTCTCCATCACCGGCAGCGGCAGTCGGCCGGCAGGCAGCATGATGGTCAGTGATCTCTCATGTTCGGTGGCAACACTGGTATTGCTCATGTATTTTTCTCTCTTTTGTCAAGGGGTTCATAAATCTGCACCAACGGTACGGTTATTGATGATTTCTCCTTTCCCTTTCCGCCATTTTCCTGTATCTAATCGGAAAGAGAAATAATTTAAACGCCACGGGCGACGAGTATACACGGGGGAAAACAGGCATGGGCCATCAGGGCAGTTATTCCAACACCGCAGCAGACCGGGCCATTCGGGCCATTGACCGCAAACGCGAGCAGGAACGCAAGCACATGCTGCACATGGCCTACCAGCATGCCGAGGATCTCGCCGTCCAACTGGTCCAGAAACTGCTCGACGATCACATCATCGAAATCAGCTCCGACAAGGCCATCAAGGAACTCGTCGCCGACCGGCTCAAGAAGCTCTCCGAGATGGAGGAATTCGACATCCAGTTCAAGACCGCCCCCCTGCGCGGTCTGGTCAGCGATCCCAACTTCCTGAGCCTTTACTTCACCCAGTACATCATCGAGGATCTTCTCGATCACCCCAAGGTCCAGGACGTCTTCGGCGACGACGCAACCATCTACCGGGCCGTGGACAGCGTTTTCAGCAAGATCCGTCCCCGCTGAGAACGCGCGCCGGGCAGCCCGCCCCCCTCCCCCTCTCCGCCTTCACCGTCTAAAGATCGAGATAGGTATACCCCTTCAGTCCCCGCTCGTATTCATTGAGCAGCCGCATGCCCACATTGGGCTTCAGACGGTCGCCCTTGATGGCCCGGTCGATCTTGACCTTCATCCGCCGGGTCAGATCGTTGTTGGAGTACTGCACCAGCGACAGCACCTTCTGCATGGTCGTCCCCTCAATGGTTTCCTCGATATAGTACCCGCTCTCCTCGTCATCATCGAGGAAGACGTGCGCCTCGTTGACCCGGCCGAAGAGGTTGTGGAGGTCACCCATGATGTCCTGGTAGGCGCCGGTCATGAAAATGCCGATGTAATAGGAACTCCCGTTCAAGGCATGCAGCGGCAGGGTATCCACCCCCTCCTCGTAGAGGTTGATGAACTTGGCGACCCTGCCGTCCGAGTCGCAGGTGATATCGGCCAGCGTTCCCCGCCGCTGGGGCTCCTCGTTCAGGCGGTGGAGGGGCATGATGGGGAAGAGCTGCCCAAAGCCCCAGTGGTCGAGCAATGACTGAAAAACGCTGAAGTTGCAAAGATACTGGTCGCTCAGCTTGCTCTCCAACTCGACGATCTCCTCGGGCACGTACTCGGCGGACCGGAACAGCTCGATGATCCGCATGCTGGTAAGCCAGAACATCCGTTCCACCTCGGCCTTCACCTCGAGATCGATGAGACCGAGGCCGAAATAGGTCTGGGCCTCCTCCTTCAGATGCAGGGCCTCGTGATACGCCTCCAGCGGATTGCCGGTGTTGATCTCCTGGTAGTTTTCCCACGCCTCCTCGGCAAGCTTGTGCCGCACCGTGGGCCGGGTGGGCTCCACATCGCTGGCCATCTTCTTGATGTCGCCGAAGGTCTGGACCACCAGGACGGAATGATGGGCCACCACCGCCCGACCGCTCTCGTTGATCACCACCGGATGCGGCACCTGCTCGGCGTCGCAGATGTCCATAACGTTGTAGATGATGTCGCGGGCGTACTCGTTGAGCGAGTAGTTGACCGAGGAGTGGAAGGTGGTGCGGCTGCCGTCGTAGTCGACGCCGAGCCCGCCGCCGACATCGAGGTACTCGAGGTCGTGGCCGATCTTGCGCAGCTTGGCGTAGAACATGGCGCCTTCGCGCACCGCCTTCTTGATGGTGAGGATGTCGGGGATCTGCGAGCCGACATGGAAATGGACGAGCTTCAGGCAATGGGCCATGCCGGCCTCTTTCAGCAGCCGGGATGCCTCGAGGATCTCACCGGTGGTGAGGCCGAACTTGGCGTCCTCGCCGGCGCTCTTCTCCCACTTGCCCTTGCCCTTGGTCATCAGCCGCACCCGCAGGCCCACCAACGGCTCAACACCCATCTCCTGGGCGAGGTCGATGATCTGCCGCACCTCCTCGACCTTTTCCACCACCAGGAACACCTTCTTCCCCAGCATCACCCCCATGAGCGCGGCCCGGATAAAATGCCGGTCCTTGTAACCGTTGCAGACGATGAGGCTCTCGGGATCCTCGTGGACGGCCAGCGCGGCGTAGAGTTCGGGCTTTGACCCCGCTTCGAGGCCGTAGTGGAACGGCTCACCGGCATCGACGATCTCCTCGACCACCTCTCGCAGCTGGTTGACCTTGATGGGGTAGACCCCCCGGTAGCTGCCCTGATAGCCGAACTCTTCGATGGCATTGACAAATGCCTGGTTGATGGTCTCCACCCGGTTGCGGAGCAGATCCTGAAACCGGATGAGCATGGGAAAATGGAGCCCCTGCTCCACCGCCTCCTGCACCACCTCGATGATCGGCACCGCCGGTCCCTGGTCGCGGAGGGGAGCCACGTTCACCTGCCCCTTGTCGTCGATGTTGAAATACTTGAGCCCCCAGCGGTTGATGCCGTAAAGCTCGCGCGCCTGTTCGATGTCCCAGGACGGTGTTTCCATCATGTCACTGCCCCCGCCACACGCCAAATCGCATGGCAAGATTTGCCGGCATGCCGGCCGTCAGCAATAGCTTTCCAGCCGGTGGCCTTCTGAAGTTCCCCACGCTTTCGGCGGGGGTGCCAACGAGGCCGCACCGCCAAGAACGGCGAAGCCTAAAAAAGACCGGTTACGATACAAAATTCAGCATCAAAATCAAAGCATCTTTTACCCTTTCTTTTCCGATCAAGACGAGTAAAATATGATGCTTTGCTCAAAACGTCGCATTTCTTTCTCACCCCAGCCAGAGTTCCCATGGCCAGACGCCCTTTCCACCCCAGCCGGCTGCCCAGCCTGGTTTACGCCAACCAGGCCGGCGAGATCAAGGATTTTCCGGAACTGACCATGGCCGGCCGCAGCGGCCGGGATTTCCAGACCCCGGCACTGGAGGATCTCATCCCGCTCCCCGAGGGCAGCGAACTCTTTGTCCTGCCGGGCTGCAACCCGGTGGGCTTCGAGCCTGCCACTGGCGAGGCCGCCATGCTCGCTGAGGATCCCGACGTGCCGGGCAAGGAAATCCAGGCGGTGGCGGCTTTCATGGCCCCGGCCCACACCGCCGTCCACACCACGGCCTTTACAAAACGCGCCGGCGCCGCCACCCTCCCCCTCTTCGCCTACACGGCTGTGGGCTGGCTTGACGGCCGCTTCTGGGTGAGCGGCTTCAGAAGCGACCACGACCAGCGCCAGGAACCGGCGGGGTTCAACCCCGAAAAAATCCGCGCCAAAACCCAGAAACGGCTGCGGGCCATGCCGCACAACCGCCTCATCCAGCATCTGGGCGTCTGCAGCCTCACCTACAGCTGTCCGGCGGCCAAGAACTACTTTCTCGACCGGTTTGAAGCGCCCCTGCCCACCTCACCGGTATGCAACGCCCGCTGCGTGGGCTGCATCTCGCTCCAGCCCTCGGGATGCTGTCCATCCACCCAGGAACGGATCCGCTTCGTGCCGACTCCGGCGGAGATCGCTCAGGTGGCCGTCCCCCACCTCAAACGGGTGGCGCGGGGGGTGGTTAGCTTCGGTCAGGGATGCGAGGGCGAGCCGCTGCTCCAGGCCGAGACCATCGAAAAGGCGATCCAACTCATCCGTAAACAAACTGGCCGGGGCACCGTCAACCTCAACTCCAACGCAAGCCTGCCCGAGGCGGTGGCGCGGCTTGCCGCCGCCGGCCTCGACTCCATGCGGGTGAGCATGAACAGCGCCCGCCCTGCTTACCACAACCGCTACTACCGGCCCAAAAATTTCTCCTTTGCCGATGTCCGCGCCTCCATCCGAGAGATGAAACGGGCAGGCAAGTTCGTCTCGCTGAACTACTTCGTCCTGCCCGGCTTCACCGACGATCCCGAGGAATTCGCCGCCCTCTGCGAACTCGTGGCGGCGGAAGAGCCCGACTTCATCCAGCTCCGCAACCTCAACATGGACCCAGACTGGTACCTGGAAGCAGTGGATCACGCCCCGGTCGCACCTGCGCTGGGCATCAGGCACTGGCTTCAACGGCTCCGGCAGACCTTCCCGGAACTCCGTTTCGGCTACTACAACCCGCCCTTACGCTAGCCGGCCGCCATGGCAGGGGATAGAAAAAATCTTTATTGAAAGGCCCACCCCCGGTAGAATAAACTTTGCTCTTGCCGTCTGCCACAGGGCACCCTCCGATGGTGACGGCCTTACCACCGAGTCGCCACCACTGGATGCCGCGGCGCTACGATTCAGACGCCCCTTTTGACAACGCCCAAGGAAACCGAGAAACCATGAACAGAAACGTGCCACCACCCACCGGCACCATCCTGGCCGTGGATGACCAAATTTTCAATCTTCGCCTGCTGGAGGCGCTGCTCACCCCCCTCGGCCACTCGGTGCGATTCGCCTCCGACGGCATGGACTGCCTCGACAAGGTCCGGGAATGCAAACCGGATCTCATTCTTCTCGATATCGTTATGCCGCGAATGGACGGCTTCGAGACCTTGGCCCACCTGAAGGAAGACCCTGACACCCGGGCGATTCCTGTGGTGATGGTAACCTCGCTCACCGAGGTGGACGAACGGGTCAAGGCCCTCGAATGCGGAGCCGACGACTTCCTCACCAAGCCAGTCAACGAACTGGAGCTGCGGGCGCGGATCAACTCCTCGCTGTCGGTGAAGGCTTACTACGACCACCTGAAGAATTACCAGAAAAAGCTAGAGGCAGCGGTGGAACGGCGCACCGAAGAGCTGCGCCAGGCGTTCAGCGCCATCAAGCGCGCCTCGCTCGAGACCATCTACCGACTGGCCCGAGCCGCCGAATTCCGAGACGACGACACCGGCGAGCACATCATCCGCATCGGTCACTTCTCCGCCGCCATCGCCCAGCAGATGGGATTGCCGGAAAACGAGGTCGAAACCATCTTCTTGGCCGCGCCCATGCATGACGTGGGCAAGATCGCAACACCGGACGCCATTCTCCGCAAACCTGGCAAGCTCAACGGCGAGGAGTGGGAGATCATGAAACAACACTCCCAACAGGGGGCGCAAATCCTCGAAGGCTCTGAGTCGGAACTGCTGCGGATGGCTGAAACCATTGCCCTCACCCACCACGAGAAGTGGGACGGCTCCGGCTACCCTCAGGGACTCAAGGGCGAAGCCATCCCGATCGCGGGCCGAATCACCGCCATCGCCGACGTTTTCGATGCCCTCACCTCCAAACGGCCTTACAAGGAACCCTTTCCCCTGGAAAAAGCCTTCGCCATCATCCGCGAAAGCCGGGGCAGCCACTTCGACCCGGCGGTGGTGGATGCCTTTTTCGCCATCGAAGAAGAGATCCTGTTGATCAAGCAGGAATTCCGCAACAAGTAGCCAGCCCTCCCGACAACAACGAAGTTCTCCGCCGGGCATGATGCCGCCCACGGCGCCGGCGATGCCTGTCGCCGTATCCCTCTCCGGCCTTGACAAGCTTCGGCCAGTCGAAGATAATTGACCCCGGCAATTTACAGGTACCACAAATGAAATTCGCAAGATCAAGGTGATACGATGAACAGAACCCCGATTCGCCCCCAGGACTGCTTCAAGCACTACACCCTTGACCAAGACAAGGTCTGCTCGCCGGTGGAAACCGTCAACCGTTTCATGGCCCGGCTCAAGGAGGTCAACCTCGATATCCTCAAGGACGTCACCCGCATCGACAACGGTAGGCTGGACATCCCGGTCTACTTCAGTGTCTGCGGCCGGGATGCCTTCGAAACCATCGGCAACAAAAAGCAGATGGGCAAGGGCAGTACCCCGGAACAGTCCCGGGCCAGCGCCTGCATGGAACTGGCTGAACGGTTCAGCTTCTTCAGCTTCAAAAAGAATACCGCAAACTTCATCACCGATACCTATGCCAACCTGAAGGCGGCCGGCGAGCCGCTTCTGCCTCTGGAGCGGCTACTGCAGTCGGTTCATGACGAGCACACCGACGTCGCCACCCTGGAGCGGCTCATCGCCGACATCCCCATCCAATGGGTATGGGCCACCAACCTCAGCCGCCAGGAAGAGGTGCTGGTGCCCTTCAGCTGGTTTTACGCCATCAACGAGTTCAACGGCCCCTCGGCAGGCAACACTTACGAAGAGGCGATCCTCCAGGGAGTAAGCGAAATCGTCGAACGCCATGTCTGTGCGGTGGTCAACCACCAGCAGCTCAGAACACCGGCCATCGATCCGGAGAGTGTCAAGGATCCCGTGGCCAGGGAACTCATTGACAAATTCCGGCGGCACGGCATCGAACTCTACTTAAACGACTTCACCCTGGACACCGGTATCCCCACGGTGGCCGCCCTGGCCATGGACCCCGCCACCTTCCCGGAGCTGAGCGAAATCGTCTACACCGCCGGCACCACCCCCGACCCGACCAAATCCCTGATTCGGGCCCTTACCGAGGTGGCGCAGCTGGCCGGCGACTTCAACAGCAAGGCAAACTACGTGGCCAGCGGATTGCCCAAGCCGTTGAGCATGGGCGAGGTGCGCTACCTCACCGAGGTGGAGAAAAGCGTGCCCATTGACGCCATGCCCAACTTAAGCGACGACAACATGCGGGTTGAGATCGACAACTGCCTCGCCGCCCTGAGACGGCTTGACATGGATGTTCTGGTGGTCAACACCATGCATCCCGACCTCAAGATTCCCACCATCTACACCATCATTCCCGGGGCCCACTTCCGTGAGCGGTCGATGATCCGCAACGTCGGCCTCTTTGCCGCCAAACTGGTGACGGAACGCCTCTCCGATCTGAGTGAAATCCAGGCCCGCCTCAGCGGCATGCAGGAGATCCTGCCCCAGGCCTACTATCTCGAGTTTTACCTGGGCAAGAACCTCCTCGACCAGGGCCGGCTCGACGACGCCCGGCAACGCCTCGAACACGCCCTGACCCTGTCGCCCGAGGCCGAAGACGTTCCGTACATCTATTCCTACCTGGGAAGCTGTCTCAAGGACATGGGCCAATACCAGGAGGCCATCGCCATCCTTCGCCAGGGCACCGCCTTGGACGAAGAACGGCCCGACCTGCACAACCTGCTCGGTTTCTGCCACTTCAAGCTGGGCGACTACGAAACCGCCATCAAGCATTTCAGCCGGACCGTTGAACTGCACCCGGCGTCGGCAATCGATCACGCCAACCTGGGCGTCAACTACCGCAAGGTCGGCAGAAACGCCGAGGCAATCCAGTCGTTACAGGTCGCCCTGGCCCTGGATCCGACCATCGACTTTGCCAGGGACCAGCTCAGTCAGCTGGGCGGGTTAGCCGGCTGACCCCCTTCTTGTAAGCGAGCGAAGCAGGGAGGAGCCCCTCCCTGCTCCCTACCGCCGGACCGCGCCCTGAATTTCCCTGGGGCTCTACCGTTAGTTGACAGGGGGATTCTTGCTGCACTATAGTTAAGGGAGGGAATGGCATTTCTTGCGGTAGATTCCCGCACCGTCCCAGCCCAAGGCACCGAGGAGGGACACCATGAACAGTATTCAGTCCGCCACCGCCCAGTCGGCCCGTTCCGTTGCCATGGCCAGGGTTTCCACCAGCAGGGATCAGACCCAAAACGTCCGAACCACCTCCGAAACCCGCCAAGAACCCAACGAACGCGTCGACATCACCACCAAGGAAACCACCTCCATCCTCAAGGAGGTAACCGAGAAACGCCTCGAACTCGCCCAAAGCAGCAGCCAGGCGAGTACTCCATCTCCCCGGCAGCAACAAACCAGCAGCAACAACGAAACCTCGTCGTCCCCCCAGAGCGACTCCGCGTCCAGCAGCGAAGGGATTACCCTCGGCGTTGCCCAAAACTATCTGGAGGCCCAGAATACGGCCAACAGTTCCTCAGCTTCCAGCGGCAACCTGCTCAACCGCGTTGTCTGACCCCCCCCTGATTCATTCCCGCAATACGCTTCGGCCTTTCTTCTCTCTCGCCTGACGTGTCCCCTCTCTGCCCACAGCGCGACTCCGGCGCTGCGGCTTCATGGCGCGAGGCGATGAAACCGCCTCCAGAACCGACAGGCGCCCCAAGGACGTCGGCGAAGGGTTCCACTGACCCGGCAGCCTACCGCATCACGATGGGGAAGAGGACAAAGGAGGGAGGGGGAAAGCGGCGTCGGGCTGCCCACCGGAATGGATGGCAGCCGCGACCGACGGAAGCTAAAAAAAACTTGGACGCGAACAAAGGAGGAGGGAAGAGGCGCACACCAGGAAGATGATTACAAGTCGTTTACTTCACGCATCGCCTTGATATAGACCTCGCACTCGCCGCACTGCTTCAGCTCGCCGCGAGCGCATGCGGTACTGGCCCGCTGCCAGCAGGGAACCGTCTGGTCCATGTAGGCGGAACACTTGGCCCGTACCTCCTCGGAACATTTCCGTATCTCCCAGCAGGGGGTCAGCTCCAGGAGCATCTTGATGCCAGGGATACTGATCCCACGGTCGTGGATCAGTTCACGGATACACCGAACCCATTCGATGTCATCATTCGAGTAGTAACGCTTGTTGCCCTGCCTGGCCGGCTTAATCAACCCCTCTTCCTCATATATCCGCAGGGTGCGGGGATGCACCGACAACAGTTTGGCGGCGACGCTAATGGGATAAATCGCCTCTTTACTATTGATACCCATTCTTTCTCACCAGAAAAACAAAAAATCTTTTGTTTGGCAGGCCCCTTCTTCCGGGATCCAATTGCAGTACCGTCAAAGGGACCGCATTCACCTCCGCAGGAGGAGCAGTGGAGTGGCACAAGGAGTCCTGCATGCCCAAAGGGTCACTCTGTGACATACCGGAAATTCGTTCACAAGTAAACAGCAACTAACCAGAGCAAACCACCGCGCCGCCCCAGGGAGATGCAGCCGGCATAAAACGGCATTACAGAACTGTCATGGCCTTTCGGTAAGACAAAGCTGCGGAGTGGATTCCATGGAACCCACTCCGCAGCTAATTTCTTTTACTACATTACAGTTTTCGTTCTCGATTCGCAAGGCTGCTCTGAAAAATAATTTCAGAATTTCCTTACAAACCAAATTTACATCATTTAGGCTCGTCGTGACACATCCCGCAATCCTGGCTGATCACCTTGCCGTCCTTGGTACGATGCTCCTCGTCGTGGCAGCGCCAGCAACCGAAGCCGGCATCGGAATCCCTGTGACCGAGGTGATTCTTGTAGGTGCCCCAAGTCACATTCATCCGCGGCCAGACGTTGCCCAGATAGGCATCGAGCAGGAAATCGCCGGCATTGAGAATGTCGTCCTTGTACTTCTCGGCCTGGGCGGGATCCCGCTTCTTCTGGAGGGCCAACAGGTCATCGGCCATGTTCGCGGCCGCCTCCTTGCGGGTGGCGTACAGCTTGGTCAGCACGGTGATGCTGTCCTCACGAATGCCAACGATATCCGGGTTGATCTTCTTGCTGAGCAAACCAAAATCCACCCGGTCCTCGGGGTGGTCGTAGACGTGGGTGGGACGGTTATGGCAGTCGATACAGTCCATCACCCGCCATTCGCCGGCATACCCTTTTTCCGGCTCCATGCCTTCCTTGACAAACTCCTCCTTGCTGCCATCGGGACGAGTCACCTGGATACGCGAGATACGGGTCCGCTTTTCGTCCAGGGCAAAGTAACGCACCTGCACGTTCTTGCTCACGTGCCAGTGAATGCCCTCGAAGGCTCCGGTCTTGGGATTACGACCACCAATGTGCAGGGCGATCTCGGTGACTTCCGGCGTCTTCTGGTTGTCGTTGGTGAAGTGAGTGAAAATCTTGACCTTCTTGCCGTGGAACTTCTCCGGCCAATGGCAATGTTCGCAGGTGTCGCGCGCCGGACGGAGATGATGCACCGGAGCGGGAATCGGCCGGCTGTAGCTGTCGGTGAGCACCGCCGCCACCTGACGCAGACCGGAGATCTTGGCCTGGACGAACCAGCTGGCACCGGGGCCGATGTGGCACTCCACACAGGCCACTCTGGCGTGGGGCGATCGCTGGTAGACGGTGTACTCGGGGGCCATCACCTGATGACAGACCATACCGCAGAAGTAGGGAGAATCCGTGAAATGATACCCTTCGTAGCCCACCACGCCCAGGATGGCGAGGTTGATGACGGTAAGGGCAATAAACACGACCACAAAACGCCGGTGCTTGTGATCACTGAGGTTGATAACCAGATGCTCCTTGGCAATGCCGTGTTTGTGCCATTCCCGCCGCCGCAGCCAGGCGGCAACCGGAATCAGGATCAAACCGGTGATCATGCCGCCGGGCAGTACCATATACGTGGCGATGGCGGCATAGGGTTTGTCAACCAGACCCAACATATCCACCAACAGGCCGAGCAGCATCAAGGTGATACTGACCGTGGTGATCGCCACCCCCATCAACCCCAAGGGGGTCCTCCACATACCGCGGATGATGTGGCTCCACGCGCTGCGATGGTGATGACCGCCGCGCTGGCCGTCTGTCTGCTGACCGTTTTCCGTGTTACTCATGCTCTTCGTTCCTCCTCAAAAAATAAAACAGTTACGTCCCCTGGCCGGCAGGGGTTTTAAAAGTTAGAAAAAGAGGGCCGCCAGCGGTGACGACCTCTTCACCTCACGACGATCATTCGGATCCACGCAGAAGCCGTACCACGTCTGGAGACGGCTCGTTTTCGGCCAGCACGATATGACAGGCGTTACAGTCATTGGTGATGGCCGTACCATCCTGGGTCAGATGCTTGCCGTCATGGCAACGGAAGCAGCCGCCACCATCGTGGTGCCCCAGAAAACTCTGGTAGGTCGACCAGCCAACATTCATGGCGGGGAAGACATTTTCGCTGTAGGCATGAAAAATCCCCTCGGCGGCCCGGTTGATAAGAGAGGTACGCCGCTCCATCAACTCAGGATAGTTCTTTGCATACCAGGCCCGAAGGTAACGGCCGATTCCCACCCGTGCCTCGTCAACGGACGCATATTCCTTGGTCACCGCCTCAAGCCCCACCTTCTTGACATAAGGCAAAGAGAGGGGAATCTCGCCCTCGAACATTTTCCGGTCCAGGGCCTCGGCCGGGGAGAGGAAGACATGGGTCGGACGGTTGTGACAGTCGGTGCAGTCCATGAGCCGTAAGGTGCCGACTCCGGCGAACTTCCCTCCGCCAGCGGCATAGACCACCTCACTGCCGTCCTGCTTCCTGAGCCTGATCTCGCTGATCACGTTGCGCTGCGCGTCAACGGCCCGGTAGTATACCTTGTTCTCTGTTGCCACGTGCCAATGAATGCCGTGTGCCTGAGCACCGCGGTAGCCACCACCAGATCCCACCTTCATCAGCATGACGGTCTGCACATGGGTGTTGTGTTCGTCGTCGAGATAGCGATCTTTGACGTAGAGCTTGTCGCCGTGAAACTTTTCCGGAAGATGACATTGCTCACAACTCTTGCGGGTGGGCCGCAGGTGGGAGATCGGCGACGGGATGGGACGGCTGTAAGTGTTGAAGGCAACGGCAAAGATCTGCCGGATACCGGAGAGCTTGGTGCCCGGCGACCAGCTTCCTTCGCCAAAATGACAGGCAACGCAGGGGACCTGGGAGTGGGGCGAATTCCGATAGGTCACGTACTCGGGCTCCATGACCTGATGACAGAACTGGCCACAAAAACTTGTCGAATCTGTGTAACGCAAACCGGTGTAAGAGACCAAACCGACGACGATGATCGTGGCAAAGGTCAGGACGGTAATGAGAAACAGCAGTCGCCGCACCCGGGTGAAACGGCCGGGTTTGGAAAACTGTTCCTTGAGGTATTCATAGGTAAAAGCGCCGAGGTCTTCGTCGCCCTTGCCCACCAAAAGCCCCACCACCAGCATGATGAGGCCGACGATGAACAACGGCCCCAACACCACGTAGTTGATAAAATTGAAATAAGGATTCCGGACAATCCCCTGCACGTCGAGAATGGTAAAAACCGCCAGCACAGGCAAAATGACGGAAGCCATCACCGCGCCGGCAACGGAGAGCCGGCTGCGTAAGATCCCCTTGACAAAAGCCTTGATGATTCCCCAGAACACGGCAAGACTCCTTAAAAAGGATATGGCGGAAAAAATCCGCCATATCCCTACATTAAAACTAAACAGGCGCTAAAGTAATCGGTATCCTTCTTTAACTCAACCTAAAAATGCAACAAATTCGGTCAGATAAAATATAATTTACCGATTCCGTTTTGCTGCCAACCGCAGATTCATGCAATCCTGAAAATCCAATCCCCAAAGCACCCCAACCCCAAACGCACTCCCCCCCCCACCGGCCATTCCCCAACGTCCAACGACTGCGGTTGACCAAGACCAAGCTTAGGCAGCGGGCAGGTCGACGGCGCAGGAGGCATTCCGCTTCTTTGCCGAACAGCTCCAGATGATCTCCATTTCTTCCCTGTCCAGGGTTTCGGTCTGGAGCAACACCTCCGCCAAGTCGCGCACCAGGGGTTCCTCGCGCTTGAGAACCTCCGTCGCCCGGGCATAGCAGCCATCGACCAGTTTCTTGATCTCCTGATCGAGCAACCGGGCAGTCGCGGCGCTGTAAGAAGAAGCCACCATCTGTTCGCCCAGGAATCCCTCCTCGCCCCGCGTGTAGGCCAAGGGACCGATGGACCTGCTCATCCCCCAGCGACAGACCATCTTGGCAGCGATCTCGGTGGCCAGCACAATGTCTTCCTCTGCCCCGGTGGTCTGCTGCCCGAGGATAACCTCTTCTGCGGCCCGGCCGCCCATGAGGATGGTGATCCGGCTGCGCAGATACTCCTTGGAATAGGCATGGCGGTCGTCCAGAGGAACCTGCTGGGTATGCCCCATGGCCCGCCCCTGGGGGATGATGGTAATCTTGTGCAGCGGGTCGGCGTCGGGAAGGGATTTTGCCAGAATGGCATGCCCCGCCTCGTGGTAGGCCATGGTGCGGCGATCGAATTCGCTGATCACCAGCCCCTTGCGCTGCACGCCCATGAGCATTCGGTCCTTGGCGGCATCAAAGTCGCGGTTGTCAACGGTCTCCTTGCCGGCTCGGGCGGCGAGCAGCGCCGCCTCGTTCACCAGATTGGCCAGCTGCGCCCCCGTGAAGCCGGGCGTTGACTTGCCGACTTCGGCAAGATCGACCCCCTCGGCCAGGGGTAGCCGTCGCGCATGAACCCCGAGGATTGAGGTCCGCCCCTTGACGTCGGGGGGAAGGATATTTACCTGGCGATCGAAACGCCCTGGCCGCAACAGGGCCGGGTCGAGGATATCCGGCCGGTTGGTGGCGGCAAGAATGATGATAGTGTCTTCACCGCCAAAACCGTCCATCTCGACGAGGAGAGCATTCAGGGTCTGGGCGCGCTCTTCGGCCCCGCCAACACTGTTACTGCCACCAGCCCGGTGGCCGCCCACGGCATCGATCTCGTCGATGNNCCGACGAACATCTCCACGAAGTCGGACCCACTGATGCTAAAAAACGGCACTCCGGCCTCGCCGGCGATGGCGCGGGCCACCAGGGTTTTCCCGGTTCCCGGCGGGCCAACGAGCAGAACGCCCTTGGGCACCATGGCACCGAGCTTGCTGTACTTCTTGGGACGCTGGAGGAAGTCGACCACCTCCAGCAACTCTTCCTTAACCTCAGGGATACCGGCGACATCCCGGAAGGTCACGCGACGCCCCCCACCCGTGGCGGCGGCGATAAGCTTTTTCTTGGCAAACTCCGACTCCCCCTCGTCTCCGCCCGCAATCCGCCGGCTCACGTAAAACCCCACCGTCAGGAGAATGAGCAACGGCAAGGTGACACTCAGGAAGTTCACCAGCAAGGGAGAGATGTCCGCTTCCGAGGTCACCGGTATTCCCTTGGCGGCCAACCGGGGCAGGAGACTCCCGGTATCGGGCAGATAGACGGCGAAAGTCCGGCCGTAGGTATCGGTCATGACGATTTCCTTGTCACCGCGCAGATGGACCTGGGAGATTTCATCGCGGTCCAAACTCCCCAGGAAATCGTTATAGCTCAGGGGCGGAAGTCGATTCTCCAAATTCCAGAAAAAAAAGCCAAGGCCGATGAGAACTCCGGCAAGGGTCAGGAAATAGACGCTCCGAAAAAAAATGCGCATCAGATTACTCCACTCAAACTCCGACCCTGCGTGCAGGGCAGACAGACGCAACCCAATCGGTAAGAAGTCCGCCCCATAATACTAAAACATCCCACATCCCTGCCAGCCAAAACGAAAAGACCCGGATGTGCGTCGCACACACCCGGGTCTTGTACCTTTCGTTTTCTGGCAAGCGCATTTAAAAATTACTGGGTATCCCCGTCACGAGCAACTGCCAAAAAAAAACCGGCACCTCTTTTCGTGAAAGAAGCGCCGGTTTGATGGCTTGCGGATTACATTGCGGAGAACCAACCAGTCACCATGGCGAGGGGACCCTGGGTAACAACGGCGCCGACCATGCAGGCTACTGCCCACAGACCGATGAGGCCGGAAGCTACGCCAACGGTGCCAAGAGCCTGGCTAGCAACAACCGAGCTAGCGGTACCAGCGGCAGTCCGAACTTGAGTACGATTCATAACCTTCATGCTAGTGTTGTCCATTGGTGTATCCCCCTGTATGTTTGTTTATCCTGTGTCGGTAATCTGACACTTTTTGGGTTGTTCTTTGGTCACAGTTTTCCCCAATAGCAAGTCCGTGTCAAGAAAAAAAATCAATAAACCCGACGATTTGCATACCAAAAGGCACTGTTAAGATCATAAATACAACTATTTAACAATAAAATAAAATAGTGTAATTTCCGGCAATGCTCACAACCTTGATTGACATCATTCCGGCATCCAACTTTCCTTGCCAATCCAAATTCTCATTCACATACACAAGTGCCCCCTTTTCGTACTCACTCCAGCCCCCCGTCGACCTTCCCACCGACCCATTGACTACGAAAACAGTTGCACCGCCTGTGCCCACAAAGTAAGCTTATCCGTTTCCACCTCGCCGGCTGCCCTGGCGAGCCGGCAAAGCAACCTTGAACTTTGTTCTGCCAATGACACTCCGCAAACAGCTCCTGGACGGGCCATCCGACCTGCTTGATTTGCCAGACGGTGGCACAAAGAAACTCGCCGCCCTGGGCTTTACCACCGTACGCGAAGCCTTCCGCGCCGCCCTGGCCGGTCGGCTGTCGGCCCGCCAACCGGCCCAAGCCGCCTTTGAGGAAGAGGTGCTGCTGGCGGCCTGCCGACTCCTCGGGCACCCGGCCATTCACCGCAAGACGATTACCGATTTCCCGCTCCCGCCCGGCCGGCAGACGATCGGGGAGGCCATTGCCTCCCTCAACGGTGGTCCATTTACCATCGCGCCGCCCCTTCTCGCCAGTTCCATCCGCGAACTCCTGCTGCCCCTGCCCTTTCACCGGGCAACAGAGGGGACCGGGGCCACCACCATCGGGGTTCTCCTGGCGCTGCCCCTGGAGGCCTTGCGGACGGCATCGAATTTTCCCCCCCGGCAGGTGGGCGCCCTCGTCGCCCACCTTTTCGACTTTTTTTTCCTTCTCAACACCCCGTTGATCGGAGCCCCGACTCCCAGCCATCCGCAGCAGGGCGAAGACCTCGCCGCCGAACTGCAGCTAACGCCGTGGTTCACCATGACCCGCTTGCGCGCCGGCCGCGAGCTGCTCGACTCCGCCGCCTTCCGCCACACCCTGGTTCTGGGACAGAACGCCGGCGCCATCTTCATCGAGGACGGCCGTCCCTACCAAGTGCTGCTCGGCTTCTCGGAATCATCACGCTACCGGGCCGGCTTTAGCATCGATCGGGCGCACTGCGAACTCTGCGGCCGGACAAGGGGGAAACAGAGTCTCTGTCACCATGCCGCCGCCCTCACCCTGGCCATGCTCGCCACCCCCACCCCGGGCCGGCCCCGACCCCACCCCCTGCTCTTTCCGACTACCCCCTGGCAACTGGCCGTCGACATTCTCTTCGACCTTTACGGCCCCGCCCCGCCGTCCCACCTCGAGGTGCAGCGACACCACGGCCACTGGCACCTCTCCGCCAGCGGTGATGCCGATTTTCGTTCCGTTTCCTGGCATTGCAACGACTCGGCCATGGGCGAGTGCGTGGCCCTGTTCGGCCACCGCCTGCCGGACAGCAAGCCCGCCGCCACCGCTACCGCCGCGCAACTTCGAGCCCTGTTCATCGACCTTGCCAAGATATCCGCCACGCCGGCCGCGGACGACGACGCCGGACCACCGACACCTTCGGCAGAGCGGGCCGCCAGCTTCTGGGGCTGGCTCGCCACCACCATGGCGCTTGCCTATCCGGCCTGCGACTTTCGCCTTGAGGGGCCGGACGAGAACACCCTCTTCGCGTTGAGCGCACATGAACCGATCCGGGGGGAGAAGATCTTTTCGCTCACCCTCCCCAGGGCACGGACCCCGGACGTCCTGGACGGCCTGGCCCGTCTCGGCCACTGCCAGAAAGTTCCGGAGCTGCACGCCTTCACCAGGCTCAGCCTGGACCGGGAGGCCGCGGCCCTGCGGATCGAATCCTGCCTCCGTCTTTCGGACGGCTCCACCCTCTTGCGCCACGAACTCGAGCCGCTCCGCTATGGCCGCTACTACTACATCAAAGGACTGGGCTTTATCACGGTGTGCGAGCAGGCCGAGGCGCACCGGCTGAGCAACAGACCCCTCGCCGTCGCCACCGTGGACACAGACGCCGCTCCCGACTTCCTCGCTGCCCACCGGGAGGCGCTTGATGCGGAGGAGAACGACGTCGAGCCGGCACTCCGCCACCTCACCGTCCGCCAGATGCCGGAACGCCTCGATCTCGCCGGCTGCCGTCTCGACGATGACTGGTGCTATCTCGCGGGCCACTACGGGGTGGGCAATCGCACCGTCTCCCTTGCCGATCTGCTCATCGCCCGCCGGCAGGGGAAAAAATTCATCGCCACCGACAATCACTGGCTGCGCCTGGACGACACCCCGCTTGCCTGGTTTCACGACCTGGGCGAAGGTCGGGTCTGGCACGACGAGAACGGCCGGCCGGGAGGGGTGCGGCTCTCTAAACCGGAGATGCTGATGCTCTCCGCCCTGGTCGGCGAGGTTCACACCGATGCGGCCGCCCCCGTCCAGGAGGCCGATCTCATCGGCCGCCTTCTGAACGTCGCCGCCTGGCAGGATCCCCGCCAGCTGCCCGTGGTCCCCATCCATCTCCGCCATTATCAGCGCAACGGCCTCGCCTGGCTCTTCCATCTCCACCAGCACGGCATGGGCGGGGTACTCGCCGACGACATGGGCCTGGGCAAAACCCACCAGGCCCTGGCCCTGTTGCAGGCCGTGCAGGCGGAGAAGAGCGGCAGGGGCCGCTTCCTGGTGGTCTGTCCGGCCACCGTGGTTTCCCACTGGCTCGAAAAGGCGGGCCGCTACTATCCGGAACTCGACTGCCACGTCTACCATGGCGCCACTCGCGACATCGCGACGGCGGCCGGCCACAGCGTGCTCTTCACCACCTACGGCATCATCCGCCGCGACATCGAGCGGTTCGCAGCCCTCGCCTTTGACATCGTGATCTTCGACGAAGTCCAGCACCTCAAGAACAAAAAAACCGAACTCCACAAGGCGGCTCGTGCCCTCAGCGGCCGGATGACCGTCGGCCTCACCGGTACGCCGCTGGAAAACTCGGTGGGCGACATCAAGGCCATCTTCGACCTCTGCCTCCCCGGACTGCTGGGCAGCGACGCCTTTTTCCGCAAGCAGTACGTCCTTCCCATCGAAGAACAGGACAACCGGGAGCGCCGGGACACCCTGGCCCACCTCATCCAGCCCTTTCTGCTCCGCCGCACCAAGGATCAGGTGCTCACCGAACTTCCCGACGTCATCGACGATATTCGCACCTGTGAACTCTCCGCCGACCAGATTGCCCTTTACCGGGAGGTCGTCGAGCAGCGGGGCCGCGCCCTGGTGGATCACCTGCATGCCGCTGATTCCCGGAGCCTCCCGTACATGGAGGTACTGGCGGTGATCAACTACCTCAAGCAGATATGCGACCACCCGGCCCTGGTGGCCGCCCCCGACCCGCGGCGCCGCTACCGGAGCGGCAAGTGGGATCTCTTCGTCGAACTCCTCGACGAGTGTCTCGCCTCGGCCATGAAGGTGGTGGTCTTCAGCCATTACACCCGTATGCTCGACATCATCGAACAGCACCTGGAGCGGAGCGGCATCGACTACTGCGGCCTGCGCGGCAGCATGCCGCTGGCCCGTCGCCAGCAAATGATCCAACGGTTCAACACCGACCCGGGGTGCAAGGTCTTCTGCGCGAGCCTCCTTGCCGGCGGCGTCGGCGTCGACCTCACCGCCGCCCAGGCGGTGATCCACTACGACCGCTGGTGGAACGCGGCCCGCGAAGATCAGGCCACCTCCCGAGTCCATCGCATGGGACAGCGACACGTGGTGCAATCCTTCAAGCTGATCACCGTGGGCACCCTGGAGGAGAAAATCCACCGCCTCATCCACCGCAAGCGCGACCTCGCCCAACATCTGGTCCGGGAGGACGACGCCGCGATGATTAAGCGCCTGAGCCGGGAAGAACTGATCGAACTCATCCAGTGGCATACCGACCCGCCCGCCGCCTCGCCGCCCCGTTCCACCTCCTTCCGGGGCTAACCCCCGCCGCGCCGCCGCCCGAAAGCGCCTTGTCCTGAACTCTGCGTTCGTGATAGGCTCTTTGGAAAAGGACTGGCGGCCACCGGGGCATGGCCGACACCAGACCGCTTCCACGACCCCACGACCGGACCAGCGCCCCCACTCATATTAGGAGGCGGCACCATGAAAACTCTCTACGTCGGCAACCTCCCCACCGATTCCAGCGAAACCGAAATCCGCGCCCTCTTCGCCACCCAGGGGGCCGTGCATGCCCTGACCCTGATCCGCGACCGGCGCACCGGCCAACCCCGCGGCATCTGCTTCATCGACATGGACGACCTGGCCGCGCAACGCGCCATCGCCACCCTCGACCACCACCCCTTTGGCAACCGTGCCCTGCGGGTAAACGAGGTCCATGGCCACAGCTGGCAGCCGCCCCGCCGCCGCCACTACCACCCGCCTGGCCGACCGCTGCCCGAGTGATGCCGCGCCACCACCCGGGCCGATCGGACTTCAGTCCGCAGGGGATTCCCCTTGCGGCTTTTCTCTTTCCGGGGTGTGGCGACGGGGATTATTCTGTTTGAAATTCCGCCAAGACTTTTTTATAGATTGAAATGGTTTGCGCGGCGTGCGGCGCCGCCAGCAAACCGCCAGACGCACCACCTTTGCCCCGAACCGGACGCGGGCGACAACCGCTCTGCCGGCCGGTCCTTCTTTTTTTTCAAGGAGAAAGCCATGTCCCTGCGCACCTGCGTGCACCCCTCCGGTCGGTTCATCTTCGGCCGGCACGAACCTGGCTACAACGTCGCCAACCAGCGCGAAGACGATTTCGTCATGCAGATCGGCAACCTGGAAAACGGCAAGCCGCTCTTGAACCACCGCAACTTTCCGGCCATTGACCTGCGCGTCGAAAACGCCGACCCGGTCTACGAGATCCCCAATCCCTTTCCCTTCCGGGGCACAACTTTTATCTGCCACTCTTGGGCCGCGGCCACGGCTGACGAGCCCGAATCCATCCGGCTGCCGCCACCGCCCGAGGTATCGATGAGCGACGTCCTCGCCAGAAGCGTCGGCCCCGAGGGGATTGACGCCGCCTTCCGCGATCTGCCCGAACCGGTGCTCCTCGCCCTGGCCGCCACCTCCACCGACCCCGAAGATCTGACCCGGCTCGCCAGAATGAGCTGCGACGTGGTTGACGACGAAGCGGGCCGCCCCCTGGGGCTTCGCTACAAGATCCGCCTCAAGCAGGTCTCCCCGGTGATTCACCATCACGGCCTCTTCGAGACAGTGGTCAACAACATCCACCTGCCGGATCCATACAAGGAGGTCATGGTACTCCTGCCCGGGGTCCAGGGGGGAAGCGAGGTCGTCGGCGACTACCTGGACGAGGAGCACGACTGCCACATTTTCGAATACCTGCGCAGCAACAGCTACATCCCCTGGGGCCACTTCGCCGCCAACATGGCCCACGACGCGATCCGCTACCGCAGCCTGGACCTGTCGGCCACCGACATGACCGGCCTGCGCCACCTCTACTACCAGCGCATGTACCTGCAGTTCGCCCGCGAAATCGGCATGCCGATCTCCATTCGCCAGCGTTTCCTCACCGTGGAGGAACTGGAGGCGATTCGACTCGAGATCCTCGACATCCTGGGCCAATGCGCCATCGAGAAGGTTTCGTTCACCGCCACCCTCTGGGGCTGGAACTACGGCTACGACTTCTCGCCAAGCGGCTACCGCCTCCATGCCTCCCACCAGCAGATCCACCAGCAGTACGCCTCGCTGCCCCGGGACGTGGAGGCATGGCACAGCGGGGAGGGCAAGGCGGCCGGCACCATCCCGTCCTACGCCTGCGGCGATCTGGTGGCCGAGGTCTGCACCGCCTTTCGCGCCGAAACCGGCCAGCCCTTCTTCGACACCTATCTTGCCGCCATCCGTGCCAACCAACGCATGGACGGCCGCGCCGATCTTGCCGCGAGCCTCATCGTCCATGAAGACGACCGCGTCCTGCTCTTCGTGCCCAAGGCCCAGACCTCCCAATGGGAGTTGCAGATCATGACCAAGGCGCGGGTGGGCAACGTGCTTGAGGCGGACAGCGCCACCCGCGCCAGCCTCGACCACGCCCTGCTCCTGGGCCAGCGGATTCTCGCGAGCCTCGGGGCGCGGATGGTGACCAGCATCGAGTACTCCAAACGAATCGACGCCGAGGATGACGACCAGCGCCTCCTCTACTGCCTGATGCCCAAGCTCCCCAACTCCATGGGCGCGTTCAGCGAGGCGCAGCTCCGCTTCATCAACGGCCACTTCCCGGAAGACTTTGCCGCCGCCTGCCGGGACGCCCTGACACAGTGCGGCGCGCCCCGCCCCTGATCCCGTGGCGGCGAGGCGACTCCACTTCTTCACTGAAGCGCCATGAGCGGCATCCGCATCCACCACCTGGACCATCTGGTGCTCACCGTGGCCTCCATCACCGCCACCTGCACCTTCTACCAAAAAACGCTGGCCATGGAGGTACGCCACTTCGGCGCCGGCCGGACGGCACTCGCCTTCGGGGAACAGAAAATCAATCTCCACCAGCGGGGCGCGGAACCCCTTCCCAACGCCTGTCACCCCACCCCGGGGAGCGCCGACCTCTGCTTCCTCACCACCACCCCGCTGGCCGAGGCGGCCGCACACCTCACCGCCTGCGGGGTCCAGATAGAAGAAGGCCCGGTGGCGCGCAGCGGCGCCACCGGGCCCATCGTCTCCCTCTATTTCCGTGATCCGGACGGCAATCTCATCGAGCTTGCCAACCCCGCCGACCCGCCACCGGAGGCGCTGCCGCCTCTCACCCCTCGTGCAGGTTGAGGCTGTAGTCCACCTTGACCAGCACCTTCTGAAGACCGCAGCGGCTGTTGACGTTGATGATCACCGGCCCGGCGATATTGGCGAGCAGGTCCGGCTTGCCGCCGTTCTCCAGCCCCGCCTCATCCCGGGCGAGCATCAGGAAGACCACGATCTCGTCGTCCTCCGAGGCGCGAAGCAATTCCTGCTCGCCGTCGTTCAGGGTGAACTCGTAGTGGAGGCCGTAGGCGGCGGGGTTCACCAGGCTGAAGGCAAGCTCCGGCCGGTCCAGAGCCTGCAACCAGTAGACGGTGTTGGCGCCCTTCGGTTCCCGATGCAGGGTGAAACGTCGGCACTCTTCAAAGCCGAGAATGCCGTTGGGAAAGGAGATCTCCAGAGTGTCGTCACCCGTTTTCTGCGCTGTTGTCACGTCCTTACCTCCTTGAGATGGGTTGGAATGGTCCCGCAGAAGGTATGGTAGCAGAACCGCCCTTCCCCCACAAACCAAATGGGCGGGCGACCACAAGAAAAATCCCCCCCCTGCCGGAACGGCGGCAATCCGGCAAAACCCTTGTGAAATCGGCAAGGACGGGGTAAGTTTAAGGTTTGCCAATCGGCCTGGCGGCCCCCCACCCGCCGGCACACAAACCGCCGCGCCGGCGAGGACACGAAGAAAACCCTATGAAAAAGAAAGGCTATTACGGAAATTGGGGCGGGGCCTTCATCCCGGAGGTTCTCCACGAAACCTTCCGCCAGCTCAACGCCGCCTTCGAAGCGGTCAAGACCGACCCCGCCTTCTGGCAGGAGTACGTCGATCTGATGGCCACCTACTCCTGCCGGCCCACGCCGCTCACCTACGCCGCGAACCTGAGCCGCCACTTCGGCGGCGGCCAGATCTTCATCAAACGCGAGGA
>DHYV01000015.1:13351-13886 GCA_002414225.1 Desulfobulbaceae bacterium UBA5121 | reverse complement strand
AAGATCGGCCAGCAGGGCAAGGACAACGGGGTTCTCTTCCTGGTGGTTAAAAACGATCGCCTGATGCGCATCGAGGTCGGACGTGGCCTTGAAGGGAGCCTCACGGATCTTGCCGCCGGCCGGATCATCGACAACGTGGTCGCCCCCCGTTTCCGGGCCGGCCGCTTCGAGGAGGGGATCGAGGCGGGACTCGCGGCGATCATCAAGGCCACCCGGGGCGAGTTTGTCGGCGAGCCGGGCGAGGGAGGGCGCGCCCGCGGCGGCAATCCGTCGCCGCTCTTCACCTATCTCTTCTTTACGCTCGTCCTCATCTCCTTCCTGGGCAACGCTTCCCGCCCGCTTGGCGGGGTGGTGGGTGCCGTTCTCCTGCCGCTGGCGGTGTTCATGGGGGGCGGCGGCTCCTCCCTGGGGCTGTTTTCCATGCTGCTGTTGGTGCTTTTTGGCGGAGTAGGGGGGCTGCTGCTGCCCCTGCTGCTCAGCGATTTTTTCCGTGGCGGGGGGGGGTTCTTCATGGGGGGGGGGGGGTTTTGGGGGG
>DHYV01000015.1:540-13242 GCA_002414225.1 Desulfobulbaceae bacterium UBA5121 | reverse complement strand
CGAGGTGGCGGTGATGGTGGTGGACCGGAGCGACACCTATCCCGAGGGGGCGGTGCTGGCCGGTGTATTCCTGGGTGGCCTGATGGCCCTGGCGCTCACCGATCTGCTCTTTTCCGACTCGCTTTGGTACTTCGTGCCCATCTGGGGGGTATGGGGTTGCGGCCTTGGCTGGCTGGCAAGCCAGGTGTGGGCGCTGCAGCGGCCCTTCCTGCTTCCCCACCGACTGGAAACCGAGGTGCGGCTCCGGGCTCTGCGGGCCTTTTATGAAAAGGGACTCTACAGAACCCGGGAGGCCACCGGGGTGCTCTTCTTCATTTCGCTTTTTGAACGCAAGGTCTGGATCCTCGCCGATCGCGGGATCCATGCCCGCATCGAGGAAGACCGTCTGCAGTCCTCCGCCCGGTCCGTGGCCCGGGCGATCAGGGATGGCCGGGCCGCCGCTACGCTCTGTGCCGAGATCGAGGCGGTGGGCAAAGTGCTGGCCGAGCATTTCCCGCCCCGTGCCGACGACGTCAACGAATTGCCCGACGAGGTGCTCATCGAAACCCCGGACACTTAGCGTGGCGCGGCATGGACGATGTTTGTCGGGGTGGCGCACCTCGCCTCTGTCTTTTGGTGGGCTTTCGTGGTAGGATGGTTGCCGAATGAGCACCCCGGCTAAGACTTTTTTTCGGCAGGGGGTTGGCTGGCGGAGGTATTCCGCCGGCGCGGCCCCCGACGAAGACCTGTAGGTATCCCTCCTTTCTTTCCCGCGTCTTGTTGCTCCCTGCCGTTGTCGGTTCGTCCGCCTGGTGTGCGGAGGATTGGCCGCGTTTTGGGAGCGGCGGCGGGAGGGAAGGGCCGAGCGGCTGCGAGAACCCTGTCTTGTAAGGATGTGAATCATGAAACTGGAACCATCGGATAAACACAACAGCGATACCCCCAGGGGGGTATCATTCTTCTGGCTCATCCCCCTCTGCCTCATGGTGGCGCTGGGGGGCGTGGTCTATAAGCTCTATGAAACGGAACAGCCCCGGATCACCCTGGGCCAGGACGTCACCTGGTTCGGGGTTGCCAAGCGACTGTCGGTTTCGGTGGCGGACGCCAAGAGCGGTGTGCGTTCGCTGCGGGTGGTTTTACGCCAGGGCAACCATGAGGCCGTCCTCCTCCAGCGGGAGTATCCGGGCAGCGGCTTTGTCTTTGTCGCCGGCCCTCACCAGATCACCGAGGATTTTGTCGTTAATACCCCGGCTCTGAAGTTTGTCGACGGTCCGGCCCAGCTCGAGATCGCTGCCCGGGACTTTTCATGGTGGGGCTGGCGGCAGGGCAACCTCGCCAGGATTTTCTCGACGGTCACCATCGACAGCAAGCCGCCCCGGCTGGAGGTCTCCTTTGCCCCCACGACCATCAAGACCGGCAGTTCCGGGGTGGTCGTCTACCGGGCCAGCGAGCCGGTGCAGAAGAGCGGCGTGGTGGTCAACGGCGACTTCCATCCCGGGTTCCCGCTGCCCCGTTACGGTGAGCAGGCCTACGGCGCGCTCATCGGTATCCGCTTTGACGCCGACCAGGCCAAGGTGCAGGAAGCCTATGTCACCGGCACCGACCAGGCCGGCAACGAAGGCCGTGCCGCCCTCGGGATGAGTATCCGGCGCTCTGTCCAGCGGTCGGACCGGATCAACCTCAACGGGAGTTTTCTCGACAGCAAGCTGCCTGAGTTCGTCAGCCACTATCCCGACCTCAAGGGCACGCCCCTTGAGAAGTACCTGGAGTTGAACACCCGGGTCCGCCTGGAGAACAATCACCGCATCGCCGAGGTCACCGCCGCCTCCACCCCGGAGCGTTACTGGCAGGGGGTCTTCCTGCGCCTGCCGCGCAGCAGCCACAAGGCGGGCTACGCCGACCACCGCACCTACTACTTCGAGGGGCGGGAAATCGACCATCAGGTGCACCTGGGCATCGATCTTGCCTCCACCCAGCATGCCACCGTGGAGGCCGCCAATCGCGGCAAGGTGGTCTTCGCCGACTACCTCGGCATCTACGGCAACACGGTGATCCTCGATCATGGGCAGGGAGTCTACAGCCTCTACTCGCACTTGAGCCGCATCGACGCGACGGTGGGCGACATGGTGGACAAGGGCGGGGCGGTGGGGCTTTCCGGCAATACGGGTATGGCCGGCGGCGATCATCTCCACTTCAGCGTCCTGGTTAACGGTATCTTCGTTAATCCGGTGGAGTGGTGGGATGCCCACTGGCTCAAACTCAATGTCGAAAACTACCTCTAAGACCGTCCGCGTTCACCGGCTGCCGCATCCGGGGGGGCGACCTCCCGGTGCGTGCTTGCCCGGCGCCGGGCCAGTGGCAAGTGGCGGAATCACCGCATTCTCGTGAGGGGTTAGCGAAGACTTTGTCCAGAATCAAGATTCTCTCCGAAAGTCTGGCCAACCGCATCGCCGCCGGCGAGGTTGTCGAAAGGCCGGCCTCGGTGGTGAAGGAGTTTGTCGAGAACGCCATCGACGCCGGCGCCAGCCACATCACCGTCCAGGTCGAAGGGGCCGGCTCGCGTCTCATCCGGGTGATCGACAACGGCGCCGGCATGGATCAGGACGATGTTTTGCTGAGTCTTGAACGGCATGCCACCAGCAAGCTCGTTGACGAGGCCCAACTCGCCGCCATCGCCACCCTGGGGTTCCGCGGCGAGGCGATTCCCAGTATCGCCTCGGTGACCCGGATGACCATCACCTCCCGGCTCCACGGCGCCGCCCTGGGGGTGCGGGCCGAGATTCGCTTCGGTCAGGTGGTGCGGGTTCACGACATGGGCTGCCCGCCGGGGACGGTGATGGAGGTGCGCGACCTCTTCGGCAACATGCCGGCGCGGAAGAAGTTTCTGAAGAGCGCCCAGACCGAACTCGCCCACATCGAGGAGGTGGTCAAGAATTACGCCCTTGCCTATCCGAAGCTGGGGGTTGCCTACGAGGTGGACGGCCGGGAGGTCTTCAACCTCTCCGCCGTGGCCCACAACCTTGAGGCGCGGGTGCGGCAGCTCGCCTGCCGGAGCCGTTATGGCGGCGGTTTGGTCCGTCTCGGCCAGGAGGCGGCGGACGAGAGTGGTGGCCCGGTCAAGGTGCACGGCTATCTCCTGCCGCCGGATCAGGACGTGACCGGCAAGGCCCCCCTGCGTCTCTTCGTCAACGGCCGGGCGGTCCGCGACCGGATGATCGGCCATGCCCTGGCCGAGGGGTTGCGCGGCTTTCTGATGAAGGGGGCGCGGCCGGCCGGGGTACTGTTCATCGAGGTGCCGGTGGCAAGCGTGGACGTCAACGTCCATCCCACCAAGCAGGAGATCCGTTTCCAGCGGCCGGCCGTTATCCACCAGCAGGTGGGAGCGGCGGCCGTCGCGGCCATGGAACGCTACCAGCGGTCATTGAAGCGGGATCTCTTCGTGGTGCCGGAACCGCCCCCCCGTCCCGCCCCCCTGCGACGGCAGGTGGGGGAGGCCGTCGGCTTCCGGCAGCCGATTCTACCCCTTGCCGTGCGTACCGCCGAACAGGAGCCGTCCGTCGGGCCGTCGCCGCCGGGTCGCCCCGTTGTCGCCGCTCCGGCCGAGGACCGCGTCGGGGAAGCGCCGGCCGGCACTGCGACGGCCCGGGAGCCAGGCGAGGAGGCCCCTGCGGCCATTGGTTTCCTGCGGCCGGTTGGACAGCTCCTCGACGCCTATATCCTCTGCCAGTCGGAAGACGGCCTGGTGGTCATCGACCAGCACGCCGCCCATGAGCGGCTGCTCTTCGAGTCTCTCAAAAAACAGTTCAGCGCCCGGACCGTGGCCCGTCAGGCCCTGCTCTTTCCGGCGGTGCTCGAGTTGCGCCCCGAGGAGAAGGGCCTCATCGCCCGGTACGGCGCGGAAATCGCGGCCCTGGGGGTTGACATCGAACCCTTTGGCGGCGACAGTTATGTGGTTAAGGCGGTGCCGGTCATTGTCGCCCAGCTGGGGGCGGAGGCGATCGTGCGGGATCTCCTGGAGCGGTTTGCCGCCGGCTCGACGGCCATCGGCGTTCGGGTCGAGGCGGTGCTCGCGTCCATGGCCTGCAAGGCTGCCATCAAGGCAGGCGACCCCCTCCAAGAAGGGGAAATGGTCGAACTGCTGCGGCAGATGCGGGAGGCGGACGTCTTCTCCCACTGTCCGCACGGCCGGCCGGTCGTCAAACATTTTCCCGGCGCCGATATCCGGCGCTGGTTCCACCGGGGGTGAAACGCGGCCGCGCCAGCCGCAAACCACGGCAGCGGGGAAGGGAGAGCCCTGCCGCTGCGCAGCTGAGGAAGGAGGGGGATGTGTCAGGATCGGGACTCTATCTACAGCTTTTCAGTATCCACGGGCTGGTTCGGGGAGAGCGGCCGGAGTTGGGCCGCGACGCCGACACCGGCGGCCAGGTCAAGTATGTCCTGGAATTGGCCCGCTCGCTCGCCGCCCAGCCCGAGGTCGAGCAGGTCGATCTGGTGACCCGGCTCATCGACGACCGCACCGTTTCTCCCGACTACGCCAGGCGCATCGAACCCCTGGCCGACAAGGCCCGCCTCGTCCGCATCCAGTGCGGGGGGCGCAAGTACATCCGCAAGGAACTCCTCTGGCCCCATCTTGACGAGTTCGTCGACAAGGTGCTCAAGTTTCTCAAGGCCGAAGGCCGGGTGCCGGATTTCTTCCACGGTCATTACGCCGACGGCGGCTACGTGGCCAAGGAACTGGCCAGCATCTTCGGCCGGCCCTTTGTCTTCACCGGCCACTCCATGGGCCGTCACAAGCGTAACAAACTGCTCGCCGAGGGGATGGCGCCCGAGGAGGTGAACCGTCGCTACCACATCGACCACCGGATCCTGGTGGAGGAGCGGATCATCAAGGAAGCCGAGCAGGTCATCACCAGTACCAACCACGAGATCCGCGAGCAGTACGGGCTCTACGAAAACCACGGAGCCGGCAGCTACACGGTGATCCCGCCGGGCATCGACATCGACACCTTCTATCCCTACTATGCCGTGCAGCTCGACGCCCAATTGGAGGACGAGATCTCCCGCCAGGCGCGGATGACGCTGCTCCACGAGCTGCACCGTTTCTGGGTCAATCCCCAGAAGCCCTTTGTCCTCGCCCTCTGCCGGCCGGACCAGCGCAAGAACATCGCCGGTCTCATCACCGCCTACGGCGAGGACAAGGAACTTAAGGCCATCGCCAACCTGGCCATCTTCGCCGGCATCCGCAAGAACATCAGCGGCATGGAGGAGAACGAGCGCAACGTGCTCACCGAGATGCTCCTGCTCATGGACCGCTACGACCTTTACGGCAGCCTCGCCATCCCCAAACGGCACGACTTCTCCATCGAGGTGCCGGAACTCTACCGGCTCTGCGCCGACAGCCAGGGGGTCTTTGTCAACCCGGCCCTGGTGGAGCCTTTCGGCCTCACCCTCATCGAGGCGGCGGCCTGCGGGTTACCCATCGTCGCCACCCGCGAGGGGGGGCCGGCGGATATCATCGCCAACTGCGAAAACGGTATTTTGGTGGACCCCACCAAGCCGGACGCCATCGCCGCGGCGGTGAAGAAGATCCTGGTCGACAAGGAGTTGTGGGAAACCTGTTCCCGCAACGGCATCAATGGTGTGCGTCAGCACTATGCTTGGCAGAACCATTGCCGGCGTACCCTGGAGGCATTCGGCCGGGTGTGGGACCGGATGCCCGCTGGCCAGGCCATGGTCGAGAAGCGGCGGGGCGAGGCATTTGGCGAACGGTTGACCCGGGTCAAACGGCTTCTGGTCTGTGACATCGACGACACCCTGGTGGGAGAGGAAGAGTCCACCGGTGAACTCATGGGCATTCTGGAGGCGAACCGCCAGGGGCTTGCCTGGGGGGTGGCCACCGGTCGCTGTCTTGAGATGACCAAGCAGGTGCTGGCCGAAAACGCGATTCCCCTCCCCGATATCATCGTCTGCTCGGTGGGCACCGAGATCTTCTACGGCCCCGATCTCCAGCCGGACAACGGCTGGCAGCGGCATCTCTCCTATCGCTGGCGGCCGCAGCTGATCCGGGAAACCCTGGCGTGCCTCGACTTCCTCGACTCCCAGGAACCGGAAACCCAGCGCCAGTTCAAGATCAGCTACTACATGGAGGACGACCCGGAGCTGCTCGCCGAGGTCCACCGGACGCTCCAGGCGCGGCGGATCCGTTACAACCTGATCTTCTCCCGCGGCCAGTTCCTCGACGTCCTTCCCTACCGTGCCTCCAAGGGCAAGGCGGTGCGATACCTGAGCTACAAGTGGGGGATCCCCCTGCCGCTGGTTATGGTCTGCGGTAACTCGGGCAACGACGAGGACATGCTGCGCGGTGACACCGCCGCGGTGGTGGTGGCCAACCACAGCAAGGAACTGTCGAGCCTCAAGGGGCTCAGGCGGACCTACTTCAGTGATCAGTCACATGCGGCCGGGATCATCGACGGCATGCACCATTACCGCTTTTTCGACCCGGCGGGGTGATGCCCGGTCCGGTGGCAGACGGGTGTGCCAGCACGGAAGGAGGAAAGATGCTGATCGTTTCGGTGGGCGAGGTGGTATGGGATGTCTTTGCGGCCCGGCAGGTGTTGGGCGGCGCGCCGGTCAATGTCGCCTACCATCTCCGGGCCATGGGGCTTGCCGAGGTGGCGGTGGTCACCCGCATCGGCAGCGATCCCCTGGCCGAGGAGACGCTCCGCTGCCTCGCCGAGATGGGGCTGCCCCTTGCCGGTGTGCAGCGCGACGCGGAGCTTCCCACCGGCCGGGTCAAGATCACCATCGGCGCTGATCACGAGCCCTGCTTTGACATCGTGGCACCGGCCGCCTGGGATGCCATCGCCAGGCGGCCGGCCGAGGCCCTTATCGACGCTCGCCCCTTTGCCCTGGTTTTCGGCACCCTCGCCCAGCGTGATCCCCGCAGCCGAGCCACCATCGGTTTTCTGCGGCAGAAGGCTTCCGCTCGCTTCTACGATGTCAACCTCCGCCCTCCCTTCACCGTTGCTCCGTTGGTGCTCGACTCCCTGCGCGACACCGACCTGGTCAAGACGAACGGCGTCGAACTCCTGCAGATCGGCCGCTGGGCGGGCATCGGTGGGGGGGATAAAAAGATGATCGCGCAACAGCTTGTGGCGCAGTATAATATTGCGACTCTTGCCGTCACCGAGGGGGCGGCCGGTGCCTGGCTGCTCACCGCCGAGGGGTGCTGCGAGCATGCGGGCTTCCCGGTGACGGTGGCCGATTCGGTGGGGGCCGGGGACGCCTTTTTCGCCGCCCTCATCGAAGGCTTCTTGCACGACCGCCCCTGGGCCGAGTGCCTCGCACGGGCCAACCAACGTGGCAGTTACGTGGCCGGCCAGCACGGCGCTACTCCGCCCATGCCGTCCATTGCGTAAGTTGTAACCGCGGGGCGTGCCGGCGGCAATTTCGAGGGCGCACCCCGCCAGCGCATCTGCCTCTCTTTGAACCCATTCCGTATATCGGATGACCTGTCCGCAGGCCTCTTTTTCTTTTTCCTTTGCAAAGGACTCTTTCCCATGACTGCCAGTATCACCGAAACCCACTTCGACGGCCTCAAACTCATCAACCGCGGCAAGGTCCGCGACCTCTACGAGGTGGACGACATGCTGTTGATGGTGGCCACCGATCGCATCTCCGCCTTTGACGTGGTGATGGCCGAGCCTATCCCCCACAAGGGCGAGGTGCTCACCAAGCTGTCGCTCTTCTGGTTCGACTACCTCAAGGGGATTATCCCCAACCACCTGATCACCGCTGACGTGGAGCGCTATCCCGCCGCCTGCCAGCCCTACAAGGAACAGCTGCGGGGCCGCAGCATGCTGGTGAAGAAGGCCAAGCCCCTGCCGGTGGAGTGCATCGTGCGGGGCTATCTCTCCGGTTCCTTCTGGAGTGCCTACAAGCGCGATACCACGGTTTGCGGCGTGGCCCTGCCGGCCGGCATGCAGGAGTCGGAAAAGTTCCCCCAGACGCTCTTCACCCCCTCCACCAAGGCGGAACAGGGGGAACACGACGAGAACATCTCGCTCGACGCCATGGAGAAGTTACTGGGCGCCGATCTCACCGCCAGGGTGGCCACGGCCTGTATCGCCCTCTACGAGAAGGCGGCCGATTACGCCCGGGGCCGGGGAATCATCATCGCCGACACCAAGTTCGAGCTGGGGCTCGCGGGCGACGAGCTGATCCTCATCGATGAGGTGCTGACCCCCGACTCCTCGCGTTTCTGGCCGGCGGACCAGTACCGGGTGGGCGGCGGCCAGCCAAGTTTCGACAAGCAGTTCCTGCGCGACTACCTCTCTTCCCTTGACTGGGGCAAGACTCCACCGCCGCCGGCCCTTCCCGCCGACATTCTGGAGAAGACCGGCCGTCGCTATCTCGAGGCACTGGAGAAGATCACCGGCCACGGTCTGTAAGCGAGGAGCATGGAAGAGGTGGCGGCGAAGGGATGTAGGGATCGGGGCGGCGGGGTGCGGGCGAGACGTCTTCGCGCCCCTTGGCCCCTTTTGCTGCTGCTGGTGCTTCTGCTGCTGACGGCGGGATGCACGTCGTCGCTGTTGCGGGCCAGGGAGAAGGTGGAGGACGTCATGACCTCCACCGACGTCTCCATGATCAAGTATCACGTCGAGGGCTACGAGCGCTCCTTCGAGAAGTTCATCACCCGCCTCTACGCCAGGAACCCGAAGTATGAGAAGGATCCTGCGGCCCGGGCCCGGAAGCTCCGGCATATCTTCCACACCGGGCCGTCGCCGGCACCGGAGTATGATCGCCTGCTTTCCCACCAGCTGCTCACCGCGGCCTTTGCCCCGGAAACCACCGGCGACCGGGTCTATCTTTTGGGGTTGGGGCTTGAGAAGAGCATCAAGGAGGCATACCAGCTCGACAACGGCAGCCTTCTCTGGACCGGGCTCCAGGTTTCCCTCGCCCGGCTTCAGGCTCTCTACCTCAATATCAGTCAGGTCAACTGGCGGCTGAAGACCTACCGCGACGGCGACGGCAACCTCCTGTTCCTGACCAACGGCGCGGCCCCGGACGGCACTCTCAACATGGGCTACGAGGTGATCATGACCCGGGTTCTCACCCGTATCGAGGACGATATTTACCTGCGTGGCGGCCTGCCTGCCAAGTGCCTCTTCAACATGTCGACCCTCTTTGCCACCGTCGCCTTGTAGCGCACGGAGGAAGGGCGATTTTCTCCTGCCAGACATCTTGAAGGAGATTCCGGACCGATGTCGCTCAACATGGCACTTCTGAAACCTGTCCTCTACTGGCTGGGGGTGGTGGCCTACCTTGGACTTGAGCTGCGCTGGAGTTACCGGCCCGACACGGTTTCCAAGCGGCGGCGGTGGTTTGCCAATCTGCCGCTTTCGGTGGTCAATGGCCTTGCCTACCATTGGCTTTTCGCCGGCGCCATCACCCTGCTGCTGGTGAGCACGGCCCGCAACGACCAGGGGTTGTTGAACCTGCTGGCCCTGCCCGCCTGGCTTAAGATTGTCCTGGGGATACTCCTCCTCGACTTCTCCATCTACCTCTGGCATCTCTTAAATCACGCGCTGCCCCTGCTCTGGCGTTTCCACCGGGTCCATCACTGCGACCTCAACATGGACGTCTCCACCGCCAACCGTTTCCATCCCGGCGAGATCCTCCTCTCCGGCCTGGTCCGGCTCGCGGTGATCCATACCCTGGGCGTCCCGCTCACCGCCTACCTCCTCTTTGAGCTGCTGGTCAACCTTTCCATCCAGTTCCACCACAGCGCCGTCCGGGTCAACCACGCCTTTGAGCGGCTCTGGGCGCTGCTCCTGGTGCCGCCTTTCCTGCACCGCATTCACCACTCGGTGAAGATCCGCGAGCGCGACGCCAACTACGGGGTCATCTTCTCCCTCTGGGACCGGCTGTTGGGGACTCTGGTCACCGAGGTGGATCAGGCCGGCATCGTCATCGGTCTGGGCTCCCACCGCGATGTTGACCGGCTGGGCCTTTTCCAGCTCCTGGTCATGCCCTTCACCCGCCGCACCCCCTGACCTTTTCCGGGACCTCTCCTGTTCCGCCGGCCGCCCTGGGCGGCGGTTTTTTCTGTTTCCGGCCCTTTCCGCTTGATATGCCGACGCATTTGCGGACAGGAGTGTCCTGTTGATGGGGAAAATGCGGCCTACCGTTCCCGGCCTGCTTCCTGCCAGGCCTTGCGGACCGGTGAGAGGAGGTATTCGGCGACGGTGCGGCGGCCGAGGAGGATCTCGGCGTTGGTCTGCATGCCGGCGGTGAGCCTGAGGTGTTTCCGGTCACGGTCGAGGGTCATGGCCTTGAGGGTCACCAATGCCTTGTACGCCAGTGGTGTCGCGCCGTTTGCCTTGGTCTGGATGCCGTCACCGGTGGCCGGGGTGTCGGCGGCATCGGCGCAGACATAGGCCACCTCCCCCTCGGCCATGCCGTACTGCTGGAAGGGGAAGGCCATGAACTTGAGCTTCACCGGTTGCCCGGGCCGCACAAAACCGATGTCCTCGTTGGAGACCCACACCTCGGCGCGCAGGGTTTCGTCCTTCGGCACCAGGGTGAGGAGCACCGTGCCCGGCTGGACCACGGTGCCGATGGTATGGGTAGCGAGATCCTTGACCACCCCGCCCTGGGGTGCCCTGAGTTCAAGGAGTTTTGTGCGATAGGACTGCTTGGCGAGTTCCTGGGTGAGCTTGTCCAGGGCGTTGGCCAGTTCGTTGCGCTCGGCGTAGAGCTTGCGCCGGTAGTCGGTTTCAAGCTGGGTGAGGGCCTTCTCTGCCTGGCGCACCCCTGCCCGGGCCGATTCCATGACGTGCTCCTGGCTTTCCAACTCCTGTTCCTTTTCGATGCGTTCCCGCTGTTTGTCGCTGGCGGCAAGCGGGGCCACCGAGTGCGATTTGAGCAGTTCGGCAAATGCCTCTTCCTGTTTGCGGTAGTGGGGCAGGGTTTCGGCGAGTTTGTCGCGGACCGCCTCGGCGGCGGCCAGATCCTGGCGGGCCTTGGCGAGCCGTGACCGTTCTTCGGCCAAGGCCGCCTCCTGGGCGGCGCGGTTGGCCCGGAACTGGGCCTCGGTCTCCCGGGCCAGTTCCGGCGGGTCGTTGGGCTCGGCCCGGAAGGGCCGGCCCGAGAGTTCGGCGTCGATGCGGCGCAGGGCGAGGCGCTTCCTCGCCTCCTCGGCCTTGAGCTGTCGCGCGTCCGCCTCGGTGATCATGGCGTCCATGCGGATGAGGAGCTGGCCGGCCGTCACCTTTTCACCCTCCCGGGTGAGGATCTCCCGGATGATGCCGGATTCGGCCGGTTGCACGATCTTCACATAGCCCTGGGGCACCAGCTTGCCCCGGGCCACGGCGACGATGTCAAGCTTTCCCACCAGTGCCCAGGCGAGCAGCGCGGCCAGGAGGAGCGCCAGTGCCCCCACCACCCGGTTGGCCATGGGATGGGGCGGCTCGTCCCGCAGTCGCAGGATGGGCGGGGAGAACTCCAAGGGGTCGGGGTCAGTGGTGTCGAGAAAGCGGTGCCACAGGCTCATGGGCGGTTTTCCGTTGTCGATTGGTGATTACGGCGCCGTTCAGGCGATCTCCCGGAGCCCTTCGGTAAGGCCCCGGAAAGAGCGCAGCGCAAGGCCGCTGCCAGCCGCAAGGGAGAAGGCGTCCCGGCAGCCGGATCTGTCCGCGCTGGGGTGGTCCCCTTTGGCCAGAGCGGCCAGGGCAGCGTCGTCGGTGCCCAGCCGCTGGTCCTCCCAGGTTGATGCCGGCCTGCCCGCCAGTGTCTCGGCCACGGCCAGATCCGTGTCCAGCCAGCGGCTGAAGGTGACCGCTGGGTCCACATGGGCGCCCTTCCCGGTTGTTTGGTCGTTGTCCCAATGGCTGGCATTGAGGTAGGCGGGCTCGGCGTTGCGTCGGTGGGTGCCGTGTTGATCGTCCGTCCCCTGCCGGTCGGTTCTGTCGCTGTTCGGCTGGTGGTCAGGGGTATCGTCCCCGCCCCTTGCCCCGTTCCCCGATCGGTGGTCCGACCCGGTCTCACCATGCTGGCCGTGGCTGCCGGCCTGGCCTCCCGGGCAGCCCGGCGCCGTGCCGGGGCCGTCGTTGTGGTTGTCGTGATGGCCGGGCGGTGGGGCGTCCTGGCCGTTACCCACCCCTTCGTTGCCATGGCCCACGGCAATCTGGAAGACATCCGCGGCAGTGAGGCTGCCCTCGGTGCTGCCGGTAACGGCCACCGCGTCGGTGGCCGTTACCTGGACGTCCAGATCCTCCGGATGTTTGGGCGCCCGACCCGAGAAGGTGAGGGTGGCCGGATCAAAGGCAAGCCAGTCGGGCAGTGCCGAGCCGTCGGCCAGGGTTGCGGTGTAGCTTAAGGTGTCGCCCTGGTCCGGATCAATGAAGCTTGCTGCCGGCAGCTGCCAGGAGAACGACTTGTTGCAGCAGAGTTGCTGGTCGGCAAGCGGCGCGGCCACCTCTGGTGCGTCGTTGCTGCCAGTCACCGTCACCGTGAGGTCAGCGGCGACTTCGGTGATACCGTCGGTGGCGGTGTAGGTGAAGAGCTCGCTCACCTCCTGGTCCCGGCCCAGGGCCTGAATCGCCTCGCTGTCGTTGGCAAGGGCGTAGGTGTAGCTGCCGTCCTGGGCAAGGGTGAGGGTGCCGTACTGGCCACTATACTCGCCAGGGGCGGCAACGCTGAGCACGGTGCCGGTGTCCACGT
>DHYV01000015.1:0-408 GCA_002414225.1 Desulfobulbaceae bacterium UBA5121 | reverse complement strand
GGTGTCCACGTCGGAATCGTTGGCGAGCACGTTGCCAGCCGAAGTGAGGGTGCCGTCCTCAGCCACCAGGCCCGTGTCCGCAGCGGTAAGCGGGGCGTCGTTGATCCCGGTTACCGTGATCTCAAGGTGGGAGGAAACTTCTGCGAGGCCGTCCGTGGCGGTGTAATCGAAGCGGTCGGTGGCCACCTGGTCCTGGGCTAGGGCCTGAACCGCCTCGCTGTCGTTGGCAAGGGCGTAAGAGTAGCTGCCGTCCTGGGCAAGGGTGAGGGTGCCGTACTGGCCACTATACTCGCCGGGATTCGCCACGGTGAGCACGGTGCCGGCATCGATGTCCGTGTCGTTGGCTAGCACGTTGCCAGCCGAAGTGAGGGTGCCGTCCTCAGCCACCAGGCCCGTGTCCGCAGCGGT
>DHYV01000028.1:112560-143884 GCA_002414225.1 Desulfobulbaceae bacterium UBA5121 | reverse complement strand
GCCGCCAAGGCGGTGGCCTTCAAGGAGGCCATGACGCCGGGCTTCAAGGTCTACCAGCGGCAGGTGGTGGCCAATGCGCGTCGGCTCGCCGAGCGGCTCCATGGCTACGGATTCCAGCTGGTGTCGGGCGGTACCGACAACCACCTGATGCTGGTGAATCTCGCCAACAAGAAGATCACCGGCAAGGACGCCGAGCGGGTGTTGGAAGACGCCGGCATGACCGTCAACAAGAACGCCATCCCCTTTGACACCGAGAGCCGGTTCGTCACCGGCGGTATCCGGATCGGCACCCCGTCGGTGACCACCCGGGGCCTCAAGGAGCCGGAAATGGAGCAGATCGCCGCCTGGATCGACCGGGCCATCAACCACCGCGACAACAAGGACGAACTGGCCAGCATCCGGCTCGAGGTGCGGATGCTCTGCGAACGGTTTGCCCTTTATCCTGACTTTGACCGCAGCGAAGAGTGATGAGGGGGAAGCAAAAATTCCCCATCTACGGCGTTCTACCCCAAGGGCATTTCCTCGCTGTCGCTCAGGGCCCGCTGCACTCCTCGTCGCGGCGGCGTATTCGGGCACGCCTCATTCCTCAGACTTTGCGTGCCTTGTAGCTGGAGTTTTTTGCTTAACCATCCGCTTGCTGTCTGACGGCAGGCTCTAGCGAAGAGTGAGATGCGACGATGATCGATAGCGGCCAGCGCCCTTCCTGGGACGAGTACTTCATGTCCATCACCGAGCTGGTGGCAGAGCGGGCCACCTGCCTGCGCCGCAAGGTGGGGGCGATTCTGGTTCGGGACAAGCATATCATCGCCACCGGCTACAACGGAGCGCCCCGCAACGTTCGCCACTGCACCGAGGTGGGCTGCCTCCGCGAGCAGAAGGGCATCCCCTCGGGCGAGCGCCACGAACTCTGCCGGGGGCTGCACGCCGAGCAGAACGCCATCATCCAGGCCGCTTTCCACGGCGTGAGTGTGGATGGAGCCACCCTTTACTGCACCAACACCCCGTGCTCCATCTGCAGTAAGATGCTGATCAACGCCGGCATCGTCAAGATCTACTACAAGGAGGGCTACGCCGATTTTCTCGGCGGCCAGATGCTCGCCGAGGCCGGGGTTCCCCTGGTGCAGATCGGCGGCTGACCCCTGACGGCGGGGGGCCGTTTACCCCACCGTATTCTTCCGGCTGGCTGTGAGGTCTACGCCATGAAATGCCCCTATTGCGGCCATCTTGAAAACCGGGTGGTGGACTCCCGGCTCAACAAGGACTACACCATCACCCGCCGCCGCCGGCTCTGCGATTCCTGCGGCCGCCGCTTCACCACCTACGAGCGGCTCGAGGTGACCATGCCGATGCTGATCAAGAAGGACGGTCGGCGCGAGGCATGGGACCGTCACAAGGTGGTGGAGGGGTTGAAAAAGGCCTGCGAGAAACGGCCGGTGAGCATCGAGATGATCGACGAGTTCGTCGATGAAATGGAGCGCGAGTTCCAGGATATGGGCGAGCGCGAGATCCAGGTGGAGCTGGTGGGCGAGCGGGTGATGGCCGGCTTGAAGGAACTCGACGAGGTGGCCTATGTCCGCTTCGCTTCGGTCTACCGGCAGTTCAAGGATCTGTCCGAGTTCATGGACGAACTCAAGTCCATGCTGGCCGGCCAGGAGAAGGGCAGTTGAAGGACGACGCCGCGTTCATGGCCCTCGCCCTCCGCGAGGCGAGGAAGGGGCTGGGCCGCACCTCGCCCAATCCCGCGGTGGGCGCGGTGGTGGTGAGCGGCGGCCGGGTGGTGGGCAAGGGCTTTCACCGGAAGGCCGGTACCCCGCACGCCGAGGTCCATGCCCTGGCCGCGGCCGGTGAGGCGGCCCGCGGCGCCACCCTCTACGTAACGCTGGAGCCCTGCAACCACACCGGCCGGACCCCGCCCTGCAGCCTGGCGGTGCTCGGTGCCGGCATCCGGCGGGTGGTGATCGGCATGAGCGATCCCAACCCGCTCGCCACCGGCGGCGGCGATTTTTTGGCGAGCCAGGGACTCGAAGTCATCCGGGGGGTGCTGGCCGACGCGTGCGCGGCCATCAACCGCCCCTTTGCGAAACACGTCACCACCGGCCTGCCCTGGGTGATCATGAAGGCGGGGATGAGCCTTGACGGCCGCATCGCCACCCACACCGGCCACAGCGGCTGGATTACCAACGAGCGGTCGCGGGCCGCGGTGCACCGGCTGCGGGACCGGGTGGACGCCATTCTGGTGGGGGTGGGCACCGCGCTCGCCGACGACCCGTCGCTCACCACCCGGCTCGCCAGCGGCCGGGGCCGCGACCCGTTGCGGGTGGTGCTTGATACCGATCTGCGCCTGCCCCCCACCGCCAGGATGCTCCTCCAGGAGTCGGACGCCCCCACCTGGCTCTTCTGCGGCCCCCGGCCCGATCCGGCCAGGGCCAGGGCGCTCACCGCGGCCGGCGCGGTGGTGAAGCCGGTGGCTCTGGGTGCCCACGGGCGGCTCGAACTCGCCGCCGTGCTTCGCGAGCTGGGCGCGAGCCAGATCAACAGCCTGCTGGTGGAGGGAGGGGGGGCCGTGCACGGCGCCTTCCTCGCCGAGCAGCTGGTGGACGAGGTCAACCTCTACCTCGCCCCCTCGTTCATCGGCGGCGACGGCGTGCCGGTGGTGGGCGCCATGGGGATCGATACCGTGCAGGGCGCCAGGCGGCTGAAAAACATGCGTACCCGGCGGATGGGCTCGGATCTCTTCATCGAAGGATTTTTTTAATCTGCTGTGGAGCGGTTGGCCAGCAGCCTCTCGTTAACAGTTAGCTCTAAGGTAGTACGAAAATGTTCACCGGACTGGTACTGGGCAAGGGCAGGCTGATTGAAAAACACCCCTCGGGCGGCGGTATGGTCTTTGGCCTTGAAGCCGACTTTGACCTCACCGATCCCGAGGAGGGCGAGAGCATTGCCGTCAACGGCGTCTGCCTCACCGCCATGGCCATCCAGGGCCGCCGCTTCAAGGTGGATGTCTCGCCTGAAACCCTGTCGCGCACCAACTTGGGGGCGCTCGCGGTGGGCAGCGTGGTGAATCTTGAGCGGGCCTTGCGGCTCGCCGACCGGCTCGGCGGCCATCTGGTGAGCGGCCATGTCGACGCGGTGGCCGCGATCCTCTCCCGCAAGCCCGACGGCGATTTCGTCCGCTTCACCTTTTCGGTGCCCGAAGGGTTCGGCCGTTACATCATCGAAAAGGGCTCTATCTGCATCGACGGCATCAGCCTCACCGTCAACCACTGCGACGACCGCACCTTTTCCGTGGCCATCATCCCCCACACCCTGGCGGTGACCACTCTTGGCGGCCGGCGGCAGGGGGAGACGGTGAACATCGAGGTGGACCTCGTCGGCAAGTATGTGGAGAAGCTGCTCCTTGCCAAGACGGCCGACGGCTCGGCGGCGAAATCCGGTATCAATCCGGCTTTCCTTGCCGAACACGGCTTCATGAAGTAAATTTCCGTGGTTTATTGGCAATTGGCTGGTAGCGATTCGCTTTTGGCCAACAGCCGACAGTCAATCGCCAACACAAGCGCCGCCGCCTTTTCGGGCCGGCAGGCGACGGTAGGAAGAACAATGACAGTCAACAGTATCGAAGAGTGTATCGAAGACATCCGGGCCGGCAAGATGGTCATCCTGGTGGATGACGAGGACCGGGAGAACGAGGGCGACCTCTGCATGGCCGCCCAGATGGTTACCCCGGACGCCGTCAACTTCATGGCCACCCATGGCCGGGGGCTGATCTGTCTCACCCTTACCCCGGACCAGATCGACAAGCTCAGGCTGCCGATGATGGTGCGCGACAACCAGTCGCCCTTCGAGACCGCCTTTACGGTGAGCATCGAGGCCCGTACCGGGGTGACCACCGGCATCTCCGCCGCCGACCGGGCCCGCACCATCCAGGTGGCGGCCCGCGACGACGTCAAGTCGGGCGACGTGGTGAGCCCGGGCCATATCTTCCCGCTCCGCGCCAAGCGCGGCGGGGTGCTGGTCCGCACCGGCCAGACCGAGGGCTCGGTGGACCTGGCGCGGCTCGCCGGCCTGCGGCCCGCCGGGGTCATCTGCGAGATCATGAAGGACGACGGTTCCATGGCCCGGATGCCGGATCTGAAGAAGTTCGCCCGCAAGCACGATATGAAGATCTGCACCATCGCCGACCTCATCGCCTACCGGGTCAAGAAGGACAGCCTGGTCCACCGGGCTGCCGAAACCCGGCTGCCCACCTCCTACGGCGGCGAGTTCACCGCCGTGGTCTACACCAACGACGTTGACAGCTTCGAGCATCTGGCGCTGGTCAAGGGGCAGATCGATCCGGACAAGCCGGTGATGGTCCGGGTCCACTCCGAGTGCCTCACCGGTGACGTCTTCGGCTCGCTGCGCTGCGACTGCGGCAGCCAGCTCCACGCTGCCATGCGCATGGTGGAGAAGGAGGGCAGCGGCGTCATCCTCTACATGCACCAGGAGGGGCGCGGCATCGGCCTGGTCAACAAGCTCAAGGCTTATGCCCTGCAGGATCAGGGGCTCGATACCGTGGAGGCCAACCTCAAGCTCGGCTTCAAGGCGGACCTGCGCGACTACGGCATCGGCGCCCAGATCCTCCGCGACCTCGGGGTGCGCAAGATGCGCATCCTCACCAATAACCCCAAGAAGATCGTCGGCCTCGAGGGCTACGGCCTGGAGGTGGTGGAGCGGCTGCCGGTGGAGGTGGAGCCGGTGCCGGAGAACTTGAACTATCTCAAGTGCAAGAAGGACAAGATGGGGCATATGCTGGATCTTATCACCGGCGGTACGAAATAGAAGACGAAACGGCCCTTTCGCCCGATGGCGGCGTTGCTCGGTTGCCGAAAAATGCTCACGTACCTTTCGTACGCGGAGTTTATCCCCCTTTAACGGGGGGCTTTTTCGCCGCCCTCGCGCCTTGCCCTCGAACGAAATTGTTCGTTTCTCAGCGAATATTGAATCAATCTTGCGGAGAAAGAGACCATGGCTAATTTCCTTGAAGGCAATCTGCGGGCCGATGGCAAGAAGTTCGGCATCATCGTCGCCCGGTTCAATTCGTTTATCTCCGAGCGGCTTCTCGAAGGCGCCATCGACACCCTGCAGCGGTCCGGCGCCGCTTCCGGCGCCATCGACGTGGCCCGGGTGCCCGGGGCCTACGAGCTGCCGCTGGTGGCCCAGAAGATGGCCAAGTCCGGCAAGTACGACGCGGTGATCTGCCTCGGCGTGGTGATCCGTGGCGCCACCCCGCACTTTGATCTGGTGATCAACGAGGCGGCCAAGGGCATCGCCCAGGTGGGCATGGCCACCGAGGTGCCGGTGCTCTTCGGCGTGCTTACCACCGACACCATCGAGCAGGCCATCGAGCGGGCCGGCTCCAAGGCGGGCAACAAGGGTTCCGAGTGCGCCCTGGCCGCCATCGAGATGGTCAACCTGCTGGGCCAGATCTGACCACCATCATGAGCATTCGACGCCACGCCAGGGAACTCGCACTCCAGTCCCTCTATCAGAGCGAATTGAACGGCAAGCCCCTGGGCGAGTCCTTTGCCCTGTTGCGCGACCACTTCGAGGCCAACAAGCGGGCTCTGCCCTATGCCGGCGAGCTGGTGGCCGGGCTCGTTGCCGAGCTGGGGGAGATCGACCGGCGGATCAGCGGGCAGGCCGACAATTGGCGCATGGAGCGGATGTCGCTCATCGACCGCAACATCATCCGTATTGCTGCCTACGAACTCTGCTTCCGGCCCGACATCCCGGTGCGGGTGGTGATCAACGAGGCACTGGAGGTCGCCAAGCGCTTCAGTACCGACGAAGCGGCCCCCTTTATCAACGGCATCCTGGATGCCATCGGCAAGACCGTCCCTCGACCGGCGGATTCGGCCACCGAGTGAGTGTGTGGCCCCTGCGTCTTCGCCTCCGGTCAGATCCGACCGGTCGATAGAACGGCACCGAGACGATCCCATGGCCAACGGACCGAGCCAAGCGCAGCAGCCCACCCTGGGCCAGGAGATCCTGGCCTTGGTGGGGGTCTTTTTCACCCTCTTCCTGCTCCTCTGCCTGCTGAGTTACCAGCCGGCCAGGCTCACCATGGCCAGCCTCGACGCCGCCGGCAACTGGGGCGGGGTGGTGGGCAACCTCATCGCCCAGGTGCTGCTGGGGATTTTCGGGCTCAGCGCCTTCTGGATTCCGCTTCTCCTCTTTGTCTTCGCCGGCCGGGTTTTTCGGGCCCGGATCTCGCTTGACGACCTGCCCTTTGTCTGCGGCGGCCTTACCGGGATCCTGATGGCAAGCGGCGGCCTCCTTGCCGCCACCGGCCACACCACCTTCGCCATTTTCGGCCATTCCTTTCCGGCCAGCGGTTCCATGGGCGGGCTCCTCTACTCTGTTCTTGGCACCTACTTCGGCGGCCCCGGCGCCGTGCTCCTCTTTCTGCTCATTCTCCTCGTCTCGCTGATGGTTTCGGTGCGTTTTTCGGTCTACGGCCTGGGGCTGCGGGTGGGGGCCACCTCCGGCCGGGTGCGGGAGCGGCTCCGGCAGCGCCGTGAGAATGGTGGTGCCCGGATCGCGGCACCACCGTTCCAGGAGGGCGAGGCCGTTGGGGCGGCGTCTGCCGTCATGCCGGCCATTGTCCCCAGCGTTCACGAACCGGTGCGTCTTCTTGCCGATGACGGCGAGGGCGAGGAGGACGATTTTCATCCCCTGCCGGTATCGGCCGACGCCTACCGGCTGCCGCCGTTGAGTCTTCTCGACCGGCCGGAGCGCAGCGAGATCAACGTCGATCGTGACCACTACTTCGAGGTAAGTCGCCTTCTTGAGGATAAGTTGAAGGATTTCGGGGTGATCGGTAAGGTGGAGGGGATCTCGCCCGGGCCGGTGATCACCACCTACGAGTTCGCCCCGGCGCCCGGGGTGAAGATCAACAAGATCGTCTCCCTGGCCGACGATCTGGCCCTGGGGCTCAAGGCCGAAAGTGTTCGCATCGTGGGCTCCATTCCCGGCAAGGCGGCGCTTGGAATCGAGATCCCCAACCCCGAGCGGCTGATGGTCTACTTCCGCGACATCATCGCGGCGGAAGTCTTTCAGAAGGCAGCTTCGCGTCTTTCGTTGGGTCTCGGCATGGACGTGGTGGGGAATCCTGTGGTGGCCAACCTGGCCAAGATGCCCCATCTCCTGATCGCCGGCGCAACCGGCGCCGGCAAGTCCGTGGCCATCAACGCCATCATCGCCTCCATCCTGATGAAGGCCACCCCTGCCGAGGTGCGGCTGCTGATGGTGGATCCCAAGCGCATCGAACTCTCGGCCTACGAGGATATCCCCCACCTCCTCCACCCGGTGGTGGTGGACCCCAAGCTTGCCGCCCGAGCGCTCCAGTGGGCGGTGCGGGAGATGGAGCGGCGCTACCAGCTGATGGAGGAGATGCGGGTCAAGAGCCTGGCCGGCTACAACGAGGTGGCGGATGAAAAACTGCCCCTGGTGGTGATCATCATCGACGAGCTGGCCGATCTGATGATGGTTTCCTCGCGCGAGGTGGAGGACGCGGTGGCGCGGCTCGCCCAGATGGCCCGGGCCGCCGGCATGCACCTGATCCTCGCCACCCAGCGGCCATCGGTGGACGTGCTCACCGGGCTGATCAAGGCCAACTTCCCCACCCGGATATCGTTCAAGGTTTCCTCCAAGATCGACTCGCGGACCATTCTGGACGGCTCCGGCGCCGAGCACCTGCTGGGCGCCGGCGATATGCTCTTCCTGCCCCCGGGGGTGGCCAAGCTCCAGCGGCTCCACGGCGCCTACATCTCGGAAGGAGAGATCGAACGCATCGTCGATTTCTTGAAAGAGCAGGGCACCGCCCAGTACGAGGAGGCCATGCTGCGGCTTGCAGAGGAGCCGGAGGGCGAAGAGGGCGGCGGCGAGGAGGACCACGACGACAGGTACGACGAGGCCGTGGCCATGGTCTGCGAGTCGGGCCAGGCCTCTATCTCCATGGTGCAGCGTCGGCTGCGAATCGGTTATAACCGGGCCGCGCGCCTCATCGAGCGCATGGAGCGGGAAGGGGTGGTGGGACCGGCCGACGGCGCCAAGCCGCGAGAGGTGCTGGTGCGCAAGAGTTACTGAGACGTTCCTGCGGAGGCGGCAATCCATGGGCGGCGGACCGGGCGGGGGAACAGGCTACGGTGCCCTTTCCTGCTTGGCGAGATGTTATGGTTTGGTTTGTAGATCCGTCACAGGGTTGAGGGACAAGGGGGAGAGGCACCGGCAGGCCCCGCGGGTGGTGGGGAAGGCATAAAACAGGGGCAGGTCCCCTTCTTGTTAAGAAAGAGGCCGGAGGTGATTTCCTTCGGCCTCTTTCTTTTTCGAATACTTGTTCTTTCATGAAGAAACGGTGGATGGGATACGCCCCGTTATCGTCCGCTGGGAGTGATTGCGACGGGCCTCGGCGTTCTCCTGGGGAGGTGGGGGAATTTTCTGACAAATAAAGAGAGCCGAGGCAGTTGCTATTCCTAACTACATGTTATACCCTTTGGCCACGCCATACGATTTGCCAGGGTGTCGTGACTTGCTCGCGGCGCCTCATGGCAATGCCGTGTTTGTCGAACCGGGCGTCTGAGCACTCTCTTCCCTCAACCGAATGGATGGAATGCGATGGATATCAAACTGAGTCTCCTGGCCAAAATCGTTATCAGCGTGGTGTTAACCGTTGCCGTGGGGCTGGTCGGCGCCCTGGTGATCTTCGTGCACGAGTTCAAGGCCAATGCCGCGGATGAAATGTTTTACAAGGCAAGGGCCATCGCCCGAATGGCGGAGAATGCCCGGGTTACGGCTGGAATCGCCATGAGCCAGCATAAGGCCATCCGTACCGAAGCGCTGCTGAAGGACGCGGTCGAGCAGTTGAAGGGGCTCACGGTGGGCTCCGAGCCGTTTTACCGGGTGCTCCGCCAGACCGGGTATTACAGCGCCGCCATTCCGGTAGTCTGGGCCTTTAACGTCGCCCGGGATGGCGCCGAAGAGAGTCATTTCCGCTTTAAGCCGACCCGCTTCAACGCGCGCAACCCCGACTATGAGCCGCAGACCGCCACCGAAAAGGAGATGCTCACCGAGCTGAAGGCGGGAACGGGGATCGAAATCGCCCGCACCGACAAGGAGGCCAATGTCTTTCGCTACATGCGCAAGGTGCTGTTGAGCAAGGAATGCCTGATCTGCCACGGCGGTCGCGATGACGATCCCGACCGACCCGGCACCGATGTCGATCCCCTGGGTTTTCCCAAGGACGGCAAGAAGACGGGGGACATGCACGGAGCGTTTCAGATCATCGTCGACCTGGCGGCGCTGCAGGGACAGGTGGCCATGGTGCAGCGCAATTCGATCATCACCGGCTTGGTGGTACTTATCCTTTCCTGCGTGGTAATCGGCTTCTTCATCCGCAAGAACGTGGTGACGCCGGTTCGCAAGATGGCCGAGGAAATGACCCTTGGCGCCGAGCAGATGAACACCGCCGCCAGAGAGGTTTCCCAGGCGAGTTCCACGGTTGCCGACGGGGCGATCAAGCTTGCCGCCTCGGCGGAGGAGATTTCCGCTTCGGCGGGAACCATTACCACGATAACCGAAAGCAATGCTCAGAGCGCCCGTGGGGCCGAGGCCGCCGCTCAGGAGAACCGCGAAATCATGCGGGAGGTGGACGCGAAGACCAAGGAGAACGTCCGGCGAGCCGAGGAGTCGAGCCGGATGGCCATGAAGACCCAGGAGCGAGCTGCCGCGGGCCAGAAGGATATGCGGGAACTGGCGCTTGCCATTGGCAAGATCGAGACCTCGGCCGAGGCCATGGTCAAAATCATTCAAACCATCGACGAAATCGCCTTCCAGATCAACATACTGGCCCTCAACGCGGCCGTGGAGGCGGCCCGGGCCGGCCAGGCCGGCAGGGGCTTTGCCGTAGTGGCCTCGGAGGTCAAGAACCTGGCCGGCCGAGTGGTCACCGCCGCCAAGGAGGTGGATCAGTTCATCGTCACCTCGCAGGAGAACGCCCGGGACGGGGTGGAGGTAACCCACAAGGCGGCCGAGGTTTTTGACAGCATCGACGAGCAAATTCAGCGGTTGACCAAACTGGCCGAGGAAGTCGTGGCATCGAGCGCCGATCAGGCGAGCCTCATCGCGCGGGCCGTGGCAGCCAACGAGCAGCAGGTCGAAACGGTACGGGCCATTGCTGCCGCCTCGGATACCCAGGCCACCGGGGTGAAGGGGATCAACGGCAGCATGGGAGACATCAGCGATACCTCGCAGCAAAATGCCGCCGCCGCGGAACAGACATCCGGGGCGGTGGTGGAACTCGAATCCCAGGTGGTGAACATGAAGCAACTGGTCGAGAGCCTGCTGGTTATCATTGATGGGAAGGGATCGGGCCGGAGATAGAACGGCTGGCCATGACGGCGTGGGGTCGCCGCCCCGGGGCGGGGTATCGTGAGGGCGTGGGCATTCGGAAACTGGCGGCGAGGCGCGCGGCGGCAGGAAAACAAGATGCAAGGGATGGTCTGGTTTCTCTTGATCGGAACGGGTTGGAGGAGATTTCCTCCAGCCCGTTCCGTTTTTTGATCGGGTTCATGCCAGGATAAATGTCAGATATTATAATGACTTAATTCCGGCTTGGTTTGTCGCCTCCTCCCTCCTTGGCCTTCTCTGTTTCGAACTTATCGAGATTATCTCAATTATTCAATTGTCAGCTTCTTGCGCTGGGCAAGGATGGCGCAGATATAGGCGCTCATGTCCATGTCGCGGTCGATGGCCTCCTTCTTGATCGCCTTGCGCAGATCCGCCGGAATGGCCAGCAAGTACTTGGTGGCCGGCCGGTCGGCCCGTGGCTTGGGCCCGGGCCGCTGCTTCTTCCGGGCCTGGTCGGCCTGGGTGGCCGCGGCGTTGCGGATGAAGTCGTCTACATTTTGCGCCGGTTTCTTTCGGGGCATTGCCATCGCTTCATCCTCCTGCCATGATTTCCGCATAGAGCGATTGGATCTCGCGAGCCGCCTTGCCGTTGGGTTCGAATTCGAGCACCCCCTTGCCATGCAGGATACACTTCTTGTGGGCCTCGAGTGCCGTGAGTCGGGTGGCGAGCACCGGCGCCTCGTCGGTGAACTGTGCGATGGCTTCGGCAGCCTCCCGCGCCATGATGGTGCGCGGTATCACCATGTTGATCAGGAAACGGGCCTTAAGATCCTTGAAGCTGCGTGCTTCGCGGAGGGTATTGATGGTGTCCTCGCTTGCCCAGATGTCGTAGACCGAAGGCAGCACCGGGATCAGGAAGAGGTCGGCGGCCATGATCGCCGACCGGAACACCGCCGAATCGCGTCCACCGGCATCGATGAGGATCAGGTCGAAGTTCGAGAACTCCCGCACGTCCTTGTGGAGGGTTGGGGCGGTGATGCCGGTGGCCTTGATGTCGTCGCTTTCGCGGATGGAGCGGAAACCCATGGACGAGCCCTGGGGGTCGGCGTCCACCAGCAGAACCTTGAGGCCGTCCCGGCTTGCCGCTACGGCCAGATTGGCGGCGATGGTGCTTTTGCCGACCCCGCCTTTGGTGTTGCCGATGGTGATGATCTTCATGGCGTCTCCATAATTTTGCTGATTGTAATAATCGAGATAATTTGAATTACGATTATAATCGACTGCTCCGGAAAAGGAAAGCCAGTTCAGCGGAGGAAAGCCCAAACCGTGCAAATGGGGAAGGCGGGAAGGGGGTGACCAAGGAGTCCGTTCAACAGGCACCGAAAAGATCAGCGGTTAAAGAAGCCTGACGGGAAAGGGGATGCCCGAGAAAAGCAGGAATTGCCGTCCAGGTTGTGGTACCCTGCGACGTGTTCAAAAGTGGGGAGAGGCTATGGCTTTGCCAACCTCGTTCAATGCGAACCGTCAACAGCTTCGGGCGGGGCCGCCGCCGTGAGTCGGGCCAGTTTAGCCGGTTGGCCAGCGCTGAGGGGAGAGGGGGAGATGCAGATCCTGGTCGATGCCGACGCCTGTCCCATGGCGATCAAGGAAATCCTCTACCGGGCCGCAGAGCGGCGACGGGTGGTGGTGACCCTGGTGGCCAACCAGGTTTTACGGCCGCCCCGGTCGCCGTATGTCAAGACGGTGCGGGTGGGGGCCGGCTTCAACGTGGCGGATGGCGAAATCCTGGCCCGGCTGGCGGCCGGCGACCTGGTGGTTACCGGCGATATCCCCCTGGCCGCCGAGGTTATCGCCAGGGGCGGCCACGCCCTCAACCCGCGTGGCGAGCGCTATGATCCGGAGAACATCGCCGAGCGGCTGGCCACCCGCAACTTCATGGCCGAGATGCGATCCGCCGGCCTGGAGGTGGGCGGCCCGGCCGCCCTGAACCAGCGTGACCGGCAGGCCTTCGCCAATCAGCTGGACCGACTGCTCACCGCGGCCTTGCCATAGCAGTGGCGTCGTTGTAGTTTGAGGGCTGCATCCAAACCGTTTTCTCGCCACCATCCGAAGAGGAGCACCAATGAGCGACAACACCCACAAGGACAATGAGTTTTACGCGCTGGCGGACGCTTTCATCAATCTGGCCAACGAAAAATGCCGGAACGCCGATCCCGGGAAGATCAGCGCGACGATTCTCTACGCCGCGGCGCGGTTCAACACCTTCATCGTGGCCACGGGAGCGAAGTCGGCGGAGGACTTTGCGGCGAGCAGGGAAAAATCCTTTGATTTCTTCATCGGGGAATACAGAAAAATGCTCGTGGAGCATTTCGCGGACTACGAGGAACATTTCGACCGCTACATGAAGTCGTGACCCCGTTTCGGCCCTATGGCCTACCCTGGTGAGATTGATGCAAAGACAGCGTAGCGCGAGCCAACTTGCCCTCTGCGGCATCATCGCCTGTGGCCTGGTTGCCGCGGCAGGCCCCGCCCGCGCCGAAGGGCGGGGCGGTTTCGACGGCCGGATGTTCATGGGCGTCAGGTATGCAAATCCGCACATTGCCATGGAAACCGGCTTTACCCGCTGGACCGGCGGGGTGGTAACCGAACAGTCCTCCTTTGACAACGACTACCACGCTGACGCCGGTGGCATTTTTGTCGGCTACACGCTTCCCTATAGGAAAATGTACCTGAGCGGCCAGGTCTTCCTTGACCGTTACGACGGCGAGTTCGAGCTTGCGGTGGGATCGAGCAAATTCACCAATTCCATCAATCACGCCGTGGGGCTTGACCTGATGCCCGGGGTCTACCTGGCCGAGAAGCTGTCGGCCTTCGCCAGGCTCGGGGTGGTCAGCGGGGATTGCGACTTCATCAAGCAGTCACCCACCTCGACGAACTACGATGAAAACAGCACCCTCTACGGTTACACCTGGGGATTCGGACTGGCCTACGATGTCACGCCGCGGGTTACCGCCAAGCTCGATTACGCGCAAACCGTGTACGAGCAAATCGAGATCAACGCCAGTCGCGGCACGCGGGACGACCGGACCCTGGTCGAGCCCCACGCGAAATCGGTTTCCCTGACCCTGCAGTACAACTTCAATTAGGCGTCCGAGAGATTGGCGAATGTCGAGGGTAAGCGTCAACGGGGTTGAACTCTACTACGAATGCCACGGCGCGGGTGAGCCGCTGCTGCTCATCGCCGGCCTGGCCAGCGACTCCCAGAGCTGGGCGCCCATCGTGGCGGAGCTTGCCCGGGAGTATCTGGTCATCCTGCCGGACAACCGGGGCGTGGGCAGAACCACGCCCCAGGACGCCGTGACCAGCATCGGCCAGATGGCCGATGACTGCAGGGCGCTCCTCGACCACCTGGGGGTGGCGGCCGCTTCGGTGCTTGGTCACTCCATGGGCGGCTTCGTGGCCCAGGAGTGCGCCATCCGCTATCCGGGGCGGGTGACCAAGTTGATTCTGGCGGCAACCTCGGCCCACAGCAACGCCCGGAATACGGCGCTTTTCGCCGACTGGGCTGCCTACCGGTACTCGGGGATGGACCTGGCGCTCTGGTTTCGGAATATTTTTTACTGGATTTTTACCAGGCGTTTTTTTGACAACCAGGAAGCGGTGGCGGCGGCGGTGCGTTTTGCCGTCGAGTATCCGTATCCGCAAAGCGCCGTGGCCTTCGAAAAACAGGTCGCGGCCGTCAGGGAATTTGATTGTCGGAAGAGTCTGCCCGGTATCGAGGCGCAGACCCTGGTCATCTGCGGCCGGGAGGATCTGATCTTTCCTCCTGAAGATTGCCTGGCGGTGCTCCAGGCAATCCCGGGCGCCAGGGTTGCCTTTGTCGAGAACGCGGCCCACTCCATCCATATGGAAAATCCCGCCGCATTCACGGAGTGCGTCCGGCGTTTTCTCTGACGCCCGGTTCGACGTGGCGCTCCCCTTCACCTGCCTGCGCCGGTGGCAAGTCCCTGCCCTAAAACGTTCGCCGCCTGCCGTTGCGATCTGCCATGCCGGCCCGCCACCCCATGATCACCAAGGTTCGACTTTTCCCTGCCGGAGGGGGTGCGCGCAGGGCGTTCCGGGCGGGGCGTGAGGAAGAGACAATGGCCTTTAAGGAAAACCTGTTGCGCAAGATCGAAATCGACCGGCTGGCGAGTCAGGTCGCCGCGTCCTGCGGGACTATCCCAGGCGCGGGGCACCGGATTGCCAGGGAGCCCATGCGCCAGCTTCTCGCATGCAGCACCTTCCGGTACCAGCGGCAACGTGACCTGGATCTCTACGTCAAACCGGCCGAGGACGGGCGCGAGCTTATCCTGGTTCTGGACAACGAACTGCCGATCTTTCACGCCACCGTCGAGGACGTGGTGGTGCGCCGAAGCCCCCGAACCCTTGAGATGTGGAATTTTCGCACCATCCGCAGGATCCTGGTCGATACCGATATCAGGATATGCGCGGATGGCGAGTCGGTGGCAACGGTGCGGCGGGACGCCCTTGCTCAGCTCGATCTGACTTACGCCGATGCGGACATCAGGGATCTCGCCCTGGACGGGGCGACCTGGCTGGCCGAGGGGCGGGCCGAGAAGGTCGAAGAGATCCTGGCCCTGTTTGCCGCCCTGCTGGACCTTGCCCGACCGCCCAAGGGGTTTGGCCTCGACGAGACGGTGAGCTTTGGCGTGGTCGTATCAGGAGACGACGGCGAGGTGTGTTTCGGCCCCCTGGTTCTCTACCGGCCGGCCGGCAACACCCTGGCCTGGATCGACAGGCCGCTGGCCCGATCCGACCGGGAGCAGATGCGTTTCCTGCGCGAGGCGGCCTCGGGCACCGCAGCGGTGCCGGTCCGGCGGGCAGCGGTTTTCGACCGGCTCGCGCAGGAGGTACTGGCCCGGCCCCAGCGGCAGGTGGGCATCTAGGGCTTACCGGCAAGAGGGTGCGGGCGAATCTCGGAGACGCCGCCGGGTTGAGCGGACCTCTCCGGCCGTCAGCTGTCCGGCGCCGGCGTCTTTGGGTGAACAGGAGCGTCCGGGAGGGCGCGGGGGGAGGGGGAGGGTTGGCTTTCTCGGCGGCCCGTTAAAATCACCGCCAACCGGAATTCGGGGCCGGATGTCGATTCTGTCGTGAAAAATAATGAAAATAAAAGAGGTATACGCCAAGTCCGTTCTTTCGAAGTCAAAGATCTATGATTATGTCGTCAACCCCTATGTCGGCTGCCAGCATGCGTGTTCGTACTGTTATGCGCGATTCATGCGGAGATTCACGGGGCACCAGGAGCCGTGGGGGCGATTCGTTGACGTGAAGGTCAATGCGCCCGATTTGTTACGCGGCGAGGTCGCGAAGAAAAAGATGGGAACCGTATGGGTGAGCGGCGTTTGCGACCCCTATCAACCCCTGGAGGCGGAATACCGACTCAGCCGAAAATGCCTGGCCATACTTTTCCGGCACGATTGGCCGGTGGTCATCCAGACCCGGTCCCCCCTGGTTCTGCGGGATCTGGATATATTCAAGGAGTCGGCGAAACTTAGAGTCGGGCTCTCCATCACCACCGCCAATGACGAGATCCGGAGGGTGTTTGAACCCCGGGCGCCTTCCATTGCCGAGCGGCTGAAAACGGTGGCATCATTGCACCGGAATGGCATCAGAACCTACGTGATGATTGCCCCGATCCTTCCTGAGGCGGAGAACCTGATCCGCATGCTGGCCGGCAAAGTCGATTATCTGATTCTCGACCGCATGAACTATTGCCACGCGGACAGGATCTATGAAAGACATGGCTGGCAGGACAGGAAAACAGACGAATACTTTGCCCGCGTTGGGCGCAGCATGGTGCAGGCGTGCGCCGAACTGGGGGTAGAGTGCAGGGTGGCCTATTCGCTCGACCGCCCGGACGAGAGCCCCTGACCGCGGGGGTGCCACCGGGGGACGTGGGGGGCGCCTCGGGGTGCCTTTTAGAGCAGGGCGTTGCGTTTGTACCGCGTCGAAGCGTGGCGGGCTTCCGGGGTGACCTCGAATTCGGTCCGGCCGATGACGGCGCCGTCCCGCAAGGCGGTTTCCACCCTCCAGAGGCCCGGCGTGAGCGTGGCCTTGTGCGAGTCCAGGCGCCAGCCCTCTCCCCGGCCGCCGATCATGGCGAACCGCACCACCTCGGCGGGCTGCCAGTCGCCGGCCGCATTTCGTTTGAACCAGCGGTGTTCCAGTTCGGCCTCAACATGGGAGGGAGCGAAGACGGAACTCAGATAGTAGATCCTTTCATTGGCAGCATGGTGGATCTGCGGGTAGCCGATCCCCATTCTGACCAGCAGCGGCTGCTCCTCCTCCACGCTCAGCCACTCGCCATGCTCCTTCTTGAACTGGGTGCAGATCATGTGCTGTTTGACCACCAAGGGAACCGGCGGTACGATTTCCCCGAAATAGCCGATCATCAGCAGGATGGCAACCAGCAGGGGCGGCACCATATGGGCGGGGCCGCGTCCGGAAATCTTCCAGGTGAGCCAGACCACCCCAAGGCCGATGACGCTGCTGAGGATGAACCAGATCGTGCCGATCCTGTGGACCAGATGCGGCAGGGTGAAGTTGAGGTACATGATGCCGACCAGGCAAAGCAGCGACCAGGAGATACTGGTGCGGGTGTAACGGTTCTGCAGAAACTCGTTGGCCACGAGCAGGGTTGCCAGAACCGCGACCACGAACAGACCACTCCAGCAGCCGCTGCTCTTGAAATAGCACACCACCAGGGCGCTGAACATGCTTCCGAAGCAGAACTGGACGAGCAGGGTGAGGCGGGAACGCCACACCTCATTCCATTCGCGGAGCAGCAGCAGCACGCCGGCAAGGGCACCCAGATAGTAGAGGCCCAGGAGCCACAGGTCGGTGCTCGTGACCACCCGTCCCAGGGTGAAGGCGTCCCATAGGAAGCCACCAATAAAGGCGGCCGCCGGCAGGAAATGCCGCAGGCGGGCAAGCCGTTTTTTGAGGGGAGAGACTTCTGTCATCATTAGGAAACGCTAAACTAGCGCCTGTTTCCGCCGGTTGGAGAAGTTCCGCCGGCCCCCCCCTCGTGGTTGGATGGAGGGCGGCGTCGGGGGGCGGGGGCTGCGATACAAGAAAAGCCCCCTGCCATCGCGACCCAGGATGAGACGACGGCAGGAGGCCCAGAAACGACAATTTTTAAATCACCTGCAATGGGTTTGCAAGCGCCATCTGCAAGGAGGCCGAAAATGTCTGTTCGGCTGCCGGGGGCAGGTTCCTTATGATGAATGGTCACGGCGAGATCCAGGCGATGGGCGTCTCGGGCCAGGGCCGCGCCGGCCGCCAAGGCGGTGGCCGGCCGGCGCTGACGGGTTTCCGTTCGGTGGCGGCCAGGTTCCCACGGCGCTTCCTTCTCGGTGGGGACGAGGCAGGATTTGAGAAAAGTCGGGTAGCCTGTGCGGGCCAGCCGGAAAGCCTTTCGTGGCAAGGCCGGGAGAGGCGATAACGAATTCGGTTGATATACGTAGCCGTTGTCGGCTTGACAGGGGGGGGCAGGGAGTTGCATAACGTGTAGAGGGAAAATGAGCGCCAGGTTCCCTGTTCGCGATTTGGTTACTTCCGGCGGGTGGTTTTTCGTCCAACCCGTCCGATTGTCCCGCCCGGCGCAGCGAGGTCCGCAGCGGCAGTTCGCAGCGGCAGGGCGGGAGCAACAGGAGAGGACACCCATGGTTGATGCAGAGTATGCCGAGGTCTTTCGAGAAGAGGCCGCCGAGTTGCTTGAGGAACTCGAGACTTCCCTCCTCGCCCTTGAACAGGCACCGGAGGAACTCAAGCTGGTGGGGCGCGTTTTTCGGGCCATGCACACCATCAAGGGCTCCAGTGCCATGTTCGGCTTTGATGACATCGCCGGCTTCACCCACCATGTGGAGACGGTTCTCGACAAGGTGCGGGACGGAACGGTGCCGGTTACCAACCAGCTCATCGACCTCACCCTTGCCTCCCGTGACTACATCAAGGCGTTGCTGGAGGCGGCAGTCGGCGGCGGCGAGGCGGTCGACGCGAGCCGGGGGGAGGGGATCATCGAAAGCCTGAAGGTTCTGGTCAGTGCCAGCGAGGGCGCCGAGCCGGGTGATGGAGGCGAGGTGGCCACCACTCCCGCGCCAGCGGCGGCCGGAGACCGACAGGCGACCGCCGGCCCGGCGGTATCGGCCTCGTTGAGCCACTATCGCATCCGTTTTACCCCCGGGCCGGAGTTCTACGACGCCGGCGGCGATCCGGCGCAGCTCATCGAGGAACTCGGCAAGCTCGGCAAGTGCTCGGTATACGATCATTGCCATGATGCCGTCACCGGCGAGCCCTGCGACCAGACCTGGGATATCCTGTTGACCACCGACGCCGGCATCGATGCCGTCAAGGATGTCTTCATCTTTGTGGAGAACGTCAGCGAGGTCAAGGTCTGGCGGCTGGCGGAAGACGTTCAGAAAGAGGGGTATGGCGAGCACAAGCGGCTTGGCGAGATTCTCATCGAACGGGGCGATGTCACTGCCGCCGACGTGGAACAGGTTCTCTCGCAGCAAAAGCTGCTCGGCGAGATGCTGGTGGACGCCAAGCTGGTCAAGCGGTCGCAGGTCGAATCGGCGCTCCAGGAGCAGCGGATCGTCAACCAGAAAGCGACTGTCAAGGCGGCCGGGAGTATCCGGGTCGCGTCCGAGAAGCTCGACAAGCTCATCAATCTGGTGGGCGAACTGGTGGTCACCCAGGCCCGGTTGAGTCAGATTAACTCCAGCCACGATTTCGCCGAACTGCTGGAACCGGTGGAGGAGGTGGAACGGCTCACCGCCGAACTCCGGGACTGTGCGCTCAACATCCGCATGCTGCCCATCGGCACCACCTTCGGCAAGTTCAGCCGGCTGGTGCGCGATCTTTCCGCCGATCTCGGCAAGGAGATCGACATGGTCACCGAGGGAGCGGACACCGAACTTGACAAGACCGTGATCGAAAAGCTCGGCGATCCCTTGGTGCACTTGATCCGCAACGCCATCGACCATGGGATCGAATCGCCGGAAGAACGGCAGCGCACCGGCAAGCCCCGGCGGGGCCAGATCCGGATGGCGGCGGCCCACTCCGGCGCCAACGTGGTGATCTCGGTCACCGATGACGGCAAGGGGCTCGATTGCGAGGTGATCAAGGCCAAGGCGGTGGCCAGGGGGATTTTCAAGGCCGGCGCGGAACTCTCAGACACCGAGATCTTCAACGCCATCTTCGCCCCTGGTTTTTCAACCGCCGACAAGGTCACCAGCGTGTCGGGGCGAGGGGTCGGCATGGACGTGGTCAAGAGCGCCATCGACGAACTCAAGGGCACGGTGGAGGTCAACAGCCGCAAGGGCGAAGGGACCACGGTGAACATCACCCTGCCGTTGACCCTGGCCATTATCGACGGCCTGCTGGTGCGGGCCGGCACCACCCATTTCGTCCTTCCCCTGGCCCAGGTCGAGGAATGCGTCGAGCTGACGCAGGACGACATCGCCCGTTTTCACGGCCGGCGGGTGCTGCCGGTACGTGAACAACTGGTGCCGTATGTGCGGCTGCGGGAGTTCTTCGAGATCACGGGCGAGCGGCCGCAACTTGAACAGATGGTGGTGGTCCATACCAAGGGAGAACGGGTGGGCCTGGTGCTCGACGACGTGATCGGCGGCCATCAGACGGTGATCAAGTCCCTGGGCTGGATCTACCGCAATGCCCCCGGGCTTTCCGGATCCACCATCCTCGGCAGCGGCGAGGTGGCGCTGATAATCGACGTGATGCGGATGGTCCAGTATGCCCGCAGCGAGGAGCTTGCCTTTGTCGAGGCGGGGGGGCGGCGCGGCCCGGGGCCGACGGTCCACTGACACGGCGTTCCGGGAGGGCGTTGGCGGAAGGGAGGCAACAGGGGTGGGAAGACGAGGAGGATGCCATGAGTGCAAAAGAGGATGAGGGTCTGGCCACGCAGTATCTGACCTTTACGTTGCGGGATGAAGACTTTGCCATCGAGATAGCCAAAGTGCGGGAGGTACTCGACGTTTCCAACCTCACCCGGATACCGCGAATGCCCGACTACCTCAGCGGGGTGATCAACCTCCGCGGCAACGTCGTGCCGGTGATGGACCTTGGCCGGAAGCTGGGGATGCACCCCATCGAACGGACCAAGAATACCTGCATCATGATCGTCGAGGTTGAGGTGGAGGGAACCGTGGTCGAGATGGGCGCCCTCACCGATTCGGTGCAGATGGTGCTCGACCTGCTGGCCGGCGATATCGAGGGGGTGCCGAAGATGGGAACCAATCTGGACACCAAATTTTTGAAAGGCATGGGCCACCAGGACGACAAAATCCTGATCCTGCTCGACATCGACAGGGTGATGGCCAGCGAAGGGAAGGCGGTGCTCCGGGGCGAACGGCTCGACGTGGTTGCCGAAAACATCTCCGCCGCCGGGGGGGAGGAAGGCGAACCGGCAGCGGGCGTCAGCGCCTGAGCCGTGGAGACGCATGAGCGGTAATGGACGCCACCGGTGCCAATTCTTCCAATGCGGCCGCCGCCGGCCAGCCGCTTCTCTCAGACCGCGAATTCCGCATCTTCAGTGGACTGGTCTACGAACTCTGCGGGATCAAGTTGTCGCCCATCAAGAAAACCATGCTCTCGGTCCGGCTCCACAAGCGGTTGGTGGCACTGGGCATTCCCACCTTCAAGGCATACCTCGAGTTCGTGCTGAGCGAGGCGGGACAGCGCGATGAGGTGCTCCACCTCATCGACGTGGTCAGCACCAACAAGACCGATTTTTTCCGCGAACCGGATCATTTCACCTACCTCTCGGCCAAGGTACTGCCCGAATTCGCCACCGGCCGGCGCTATACCTCCCAGCGGCGGCTCACCATCTGGAGTGCCGGTTGTTCCAGCGGCGAGGAGCCCTATACCCTGGCCATGGTGGTCAACGAATTCGTCGAGCAGCATCCGTGGCTCGATTTCGTGGTGGTGGGGACCGACGTGTGCACCAGAATGCTGGAGATGGCCCAGTCGGCGATCTATGCCAACGATCGCGTTACCCCCATCCCCAAGCCCTACCTGCACAAGTATTTCATGCAGGGCCGGGGGGAACGGAAGGACTTCCACCGGGTGGTTCCGGAGTTGCGCCGGAAGGTGGTCCTCCACCGTCTTAACTTCAAGGACAGCGAGTTTCATCTGGACTATCAGATGGATGTCATCTTCTGCCGGAACGTGATCATTTACTTCGACCGGCCGACCCAGCGGGAGCTGTTGGCCAAGCTGCATCGGCAGTTGGTGCCCGGCGGCTATCTCTTTATCGGTCACTCCGAGACCATGGAAGGCATGGACCGGCAATTCCAACGGATGGCGCCGACGGTTTACCGGTGCCACAAGTAGCGCCAGGGGCGATGAAAGGGGAGGTGTACGTGGGAAAACCGATCCGGGTTCTGATTGTCGACGATTCGGCGGTGGTCCGTCAGGCCCTTACCGACACCCTGGCCAGCGATCCGGCCCTCTCGGTGATGGGGGCGGCGCGAGATCCCTTTGTCGCCGCCGACCATATTGCCAAGGAGGTGCCGGACGTCATCGTGCTCGATGTGGAGATGCCGCGGATGGACGGCATCACCTTTCTGCACACCATCATGGATCAGCACCCCATCCCGGTGGTGATCTGTTCCACTCTCACCGAAGAGGGGGCGGAAACCACGCTCAAGGCATTGGAATACGGAGCCGTGGACATCATCCTGAAGCCCAAGCTCGGCACCCGGCAGTTCATCGAAGAGTCACGGATCCGGATCTGTGATGCGGTGAAGGCGGCGGCCCGGGTCCGGATGCGCAGGAGAGGGACGGTGACCCGGCCGCACAAGGTTGAGAAGAAACTGACCGCCGATGTGGTGCTGCCGCCGCCTCCCTCCGGCGCGATGGTGCAGACCACCGAGCAGCTGGTGGTGATCGGGGCCTCCACCGGCGGTACCGAGGCGTTGCGTGTTCTCCTCGAGTCCCTGCCGGCGGATACCTCCGGCATCGTTATTGTGCAGCATATGCCCGAGGGCTTCACCCGGGCCTTTGCCCAGCGGCTCGACGGCCTTTGCCGGATCCGGGTCAAGGAGGCGGAGAACGGTGATTCGGTGCTCCGCGGCCAGGCCCTCATCGCGCCTGGGAACATGCACACCCTTGTCAAGCGGAGCGGAGCGCGCTACTACGTCGAGGTGAAACAGGGCCCCCTGGTCTGCCGGCACCGCCCGTCGGTGGATGTCCTCTTTCGGTCCACCGCCCGGTACGCGGGTCAGAACGCCGTCGGGATCATCATGACCGGCATGGGTGACGACGGTTCCCGGGGCATGCTCGAGATGAGGCAGGCCGGGGCCTACACCATTGCCCAGGACGAGGCGAGCTGCATTGTTTTCGGCATGCCCAAGGAGGCGATACGGCTCGACGCCGTTGACAAGGTGGTGCCATTACAGCGGATCGGCGCCGAGATTCTGGCCCTCGGCCGGGGGGCAAACCGCTAACGGTGCCCCCCGGCGCCTTTCTTCGCGCCACGCCCCTCCCCCCCCCTTTTTTTTCTCTTCCCCCCCCTGAAAGACGCTGTTGCCGCGGCCGCAATCAAAAGATCGCATTCCGGGTGTTGACGATCTGAAGCGGACTGGAATACTATTGGAGCAAGCGGCGCCGATGGCGACGGTGCACCTCTTTGAGAAGAAGCTGCAGTGCTGTTTTGAAACGAATCCGGACGATTTCGGCCGTTACTCTTCACGGGGGCAGGGTGAATTGGAAAGGACACTTCAGCTTTTTCAACTGTTGATTGTTGTTTTTGGCTTCTATGCAGCTCTGCGGTACCCTGCCAAATATAAAAATGTCGTAGCTCTGTCTTCAATTGTTACTGTGATCGTTCTCGATCGCCTGGAGGCTTTTTTTTCTAAAAGAAGGCAAGATGCCGAAGAGCACAGGCGTGCCCGGGAGTCATCGGCCAGCGGGACGGCGCAAGCGGAAAAAAGACTGGACGCCCTGAGCCACAGCAGGAACAACCTGATGCTCATCGATGCCGTTCAGGCGGTTTTGCGTGAAATCGGCCTGAAGATCGTCCCCTGTCCCGAGTATTCGATGGTGGACCGACTTCTGCGGCTGGAAGATCAGGTCCGGCAGGTTGGCCTGAAGATGCTCGCCGATGCCGGTGCGCTGACCAAGGAGTGGGAGCATCTGGAGCGAACCGACGGCGGCTTCATCAAGGGCGACGGTGGTGAGCTTCGCCTCCTGCTGGTGGTCAACAACGGGGTCACGCCGTCGGGGCCGGGCGGGGCCGAATTCGTCAAGATTCCCATGCATCTCGAAAGATTCCTGGCCGACAGGCACACGGTGGCCATTACCACCCAGACCCTGGGAAGGATATATCAGCTGTGCAAGGATACGGGCCAGGATCCCCAGCGGATTTTCAATCGTATCTATAAGCATCCTGGAGGTTTTTTTTATCTCTGAGCATGCCTTTTTTCCCGCGCCCCGAAGAGCCGACGGCCCGATAGCGGTGCGGCGGCGAGCGCGGCACCGTTACCGGGCTGTTTTGTCGCTTCCTGGCCGGCGGCCAGGAAGCGCCGGCGGCGTATTTTATCGGCCTGGCCGAGAAATCGTGAAGTCTCCCCTTGCCCTTGATGCAGTAATGATTACAATAGAATAGAATCCGTCCGGTCCGGCAGCAGGGCGGCTTTTGTTGCATAAGCTGTTCGTTTAGGGTATATCCGCTACTATGTGGGTCACTCCAAAACAGTTTCAGAACGAGGACCGACCGGCCGATAGGATATATGAAAGGAGGTAACACAGGATGAAATGGATATCTCCCGCAATCGATATGAGCAAGGTCAAGACCATCATCTACCATTTGCCCGACGGGCAGCCGCTGGCCCTTCCCGTGAAGGGATTTGAAGAACTCATCGAGTTCGGGCCCGGCGACATCTGCGACACCTCGGATGCCAATGGTGTGGTCCACTTCTTCCCCAAGGGGAACTGTTGACCCCAGGGCAACGAGGGCAAGAGTTTTCTCGGCACGCTCCGCCAACCGGCGGTGCGTGCCGTTTTTTTTGATGCGAAGACGGCGCCAAGGGTCCAGGCCCGCCGGCAGGCGTTTACCACTCACCTCCCAGGTAGGGGTTCTGTTGTTTTTCGATGCCGATGGTGGAGGTTGGGGTATCCCCGTAGTCGTGGCCGGGCCAGATCACCGTATCGTCGGGCAGCGGGAGCAGTTTGGCGGCCAGGCTCGCCATCAGGGTTTCGAAGCTGCCGCCGGGCAGGTCCACCCTGCCGGCCGCACCCACGAAGAGCGAGTCGCCGGTGAAGAGGTTTCCCGGTGCAAGGAGGCAAATGGAGCCGGGCGAGTGGCCGGGGGTATGCAACACCGTGAGGCCGAACTCGCCAAGCGGCAGAACTTCGCCGTCGGTGACGGTCCGGTCCGGCGGCGGCGAGAAGGGAAGGCCCATGGAGGCAAAGGCCGCACCCGCCTCGGGGGTGGTGATCCAGCGGGCATCGTCGACGTGCATGACGATCGCCGCCCCGGTGGCCTCCCGCAGGCGGGCGTTGCCCAGGGTGTGGTCGGGATGGCCGTGGGTGTTGACGATCCAGCGGATGGTCATGCCGGCGGCCGCCGCGATGGCGAGGATCTTTTCTTCGTCGCCGCCCGGGTCGATCACCGCGGCGTGGCGGCTTGCGGGGCACCCAATCAGGTAGCAGAAGACCTGCATGGTGCCGGTGGTCAGCTGGGTGATCTGCATGGCCGTTCCTCCTGAAGGGATGGATAACGGGAGCGGGAGAAGGCGGGCGGGCCTGACGGCAAGGCTCTCCCTAGCCGATCATGATAACAGGATTGGCGGAAGCCGGGCAAAGAATCCTCTTCCGGGGCAGGGGACGGCGCTCGACACGGCTTTCGGCCCGATCGTGGCCCCACCGGTGTTGCCTACCGGATCAAGTTCGTCAACAGCGTCTTCCGTGATTTCTTAACCCTGATCCACCGACTTCTCCGTAAACCAAATCCGAGGTTTCCCCTCGGCGCCTCTCCCCCTGCCGCGCCCCTGTCCGCTTCGGGGGCGCGCCGCCTTTGCCTACACGGGACGGTGCGACGGCCAGGCCCCGCTTGCCAAGGCCGACGAAGACATGTACCTTGTCAACAGAGCCGGAAAAGGTGATTTTTTCAAATTTACGGGCCGGCATGGTGGTCCGGAACAATCACGGAGGCTGTCGTGGCGAAAAAAAAGCAGGCCATTTCCATCTCTACCCTCGATCTGGTCGAGTGTCTTTCCATGGCCATGGACCTCATCAGCCCGGCCCTTGCCAATCACCAGCGGCGGGTGGGGTATATAGCGTTGCGGCTCGCCGAGGAGATGGGACTGCCCGCGCCGGTACGCAAAAACACCCTGATCGCCGGTCTGCTCCACGACTGCGGCGCTCTCTCCATGGCCGACCGCACCGTGACCCTTAACTTTGAACTGGGCGTCGAGGGGGGCGTGGTGCCCCACCGCCATGCCATGGCGGGCTACCAGCTGATCAAGAAGTTTAGGCTCTTTGCCGACGCCGCCCAGTACATCCGCTTCCATCACCTGCCCTGGGAACATGGTGGCGGCTGTTCCTGGCAGGGAGAGGAGGTGCCGATCAGCGCCCACGTCATCCACCTTGCCGACCGGGTGGAGGTGCTGATCAAGAATCAGGCCCATATCCTGCTGCAGCAGGAGGAGATCGTCGAGCGTATCGAGCGCAATTCCCACACCCTCTTCTGTCCGGAACTGGTGGAGGTCTTCAAGGGGGTGGCGCAACGTGAGGCGTTCTGGCTCGATATCACCAACGTTTCCATGGGGGCCGCGGTATCGGGCGAGTCGGGGTTCGGCCATGAAAAGCTCGACTGCGACGATCTCCTCGAGATGACCGAACTCTTCGGCCACATCATCGATTTCCGGAGCCGCTTCACCGCCACTCATTCCATGGGGGTTTCGGCCTGTGCCGCGGCCCTGGCCCGGTTGGCCGGCTTCAACGACGTCCAGTGCCTGACGATGCGGATCGCCGGTCACCTTCATGATCTCGGCAAACTGGCTGTCCCCCTCGAGATTCTTGAGAAGCCGGACAAACTCACCGCTGCCGAGTTCAGCCTGGTCAAGGCCCATGCCTACTACACCTACCGGGTGCTGGGCAAGTTTCGGGATATGGAGGAGATCCGCCGCTGGGCCGCCCATCATCACGAGCGGCTCGACGGCCAGGGCTACCCCTTCCGCCTCGCCGGCACCGCGCTCTCCTCCGGCGAGCGGGTGATGGCGGTGGCCGACGTCTTCACCGCCATCACCGAGGATCGGCCCTACCGCAAGGGGATGGCGGCCCGGGAGGCGGCCGGAATCCTCGACAACATGGCGCGGAACAAGGCGTTGGACCGGGAAATCGTCCAGTTGCTGCTCGATAACTTCGACGAGGTCAACCAGCTGCGGGTCACGGCGCAGTCCGCCAGCCGCGAGGAGTACACCGCCTTCAGTCGCGAGGTCTGATCGTTCGGCAGGGGGGAGGTCGGACGCGACGGGTCGTTCGCCGTTGGCCAATTGGCGGTGAGTGATTAGCCAACAGCCAGCTATCTCATGCCTCCGCTGCCTTGGTTCCGGTGAGCAGGAAGATGGGGTAATCGTGGTCGCGGCCGTCGTTGCCCTCCTTGTGGATGACATGGGCGGTGGCGGTGGTAAGTTCGGTGAAGCCGGCCCCCTTGGCCATGGCGACGAGTTCGGCCCGGTCGAAACCGAGATGGACCACGCCGGTGGCGTCGCTGTGGAAGGTACCGTCCTCGCGGTCGAGATCGGCCAGGGCGATCGAGCCCCCCGGGGCCAGCAGGGCGTGGCAGGTGGCGAGCAGCGCGCGGATATCGGCGATGTGGTGCAGGGTCATGCTGCTGAAGATCAAGTCGAAGCGGTCGTCGGGCAGCGGGTCGCAGGTCAGGTCGAGGCGTCGGGTGGTGACGTTGGCAAGACCCAGGGCGCGGATTTTCTTGTCGAGTTCCGCGAGCATGCCGGCCGAGCTGTCGGTGGCCACCACGCCGGCCAGTTGCGGGGCGAGCAGGGCGGTGACCAGGCCGGTGCCGCAGCCCAACTCCATGGCCCGCATCCGGCCGGAGAGCGCCAGCCGGTCGCCGATCGCCCGGGCCACGCCCTTGGCCATCTCCACCCGTAACGGTTTGTCCCACTGGGCGGCGGCCTCGTCGAAGAGGTTCTCTGCCGCGTCTTTTGAGTCATTCATGGTGTCTTGGTTACCTCCTTGCTCTTGCTGACGGCCGCAAAGGTCGTGAGGTGACAGCCGGCGCCTTGCCTTGGCGTCTGTTGCCCGACCCATTCGGATGCAGATCGATTTCACTCCCCGCCGTCGTCGGTTGGCGCCGGCGGTTGCGGTCGGAACAGCACCTCACTGTCGATGATCCGCTGGTAGACCTTGTGGCGGTTGAAGTGGGGAACCCATTCAAAGATCAGGTTTGACGCCGCCTCCCACATGGAAACCCAGGCGACGATGGTCACCCCCTCAATCCCCAGTTCCTTCATGATGCTCGCCACGTCCCGGTACCGGCTGGCCAGCGACAAAGAGAGGAAGACCAGCAGGACGCCGAAGCTGAGAAAGAAGCAGGCCCGGCTTAAGTGTTTGCGGATCTCCCGTTTTTCCGACTCCTGCAGGTACTGGAAGTAGTGGCGGATGCTCGCCCGTACCCGGGCCTCCCGGGGGGGCTCCTCCTGCTCCGGCAGGTTGATGCGGATTGCGAAGGGGGTGTGCTTGATCTCCCGGACACAGTTGATGAGGTATTGGGCGAAGTCCTCGTCCAGATCCTTTTTCCGGTAAGTGGCACTGCTGTCGAATCGGTCGTACAGCTCCTCGATACGCGCCACGGCGACGTCGATGACCACCCGGCCATCGGCATCGGATTCGTAACGATCGATGATCTTCTGTCGTACCGGTTTGTGCGCGATGATCATGACCGCTGACCGTTGCTGGCTTTTTTCTTCGCTGGTCTAAGACTGCAGCTTGTCCATCTGGCTGATGTGGCCGATCACCACCAGCATGTCGCCCGACTCCAGCCGTTCGTCGGCCTTGGGGATGAAGCGGAACTTGGTGGCCCGGGAGCGGCGGGTGGCGATGACCTGGATGTTGAAGCGGTTGGTGAGATCCATCTCCCGCAGGGTCTTGCCGGCCCATTCGTTGATCACCAGCTCCTTGATGGCCATTTCCTTGTCAAAGGGGAGGTGCTCGATGAAGCCCGGGATGGCCATGCGGTTGGCGAGCTGTTTGGCGGCCAGATGCTCGGGCATCACCACCTCGTCGACCCCGATCTTGTGGAGGAGTTTTTCATGGTCGGCATTGATCGCCTTGACCCATACCACCTGTACCCCCAGTTCCTTGAGGTACATGGAGATCATCGCCGAGGCGGCGATGGAGTCGCCGACGCTGACCAGCACGTGGCTTAAGTCCCCCACCCCCATCTGCTGAAGGGCGACCTTGTCGGTGGCGTCGGCCTGGAAGACCTGGGTGAAAACCTTCTGCGCCCGCTTGATGTTGTCCGGGGCATTGTCGATTCCCATCACCGTGTGTCCCAGCTCGATGAGGGTCTTGCCGAACTTGTAACCGAATTTGCCGAGCCCGATGACGCCGGCCTGTAGGGTGCGGCCCATTTTCTTCCCTCCTTAGCGCAATGTATTCCTAGCCGATGAGCATGTTTTCTTCGGGCCAGGCGTAGTACAGCTCTTTCTGGAAACTCTGGATGGCGACCAGGAAGACGATGGGGCCCAGCCGACCGATGAACATCAGGGCGGTGATGATCCCCTTGCCGGCCACCGAGAGCTTGGCGGTAATGCCGGTGCTCAACCCAACGGTGCCGAAGGCGGAAACCGCTTCGAAGAAGAGTTCGAGGAACATGCCCCTGGTATCGGGGTGGGGGATGTCGCCGCCTTCGGTGATGGTGAGCAGCAGTACGGCGAGCGCGACGATGCCGGTGGCGAAGACGATGAGGATCAGGGCGTTGTTCATCGCCTCGCGGCTCACCGCGAAACGGCCCACCACCGCCTGCCGGCGGCCGGTAAACTGGGCCTTGGCAAAGGCGGCGAGCGCCCGGAAGGTGGTGACCTTGATGCCACCGGCGCAGGATCCCGGCGCGCCGCCGATGAACATCAGCATCAGCATGATCAGCAGCGAGACGTTGGTGAGATGGCCGATGTCCAGGGTGTTGAAACCCGCGGTCCGGCAGGTCACCGACTGAAAGAGGGCGGCGAGGAGCGACTCGTTCAACGGCAGGTTGCGGTTCGATCCGTGGTATTCGGCGGCAAAGATGGCGAGCCAGCCGGCAACCACCAGGAAGAGGCTGGTGCGCAAGACCACCTGGGCATACCAGCTCAACCTCCGGCGTTGCAGGGGGCGGCGTTTGCGCAGTCGGCAGAGGGAGAATTCCTGGAGTTCCACCACTACCGAAAAGCCGATGCCGCCCAGGGTGATGAGGAGCATGATCACCAGATTGATCCCCCAGTTCCCCCGCCAAGCCATGAGGCTGTCGCTGTAAAGGCCGAAACCGGCGTTGCAGAAGGCGGAAACGGCGTGGAACAGGGCCGAATGGGGGCTGAAGCCGACCGGGGCCTGAAGATAGAGCAGGGTGGCGCCGGTGAGTTCGATGATGAAGGTCCAGAGGACGATGCGGATCAGGAACTTGCCGAGGTGGAAGGAAGGGTCGTGGAGCAGGCTCTGGCCCACGGCGATCCGGTCGCTGAACGAGACGTGCCGGCGCCAGAGGTAAAAGGCGAGACCGGTGAAGGTCATGATCCCCAGACCACCCACCTGGATGAGGCCGAGGATGACGTTCTGGCCGAAGCGGCTGAAAAAGGTGCCGGTGTCCACCACCGCAAGCCCCGTCACGCAGGTGGCCGAGGTGGCGGTGAACAGGGCGTCCATCCAGGAGATGGGCTGGCCGGCGAGGCTCGCGGGGTGGTGCAGCAGGACGGCGCCGCCGAGGATCACCAGCCCGAAGAAGATGATGGGCAGGGCGTAGGGGGGGAGGGTCGGACGGGTATGCATGCCACGGAAAAAGATGGAGTTGGCGTCGATCCGGGAAAGCCTCTTCCCGAAAATCGCTCGGTCTGGGGTGTTTAGCCCGGCCGGACTCTTGATCTTTTAAGAAGACCCTGCCGTATGTTTTTTCCCCGGACCGGCAACTCTTGCCGTGGCGGCACCCGGGTACATGTTGGCGAAAAGGCTCCGTTCGGTTGCGACAAGAAGCCCTGCCCACTCATAGCGCGACGGGTCGGCGAACGCAACAGAAAAGATACGGCCAGGGGCGGCGGCCCCGTTGCCGGCCGGGAGCCTGGGTGATCAAAAAAACTCGCTGTTTCCTCGGCGGCCTCTAGCTCGGGAAACAGCGAGTCGGCTGGGTGGGGTCGAGCATGGGGCGGCTCAGTGGGTGGTCATGCAGTCGGGACGCCAGCAGCAACCGGCCTGGTCACAGAAGCCGGCCGAGGTTTGGAAGCAGGGGAAGTTCCCCTCCGTGGCCTGGATGGCCCGGATCATCTCCGCCTTTTTCATCTTGCCGGTCTTGATGCCCATGGATGTGGCCATTTTTTTGATTTCCTGGATTTTCATGAGAACACCTCCCCTGATTATTAAAGTTGGAACACATCATGCCGAATCGCCGTTCCGCAAGCCCCGTAGGGTTCCTGCCCGGCTCGGCCTGGATACGCGTGGACGGTGGGCGGGGCAACAATATGATAGTAGGGCCGGTGGAAGGGCCTTGTCAAAAGAAAAACGACCTTGCGGGGAGTTACTCCCGCGCGGTCGGAAACGTTGCGGCACGTGGTGGAAACCCCGGCCCCGGCCGTTGGTCACTCGCCGATGATCTTGACCAGGGCCCGTTTCCGACGGCCGCCGTCGAACTCGCCGTAGAAGA
>DHYV01000028.1:24418-112539 GCA_002414225.1 Desulfobulbaceae bacterium UBA5121 | reverse complement strand
AGGTGGGCGTCGGCGTTGTCCTCGTAGCCGTTGTGGCGGTACTGGCTCCCCGGTTCGTGGGGGGCGAGTTTTTCGAGCCACACCTCGTAGTCGTGGTGGAGGCCGGACTCGTCGTCGTTGATGAACACCGAGGCGGTGATGTGCATGGCGTTGACCAGTACCAGTCCCTCCCGGATGCCAGACTCCCGCAGACAGTCGTCGACCTGGGGGGTGATGTTAATGAAGGCGCGGCGGGTGGGGATGTCGAACCACAGTTCCTTGCGATAGCTTTTCATGGCGGTGCTCCTTTGCGTGTCGGACGGGTGAAGAGGGCGGCGCAACGTGCTTCCTACTTGCCATTCCCTCTGCCGGCTGTCAAGGGGGGGCGGTGCGGGCCGGGACAATCCGCTTGACTTTCCGCCGCTTCTTGAGTATTCAAATTTTTTCCAGGTGCTCGTGAAGAGCGCAAGAGGGAACTCCGTGCAAATCGGAGACGGGCCCGCCGCTGTGACCGGGGACGAATTCCGCATGATGCCACTGCTCGCCGAGTCGAGTGGGAAGGCGCGGAAGGAGGATTGAGCCGGGAGTCAGAAGACCTGCCTGGAAAGAGAGGGACGCCTTCGTGGACGGGAGACGTGCCGGTTTTACTCGTGGATGAAAAAGGGATATCCCCGGGTCGATTTTTCATAATCGATCCGGGGATTTTTTTTTTTTGCTACGGAACAGGTCAGCCGCCCCTGTCTTCGGAGTCTCCGTTGCACTCCGTTTACCCGGCCGATCAGACCCGCCCACAGGCGCCGCTATTCGGAGTGAGACGCCGAATCCGAGGCACAGTCTGAATGACTGCTGGCTTGGAGGCCGCTTCCCGGCGGGCCTGCTACTACGTGATGCCGCAGGCAGAGGCCGGTGGTGGAGGAGAATCTACGGTAATGCATGCCGCCTCGATGATGACCCAGCTCTGGCACGGCCTCGGTTGGCCTCTGGTGCGGCTGGTCTTCTTCGTCTCCGTCGGCCTGATGGTGGGAAACTTCATCGAGGCGCTCAACTGGACCCGGGGCGCGGCCCGGCTCGCCGCCCCGCTGATCCGGGCGGGCAACCTCTCCGACGCCGCCGGGGCGAGCTTTTCCATGGCCTTCTTTTCCGGAGTGGCGGCCAACACCATGCTGGCCGAGGCGTACGACCAGGGCAAGCTCAACAAGAGGGAACTGGTGCTGGCCAACCTCTTCAACACCCTGCCGACCTACTTCCTGCACCTGCCCACGGTCTTCTTCCTCACCGCGCCGCTGATCAAGGGGGCGGCCTTGATCTACGTGGGACTCACCCTGCTGGCGGCGCTGTTCCGCACCGGTTGCATCCTGGTGCTGGGGCGGTTGATGCTGACGGCGCGGGCCACCGGCGAGTTCGTCGATGCCCTGGCCGGCCGGAAGCGGCTCACCTGGCGCGAGGCGCTGGACAAGGCATGGAAACGGTTCCGCAAGCGGATCCGCAAGATCGTCATCTGGATGGTGCCCATCTACACCCTGGTTTTTCTGCTGAACCGCTGGGGCGTCTTCGGCTGGCTCGAACACCACCTCACCGGCCACCTCACCGTGCTCTCCTGGCTCGATCCCCGGAGTTTCGGGATCGTCGTCGCCCACGTGGCGGCCGAGTTCGCCGCCGGCCTGGCGGCGGCAGGCGCCCTGATGCAGGGCGGCACCCTGGGGTATCGCCAGGTGGTGCTGGCGCTCTTGGCGGGCAACGTGCTCGCCTCGCCGGTGCGGATCTTCCGCCACCAGTTTCCTTACTATGCCGGCATCTTCAATCCCAGGCTGGCCGTGGAACTGATCTTTTACAGTCAGACCTTCCGGGTGGCGAGCATCGTCGCGGTGGGGGTGATCTACTACTGGCTCAGTATGTGAAGTGAGAGACGAATTGCAGCCCGTTCATGGCGGGTAGGATCTGAGTCTGTAGTATTTGATTTTTCGTAGCTATTGAGCGGCGCCGCGGATGCGGCGCCGCTCAATAGCTAGTTCACGACAAACAGGTGCCCATGGGGGGCTTAATAGGGAATCCCGTGCAAATCGGGAACGGTCCCGCCACTGTAATTCCCAGCGTTCCGGCACGGTGCCCGGGCGCAAATCCGGGTCAAGATGCCACTGCCCCTTTCGCGGAAAGGGGTGGGAAGGCGAACCGGCATCAAGGGAAGAGTCAGGAGACCTGCCTGTTTGTAAAATTCCCGAGGAGGAATGTATGCAAACCATGATGAAGAAGATGTGTCTGAAAACGTTGCCCCTGATCGGCCTGGTCCTTGCCTTGGCGCTCGTCACGGCAGGGGGGGCCCAGGCCATGACTCGCACCCTCAAGAAAGAGCCGGCCGTGGTCATCGTCGCCTTCGGCACCACCACCAAGGCGCGGGCCACCTACGATTTTTTTGACGCGCAGCTGCGTCGCGAGCTGCCCGAGCCCTACCGCCACGGCCGCATTGCCTGGGCCTTCAGCTCGGAGATCGTCCGTGAACGGGCCAACGCCAAGTTCAAGAAAGAGGGCAAGCCTGAGCGTTTTTTGAGCCTCGCGCAGGTGCTCGCCAACCTGGAGGACGAGGGGTACCGCAAGGTCGCCGTCCAACCCCTGGTGATTTTCCCGGGCCAGGAATTCGAGGAGATCGAAAGGGCGGTGGCGGCCTTTCGTACCATGGGGATGCGCATCGAACTCGGCGGCACCCTGATGCACAAGTGGGAGTGGGCCTTTGAGGCGGTGGCGGCGCTCGAAAAAGAGTTCCTCCCGCCCGGCAAGGGGGTGAACGTCCTGGTGGCCCATGGCACGCCGGAAACCTTCCCCGGCTCCAACGCGGCCTACCTGGGGCTGGACCGCTACTTGAGCCGCAAGTATCCCAACGTGGTGGTGGGCACGGTGGAGGGGTTGCTCACCCGCGAGCAGGCCCTGGCGGTGGTCAAGAATTCGCCCACCAAGCGGGCCCGGTTGATTCCCTTCATGTACGTGGCCGGCGACCATATCATGAACGACATCATGGGCCGTGAGCCGGAGAAGGACGGCAGCCTTTCCTGGGCCCTGGAGCTTGAAAGAGCCGGAGTCAAGGTGGACTCGGTGCCCTTCGACTACCAGGGCGATCATTTCTACAAGGGGCTCGGGTTCTACGAGGCGATCAACCACCAGTTCATCGAGCAGCTGGCGGCGAGCCTCAAGCGGCTGGCGGAAAATTAGCCGGCGGGCCGGCAGTTGGCCGTTGGCATTCGGCCAACTGCCGGCCGCCAACGGCAACCTTTGTCTTTGTACTGAGGAGCATTCGTGACACCCGATACCCGACGCCTTCTCCACAAGCTCCACCGCTGGGGCGGCCTGCTGCTGGCCGGCGCCGTCCTCTTCTACTGCGCCACCGGGGTGCTTCTCAACCACCGGCAGGCCTTTGACTATTTCACCGCCAAGGAGAGCCGCACGGTGGCGGTGCCGGTGGCCGACACCGCGGCTCTGGACGCCTTTCTCGCCACCTATAAGCGCCAGATCAACCGGCCCGACGATCCCACCGTGGTCCGGCTCCGCAAGGACCGGACCATCGAGTTTCTCTACGGTTCGCACGGCAAGACCACCTATGTGGTCCGGCCCGGCGAGGGGAGGATGGAGATCATCGACAAGCACCCCCTGGAACCGTTCGCCCTGTTGAACGACCTCCACAAGGCGGTGCCGACCGGCCCCTTCTGGCTGGGGCTGGCCGATGGGGTGGCGGTGCTGCTGGTGGGGGTCACCGTCACCGGACTGCTGGTGATCCGTTACCGGCGGCTCGATCTTCTGCTGCTCGCCGGCGGCGTGGTGCTGCTGGTACTGGGCGCCTGGCTCGGGGCATGAACAGCAACGGAATCTGGCAATGAGCAAGCCTTCGACACCTCTTCATAGCGGCCGTGCCCTCTTCCTGGCGGCGGTGCTGCTGCCGGCGCTGGTCGCGGCGGTGGTGGTTTCCACCGGCATGGGCTTCATCCATGTCACCCCGGCCGAGGTGGTGCGGGTGGTAGCGGCCCGGCTCAGCGGCGACAGATCCCTCGTTGCCGGACTCGATCAGGTGATCCCCTACGTGATCATGGACGTGCGGCTGCCGCGGATCCTCACCGCCGCGCTGGTGGGCGGGGGGTTGGCGGTCTGCGGGGTGGTCTTCCAGGGGATACTGCTCAATCCCCTGGCCGATCCGTACACCCTGGGGATTTCCTCGGGCGCGGCTTTTGGCGCCTCGCTGGCCCTGGTCCTGAACATCACGGTCCTGGGCCACGGCGCCGTGCCCCTTTGCGCCTTCCTGGGAGCGCTGGCCACCCTGGCGGTGGTGCTTTCGCTCTCCTCCTTCGACGGTCAGATGTCGGCCAACACCCTGATCCTCTCCGGGGTCATTGTCGGCGCCATTCTCGCCGCCGGGATCAGCTTCATGAAGTATCTGGCCGACGAGCAGGTGGCGATGATCATCTACTGGCTGATGGGGAGCTTCGCCTCCAAGAGCTGGACCGACGTGGGACTCGCCCTGGCCGCCCTCGCCGTTGGGCTTCTGGTGGCGGTTTACTACGGCCGGGATTTGAACATCATGTCCCTGGGCGGCCGCTCCTCCGATTCCCTGGGGGTGGAGACGGCCCGGGTACGCAAGATTTTGCTGATCACCGCCTCGCTCACCGCCGCGGTCTGCGTGTCGGTTTCCGGGATCATCGGCTTTATCGGGTTGATCGTCCCCCATTGGATGCGGTTCCTGGTGGGGCCGGACAACCGGCGGCTGGCGGTACTTTCGGCCCTGGCCGGCGCGCTCTTGCTGCTCGTTGCCGATACCGTCACCCGGGCGGTGCTGCCGGCCGAGGTGCCCATCGGCGTGCTCACCGCGCTCATCGGCGGCCCCTTTTTCTGTTACATCTTCCGGCGTCGGCAGCGGGGGATGATCCATGGCTGAACACTTCGTCCTCGACCGGGTTTCCTTTGCCTACGGCGCCAAGCTGGCGGTGGACGGGGTGAGTCTGGCGCTCTCGCCCGGCCGCTTCTACGGCCTGGTGGGGCCCAACGGCTGCGGCAAGTCCACCCTGCTCGACCTGCTGATGGCAAACCGCGTGCCGGCGAGCGGCACCATTCGTCTGAACGACCGGCCGCTTGGCGATTACGGCCGTCGGGAACTGGCCCGTCACCTGGCCCTGGTGCCCCAGGATTTCACCATCAACTTCGCCTTCACGACGCTTGAGGTGGTGTTGATGGGCCGCCATCCCTACCTGCCGCGTTTCGGGGCGGTGTCGGCCGCGGATCTGGCCATTGCCGAGGCGGCCATGGCGGCCATCGGCATCGAGTCATTCCGGGATCGCTATGTCACCGAACTCTCCGGCGGCGAGAAGCAGCGGGTGGTGGTGGCTCGGGCCCTGGCCCAGGCCACCCCGGTGCTGATGCTCGACGAGGCGACTTCGAACCTCGACATCGGCCATGCGCTGGGGATCTTTCGGGTGGCCCGGGCCCGGGTGGAGGAGCGGGGCGACACGGTGATCGCCGTGGTCCACAACTTGAATCTCGCCGCCGCCTTTTGCGACGAGCTGATCTTCATGAACCAGGGGCGCCTTGCGGCCTGCGGCCCCACTCGTGAAACCCTGACTCCGGAAACCGTCCAGGCGGTTTTCGGAGTAGCAAGCCAGGTGCGGCAGGACGCGTTCAGCGAGGCGCTCCAGGTTTCCTTTCGTTACGGGAGTTGATATGCGACGTCTTTTGTACTGTTGTCTGCTGTTGCTGCTGGTCACGGTTTCTGCCAACACGGCCCGGGCCGCCTCGATCACCGACGCGGCCGGCCGGGTGATCGAGGTGAAAAAGCCCTTTACCCGGATTATCTCGCTCTACGCCGCCCACACCGAGAACCTCTTTCGGCTGGGGCTCAACGGCGAGATCATCGGGGTTTCCCACAGCGAGGACTATCCGCCGGCGGCCCTTAAAAAAGAGGTCTTCGACTACCGGGGCGACGCCGAGAAATTCCTCGCCGCCCGGCCCGATCTGGTGCTGGTTCGGCCGATGATCGAGCGCAGCCGGCCCGAGCTGGTGGCCAAGCTCGAAGCCGCCGGCATCACCGTGGTGTCCCTGCAGCCGGTGGACATCGACGAAACCTTTGCCTACTGGCGGGATCTGGGCGTGCTCACCGGCCGTGAGGCAGCGGCCAAGGCCATGGTGAACGAGTTCAAGGGCGAACTCGCCGCGGTTGGTGCCAAGGTGGCGAAGATCCCCCCTGCGGCCAGAAAGCGGGTCTATTTCGAGTCCATCCACCGCAAGATGAAGACCTTTGCCCCCACCAGCATGGCGATCTTCGCCCTCACCTCGGCAGGCGGCATCAACGTGGCCAGCGATGCCGAGCAGGTGCGGGACACCAACATCGCCGCCTACGGCAAGGAGCGCATCCTGGCCAAGGGCGAGGCCATCGACGTCTTCCTCGCCCAGAAGGGAGCGATGAACCGCATCGACCGCGACGGGATCGTCAACGAGCCGGGCTTTGGCGCCATCAAGGCGGTCCGGAGCGGCCAGGTGTACATCATCGACGAGCATCTGGTCTCCCGGCCCACCATGCGGCTCATCGAGGGGATTCGCGAGATCGGCGGGATTCTCTACCCCGGTGTGTTCGGGAAGGCAGCGGTCAGCAATTAGCCGTTGGCGGGTAGCGTTTTTGCAGCCAACGGCCAACCCATGGAGTAACATCCTTGGCGGAACAGAGTAAAAAAATACCAGGGATCGTCGTCGCCGGCACCCACAGCGGCTCGGGCAAAACCACCGTCACTCTGGGACTGATGACGGCGCTGGCCCGGCGGGGTCTTCGCGTACAGCCCTTCAAGTGCGGTCCGGACTTCATCGACCCCACCCTCCATCTCCTCGCCACCGGCCGGCTGTCGCGGAACCTCGACCTGTGGATGAGCGGGGCGCCCTTTGTCCGCGACTGCTTTGCCCGTCATGGCGCCACGGCCGAGATCGCGGTGGTGGAGGGGGTGATGGGCTGCTTTGACGGCGGCGCGGCCAGCAGTGCGGCGCTGGCCAAGGCGCTTGCCCTGCCGCTGGTGCTGGTTGTGGACGTGCGTTCCATGGCCGAGAGTGTCGCCGCCCTGGTCAAGGGCTTCGAGTCCCTGGACCCGGAACTCGATCTCGCCGGGGTGATCTTGAACCGGGTTGGGAGCCGCCGGCACCTGGAGCTGCTCTCCGGCGCGCTGCGGGAGCACTGCCGGGCCGAACCGCTGGGTACGCTGCCCCGGGACGGCGCGTTCGCCATCCCCGACCGCCATCTGGGGCTCGTCATGGGCGAGGAAGCACCTCTCGGCCCCGACGGCCTGGCCCGACTCGGTGACACGGTGGCCGCCCATGTCGATCTTGACCGGCTGCTGGCCCTGGCCGCGACAGGTGCGGCACGGCAGATTCCGGCGGCCGCGCAGTTCGCCGGGCAGGGGGTGCGGATTGGGGTGGCCCGCGACCGCGCCTTCTGTTTCTATTACGAAGACAACCTGGACCTGCTGCGGGCGGCCGGCGCCGAGCTGGTGGAGTTCAGTCCCCTGGCGGAGACCCGGTTGCCGCAAGGACTGCACGGCATCTATCTGGGCGGCGGCTACCCCGAACTCCATGCCGAGCAGCTGGCCGCCAACACCACCATGCGGGCGGCGATCAGGAGGTGGTCCGAGTCCGGCAAGCCCCTCTACGCCGAGTGCGGAGGATTCATGTACCTCACTCAAGAGATCGTCGATTTCAGCGGTTGCGCGTATCCCATGGCCGGCGTCTTCCCGGTGCGGGCCCGGATGCAAAAGGGGCGGTCGAGTCTCGGCTACCGCGAGGCGACCCTGAAGGGAGGAGCCTTCTTCGGCCCGGCCGGCACGGTGTTGCGCGGCCACGAGTTTCATTACTCCTGCATCGACTCCATGCCCGGCGAGGTGGAGCGGCTCTACCGGCTCGCCGACGGCCGGGAAGAAGGTTACCGGATTCGAAACACCCTGGGCGGCTACCTGCACCTGCACTGGGGCGGGACGCCGGAGGCGGCGGCGCATTTCGTCCGCCGCTGTGGCGAGGAGAAGTGATTATGGAAGTAGTGCTGCGAAACGTCAAGCCCGAGGAGATCGAGGCCGAGAGCTTCCGGATCATCGAGTCCGAACTCGGCCCCACCCCCTTCAGCCCGGCGGAATTCGCCGTGGCCCGGCGGGTGATCCACGCCACCGGCGACTTCAGCTTCGCCGAGAACTTGCGTTTCCACCCCGGTGCCATCGAGGCGGGCCTTGCCGCCATCCGGGCCGGCAAGAACGTGCTCACCGACGTCAACATGTCGGCGGTGGGGGTGTGCAGGGGGATTCTGGCCCGCTGGGGCGGCCGGGTCTTCTGCGAGGTGAGCGATCCCGAGGTGGCGGCCGAGGCGAGGATAAAAAAACTCACCCGTTCCGAGGTGGCCATCGGCCGGGCCCGGGAGAAGAACATCGGCATCGTCGCCATCGGCAACGCCCCCACCGCGCTCTTGAAGGTGATGGAGATGATCGACCGGGGCGACTGGACCCCGGATCTGGTGATCGGCGTGCCGGTGGGCTTTGTCAACGCCGCCGAGTCCAAGGCCCTGCTGGCGGAAAAAAAATATCCCTTCATCACCGCCCTGGGCCGCAAGGGCGGCAGCCCGGTGGCGGCGGCCGCGGTGAACGCCCTGCTGCGGCTCGCGGCCGGGGAGTAGGGAAGGTGGCGCGGCGGCTTCGTTCCGGCTATACCACCGGCGCCTGTGCCGCGGCGGCGGCCAAGGCGGCGGTGCTGGCGCTCGCCACCGGCGAGTGCGCCGAGCGGGTGGAGATCCCCTTTCCGGACGCGAGCCGGGTCGTCTTCGACCTCTGCCGCTGTTCGCTCGTCAATGGGGAAGACGGAGGGGGGGGCGCTCCTCCGGTCGCGGCGCATTGGTCCCCTCTCCCGGGGGAGAGGGACAGGGTGAGGGCGCCTCTGGCCCTGGCCTCGGTGGTCAAGGACGCCGGCGACGACCCGGACGTGACCAACGGCGCCGAGATCGTCGCCACCGCCCGGCGGCTTGCCGCAGGCGAAGTGCCGGACGCCAGGTCGGTGTTTTTGGGCGAGGACGAAAAAACTATCCTCCGGGCCGGGGCCGGGGTGGGCATGGTCACCAAGCCGGGGCTCGCGGTGGCGGTGGGAGAGCCGGCCATCAATCCGGTGCCCCGGCGGATGATCGCCGCAGCGGTGGCCGAGGCGCGGGCCGCAACGGCCGAGTCCGGCGGCCTCCTGATCATCGTTTCGGTGCCGGCCGGCGAGGAACTGGCCGCCAAGACCCTGAACCGCCGGCTGGGCATCGTCGGCGGCCTTTCCATCCTCGGCACCACCGGCATCGTCCGGCCGGTGTCGGCCGAGGCGTGGATCGCCACCATCGACGCCTCCATGAGCGTGGCCCGGGAGGCGGGCCTCTCCGAGGTGGTGCTCGCCACCGGCCGTACCTCGGAGAGGGCCGTGCAGGAATTCCTCCCCCTGCCCGAAGATGCCTGCGCGATGATGGGCGACTATCTTGAGTTTTCCCTCAAGGCCGCGGCCCGGCACGGCTTCGCGCGCATCCATCTCGCCGCCATGTGGGCCAAGGTGGTCAAGGCGGCGATGGGCATCCCCCAGACCCATGTCCGCCACGGCGCCCTGGAGGCCGAGGAGGCGGTGCGGTTCTTGACGGATCTCGGGGTGGAGGGGGGCGTTACGAAAAACCTGGCCGGGGTCAACACGGCCCGGGAAATCTATGAACGGTTGACGGCCTTGGGCAGAGCCGATATTATCGCCGCGGTCTGCCAGGCCGCCAGGCGGTATGCCGAGACGACCTCGGGGCTGCCGGTGACGGTGTATCTCGTCGACGCCCACGGCAAGGTGGTGGCCCATGTCTGAAATTCGCTTGATCGGCATTGCCCCCGGCGCGGGGCTTGACGACGAGGCCCGCGCCCTGCTCCGCGGCTGTCGCAGCGTGGTCGCCTCCAGCCGTCATCGGTCGCTGGTGGCGGCTCTCGGTATCGAGATCGTGTCCATCGCCCCGGTGGCCCGGGCTCTGGCCGCAGTCGAGGCCGGGCTCAACCAGGGGGACGTGGCGGTGCTGGCCAGCGGGGATCCGCTCTTCTTCGGCATCGGCCGGACCCTGATCGAACGTTTCGGCCGGGAACGGCTGGTCGTCCGGCCGGCGCTCTCCTCGCTGCAGGTCGCCTGCAGCCGCTTCCGGGAACCCTGGGACGACGTTTCCTGCCTGAGCCTCCACGGCCGCAACGGCGCGGAACTGATCCCCCGGCTCATGGTCCATGACAAGGTTTTCTGCTTCACCGACCGGGACAATTCGCCGGATCGGGTGGCCCGGGCCCTGCTCGACGGTTGTGGGGCCACGGATGACGGGGATCTGGCCGACGGCTACCGGGTCTGGGTGGCCGAGAACCTTGGGGGCGCCGACGAGCGGCTCACCGAGGGCACCTTGGCCGAGATCGCGGCCCGCGAGTTCGGCGATCTCAACGTCATGCTGCTCAAGCGGCCGGCGCGGCCGGCGGCAGCCGATGTCGTCTTCGGCCTTGGCGAGGCCGAAATCCACCACAGCCGGGGGCTGATCACCAAGGACGAGGTGCGGGCCGCCACTCTGCATGCCCTGCGACTGCCGCGCCGGGGGGTGCTCTGGGACGTGGGTGCCGGCAGCGGCTCGGTGGGGCTCGAAGCGGCGCGGCTCTGCCCGGGGCTGCGGGTCTACGCCGTGGAGCGGCAGCCTGAGGAACTCGCCAACCTCCGCGCCAACCGCCGGCAACACGGGGTATACAACTTAACCGTGGTGGCCGGGGAAGCGCCCGCGGTCCTGGCCGGGCTGCCGCGGCCAGACCGGGTCTTTGTCGGCGGCAGCGGCGGCCATCTGGCCGAGATCATCGCTTTTGCCGCCGCCCGGTTGACCGGGGACGGCCGGCTGGTGGTGAACGGGGTGACCGCCAGGACCAGGGGCGAGGCACCGGCCCTGCTCCATGCCCAGGGGCTCGCGGTCGCCATCAGCGACATCGCGGTGCAGCGGCGGAGTTACCCGCAAGAGGAAACGACAACGATGAATTCCATAGCCATTATGGTGGGAGAGAGATGACAGGACAGTTTTACGTAGTCGGGGTGGGGCCCGGGGATCCGGAGCTGATGACCCTCAAGGCGGCGCGATTGTTGGAAAAATGCCCGGTGTGGTTCGTTCCCAAGGCGCACCGGGACGGCGACAGCACAGCACTAGCCATCCTGGCCGGCACCGTGGATACCCGCGACAAGGAAATCCTGGAACTCCACTTCCCGATGAAGAAGATCCGCATGGGCGAGGAGCCCGATCCCGAGGTGGCCACGGCCTGGCGGGCCGCGGCCGAGGCGATCCTTGCGAAACTCCGGGCCGGCGCCGACGTCGCCTTCCCCACCCTGGGCGATCCCGCGATCTACAGCACCGGTTTCTACGTCTGCGACACCCTGCTCAAAATCGCCCCCGAACTGCCCGTTGCCATCGTGCCCGGCGTCTCCTCCCTCGGCGCCTCGGCCGCCGCGGCGGGCCAGCCCCTCTGTCTTGGCGACGACCGGCTGGTGGTGATCCCGGCCACCTTTGAAAACGGCCGGCTGCGCGAAACCCTGGAGCAGTTCGACACCGTGGTGCTGATGAAGGTCCACCGGGTGATGCCCAGGGTGGTGGGGCTGCTCACCGAGCTTGATCTGCTCGACCGGGCGGTGCTGGTGGAGCGGTCGAGCCGCAGCGACCAGCGGGTGAGGCGCGACCTGGCGGCGGCGGCTTCTGAGGAACTTCACTACTTTTCCACCGTTATCGTGAGGAAGTGAGGATGGTCGCGGAAAACCTCGTCCATTTTGTCGGCGCCGGGCCCGGCGATCCGGAGCTGATCACCGTCAAGGGGCGACGATTGCTCAGGGAGGCCGATCTGGTGGTCTACGCCGGCAGCCTGGTGCCCAGGGCGCTGCTCGAGGGCTTGTCCGCCGCGGTCCACGACTCGGCGCCGCTCCATCTCGACGAGATCATCACCCTCATGGCCGATGCCTGGCGTGAGGGGAAAAAGGTGGTGCGGCTGCACACCGGGGATCCGGCCATCTACGGCGCCATCCGGGAACAGATGGAGGCCCTGGACCAGGAGGCCATCCCCTACGAGGTGGTGCCCGGGGTGAGTTCGGCCACCGCCGTGGCCGCCGCGCTCAAGGCGGAACTCACCCTGCCCGAGGTGTCGCAGACGGTGATCATCACCCGTCGGGCCGGACGCACCCCGGTGCCCCGGGGCCAAGAGCTGCCTGGCCTGGCCCGCCACCAGGCCACCATGCTCATTCTTTTGAGCGTCGGCATGATCGAGGCGGTGGTGGCCGACCTCCGCGAGGGTGGTTATCCGCCCGAAACCCCGGTGGCGGTGGTGGAAAAGGTGAGTTGGCCCGAGGAGCGGGTGCTCACCGGGACGCTCGCCGACATCGCCGCCAAGGTCCAGACCGCCGGGATCACCAAGACCGCCATCATCGCGGTGGGCGAGGCATTTGGCCGCGGCGAGCTGGCGGCGGTTTCCAAGCTCTACGACAAGGGCTTCGGCCATGGTTGCCGTAATGCCTGACCCGCCGCGCATCGGTTGCCTGGCGGTCACCGCCGGCGGCGAGCGGCTGGCCGCCGAGATCGCCGCCGGGCTTCCCAACGGCGTCCTGATTCCGGAGCGCACTGGCCTTGCCGAGCTGCTCCCCGGGCTGTGGCATGAGTACGACGGCCTGGTTTTTGTCATGGCCGCCGGCATCGTGGTGCGGCTCATCGCTCCGCTTCTTGAAGATAAAAAACGCGACCCCGGCGTGGTGGTGGTGGACGAGAGGGGGCGTTACTGCATCAGCCTCCTCTCCGGCCACATCGGCGGCGGCAACGCCCTGGCCCGGCAGGTCGCCGGACTCATCGGAGGACAAGCGGTGATCACCACCGCCTCCGACACCCTGGGGCTCACCGCCCTCGATCTCTGGGCACGGGACCAGGGGCTTGCGGTGGAAGATGGTGCCGCGCTTACCCGGGCCAGCGCCAGGCTGGTCAACAGCGGCGTCCTGCGCCTCTATGTCGAGGTGGCGGTGGCCGCGCTCCCCCAAGACTTTGAGCTGGTTGCCGACCCGGCCGCGGCCGATTGCATCGTCAGCCATCGACTCGGCCCCTGGCCGCCAGGGGTGCTTCTCCTGCGGCCGCGCAATCTGGTGGTGGGCATTGGCTGCAATCGCGGCACCAGCCGGGAGCGCATCGAGCAGGCCCTTGCCGAGGCATTCGCCGTCCACGGCCTGGCCCGCGGGGCGATCCGCAACCTCGCCTCCATCGATCTCAAGGCGGATGAGGCCGGGCTGCTCGCCGTTGCCGGGGCATGGAATCTTGCCATCGATTTTTACGACAAGGACGCCTTGAACGGGGTCGCCGGGGTGAGTAGCTCGGAAGTCGTGCGGCGCGCCACCGGAGCCCGGGGCGTTGCGGAACCCGCGGCGCTGTTGAGCGCCGGAACCGATAATCTCTTAGTCAGGAAGATGAAATGGAAGGATGTAACTCTTGCGGTGGCCCAGGCACCCTCTACGTTGTCGGCACCGGCCCCGGAGGGCTGAAGCATATCACCCCGGCGGCCGTCGAGGCCATCGGGGCAAGCCACGTGGTGGTGGGCTACCAGACCTATCTTGATCTGATCCCGGAGCTGCTCGGTGGCAAGGAGGTGGTCTCCTCGCAGATGATGAAGGAGGTGGACCGGGCCCGGCAGTGCCTCGCGCTTGCCGCCGACGGCAAGAACGTCGCCCTGGTGTCGGGGGGCGACCCGGGCATCTACGCCATGGCCGGGCTGGTCTTCGAGATGGCCCGGGAACGGGGTGACGGGGTGAAGATCAAGGTGATCCCGGGCATTGCCGCTCTCAACGCCTGCGCCGCCCGGCTCGGCGCGCCGCTGATGCACGACTTTGCCGCCGTGAGTCTCTCGGACCTGCTCACCCCCTGGGAACTGATCGAAAAGCGGCTCGCGGCGGCGGCCGCGGCCGACTTCGTCATCGCCCTCTACAACCCCAGGTCCAAGAAGCGCACCGAACACATCGTCCGGGCCCGGGAGATCATCCTCGCCCACCGTTCGCCCGACACCCCGGTGGGCATCGTCACCGGTGCCACCCGGGAGAACGAAACCGTTACCCTCACCACCCTCGGGCGAATGCTTGAGGCCGAGATCGGCATGCAGTCCTGCGTGCTCATCGGCAACGCCTCCACCTTCACCTGGCAGGGCTATATGGTCACCCCGCGCGGCTACAGCGGCAAGTATCAGTTTGTCGGGGCGGACAGATAAGAGGCGGCTGTTGCCGGAGGTTCAGGGGATGGGGGCGATGCCCTTGCGGGGCGGCTGGTCGGTGGCCAGCCCGGCCAGGGCCTGCCTGATCTCCGGCGGCATGGCCTGGCCATCGCCGGCCATGGCCCGCATCTGCTTGGCGAGATAGGAGTTGTTGACCAGGATCTTGAAGACCTCGGTCATGAATTCCTGTTTCCAGGGGCTCAGTTGCCCCAGGTTCCGGAATTTGTGCATGAAGAAGGTCTTGGCCGCCTTGCCCAGCTCCATCTCCAGCTCGGCCAGGGTCATGGCGGTGGGTTTCAGTACCGGCTCCACCAGATTGTACTTCCGGTAGTCCTTGACCGCCACGTGTTCCTTCAGGGCCGGGTAGAGGTCGGCGTAGGGCCAGGGGGCAATGGCCAGGAAGAAGGCCATGTCCGGGTTGTAGTGGATGGCCAGTTCGACGATGTTGGCGATGGACTCCGGGGTGTCGTCCGGCATGCCGAGCACGAAGGAGGTCTCGGAGACGATGTCGGCGTTGTTGATCAGATCGATGGCCCGCTTGGACTGCTCCACCTTGGTGCCCTTCCTGAACAGGTTGAGGGTCTTCTGCGAGCAGGCCTCCACCCCCACGTAGATGTGTTCCACCCCCGCCTCGCGGTACCTGTCCATGAGATCCTCGTCCCTGAGGATGTCGTCCACCCGTGTTTCCATCAGCAGCTTGACCCCGGGCTGCCGCTCGATGAGCAGGTCGAGGATCCGTTCCCAGCGGTTGCGGTCCAGGGTGGGAATCTCGTCGGCCAGCATGGCGACGTTGACCCCGTGGCGGCGGTTGAGCAGTTCGAGCTCGGCCACGAAGTTTTCCGGGCTTCGGGCCCGCCAGGAGCGTTGCCAGAACAGCTGTTGCGAGCAGAAGGAGCAGTTCTGCCGGCAGCCCCGGGAGGAGGAGACGATGGCCAGGGTGGAGTCCTTCTTGGGGTGGTAGGAGTAGATGGGCCACTCCACCAGATCCCAGGCCGCGGGCAGGGCGTCCAGGTCGGTGATGAAGGGGGCCGCGGGGGTGGCGTGCACCTGGCCGTGGCGGACAAAGGCGAGGCCAGGCACCTTGGCCGGGTCGTCCTGGGCGTTGAGACAGTCGAGCAGTCCGGGCAGGGTGGACTCGCCCTCGCCCCGGACCACGAAGTCGATGGGGGTGGCGGGATCTTCGAGCAGCTCCTGGTAGCAGAAATGGGCGTGGACGTTGCCGATCACGGTGACCGTCCGCGGCCGCACCTCCTTGGCCAGTCGCAGCAGTTCCACGGCGTCGACGATGGAGGCGGTGAAGGCGGTGGTGGCCACCACGTCGGGCCGGAAGTCTTCCAGCCGGGCCCGGATTTCGGGCCATCGATGCCAGAGGGCCATGGCGTCGTAATAGTCCACCTGATAGCCGCGCTCGCGGAGCGCACCGGCGATATAGACAAAGCCCAGGTTCAGCCAGGTGCCGGCCGATTCCACCACCCCGGAGTGGTAGGGCGGGGTGATGAGGGCGACGCGTTTGAGATTCATGGCAGAAGGTTCCCCGACGATTTGTCCCGTACGTTCATGGTATCATTATAGGTGAAAATCGGCATGCCATACCTATAATCCGAGGAGATTTTCAAGGACCGAAGGCCATGCGATATTGCCAGTACGTGCCGCATCCGAAGACGATCAGCAGCAGGAGGTGTTTGACGATGAGCATTTTTTTCCGTTTTTGTTCCGCCTCTGCACCGTAAACATTGTCGACATAGGTGAAGGTGCGACCGGCGCCGGTGATCATGACGATGAGGATGCAGGCCAGGCCCGCGTAAAAAAATCGTTTCCTGAGATCAGCCAAGCCCATGAGTAATTCCGGGCCAAGGTTTTGGCCCTGCAGCCAGTAGAGTGCCGCCACGGAGGCAGCCCAGCAGCCGGCGGCAAAGTCGTGGACAAAGCCAATGAAAATGGTCAAAGAGCTTTTCATCGCAGGGCGGTTCCGGTTTTAAACACCAGTCTCAGTCACGGGCGCGGGCAGGTGCCGGTGAGCCGTCGCCCGTCTCCCCGGTCGGGATGTCTTCCTGCCTCAACGGTTGTATTTTGCAATCCTCGTCCATGCCGTTCACAAGCATCTCGTCGATTATTGTACCACAGGTGCAGGGCTGTGAGTGGCCCACCATCGCGTCGCTGATCTTTTCCGGATTTTTGGCGGTCATGGCTGCAGGCCTTTTTTGGCTTTTTCGTACTTGCCGGCCAGGTTGGTGATCCGGCGGTTCATCAGATAGTCGGTGAGGGTGGTGAAGATCTTGCTGCTCGGCATGCCGCCCGAGTAGGTGATCACGTGGCCGCCCTTGTCCTTGGACCAGCGGCCGAGGATATCGAAGCCCTGGGCGGTGGCCACCCCCACGTTGTCGGTCTGCACGCCCAGGATCATCGCCCGGTTGGTGAGATCGTAATGGCGCAGGAGTCCGATTTCGCCGACCGGGAGCGGCTGGAGGGTCTCCGGATGGACCACCAGGGTGCGGGTCCAGGGCGGGCTTTCCTTGCCGCGGGGAGCCATCTTGCCGGCAAGATGGTTCCTGAGCACGTTGTCGAAATAGTTGGTGGAACTCTCCGCCATGCCCAGCACGTTGACGCAGTGGCTGGCCGGCACCGAGAAGACCCGGGTGCAGGCGGCGACGAACTCCTCCTTGGTCCATTCCCCGAATTGGCCCACGTAGCCGCCGCCGTCGCAAATCCGGGAGCCGGGCGGCAGCCGGAAGCGGATATCCTCCTGGCGGCAGGCCTGAAAGAAGTAGATGAAGCAGGAGGTGGCGCCGATGAGCGCCAGCGGCTCGCCGGAAACCTCGGCCTGGCGGATGGCCCTGAGCAGGGCATTGACGTCGAGTCCCAGCGGCGAGATCAGAAAGGCGCTCTCCGGGGTGCCGAACTGTTTTCTGACCTGCTCGAGCCCGATGGCCATGCCCATGCTCGGCGCCATCTTGGGCGAGGGCACCATGAGCATGATCTTCATCCGCTCCACATCGGGGAAGAGGTAGCCCCTGGTCAGCATGCCATTGGCCTGCATGATCAGGTCCAGGGCGCCCTGGTCGCGGTAGACCTTGCCCCGGTTCTTGCGGCCGGTGGTGCCGCTGGTCAGATTGCTCTGCACCGCCCTTTCGAGCGGGAAGGATGCCAGGGCATGGGAGCGGAAGGCGGCCGACGGCACGGCCGGGATCAGCCGCCAGTCGTCGATGTTGCCCGGTGAAACCCCTTTGCCGTTACAGTATTCGCGGTATGGAGCGATATTGGCGTATTGCAGCGCGAAGACCTGTAAGGCCAGTTCATTGAATCGTATCTCGTCGTCGTGGCCAAGACCTCTGGCGATGAAGTCGACGATCTTCGCATCAAGCGTGGCGGTGTTGTCCATTTCCTTACTTGGGGTCCGGCACTTTGGGGAGAGGGACGTTGGCCGGGCGTTTGAAAATGAATGTTGAATCTTTTTTTTCACGCGCCTCCTTGACTGATATATCCGCAACCAACCAGGTGCCCATCTGCTTTGCAAGCGTATAGACGAGGCGGAAGTGGACAGAGTTGTCGAATAGATCCTTCCCGGTGTCGATATCCCAATAACTGTAGTCCCATGACTCCTGCGCCGGGATTTCAACCTGATCCGGAGCGATGACCTTGACGTCGCCGAAGGAAAATCTCCGCAGCTTGGCATCCATTTTCACCCCGGCCTCCTCCAGGGCGGCCATGTGGAAGAACGCCTTGGTGGTGCGTTTTTTTGTCGCCGCATGGGCCAGGGGGTTCATGTCGAGGTTTCGATAACAGTCGGCAAGGAGGGTATTGTAGCGGACGACTGCGGTTTCGATATCGGCATTTTTGGGGGCGGCCACCTTGGGCTTGCCCTGGTCGCAGCCCGGCAGCAAAAGCAATATGACCGCCAGCGAGATGGCCAAAAGCCTGTTGGTTAACATGGGAATGCCCGCATGATGGTTGAGAGGAGGAGTTCGGGTATTTTTTGAGGGAAAAGGAACGAACACCATTATTGTCTCCGCTCGGGAAGATTGCCCCCTGCCTTATAGATGGCGGCTTTTAGCGCACACTCGTCTGGCCGAGGCGAGAAGGTTCGCGCATGGGCGCGAACCCTGAAGCGCTGGGCCGCCTTTTGGAGTCAGCGCCTGGGGATCATAACTGTCGGGGAATAGGGCAGAATCTTGATCCCCGAGATGCGTCCTGAAGATGATTTCGATGCCGGCGGTCAATGATCGGACTCGGCCGACCCCGTCAGCGTTGGCTGCTATCAAGGCCGGCATTGACTACGCTACAGTGAATCCTTCGTTACCCCTCGAAATCGCATCAGCTCTCGGTTCTCGGAGGTTGCGGTGTCGTTTCGTCAATGGCCGCTCAACAATCGAAGCCACCGGCTTTGGCCGGTGGAGTATTCACTTGAAATACTCCGAATGAATCGAACCTGACAGAAAGGGGAGGATGAACAGCGTGAAAATCGAGGAGGTAAAACAGACGATCATCATCCATGCCGCCTTGTTGCCGCTCCACCTGAAGAAATAGCGGAGGTGAAGGTAGAGGCCGAAAAGGAGCCAGGTGATCGCGGACCACGTTTCTATGGGATCCCACCCCCAATAGCGGCCCCATGCCTCATTGGCCCAGATGGCGCCCGCGCCGATGGTTACGGACCAGAACACAAAGCCGAAACTGACAAACTTGTAGGTGTACGCATCGAGGATTTCCGCGGCCGGCAGCCTGGCCGCCATGGGCCGGTCAGGCCGTTTTTCCTTGATCAGGTGGAGAATGGAGGTGCCGAGGGCGATGATCATCGAGCCGGCGGCGATCTTGTTGAAGATGATATGAACGACCAACCAGACACTGCGCAGCGACGGCGGAAGGCGATGAATGCCGGGGTTGGTGAAGAGGGCGAAGACCATCATCAGGAAGCAGAGCGGCATGACGAAGACGCCGATGGCCCGTAATCGTTTGATCTTCCAGACGGTTATCAGACAGAGGAGGACGGTGAGCCAGGCGATGGAGGTCAGAATTTCGTATTTGGCCATGTAGGGGCCGTGGCTTGCCTCCCACCAGCGACCAAGAATGGAAACCGAGTGGGGGGCCAACCCCACCAGGGCACTGGCCATGGCCGGTTTAATGGCCCACTCCTTTTGAAAGGTCAGTTCAAGAGTAAAAAAGAACGTTGAAACGATATAGAAGCCAACCGCAATCCAGTTCAGGATCATGTAATGTTGAGTGATGGGTAGCGTTAGCATAACCGGGCGATGTCTTTTTTGATTTCCGCCAACTCCTCGTTGAAGAAGAGCCGGTCGCGTTTGGTCCAGCCGGCGATTTTGATCTCGGAGTCTTGCATAGTGACATATATTTCCCGGTGCGAAAAGAAAAACATGAGCATCGCTCCCAGGCAGATGACGCCAAATCCGGCATAGGCGACGGGCATATCCGAGCCCTTTTCGTAGATCAGGCCGCTCCACCAAGACAACCGGAAGAACTGGAGAAGATTCCCATCGAGAAGAATTGACTTGCCCGGCGGAAGCAGGCCGTCGAATACCTGACCGGCTCCCGGGCGGGAAACTCGAAGATAGAGAATCGGGTGGCCTTGGGAAGGAGATTTACGGGAAAGGGAGGGAAAGAGCTGAATCGTGAAGAAGTAGGGCGATTTGGCGAAACCGCCGCCGCCGGTCCAGGGTGCCCCCGGGGTGTCCGGATTGTAAAGGGGAAAATGGGTTAGGGTGCTCTTTCCGCCAGGTTTTGTCAACATGAACGAAACCGTATAGCCGTATTCGTAGGATTGATGAATTCTAACTCCCTTGTAGGTGACCGGATGATTCACCGCCACGGTTTCCTCGCGGGGCGAAACACTCCCGGAATCATCAAAAAGAAGAATGGAACTGTTGATTTCCTTGATGCTGCCCGTGTCCCAGTAGCTGTGAGTGAATTTGTTGAGGAGCGTCTGGAAGCCGGGATCAAAACGTTTTTGCAGAAGTCCGAGGGAGGTGGAGAGAAACATTTCTTCTCTGCCGGATGACACCCTGCCCTCGATGATTTGAGCAAAACCGCGTTGCTGGAAAGTGAGATGAATGAACCCGGCGGTGATAAGCAGAAAAAGACCGCTGTGAAGGATGAGGCTGCCCCATCGTGCAAAAGGGTGTTTCGCGAAAAGATAAAAAGTTTCGTCCTGGTGCTGCGGGGAATAGCCTCTGCTCTTCAGGGGGCCGGCGATACGGTCCCAGGAGGGTGGCGTGGCGCAGGGAATGGCTTCCCGGCAGGCGGCGGAGGGCGGGGCGCCCTGTTTTTTCCGGATGTTGTTAACGAACTGCCGAAAGATGGAATAGCCGAGGGCGAGTTCGATGATGCAGGCCAAGGTCAAAAACCAGCCGGAGGTGAAAATCTGATTCAGCTGGAACAGGTCGACCATGAAGTAGATTCTGGGTGACTGTCTCCGCCAGTGTTCAAAGAAGGCAGGACTGGCCGAGCCGATCTGAGGAATCAGGGTGCCGAGCGATATCGCCGCCGCCGCCAGGATAAAAAGGACGATGACGACTTTCGGCTTGATAAGCGGAGAGATGTAGGCGGTGGGTGGTTTCACTGTGAGGTCGGGATGGGAAGCACCTTTCAGGAGGAGCCGCGTGTCACTGGGGGTGCTGTCGTCTGTGGAGGGGCAGTTGTTTTTTGAATACCTTGACGGTCGGCGTGACAGTTTTGCGGCGACCTCGAGGTTTCACCCTGAGGGGCACCGTAATCCGTACGGGGGTAAGGAAAATCAAAAAATTTTAAGCCGCCCGCCGATTACGGATCAGTCTCATAATTGCGGCCGCTTGCGCCGTTGTTATTCGGATGAGGGCTATTACAGGGAATCGCCGTGGGAACCCAGCAGTATGAAAGCTGGACATACTTGAAACTTGTGACGTAGCCGGTGAGCCCCAGGGAGGGTTTGACCCAGCCACCAACAACTGCCCAGTTGACGTTCGTGCCACTGCCGATATTGGTGGGTTCATCGGCGATGTACTGATAGGGGGCACTGTCGGTGCCGAACGTGGAATCCGGTCCGTATACGATGAGGCGTGATCGTTTGCTGCCATGGGGAACGACCACGTGGCAGGCAACGCAGTATCGGTTGTTATAGGCAGTTGCCCCAACGGGTTTGTAGTTCACGCCGTTGGACAGGTGCCTCTTGTGGGGGTGGTTCGGAGTCCAAGTCGAGGGGTCGCTTTGGCAGGGCACCGCCTCGCTGTAACCGCCGAAGGTTTTTTTGTGGCAGTTCAGGCAGAAGAGCCTGGCCTTCACATCGTCCAGGCTGTTGTTTTTGTTTACCTGTCCCAGCACCCCACTGAAAACCCGGTTAATGTCCTGAAGACTCCAGGGCACGTGGTAGGGATTGTTGGCGTTTACCGGCCAGTCGGTGCGGGGGCCTTTCAGGAGATATTTCCCGGTTGAGCCATGCGGCCCCACCGCCCCGCCTGTGCTCTCATCGTCGGCGCCGTGGCAGTCGGAGCAATACATGGTTTGATTGCCGACATTGGTGTCCCATGGCGGGTCAATCTGGGTAGGGTCCAGGGCTCTCGGGGTGAGGGAGCCGGTCTGTGCGTTCAGGGTCACCCGGACTGGATGGACACTCCGATTGTTGGTGCTGAACTCCATGGCCTGGTCGGTGACCTTCTGGCCGGAGGGGCCGGTCATGGAGGTAACGCCGCTGGGTTCCTGCAGGGCGTAGTAGGAATGACATTTGAAACAGAGCTGGTATTCCTTGTCGATGGGAATCTTTTCCTGGAAACCGACGCCCGCAGAGCCCCAGGTCGGCTCTGAAGATGGTTCTACTCCCCACGCGCCACGCAGGACACCGGAAGCCTTGTTGTTGTTGGCGGCATCGCCGGCGAGGTAATTGTGGGTGCTGGTCGAGAAAGGGTTGGTGTCCGGGGACGTGAACGAACTGACAGTGTGCGGATCGTGGCAGTCAGCGCATTCCGCATGCCGGTTGGTGCCGCGGAAGGGCTCGCCGTTGTGGCCTGCTTCGAGTTTGCTCAAGGTGTGCCGGCCGCTGTACCCTGGCGAGTAAGTGTTGTTGGGGTCAATCGGATGGGCCGACTGCTTGAGAATTTGAGCTTTGATGTTTTTCAGGGAGGGAACGGAGCCGTCATGGCATCGGTCACAGAAAGCTTCTTCGGAGGCAAAGACGAGGGGCGTGGCCGTTGACATGACGGTACCCGCGCGGCTGGCATGCATATCGTGGCAGTGGCCGCAGTTGCCTATGCCGTAGCCGGTGACGTCGGGGTTGTTGACGCCACTGGTCGTGTTGCCGTGGGCGGAGGTGGTGTACGACGTGCCCGCCGTGCAGCAGGGTACGTGGCCGGGGACGATGGTGCCGGCCAAGAAGAGCGCGCCAATGCTCAGCGTGGGGGCAACAATTCGTTTGATTTTGGCAGTGGACGGCATGACCGGCCTTTCAGTGCGAAAGATTGTTTCAGATCCTGCAACGCATATATAGGAGATAATAACACAGGCATACCATCCATGCAAAGTGAAGATGGCGAACCATTACCGCTTGGGAACAATGGCCACGCCCGGAGGGGGCGCGGGAAAAATCCAGGGGGGGCAGGAAGCGGCGCGGCGCAGGAAAAAGGCGCAAAAAAGGGGCGTTGCTCGCCCCTTTTTTTGCGGTCAGACGGAAGGGGGACGGTTTACTTGCCCATCACCTTGCCCAGCCCCTTGACCTTGTCCACTTCCTCCTTGATGGCCGCGACTTCCTTCACGCCCGGGACATCGTCGAGCACGGCCTTGCCTTCGTTCTCTGCTTCGCGCAGACCCTGCTTGAAGGAGGTGATGGCCTTGCCGAGGCCGGAGCCGATCTCTGGCAGTTTCTTGCCGCCAAAGACCAGGAAGGCAATCGCCAGAATAACCATTAACTCAGGGGTGCCCAGACCGAACATATATTCCTCCTCATGGGAAAAAAAGGGTGGGGCGGGGTTACGCCTTCTTCGATTCGTCGTTCTTTGTTTCTTTCTCCAGCCTGGCGGATTCGTCCGCCCCCTCGCGGGTGGCCTTCTTGAAGTTGGAGATACCCTTGCCGATCCCGGAGCCGATCTCGGGAAGCTTGCCGGCTCCGAAGATGATGACGACGATCACCAGGATGACAATGAGTTCCGGCATTCCAAGTCCAAACATGATTTCCTCGTCGCGGTTGCGGTTGGTTGCGGTTATGGACGTTTGCTGCGGGGCGGGAGGCGTGGAGGCAGGGGTCACGAACCGGAGCCACAGGCGCAAAAAGCCGTTGCCTTTCCCTCCCTGCGGACTTTCGACTATCCTGATAATATCTAACAGCAAAATGAAGGATAGGCAACCGATATTTTAGGCGGCGGCCCGTTCCTCCTGCCATTGCTCACCGCGGGGCCGGCGGGGGGGGCTGGCGCAGAGGGAGCTGGATGGTGGTGACGGTGCGGTCCCCTTCGGTGCGAATATCGATATTGCCGTGGTTGGCCTGGACGAAGCGCAGGATGATGCCCAGGCCCCGGCCCTTGACCTGGCCCCGGCGGACCTGCTCGATCTGGCTGGCGGGGATGGCGCCGGTGTTGTCTACCTCGAGGCAGGCCATGGCGCCGCGGCGGAAGCAGCGCATGGCGAGTTCTCCGCCCGCCGTGGGAATGGCCTTGGTGGCGTTGTTGAGCAGGTTGTCGATCACCCGGGTGAGCCCGGGCGGCGAGCAGTGGACCGGCAGCATTTCTTCGCGGACAAAGGGCCGGACGGTGATCTCGCCGCGGCCCGACTCCTGGATCACCGCCCGGTTGAGGCGGAACCGCTCGCCGGCCACCTGGCCGAGTTCGACGGTTTCGGCGTGGCCCTCGCCGGTCATGGTGAGGGCGATGTCCTGGAGACGGCCCCCTTCCCTGGCCACCACGTCGAGCAGGTTGGTGAGCTTGCCGCGCACCGCGTTCAAGTCTTCGCTGCCGAGGAGCTTCCGCGCCCGGGCCGCGAGCCCCGCCACTGCCACCGCCGGGTTTTTGAAGTCGTGGAGCATGTCGCCCAGGAACTCCAGTCGTGATGCCTTCATCACTTCCTTGCCAAAGAAAAGGAGCAGTTCGATCTCTTCATCGGTGAACCACTGCCGGTGGTCGGTGCCGAAAAAGGTGAGCAGGTGGCGGACCTGACCCTGGATTCGGAGGGGGACGAGCAGGATGGAGCGGAGGTGATGGTAGTGGGTGAACTCCCGCAGTCCCCGGGTGGAGAACTTGCTCAGGAAGGGCTCCTTGATGAGCACGTATGACTTGGCGATCCGTTCGTTGGGGTAGTCGCCGTAGGGAACCCCGCCCCGCACCGCGGCCTTGAAGTAAGGGTGGTTGTCCAGGGTGAAGGTGTAGCCCGGGTCGTGGTAGGTCATGTCCAGGGGATGGGCCGCTTCCAGGTGGACCTTGTTGCCGTCCTCGGAAAGGGTGAAGAGCGAGCAGCTCTGCACCTGCAGGATTTCCTGCAGCTCCGGGAAGAGGAGCATGAAGAGATCCTTGATCTTGATGCCCTCGCGGTTGCTGATCTTGACGAAGATCTTATCGACGATGGTTTCCTTGCGGCGGTTCAACCGGTCCAGGTCGATGATCTTCTTTTTGGCCAGAACGAAACTCACCCGGCGGGTCAACAGTTCGGCATGGATGGTTTCGAGCGCCGTGAAACGGCGGTTGTCCTCCCGGTAGTAGATCTGCACCGAGCCGAGGATGTCCACGCCCGAGTCGATGAATCGCGGGATGCGGAGCGGCACGGCCAGCAGCGAGTGGAGGCCGCGCTGGTGGACGATTTCCTTGTCCTTGTAAAGGGGGTTGGCGAGGATGCTGGGGACGACGATGGAGCGGTTCTCGCGGACCACGGTGCCGGCGATGGAGTCCTGGAGGGGGACGGTGGCCAACCGCTGGTAGTCGTCCAGGTGGTTGGAGCCAAAGGCGATCATCCGGTGGGTTTCGGGGTCGAAGAGGCGGATGGAGGCGGCCTCGGCCCCGAGATCCTTGACGATGCAGGCGGCGGCGATCTGCAGGATTTCGCGTCGTTCTAGGCCGGGATCGATGGCCATGATCTCCTCGGATTCGCCGATCACCGAGGAGAGGAAGGCGGAGAGGTAGTCTTCCTCGATGATGTCGGCCAGCCGGTGCCACTGTTCGTCGGACAGCGGGACCGTCTCGCGGAGGGGGTGAAGGCTGAGAAATTCCCGAAGTTTTTTTTCCATGGACGAATCACTCTTTTGTCGTACAAGGGTTGTCGCCTCTCTGCTGTTCAGCATAGCCGATCGGGCCGCAGTTTGTCATCGGTGGACAGGATTTTTATGAGTAATAATCGGTCAAAGGGGCAGGGGCGCGATGTTTCGGGTCGTCTGGAGTGTTAGGCATGCGCGTTCAACAACAGGAGAGGCGGAGGCCCACCGCCATCAGCGGCGGATCAGGGCGGCGATTCGCGCCATCTCGGCGAGCAGGGCCGGTTCGTCGATGGTGGTGAGTTTTCGGTCCCGCATCACCAGACGTCCGTTGATCACCGAGTGGATGACGTCACTGCCCCGGGCCGCGTAGACCAGATGCGATGGGATGTGGTACAGAGGGGTGAGGTGGGGCTGATCGAGGTCGAGGACGATGCAGTCCGCCTTCTTGCCCGCTTCAAGGCTGCCGATTCGGGCCTCGGCGCCGAGCAGCGCTGCTCCTCCCCGGGTGGCGAGCCCCAGGGTCTCGTCGGCGGTCATCACCGTGGGGTCAAGGGCGAAGACCTTGTGGAGCTTGGCGGCGGTGCCCATCTCCCGGAAGAGGTCCACGTCGTTGTTGCTGGCGCTGCCGTCGGTACCCAGGCCCACGGTGACCCCGGCGGCCAGGAGCTGCGGCACCGGGGCCACCCCGGAGGCGAGTTTCATGTTGCTCTCCGGGCAGTGGGCGACCTTGACCCCGCGCCGGGCCAGGAGTTCGATCTCGGCCTGGTCGAGCACCACGCAGTGGTCGGCGATCACCCGGGAGTCGAGGAGCCCCAGCTGTTCGAGATGCATCACCGGGCTGGCGCCGTAACGTTGGCGGCAGCCCGCCACCTCGTCGCGGGTTTCGGCGAGGTGGATGACGTAGGGGGCGTGGTGGCGGTCGGCGACCTCCTTCAAGCGCCGGAGAAGGTCCGGCGAGCAGGTGTAGACGGCGTGCGGATCAACGGTGACGGTGATCAGGGGATGCTCTCGGTACTCGGCGAACATCTCTTCGAGATAGGCAAAACCGTTGGCAAGCTCCCCGTAGCAGGGCGAGGGAAAATCGTAGAGCACCTCGCCGATCCAGCCCCGCATCCCGCAGTCGGCCGTGGCCCGGGCCACCTCCTTGGTAAAGAGGTACATGTCGCAGAACGAGGTGGTGCCCGAGCGGATCATCTCCGCCGCCGACAGCAGGGTGGAGTGGTAGACGATCTCCCCGGTGAGCTTGGCCTCGGCCGGGAAGATGTGCTTCTCGAGCCACTCCATGAGCGGCAGGTCGTCGGCCAGGCCCCGGAAACAGGCCATGGCGGCATGGGTGTGGGCGTTGATGAGTCCCGGCATGATCAGGCCGCGGGGTTCCTCGAGCCGTTGGGCGCGGGGGAAGCGGGCCAGGAGGTCGGCGGCGGGGCCGATGGCCGCGATGGTGTCGCCGGCCACGGCCACGGCCCCGTCGGTGATAACGGTTCCCGCGTCGTCCAGGGTGAGAACGGTGCCGGTGAGGATGAGGTCGGCGTGGTCGTGGGGCTGTGGGGACATGTTTTTTTCTTCCTGTATTTTGCTATTGGCTGTTGGCCTTTCGCTAACCGCTAATCGTTGAAGACCTCCAGAATCAGTCGCACCAGCCGGGCGGCCACCCGCTCGGTCTCGGCGATGATTTCGTCGATGAGAATGGGTCGCTGGTTGTCCGGGTCGTTGACGTTGGAAACCACCGAGATTCCCAGCACCCTCAGGCCCGCATGCCTGGCCACGATCACCTCGGGCACCGTGGACATGCCCACCGCGTCGGCGCCGAGGCCGCGGAGATAGCGGGTCTCGGCCGGGGTTTCGAGGCTCGGACCCGGGATGGCGACGTAGACGCCGGTTTCCACCCGGTTGAGGCCGAGCTTTTCGGCGCAGGCGAGGGTGCGGGCGATGAGTTCCGGGTCATAGGTTTGGGAGAGGTCTGGGAAGCGGGGGCCCCACTCGTCGATGTTGGGCCCCCGGAGCGGGTTGTCCGGAATCAGGTTGATGTGGTCGCGGAGCACCATCAGCGAGCCTGGCGCGAAACCGGGGTTGAGGCCGCCGGCGGCGTTGGAGACCACCATGGTGGTGGCGCCCAGGAGGGAGAGCACCCGTACCGGGAAGGTGAGTTCCCGGGTGGAATAGCCCTCGTAGAAGTGGAAGCGGCCGGCGAGGGCCGCAACCCGGGTGGTGCCCAGCCGGCCGATGATCAGCTTGCCGGCGTGGCTCGCCACGGTGGCGCTGGGGAAGTGGGGAATGTCGCCGTAGGGGAGCACCACCTCGGCCTCGATGTGGTCGGCAAGCCCGCTCAACCCCGTGCCCAGGACGAGAAGGAGTTCCGGCGGCGAAGCGCTGCGCCGGCGGAGAAAGTCTACCGCCTCTTCCACCCGCCGGCGGTACGCGGCCATGTCGTTGTCCATGTCCCTTCTCCGTAACGGAAGCGCTCGCCCGGCCCCGAGTCTGATTCGGAGCCGCCCGTGATCGCTTCCCGGTTGTCGCTGTGCCTGCAGCCCGAACCGCGCCGAAGTCTTCCCGCGGCCGCCTCCCTGCCAACCGACCGAGGCCGTGGGGCTCACTCCGCCGGGGGACGGGCCGCGGTGTTTACCCTTTTCCCTTGCCTTGCAGGGGCAGCCGGAAGCTGAAGGTCGTACCCTCCCGGCCGCTTGCCACGGCCAGGCTGCCGCCGTGGTGTTCTTCGACGATCTGCTTGCAGGAGGCGAGCCCCAGGCCGTTGCCCTCCTCCTTGGTGGTAAAGTGGGGGAGGAAGATCCGGGGGAGGAGGTCGGCCGGGATTCCGGTCCCCTGGTCGCGGACCTCCACCTCGGCCTGGCCATCCACCCGGCGCAGCGCCACGGTGATGGGGCCGCCTGGCGGGCTTGCCTGGCCGGCGTTGACGATCAGGTTGGTGAGCACCCGGCGGATTTCAAGGCCCACGAAGGGGAAGTCGGGTACGGCCTCGTCCTTTTCCACGCGTACCGTCTTGTCCCGCACCGCCGGATGCATTCGGCACTCGCCCGCCACCACCTCGTCGATGAGTCGGGCCAGCGAGCCGGTGGCGGGGGGGCGGGGCCGCCACTGGCTTTTCGCGCTGCGCAGCGCCTCGTCCATCATTTGGACCAGATTGCCGCGCGCCTGCCGCATCTGCTGGATCATCGAGGCCGCCGGGCTCTCGGGGGCGTGCTCCTTGGCCAGCAGATCCAGGTAGAGGAAGATGGCCAGGGCGTTCTTCATGTCGTGGATGAGGATGTTGGCCTGCTCGAAGTCGGCGGCGATGACCTCGGTGTCGCGCCGGATTCGCTGACTCAGGGTGGTCATCATCGACACCAGGGAGCGGGGCTGGCGGCCGAGGTATTCTCGGAACTGGTCGGCGGTGATCTTCAGCAGGCGGCTCGCGGCAAGCGCTTCCACGGTGGCGGAGCGGGGTTTGGAGTCGATGATCGCCATCTCGCCCACGTAGTCGCCGGGCCGCACCGCGGTGATCACCCGGTTTTCCTTGAAGATCCGTAACCCGCCCTCCACCAGCACGTACATCTCTTCGCCGGGTTCGCCTTCGCGGAACAGGATGGTGCCGGCGGGGATTTCCACCTCGGCGACCTTGGCGGCAAAGTGCGCCAGCTCCGCCTCGCCGAAGGCGGTGAAGAGGTCGGTTCGCCGCAGGCTGGCGATGCGTCCCTCAAGATCCATGCCCTCTCCTCCTTATGCGGGTTTCAGCCCAAGTCCCCGCCTCTACAATGCCTTCCGGGCCACGAATTCCTTGACCACCTCGACCCGGGCGTCGAGCACCTCGCAGCGGGATTCGCGCTGGTCGAGATCGGCGAGGTTGGCCGGCATCTCCGGCTCGCGGCCGATGGCGTTCCGTACCGCGGCCCCGAATTTGGCCGGGTGGGCGGTGGCGAGACAGACCATGGGCACCCCGCTGCGGCGGTGGGCCTGGGCCGCCTTCACTCCCACCGCGGTATGCGGGTCGAGCACGTAGCCGTGCGCCTGGTGAATCCCGGTGATGGTGGCGATGGTTTCGGCCTCGTTGGCGCTCTCGGCGGCGAAGTCGGCCTGGATGCGGGCGAGTTCCTCGCCGGTGAAGCGGAGCGAGCCGCTCTTGGCGAACCCTTCCATGGCCGCCTTGGTGCGGGCCGGCGTCTCACCCTGCAGGTAGTAGAGGTAGCGTTCGAAGTTGCTCGCCACCTGGATGTCCATGGAGGGGCTGATGGTCTGCACCACCGTGCCCAGGGAGTAGTCGCCGTTTTGGACGAAGCGGGTGAGGAGGTTGTTCGAGTTGGTGGCGAGCACCAGCCGGCCGATGAGGCCTTCGGGCAGGAGCCGCCGGGCCACGTAGCCGGCGAAGATGTCGCCGAAGTTGCCGGTGGGCACGCTGAAGTCCACCGCCGTGGCCAGGGAGTCGCCGGTGAGCTTGAGGGCGGCGTAGACGTAGTAGACCACCTGGGCGAGGATCCGGCACCAGTTGATGGAGTTCACCGCCCCCAGCTGGTGCTGCTCCTTGAAGGCGAGGTCGTTGAAGATCGCCTTGACGATGGCCTGGCCGTCGTCGAAGGTGCCCCGGATGGCCAGGTTGAAGACGTTGGGGTCGGTGACCGTGGTCATCTGCAGTTCCTGGATGGGGCTCACCCGCTTGTGGGGGTGGAGGATGAAGATGTTGATCCGTTCCTTGCCCCGCACCCCGTAGATGGCGGCACTGCCGGTATCCCCCGAGGTGGCGCCGAGGATGTTCATCCGGCCGCCGCTTTGTTGGAGCAGGTACTCGAAGACATTGCCCAGGAACTGGAGGGCCACGTCCTTGAAGGCGAGTGTCGGGCCGTGGAAGAGTTCGAGGATCTCAAAATCGCCCACCGCCACCAGCGGGGTCACCTCCGGGTGGCTGAAAGTCGCGTAGGAGCGGTCGATGAGGCCGCGGAGGTCTTGGGCCGGGATGTCGTCGATAAAGCACGATAGCACCTCAAAGGCGAGTTCCGGGTAGGCAAGGCCGCGCCAGGCGGCCACGGTCGCGGGTGTCACGGTGGGGATCGATTCGGGCAGCAGCAGGCCGCCGTCCGAGGCAAGCCCCATCATCACCGCCTCGGTGAAGGAGAGCGGCGCGATGCCGCCGCGGGTACTGAGATAGCGCATAGTGGTTCTCTTCCTTAACAGATGATCAGACTGGTTCCCTCCATCTCGGCCGGCACCGGCAGGCCGAGGAGGTGGAGGACGGTGGGGGCGATGTCCTTGAGCGCCCCGTCGCCGCGGAGTCGGCACCCCTGGTAACGGTCGCCCACCACGATGAAGGGGACGGGGTTGGAGGTATGGGCGGTGAAGGGTTCGCCGGTGGCCGGATCCTCCATCATCTCGGCGTTGCCGTGGTCGGCGGTGATCAGCGCCGTGCCGCCCATGGCCATGATCCTGTCCACCAGCCGCCCGAGGCAGGTATCCACCGCCTCGCATGCCTTGACCGCCGCTTCCATGATGCCGGAGTGGCCCACCATGTCGCCGTTGGCGAAGTTGAGCACCACCAGGCCGTAGTCGTTGTTGGCGAGCCGGTCGAGCAGGGTGTCGGTGACGGCGAAGGCGCTCATTTCCGGCTTCTGGTCGTAGGTCGCCACCTCGCGGGGCGAGGGGATCAGCTCCCGGTCCTCCAGGGCAAAGGGTTCCTCGCGGCCGCCGTTGAAGAAGTAGGTGACGTGGGCGTATTTTTCGGTTTCGGCGATCCGCAGCTGGCGGAGCCGGTGGCGGCTCACCTCCTCGCCCAGGATGCGGGTCATGGACTGGGGCGGGAAGACCACCGGCAGGTCGAAGTGCTTGTCGTAGCGGGTGAAGGTGACGCAGGCGGCAAGCCGCGGCCGGCGGGCGGCGGCGAACTTGTCGAAGGTCCGGTCGGTGAAGGCGTGGGTCAGCTCGCGGACCCGGTCGGCGCGGAAGTTGAAGAAGAGCACCGTATCGCCGTCGTTGATGGTGGCCACCGGCCGGCCGTGGTCGGTGAGCACCACCGGCTTGATGAACTCGTCGGTTTCGCCGCGCTCGTATGCGTCGCGGGCCGCCTGCACCGGGTCGGTGGCGGTGTGCGGCGCGGTGCCGTCCACCATCGCCTGCCATGCCTGGTGGACCCGTTCCCAGCGGTTGTCGCGGTCCATGGCGTAGTAACGGCCGATGACCGTGGCCACCCGCCCGCAGCCGGTGGCGTCCAGGGCGTGGCCCAGTTCGGCGAGAAAACCAGCCCCGCTGGTGGGGGCGGTGTCGCGGCCGTCCATGAAGGCGTGGANNTTGAGGTGGCTGTGCACGCCGCCGTCCGAAACCAGCCCCAGCAGGTGGAGCGCCCCGCCGCCGCGCACCAGATGGTCCATGGTTTCCACCAGCACCGGGTTGGCGGCGAACTCGCCGGTGGCGATGGCCCGGTTGATCCGGGTGTAGTCCTGGTAGACCACCCGGCCGGCGCCGATGTTGAGGTGGCCCACCTCGGAGTTGCCCATCTGCCCTTCGGGCAGCCCCACCGCGCCGTTGTGGGCGAGCAGGGTGGTAGAGGGGCAGGTGGCCTGCCAGCGGTCCATGTTGGGGGTGCGGGCCACCTGCACGGCGTTTGTGGCACTTGAAGGCCCGGCCCCCCAGCCGTCCAGGATGGCCAGCAGTACCGGTTGCGGTTTAGTCATGGTCTTCTCCCTGGTCCTCGTCGGGGTCGAGGCGCGGCGCGTCGTGCCACAGCCCTTCGAGATCGTAGAAATTCCGCGACTCGGCATAGAAGACGTGAACCACCACGTCGTTGTAGTCGAGCAGCACCCAGAGCCCCTCCTGGAGCCCCTCGGTGTTGCTGCTGGAGATCCGCTTGTTGCCGAGTTCCGCGTCCACCGCTTCGGCCAGGCCCTGGACATGGCGGGTGGAGCGGCCGCTCATGATCACGAAGAAGTCGGTGAAGCTGGCAAGCCCCCGCACGTCGAGAATCACCAGATCCTCGGCCTTTTTATCGAGAGCGGTCCGGGCGATGGCCCGGGCGAGTTTGAGGCTTGATTTGTCGCGGTGTTTTTTCTGAACCTTTTTCATCCCTGCTCCATGGCGACCGGCCGCCCTCTCCGGCGCCGGCTGGATCTGTTGTGTTGCCGGCCAGGGCCTTCCCCTGCGCCCGGAAACATCCATTAATGTGGCGCCTATCATAAATGGCCCCATACGATATGGCAACAGCCAAATGGGGGCAGGCGAAGCGCGGGAGCAACGCGGCGGGACGCGGGGCGTTGGGGAAACGGCGGGTCAGGGAAGGCGCCCGCTCGATCCCGGCGCCGGCGTTCACCGGAAGTGTCGGTCGAGGAACCCGATCAGTTCTCCGTGCCAGCGGTCGGCATGGTTGAGGTAGCAGGGGTGGGCCGCCTCATCGAAGACCACCAGGCGGGCGTCGGCGATCTCCTCGGCGAGCAACCGGCCGTTGGCCAGCGGCGAAACCGCGTCGGCTCCGCCCCAGACGACGAGGGTCGGGACCTTGATCGTGGCCAGTCGTTCCCGGTTTTCGGCCACCCCCACCGCCCCCACCAGCACCAGGCCGCTCACCAGCTGGGGGTGGGCCAGGGTGAACTCCAGCGCCACCCGGCCGCCCATGGAGGGGCCCACCAGCACCGGTCGGTCGAGCTGCTCGGCCTGGATAAAGGTGGTGAGGATCTCGTCGGTGTCCAGATCGGCGGCCGGCGACCTGCCGAAGCCAGGCAGATCGAGCGCCACGGCGTGGTAGCCGGCATAGGCCAGTTCGCTCAAGGTTTTGAGTTCATGCCAGGTCCGGGCCTGGAACTTCATCCCGTGCAGGAGGAGGATGTCCTGGCTGCCGCGGTTGCCGGCACTGAGGCAGTGCACGGTGGATTTGCCGATCCGGATCTCTTTCCCGACAACGCTGTGCATGGCTTCTCTCCGTTTGCGTGGCCTGATGACGCCGCTGTCTCCTGGCGGCGGAAAAGGAAATAACTCCTAATGTAACAGCACACCAGGGCGGAGCGCAACCGTGACCACGGCGGTCATCATGCCGGAGAGGTTTGTTCAGCGGTCGGCCTGCTGCTGATCGCGGACGGCCTGCCCCATGTCGTCGAGGCGATTTCCGCCCGCGGCCTGCAATGCCTTGGCCTTGTCCAGGGTTTCCTTGAGGTGGCCCTCGGCGGTGGCAGCCGCCTGGTCGACGGCCTTTTCCGTGGCGCTCCGCGGGGGCTGCCCGCCGCCCTCGCCCCCGTTGCCCGAGCAGGCGGCGAGGGCGAGCGGGACGAGAGCCAGCAGGCAAACCGGTGTCCAGCGTTTGGCAAGGGAAGGGATGTGCATGGGCGGTCCTCCTTCTTGAGGGTTGCGGGGCGGCCCGGGGGGACCGTTAACCGGTTTCCCGGCTCCGCGGTCAGGGCTTCAATCTTTCTCCTTGGCATGGAACAGCTGACATTCGAGGCCGGAATTCATCCGTACCACCACCGCCGGAATCTGGGGCGACTTGAAGCCCATGGCCCGGCAGCCGTAAGGGTGGGAGGGCTGGTGAGTGACGTAGAAGTGGCGGCAGTGGAGGCAGTTGGGCCGCTGATGGCCGCCCTGGCGCGGCTGGCTCATCCCTTCCCTCCCGTTTCGCTCTCCTGGCCCATGGCGCGCCTGAGCCCCTCCAGGAGCACGAAGCGGCCCAGGGGCACCACCTCGCAGGGCAGGCTCGCCACGAAAAGGGGATTGGCGCAGAGGCCGCCGGAGAGGTAGAGCTTCTTGGGGGAGCGGGCGAAGCGGTAGGCGTTGATGGCGATTCCCTTGACGAAGCGGGCCACTGCCTCGGCCACCGGGATGCCGGAGATCACCGCGTCGAAGATGTGGCTCATGCCGAGGACCCCGCAGGTGACGGAAAAGGTCTGGGCCGGCACCGCGAGGGCGCGGAAGTCGAGGTCGTAGTAGCGCTCCAGCAGTTCGATGGTAAACCCCATGGAGGCGCCGCACTCGGCGTTCCAGCCCATGTCCTTGAGCCTTCCCGACTCGTACTGGACGAACTTGATGTCGCGGCTGCCGCAGTCGAGCAGCAGGAAGGAGTCTTCGGCGATGAGCGCCTCGCCCCCCCGGGCGAGCGCGATGAGTTCGTTGACGAAGCGGCCGGCAAACCGCTTGCCGTTGTGGCCGGTGGCGAGATCCACCCGCAGTTCGGGCCCGAGCGCCTTGGTGGCGACGATCTCGGGCGCGGCGCCGGCCACCCCGGTGTCGAGGAATTTGCAGTAGGAGGTGCCGAAGTCGCCCAGGATCATCGCGCCACCCCGGAGAGTTCGAGGAACGCCTCGATCTTGGCCTTGGCGCTGCTGGAGGTGTGGACGTCCACGTCCAGGTAGAGGGCGTGGGGGTGGCGGCCGGCGAGATAGCGGGCCAGCGCCGTCTTGGCGCAGAAGGACTGGGCGAAGAAGACCGTGGGGACGGTGGGGTTGAAGTACGCCTCAAGCGTATGGGCGGCCGGGGTCTTGTTCTCCATGCAGCGGCTCCAGCCGTAGACATGGGTGGTGTCGGGGAAGAGTTCGAGAATGGAAAAATCCCGGGGCGGCACCCCCCAGAAGCCGGCGCCGGGCTCGCAGGCCATGGGCGGTTCCGGATCGGAAACGGCCCGCTGCACGCCGGCGGTGATCCGCAGCAGTTTTTCAAGAAGCGGCAGCCGCCCCCGGGCGATGGGGGTGCCGAACCCTTCCGTGTCGTGGTTTTCGGTGCGGATTACCGGGACGGCGAGGCTTTCCTCCAGGATGGCGGCGACGTGGAAGGCGGCGTCGCACTTGCCCGGCCCCGCGTCGACCACGATGGCGTCGAGTTCGAGGTAGAGGGCGTTGACCACCACGGTGCGGAGGATGGCGCAGTAGACCCGGGGCACCAGCTGGCTCGCCGCCTCGAGATCCGCCTTGACCAGCATGGCGTCGAGGTCGAGGATGGCGATCTCGCGTTCGTTCAGGAAACGGATCACCTCGAGCGGCGGCACGCCGACGATCCCCACCCGGCGGCAGGGGGCAAGGGCGGCCGGCCAGTGCTCGGTGCCGCGGCGGGTCTGCTGGTGCGAACGGAGGCGCATGGGCTCTTTACCCCTCTCACCGGTCCTGGCGGCGAATGAAGAACAGCCCCAGGCCGCCGGCGAGCAGGTGGATGCTCCAGGAGAGGAGGACCGGGTTGAGGGTGACGGCCTTGGCCAGGGACTGGGCCATGCTCCACCAGCCCCAGGCGGCGAAGGCGATACCGCAGCTCATCGGGATGGCGAGCGCCAGATCCCGGCCCCGCTGCCGCTGGACGGCGAGCAGCACCGGGATGCCCAGCAGCAGCAGGGGCAGCCCCAGGAAGATGAAGGAGAGGCGGCGGTGCAGGTCGACCCAGCCGGTGGGGTCGCCCTCGGCCGCGGCTGCCAGAGCCCGCTGGTAAAGGCCGGAGAGGGAGTATTCCTCTATCTTGTAGTCGGGTACGAAGAAGTCCTCGGGGGTTTCCGGCAGCGGCAGCCGCTTTTCCTTGAACAGCTCGATGGCGTAGTCGCCCCCCTTCTTGGGCTGTTTGATCTGGCCGTCGGCAAAGGACCACTGGCCCGGCTGCCAGTCGGCGGTGGCGGCGGTGAGCAGGAGGCGCAGCCGGTAGTCGTCGTCCCAGGCCAGATAGGAGAAGTTGACGAAATGGTTTTTCGTGGGGTTCGGTCGCCGGAAGGAGTATATCCCCTGGCGGCCGTGGTAGTAAATGCGGCCGTTGCGGTCGATGCCGGTGGGAATGCGGTTCTGCACCTCCTGGAAGTAGATGCGGTTGGTGGCGGCGATGGTGGGCGGCAGCAGCCATTGGTTCACCGCCACGCCCAGCAGGGTGACCAGGGCGGCGCCGCCCAGGAGCGGGGCGATGATTCGGGCGGAACTGATGCCGGCCGCCTTCAGGGCGACGAATTCGTGGTGGCGGCTCAGGAGCCCCAGGGTGATGATGCCGGCGAGCAGGATGCACACCGGCATCATCTGGTCATAGATCATCGGGATCTTGAAAAAGAAGTATTCGGCCAGAAGCCCGAAGCCCTTGTGGGCCTCCATGAAGTTGTCGATGCGCTCGAAGAAGTCAACCAGCAGGTAGATGGAGATCAGCGAACTGAGAACCAGCAGGAGGTTCCTGATGAACTGGCCGAGGAGGTAGCGGTCCAGCAGTTTCACGTCGCACCTCCGGTCGGCGGCCGCCGGCGGCCGAGGCGGTCGGCGAGTCCTTCGAACAGGCCGGGCAGCCGGGCGAGCAGCGGGCTCGACCGTTCCCACCCCACCCGGTGGATGAGGAAGGCGGCGAGGCCGGCGAAAAAGAGGTTGGGCAGCCAGATCAGGGGGCCGACGGGCAGGGTTCCGGCCTCGCAGAAGCCGGAGGCCCCGGTGAGGGCCACGTAGTAGAGGATGAAGCAGCCGAGTCCCAGGGGCAGTCCCATGGGCCGGCGGCCGTGGCGGGTGAACAGGGCGAGCGGCAGCGCCAGCAGGGTGAGGATGAAGCAGCCCACGGCGAGCGCCAGCCGCTTATGGTACTCGACGATAAGCCCCCGCCCGTCCTGGGTGTCGGCGCCGATGCGTTTGGCCGTGGCGAGCAGCCCCTTGAGGTCGAGGCCGGTCCGGTCGATGCCGGTCGCCGATTCACCGAGCACCGTGGCCGGGGCCTGGAGGGGGACGGTGACGGTGTAGCGGTCGAAGCGGACGGTCTGGGTGCGCCGGTCAGGCGCCCGGTGGAGCGAGCCGTCGTTGAGTTCCAGGACCACCTCCATCTTGTCGAGTCGGCCGGTGAGGCTGCCGGACCGGGCGAGAACGGTGACCGGGGTGCGCGGGTTGCGCAGGTCCGAGACGTAGACCCCCTGCCAGCGCCGGCTTTCGGGATCCACCCGGTCGGCGTAGACCACCAGGGGCCCCAGGGACTGGCTGAACTGTTTCTCCCGCAAGCCCTTGTCGATCTTCTCCTTGGCCAGGTGGAAGAGGAGCTGGCGGACGGCGTTGCTGCCCGCCGGAATCAACTGGAGGGAGGTGAGGGCGGTGAGACTGGCCGTGGCAAGGGCGATCACCAGCACCGGCGGCAGCATGCGGAAAAGGCCGATGCCCGCCGCCTTGAGCGCGATGATCTCGTTGTCGGCCACCAGCCGGTTGAAGCCGATGATCACCCCCATCATGCTCGCCATGGGCACGGCGAAGAGCAGCAGCTTGGGGAAGAGATAGGCGCAGAGGCGGACGAAGTCGCCGAAACTGATGCCGAAGTCGAGGATGACGTCGAGGATGGGGATGAGCCGGCCCAGGAAGAGGATGCCGCAGAGCACGACGAGGCTCGCGAAGAAGGGGGCGAGCACCTCGGTGGCGAGGTATGTGTAGAGCAGCAACGGCATTGCTTGGGGATCGATGGCGTCCTTGAAAGGTGAAGCGTCTTCCGGCGCGCCCCTTCGGAGCAGTCGGCGACCCTTCACAGATAAAAGACTCCTATACCACAAAAGCCGCTTCCGGCTCATCCTTTATTTGCCGACGCCGGCTCGGCATGGCGGGTTGGGGGGGGCTCGCGGGGTGGCGGCATTCGGGGCGTTGAGTTTCCGGCCGCCAGTTGCTATAATCACCCACCTCGGCCGAAGCGTGGCAGGCCTGGCGGCGTTGCGGGCTCAGCGGGGGAAGAAGACGAGGCGCCGGGCCATCAGGTAGCCGGCGACCACCAGCCCGACGCCGAGGATGTTGCTCACCGCCAGGTAGATGAATGCGGTTTTCCAGTCGCCCACCTTGAAGAGCTGGGTGGCCTCGCGGGCAAAGGTCGAGAAGGTGGTGAAGCCGCCCAGGAAGCCGGTGAAGATGAAGAGGCGCCACTCGTTGGTGATCCGGCTGCCTTCAAAACCGCGCCACAGGAAGCCGATGGCAAAGGAGCCCAGGAGGTTGGCGGCCAGGGTGCCGGCCGGGAAATCCACCGGCAGCAGCCGCTGGACCAGCATGAAGAGACTGTACCGGCAGGCGGCGCCCATGCCGCCGCCGGTCATGATGGCGAGAATTTTCAACATCGGGATCACCGTGGGCTGTGCCACCGGGCCCTGGAGGGCGCCGGCAACGGGATCTGGCGTTCGGCGCGGCATGACGGCCGCCGCGTCGGCGGAGGGCGCGATAAACCGGCAACGCCTCCGGTGCCGTGGCCTTGTCGGTCCATCCGCTTGTCACAAACGTCAAGGACTATAATACCCGGCGGAGACGACCGTCAACCGCTATTTCATTGATGTGTGAAACATGAAACCCTTGGTACAACTGCTGCCGGTGGCGGCAACGCCGCCGAGTCTCAAGGACAACACCGGTGACATCGACCGGCTCAGAAAGGCGCTGCGGCCGCACTTGGGCGACCGGCCGCTGTCGGTGCCCTTCGGCCGCCTCGCGTCGGTGGCGGCCGCCTTCCGGCGGGCCGGCTTTGCCGGGGTGGCGGTGGTCAACGATCTGGTCACCGGTCCGGAGCTGGTGGACTTCCTCGCCGCCCCGCCCCGCGTGCTCGCCGGCATCGCCCTCGATCTCGGCACCACCCATCTCGAAGCCACCCTGGTGGACCTCGCCGACGGCGAGATTCTGGCCCGGGCCGACCGGCCCAACGGCCAGATCGCCTTTGGCGCCGATATCCTGAGCCGCATCCACTTCGCGGTCAGGGACGACGGCCTTGCCCGGCTCAAGGCGGCGGTGACCGAGGACATCAACACCCTGGCCGAGGAGCTGGCGGGCTCGGTGGGGATCGAGCTTGCCGATATCCGCGCCATGGCCGTCTCCGGCAACACCACCATGGTCCACTTCTTCCTGGGCCTTGATCCTTACCATCTCTGCCGCGAGCCCTATATCCCGCTCGCCAACGCCCCGGACCCCTGCCGGGCCGCCGAGCTTGCGCTTGCCATCCACCCGGCGGCGGTGGTCTGGGTGCTGCCCAGCGTGGGCAGTTACTTCGGCGGCGATCTCATCTCCGGCATCCTCGCGAGCGGTCTGGACACGGCCGAGGAAACCTGCATGCTGATCGATGTGGGAACCAACGCCGAGGTCGTGCTGGGCAACCGCGACTGGCTGGTGGCCTGCGCCGGCGCCGCCGGCCCGGCGCTCGAAGGCGGGGTGGCGCGGATGGGGATGCGAGCCGGCCCCGGCGCCGTGGATCAGGTCCGCTTCGATCCGACGACCGATACCTTCATCTGGCGGACCATCGGCAATGAGCCGGCCAGGGGCATCTGCGGCTCCGGGATCATCGATCTGGTGGCTGCCCTCTACCTGGGCCGCTTCATCGACCTGCGCGGCCGTCTCCGGCCCCGGGCCGCCGGCTCCCGGCTCATCGATACGCCGGAGGGGCCCGCCTTCGTGGTGGTGCCGGCGGCCGAGGCGGCGGCCGGCGAGCCGGTCACCTTGAGCCAGGTGGATCTCGACGCCCTGATGCGCTCCAAGGCGGCCATGTACTCGATCCTCACCACCCTCACCAATCAGGTCGGGGTGGCATTCGCCGATATCCACCGCATCTTCGTGGCCGGCGCCTTCGGCCGTCACATCGATCCCCGCCAGGCCATCACCCTGGGCATGCTCCCCGACCTGCCGCTTGCCACCTACGTGCCGGTGGGCAATTCGTCGCTCACCGGCGCCCGCCGCATCCTGCTCGAGGCCTCGGCCCGGGAGCGCTGCCGGGAACTGGTCCGCAAGATCACCTACATCGAATTGAACGTCAACCAGGAGTTTATGATCCGTTTCTCCGGCGCCAAGTTCATCCCCCACACCGACCACACCCTCTTCCCCTCGGTACCCTTCTTCGGCGGGGGCGATTGACCCGCGCCATGCCGCTTGCGCGGCCGGGAAGGGATATGGTAGATTTGGTCAGTTTTGCCAGTGGCCTGGATCCGTGACGGCGGGAACGCGTCGAGTTGTTTTGTCTTGGCGGACGGCTTCGGGAATGACAATTCAGGGGAGAGCGGCTGGCCCCTGCGAGGATATCGGTTTGAAACAACTCAGATGCGTGATCGCCAAGCAACGGCTGCGCGAATCGCTCAACAAGTCGGCCAAGGAGCGGTTGCGGTTATTCCTGGAGGTTTTTGACAAGGATGACGACGTGCTGGTGGTCATCAACGCCGATCCCGATGCCCTGGCCGCGGCCCAGGCGGTGAAGCGGCTGTTGCGCTACCGGGTCAAGAACGTGGTCATCGGCTATCCCAACGAGGTCCGGCGGCTGAGCAACCTGGCCATGGTGGATCTGCTCAAGATCCAGGCCGAGCGGCTGCAGAACCTCAAGGTGGGCGACTTCTCGAAGAAGATCATCGTCGACTCCCAGCCCACCCACCTGCCGAGTTTCGAGAACATCCAGTTCGACGCGGTCATCGACCATCACCCGGTGACCACCGAGTGGACCGCCAGGTACATTGATATCCGCCCCGACTACGGCGCCACCGCCTCAATGCTGGTGGAATACCTCCGCGCCGCCGACCTGAAGCCCTCTGTAGCGCTGGCCACGGCGCTTTTTTACGCCATCAAGGTCGATACCAACAACTTCGAGAAGCGGGCGACCCTTTCCGACGTCATCTCCTTTCGCTACCTGTTTAAGATCGCCAACCAGAACCTGGTGCGCAAGATCGAGCTGTCGGAGATGCGGCTTTCCGAACTCAACTACTTCCGCATCGCGCTTACCGACATGAAGGTGAGCAAGAACCGGGCCTATGTCCATGTGGGCCGGGTGCGCAATCCGGACATCCTGGTGATGATCGCCGATTTCCTCAAACAGGTGGACAAGATCGCCTGGGTCATCGTCTCCGGCATCCACGGCGAGCGGCTGGTGGTCATCTTCCGCTGCGACGGCTACAAGAAGAACGCCGGCAAGATGGCGGCCAAGATCTTCGGCAACGACGGCTCGGCCGGCGGCCACCGCCAGGCGGCCCGGGCCGAGGTGCCCTGCAAGAACCTGGGGCTTGAAAGCCAGGAGTTCACCACCCGGACCCTGAAGAAGATGATCACCAAGCACATGTAACGTCGCGCCGGGCGGTGAGCGGGGCAGGGGGGGGCGCGGTACCACCGGGCAGAATCAACCCTGATGGTTTCTTGAAAAGTCAGGATTCCGGAGCCTTGTTCTCGCCTGCCGCCGAGAAAAAATTTTGCGCATGACGCAGAGACCGGGCGTAAAGACAGTTTTCCAAGATTCCTTGAGGTGAGGGGCGCCTATGAAGAAGCTGAAGCCGAGAACCCTGGCCATGATCCTGGCCGGGGGGCGGGTCGACGAGTTGAACGTGCTCACCGCCTACCGCCCCAAGTCGGCGGTGCCGTTCGGCGGTTTTGCCCGGGTGATCGATTTCCCCCTGAGCAACCTGATGCACTCCGGTTTGGAGCAGGTGGCGGTGTTGAGCCAGTACCGGAGTTATTCCCTGATCAACCACATCGGCAGCGGGGCGGCCTGGGACATGCTGGGCCGCTACCGCGGGGTTTCCATCCTGCCGCCCTCCAAGGGCCACGGCCACAGCGACTGGTACCGGGGGTCGGCCGACGCCGTTTTCCAGAATCTGGACTTCGTCCGCTACCACGACCCCGAGGAGGTGCTCATCCTCTCCGGCGATCATGTCTACTCCATGGATTACCAGGAGATGATCGACTACCACCGGGAAAAGGACGCCGACCTCACCATCGCCTGCCTCAAGGTGCCGCTGAACACGGCGCACCGCTTCGGGGTGGCGGAGATCGACGACGAGGACGGCGACCGGGGCGGGCGGATCGTCCAGTACAAGGAAAAGCCTTCCCGGCCCCGCTTCGACTGGGCCTCGATGACCGTTTTCTGCTTCAAGCCCAAGGTGCTCTTCGAAGCGCTGGCCGCCAATGCCCGCGAGGACGATTCCTTCGAGTTCGGGCGCAACATCATCCCCCGCATGATGTACGAGCAGCGGCGGGTCTATGGCTTCAAGTTCACCGGCTACTGGGGCTACACCCGCACCGTCGAGGAGTACTGGCAGACCAACATGGATCTGCTGGGGACCGAGCCCAGGATCGATATCGAGGAATGGGGCATCCGCACCAATCTCGAACACCGCAACATCCGCGACTGCCAGCCGATGAAGGTCGGAAACGAGGCGGTGGTCCAGGACAGCCTGATCTATAACGGCTGTACCGTGGAGGGGACGGTGGAGCGTTCCATCCTCTTCCCCGGCGTCATCGTCAAGAAGGGCGCGGTGGTGCGGGATTCGGTGCTCTTCTTCAACAACGTGGTGGGCCGCAACTCGCGCCTTGAGAAGGTGGTGAGTGACGTCAACGTCATGGTGGGCGACGGGGTGCATATCGGTGAGGAGGGGCCGGCCGAGGACAAGGAGGCCACGGTGGTGGGCTGGAACAACTGTATTCCCGACGGGACGATAATCGGCTCGGACTGTACCCTCTATCCCAACCTGAAGCCCGAAAAACTGGCCCGCACCATCAAGAGCGGGGAGATCGTCCGATGAGAGAGCACGAGAAGACCCTGGTTCTGTTGCTGGCCGGCGGCGTGGGCAGCCGGCTGAACGTCCTGGTTCAGACCCGGGCCAAGCCCGCGGTCTGTTTTGGCGGCATCTACCGGATCATCGACTTCAGCCTGAGCAACGTCATGAACTCCGGCCTCACCCAGGTGGGGGTGCTCACCCAGTACAAGCCGTTGTCGCTGATGCGCCATCTCGGCACCGGCGAGGCGTGGGACTTCACCGGCCGCAGCCGCGGGGTGAAGATCCTGCCGCCCCGCACCGGCTTCAAGGACTCGGACTGGTACAAGGGCACGGCGGACGCGGTGCGCCAGAACATCGATTTCATTCGCGACCATCCCTCCAAGGAGATCGTCATCCTCTCCGGTGACCACATCTACCGGATGGATCTCGACGACATGCTCACCTTCCACCGCCGCAAACGGGCCGACGTGACCATCGCCATGATGGTGGTGCCCATGGAGCAGATCCACCAGTTCGGCACCGGGATCACCAACGACGAGGGCCGCATCGTCGAGTGGGAGGAGAAGCCGGCGGTGCCGCGCACCGACCTCGCCTCCATGGGCATCTACGTCTTTGACACCGAGTACCTGCTGCGGCTGCTCGCCTCGGACCGCGAGGCCACCGACTTCGGCATGCACTTCATCCCCAAGGCCATCGAGCGCGACAACGTCTTTGCCTACCCCTTCCATGACTACTGGCGGGATGTGGGCACGGTGCAGGCATACTGGGAGGCGAACATGGACATCCTCCGCGAGGACTCCGGCATCTCGCCCGAGGCATGGGGGATCCGCTCCAACTTCGAGGCCGACGGCCGTCCCACCGACTGGCCGCCGGCCCGCTTCGTGGCCGGCAGCGCGGTGCGGGGCTCCATGGTGGCGGCGGGCTGCGTCATCGAGGGCGAGGTGGTGAACTCGGTGCTCTCGCCTGGCGTACGGGTGGCCAGGGGAGCGGTGGTGCGCGACTCCATCGTCCTCCACGACTGCGTCATCGAGGAGGGCGCGGTGGTCGATCTCGCCATCCTCGACAAGCGGGTGCAGGTGGGCGGCGGGGCCATCGTCGGGAACGGCGACCGCAACACCGTGGCCAACCGGCTTCATCCCAAGCATCTCTACACCGGTATCACCCTGATCGGCAAGGAGGCGGTGATCCCGCCCGGCNNCCCCCCCCCCCCCCCTTCCCCGCGCCGGGGGCCGGAGAGAACCGGCTTCTTTCGGAGCGGGGAAGGATCGATGCGCAAACGTTGTTTCGGCACCGGACGGCGGGCGCGCCTTCCCCCGCCGCGCCGTCGCCGTCTCCCCTCTGGTTCGTTTTTTTCGCTGCCTCACGCCCTCCTCATCGCCCCTTCATCACTTCTTCATTTTCACAGGCTATACTTCGCGCCGGTTTGTTGCCCAGGGCCCGCCCTGGTCTCCTTCCTTTTCCCGTTTTGTCGCCGTGGCCGGGGTACCCCAACGATGGGGGCGTGCCGCCGTCTCCGGCAATGGTACGAGAGGCACGCCCATGCGCAGCGAATTTCTGCCGTTTTCAAGGCCGTCCATCAGCGAGGAGGAGATCGCCGCGGTGGCGGATGTCCTGCGCTCCGGGTGGATCACCACCGGCGCCAGGGCCGCGGCCTTTGAGGAAGAGTTCGCCTCCTACTGCGGCGCCGCCGGCGCCGTGGCGCTCGCCTCGGCCACCGGAGGCATGCATCTCCTGCTCGCCGCCCTGGGCATCGGCCCCGGCGACGAGGTGGTTACCCCCGCCATGACCTGGGTTTCCACCGTCAACTGCATCGTTCTGGCCGGTGCCACGCCGGTGTTCGCCGACATCGACCGCGACACCCTGATGGTTTCCTCCCGCCATCTCGAACCCTGTCTCAGCGAGCGTACCCGTCTCATCGTGCCGGTCCACTTCGCCGGCGCCGCCCTGGACCTCGATCCCATCCGGCGGCTGGCCGCAAGCCGCGGCATTCCGCTCGCCGAGGACGCGGCCCACGCGGCGGGCAGCGAGTATAAGGGCCGGAAGATCGGCGCCGACGGCACCGCCATCTTCTCCTTCCACCCCATCAAGAACCTCACCACCGGCGAGGGCGGCATGTTCTGCTCCGACGACCCGGAGCTTCTCGCCCGGATCCGGCGGCTGAAGTTCCACGGCCTGGGGGTGGACGCCCACGACCGCGCCACCCAGGGCCGCGCCCCCCAGGCCGAGGTGGTGGAACCCGGCTACAAGTACAACCTCACCGACATGGCGGCGGTGCTGGGCAGCGGCCAGCTCGCCCGGCTGGAGCGCTTCATCGCCCGGCGCGCCCTCCTCGCCGCCCGCTACCGGGAGCTGCTCGCCGGGGTCGACGAGATCATCCCCCTGGGACTGCCTCCCCATGCCATGCGCCACGCCTGGCATCTCTTCATCGTGCGGCTCGACACCGACCGGGCCCGTCTCGACCGGGACGGTTTCATGGCGGCGCTCAAAGAGCGCAACATCGGCACCGGCCTCCACTTCCGGGCCGTGCACCTGCAACGGTACTACCGCGAGGTGATGGGCTTCCGGCCCGGCATGCTGCCGGCCACGGAGTGGAACTCGGAACGCATCTGCTCCCTGCCGCTCTTCCCGGCCATGACCGAAGAGGACGTGGCGACGGTGGTCGACGCCGTGAAGGAGGTGCTGGCCCGATGAACCCTGAACTCCTCTCCATCGTCATCCCGGTCTACAACGAGGCGGCCTGCCTCGCCGAGCTGATCCGCCGCTGCCTTGCGGCGGGGCGCGCCACCGGCCATCCCTTTGAACTCATCCTGGTGGACGACGGCTCGGCGGACGGATCGGATGCCATGATCCGCGAGGCGGCCCGGGAACACGGGGAAGAGGTGGTGGCGGTACTCCTCAACCGCAACTACGGCCAGCACGCCGCGGTCCTGGCCGGCCTGGCCCGGGCCGCCGGCGAGATCGTCGTCACCCTGGACGCCGATCTTCAGAACCCGCCCGAGGAGATCCCCAAGCTGGTGCGCGAGATGGCGCGGGGCTTCGACGTGGTGGGCACGGTGCGCACCAACCGGCGCGACAGCCTCTTCCGGCGGCTCGCCTCGGCCCTGGTCAACAAGGCGGTGCGGAGGGCCACCGGGGTGATGATGCACGACTACGGCTGCATGCTCCGGGCCTACCGGCGCCCCATTGTCGAGGCCATGCTCCAGTGCCGGGAAAGCTCCACCTTCATCCCCATCCTCGCCAACAGCTTCGCCCGCACCACCACCGAGATCCCGGTGCGCCACGATGCCCGGCGGCAGGGCGATTCCAAGTACAGCCTGCTGCGGCTGATCTCGCTCCAGTTCGACCTGCTCACCTCCATGTCCACCTTTCCCCTGCGGCTGCTCTCCATGGTGGGCACCATCATCGCCCTGGGCGGCATGGGGTTCGGTATCTTTCTGATGACGATGCGGCTGGTTTACGGCGCCGCCTGGGCCGTCGAAGGGGTCTTCACCCTTTTTGCCGCCCTCTTCGTCTTTATCGGTGCCCAGTTCATCGCCATGGGGCTGCTGGGCGAATACATCGGTCGCATCTACCACGATGTCCGGGGGCGGCCCCGGTATTTTGTCAGAGAAGTGGTCAACGCCCGTCAAACCTCCCTTGCAAGGATCCGATCATGAAGACAATCGTGCTCGCCTATCACAACATCGGCTGCGTCGGCATCAAGGCGCTCATCGCCCACGGCTTCGACATCCAGGCCGTTTTCACCCACCAGGACGCCCCGGAGGAAAACCACTGGTTCGATTCGGTGGCGGAGCTGGCCGCCGAACAGGGGCTGCCGGTCTTTGCCCCCGAGAATATCAACCACCCCCTGTGGCTCGCCCGCATCCGCGAGATGGCCCCGGATATCATCTTTTCCTTCTACTACCGGAACATGGTGGGGCCCGAGCTGCTCGCCCTCCCCCGGGCCGGCTGCCTCAACCTCCACGGCTCGCTGCTGCCCCGCTACCGGGGCCGCTGCCCGGTGAACTGGGTGCTGGTCAACGGCGAAGCGGAGACCGGGGTCACCCTCCACTACATGACCCCGAAGCCCGACGACGGCGATATCGTCGGCAGCAGCCGGGTGGCGGTCGGCGACGACGACACGGCCCGCACCCTGCACGTGAAACTCGCCGCGGCGGCGACCGGGCTGCTTGACCGGCTGCTGCCGGCGCTTAAAGACGGCACGGCGCCGCGTACCCCCCAGGACCACGCCCTGGCCAGCTACTTCGGCGGCCGGCGGCCGGCCGACGGCGAAATCGACTGGCGCCGTGAGGCCCGCGAGGTGCGCAATCTGGTCCGGGCGGTCACCCGCCCCTATCCCGGCGCCTTCAGCTTCCTGGGCAACCGGAAATGTTTCTTCTGGTCCGTGCGGCCGGAGGAGGACAACCAGGGAAAACCGCCCGGCACGGTGCTCTCGGCGAGTCCGCTGGTCATCGCCTGCGGCCGGGGCGCGGTGCGGGTGGACGCGGCCCAGGGCGAGGGCGGGGTGGCGGTGAACGGCAACCAGCTGGCCGGCGAACTCAACCTGGCGGCCGGGATGCGGTTCGGTGGCCGGGCCGCCGCCCTTGCCGAGGCCCGGCGCAAGAAGAAGGTGCTCATCCTGGGGGTGGACGGCTTCATCGGCAACCACCTCAGCGAACGGCTCCTCGACAGCGGCCGCTACGAGGTGCACGGCATGGATCTTTCCGCCTCTTCCGTCGGCAGGCTCCGGCAGCGGCCCGGCTTCCATTTCCGGGAGGGCGATATCTCCATCAACCGGGAGTGGATCGAGTACCACGTGCGCAAGTGCGACATTGTCCTGCCGCTGGTGGCCATCGCCACCCCGGCCGAGTACGTCCGCAATCCGCTGCGGGTCTTTGAACTCGATTTCGAGGAAAATCTGCGCATCGTCCGGGCCTGCGCCAAGTACGGCAAACGGATCATCTTCCCCTCCACCTCCGAGGTCTACGGCATGTGCACGGACCCGGAATTCAACGAGGAACACTCCAACTGCGTCCTGGGCCCCATCCACAAGCAGCGCTGGATCTACTCCTGCAGCAAGCAGCTTCTGGATCGGGTGATCTGGGCCTACGGCGCCACCCAGGGGCTCCGCTTCACCCTGATCCGGCCATTCAACTGGGTGGGCCCGCGGCTTGACAACCTGGAGTCGGCCCGCATCGGCAGCTCCCGGGTGATCACCCAGCTCATCCTGAATCTGGTGGAGGGCACTCCCATCCGCCTGGTGGACGGCGGCAGCCAGAGACGCTGCTTCACCGATGTCAAGGACGGCGTCGAGTGCCTCTTCCGGATCATCGAGAACCGGAACGGCTGTTGCGATTCGCGGATCTTCAATATCGGCAATCCGGACAACGAGGCATCCATTGCCGAGCTTGCCGATCTGCTGGTGGCCCAGTTCGAACGCCACCCCCTGCGGGGGCATTTCCCGCCCTTTGCCGGCATCAGCAAGGTGGAGGCGCGCGCCTTTTACGGCGACGGCTATCAGGACGTCCTCCACCGGCGGCCCTCCATTGCCCTGGCCCATCGGCTGCTGGGCTGGCAGCCGCAGGTGGAGCTGGCGCAATCGGTGACCGAGACCCTGGACTTCTTCCTCAATCAGGCCCTGGGGCGGGAAGAGGCCGAGGCGCCGACGCCGGTCGGCGAGGTGCACCGTCTCCGGCCGCCATCCGTCGCCAACCTTTAACCCGTATTTTTAAAAACAATGTCTGACTCCTGTAAAAGAGTCTATATTCCAATTGGTTGACGACATCTCCCGCGGTGTGAAAGGCAAAACCTTGTTCACGAGAAATGCGGGCTGAACCAGAGGGGAAGGAGAAAGTCCGCATGGCCACCGACCGTATCCGGGCCGGGCTGCGTATCGATGTCGACACCCTGCGGGGGACGCGGTTGGGGGTGCCGAACCTCCTCGCCCTCTTGGCGCGCCATGGCATCCGGGCCACCTTTTTCTTCTCGGTGGGGCCTGACAACATGGGCCGCCACCTCTGGCGGCTGCTGCGGCCCGCCTTCCTCGCCAAGATGGTGCGGAGCCGGGCGGCGAGCCTCTATGGCTGGGATATCCTGTTCAAGGGTACCCTGTGGCCGGGGCCGCCCATCGGTGAGCGCTGTGGCGAGGTGATCCGGGCCGCGGCGGCGGCCGGCCATGAAATCGGCCTGCACGCCTGGGACCACCACCGCTGGCAGACCGAACTGGAGGCCATGACGCCGGAGACGGTGGCCGGCGAGCTGCGGCGCGGCCTCTTAACCCTGGGGGGGATCCTGGGCCGGCCGGTGGACTGCGCCGCGGCCCCGGGCTGGCGGATGACCGGCCTGGCGCTGCGCGCCGCCGAGGCCCTGCACCTTCGCTACTCTTCCGACTGCCGGGGGGGCGCCGTCTTCTGTCCCTGCGAGGCCGGCGAGTCCCTCGCTACCCCCCAGGTGCCGGTGACCCTGCCGACCTATGACGAGTGCATCGGCAGGAACGGCGTCACCATGGCGAACTACAACGATTCGCTTCTGGCGTTCTTCCGTTCCGGCGGGCTCAACGTGCTCACCATCCACGCCGAGGTCGAAGGGCTCGCCTGCCGGGGGCTCTTTGCCGATTTTCTCGCCAGGGCCGCGGAGCGCCACATCGTCTTTTCCCCCCTGGGAGACTGCCTGGCCGCGGCGGCACCGGTGCCGTGCCGCGGCCGCATCGTCCGCGGCACGGTTCCCGGCCGGGAGGGGTGGGTCGCCGTGCAGGCGGAGGAGGAGTCATGAGTCAACGTCGCGTCGGTTTGGCGGCCATCGCCCTCTTTGTCCTGCTCTATCTCCTGCCCCTGGGGTTCCGGCCCCTGTTCGTTCCGGACGAGACCCGCTACGCCGAAATCCCCCGTGAGATGCTCGCCTCCGGCAACTGGCTGGTTCCCCATCTCAACGGCCTGCGTTACTATGAAAAGCCGGTGTTGGGCTACTGGCTCAACGCTCTCTCCATCCAGCTCTTCGGCGCCAACGGGTTCGCCATCCGGCTGCCGTCAGCCTTGGCCACGGGGCTTGCGGCGCTGCTGCTCTTCTGGCTGGCCCGCCGTTACTGCCGCCAGGCACCGCTGGTCGCTCCCTTGAGCGCCCTGGTTTTTCTCTCCTGTTTCGCGGTGGTGGGGATCGGAACCTTTGCGGTCCTTGACGCCATGCTCGCCTTTTTCCTCACCGGGGCCCTGGTCTTTTTCTTCGCGGCCCTGGCCGCCCCGAGCCGTTCCCGGCAGGAGCGGGGCTGGCTTGCCGCGGCCGGCCTTTTTTGCGGCCTTGCCTTTCTGGCCAAGGGATTTCTCGCCTTTGCGGTGCCGGCCTTGACGGTGGGCGGGTACCTCGTCTGGCAGCGACGTTTCCGGGATCTGGCGCGGCTCCCCTGGTTGCCCCTGGCGGTCGCCGTGGCGGTTGCCCTGCCCTGGAGCGTGATGATCCAGCGCCGAGCGCCGGACTTCTGGCAATTCTTCATCTGGAACGAGCACATCCGCCGCTTCCTCGGCGACAACGCCCAGCACGGCCAGCCGGTGTGGTTCTTTCTCGCCGTGGCCCCGGCCATGTCCCTGCCCTGGGCACTGCTGGTCCCCGCGGCCCTGGCCGGCCGGGCGCGGCACGTCGCCCCGGTCGACCATCCGGCCAACGACCTGGCCCGTTTCGCCCTCTGCTGGCTGGTGTTGCCCTTCGGCTTCTTCTCCGCCTGCCACGGCAAGCTCATCACCTACATCCTGCCCTGTTTTCCGCCCTTCGCCCTGCTCATGGCCATCGGTTTCGACCGGGGCCTCGGCACCCCGGCCGGCGACCGCCGGTTCCGTCGGGCAGCCGGTTTCGGGGCCGTTCTCTTCGGTCTGCTGCTCGCCGCCTTCCTCGGCGTGCAGGCGGTGGGGATCAATGGCTTCCATCCCTACGTCCACACCTGGAAATGGCTCATGATCGCCAACGGCCTGGGGGTGATGGCCTTCCTGCTGATCGTCGCGGCCCGTTGCCGGGAGAAGAGCGGCAGACTCCTGGCCGTTGGCTTTGCCCCGGCGCTGCTGCTCTTTTCGCTCCAGGTCGCTCTCCCCCAGCGGACCCTGGAGGCGAAGGCGCCGGTCACCCTCCTGGCACGCCACCGCCATGATGTCCGGGCCGAAACGGTGCTGCTTTCCGGCGAGAACGCCGCGGCCACGGCCTGCTGGGTTTTCAAACGTGACGACGTGCTGCTGGTGGAACGGGCCGGGGAACTCGATTATGGCGTGGCCCGGGCGCGTCCCCGCGAGCGGCTGTTGACCCCGGCCCGGGCCGGGGAAGTGCTCCGCGAAAACCGCGGCCACGCGGTGTTGGTGGCGGCGGCGGACGAATACGCCCGCTGGCAGGCATCTCTGCCCGTCCCGGTTTCCCTGGACGGTAACGGCCCGCACGGGTATGTTCTGGCCGTCTACTGATGGGTGCCTTGAAAAATCAGAATTTTGTTCGAGATCAGGCGAGCGAGGTCACGAGACTCCGAGGCGTGTGAAAAAATACCGCCGGCATATGGTTTATATCGGAGTCTCCACTGCCTTTCGCTTCCCTCCGGGATGATTTTTTTGCATAACGCAGAGGTCGGGCGGCAAGAGAATTTTTCAAAATTCCCTGCTACGATCACCCCCTGGTAGAGACCACTGGCCGGAAAGCCGCCATCGCCTTCCGGCCGATGCCCCGAAAGAGGAAGAAAATGTCGATGAACAGATACCTGCCGCTCATTTTGGCCGGGGTGCTCCTCAACGCCGCGGCCCAGCTTGCCTTGAAGCAGGGGATGCGCGCCATTGGCCGGTTCTCCTTCTCCTCCCTCACCGCCTTGGGCGGTGCGGGCCTCGCCGCCGCCGAGAACCCCTTTGTCCTCGCCGGGCTCCTTTGTTATGTTGTCAGTGTGGTGATCTGGCTCCTGGTGCTCTCCAGGGTGGAAGTGAGCTTCGCCTACCCGCTGCTCTCGATTGGTTACATCGTGGCCGCCCTGGGTGGCCGGTACTTCTTTGGCGAGGCCATGTCACTGACCCGGTGGAGCGGGATCGCGGTCATCTGTTTCGGGGTCTGGCTGATCACCAGAACCGGATAAGTTCGTGAGGGGTTGGTTCAAACTCCAAACGCGGTTCTCGGCCGATGCATGGTGGTGGGCATGAACATCCTGGTGGTGGACGACGAAGAGGAATTCCGTGAGCAGCTGGAGCGTATCCTGGTCGGCGAACTGTACCGGGTGGAAACCGCTGCGGACGGCAATGAGGCCCTGGAGAAGATCTGGGAGGATACCTATGATCTGGTGCTGTTGGACATCATGCTGCCCGGCCTGGACGGCTTCAGCGTCCTGCGGGAGATGCGGCAGGCGGGACTCGACACCCCGGTGCTCATCCTGACCGCCCGTGGTCAGGTGGACGACCGGGTGCGGGGCCTGGACCTCGGCGCCGACGACTACCTGGCCAAGCCCTTTTCCATGGCCGAACTGCTCGCCAGGGTTCGGGCCATGTTCCGCCGGAGCGGCGGCCGCGATCCGGTGCTCCGGGCCGGCGTCATCCAGCTCGATACGGTGAGCCGGGAGGTCCGCAGGGGGGGCAGGGCGCTGCCGCTCACCGCCAAGGAGTTCGCCATTCTCGAATTCCTGCTCTACAACCGCGGCAGGGCCGTCTCCCGTTTCAACCTTGCCGAACATGTCTGGGGCGATGAGTTCGACCCCTTCACCATGTCCAACTTCATCGATGTTCACGTGAAGAACCTGCGCCGCAAGATCCAGGGCGACCAGAGCGGCGCCGTCATCCGCACCATCCGTGGGGTGGGCTATATCATCGACGGTGAGTGATGCGGATTCGTCAGAAGATCACCCTGTGGATCGCCGGCACCGCTCTGGTCGCCGCGGTTTCCTTTTCGCTTTTTGTCTTTCGCGAAACCATTTCCGAGCCTTACCAGTTTATCGACAGCGAGCTGCAACGCATGGCCTCGCTGCTCATCGAGCAGGGGAGGGCGAATCCGGCGGACGCCACCTCCTGGCGGCTCGACGCCGCCCAACTGCCCTACTCGCCGGACCAGTACTGGATCATGGTGCATGACGGCCAGGGGCGGGTGCTCTACCGCTCCGCCATCACCCGCTACACCGACATTCCGTCCGGCAGGGGCCGGGACGCCTATAACGTTGAGCGGATCATCCCCAGGAAGAGGCTTCCCCTGGGGCAGGACGAACGCGACGGGGTGATGTTTCGGGTTCGGGAGTTTCGCGGCCAGGTCGCCGGGCGAACCGTCACCGTTCGCATCGCCAAGCCCGTGGAGGAGATGGAGGAAAACCTGCTCGACCTGCTGTGGGATGTGCTGGTGGGCCTTTCTTCCTGCACCCTGCTCATCGTGCTGGCCAGCTACTGGCTGGCCGGCCGTATCCTCTCGCCGCTGGTGACGATCAACCGGCTGGCCCAGGAGATAAGCGAACGCTCCCTGGACCAGCGGATTCCCCTGGGCAAGAACCGCGACGAGATTCATGCCCTGGCCGTTTCCCTCAACCGGATGTTCGACCGGCTGCAGTACTCCTTCAAGCGGCAGAAGGAGTTCATCGGCAACGCCTCCCACGAGTTGAAGAGCCCCATTACCCTGCTGCGTCTCAACGTGGAGGAGGTGTTGCTCCACCGTCAACTCGAGCCGCAACTCCGGCAGGATCTCGAACGGCAGCTCACCACCCTGGGGCGGATGAGCCGGCTGATCACCGGGCTCCTCGACCTCTCCCGGCTCGAACAGCAGGAGTCCATCGACCACCGGGAGGTGGACCTGGCGGAGCTGGCCGGCCAGGTACTGGCGGAGTACGAGGAGATGCTGGCGGCCCGCCACATCCGTCTCGCAAACGAGCTGCGGCCGGGAGAACTCCTGGTGCGGGGGGACCAGGACAAGCTGCTGCGGCTGCTGATCAATCTGGTGGACAACGCCATCCGCTACAACCTTGCGGAGGCGGGACGCATCCGGCTGTGGGGCGAACGGCGTGGCGACACCTGTAGCCTGACGGTGGCCAACAGCGGCACCGCCATTCCGGCCGCCGAGATCGAGCGGCTTTTCGACCAGTTCTACCGGCTGGAGAAATCTCGTTCCCCCCTCCACGGCGGCTCCGGCCTCGGCCTGACCATCGCCAAGAAGATCGTCGAACTGCACGGTGGCCGGATCCGGATCACCAGCGACCCCGGCGGTTGGATAGAGGTGATGGTGCATCTGCCGGCGGGCTCGGGATGAGAACGTTATTGCCCGCGGAGAACGCCGGTCTCGATTCGGTAAGGATTGCGGAAGCGGTCCGGCAACCGCCGCGGGCGGCCGAACGTTTCGGTGAGACGGATCGGCCTCCGGTGAACGAGATGTTTGCGTCCCCCCGGCGGATAGCGGTGCCAACAAAGTGGGACGGTATTTTTTTTCGACAGCAATTCGGTGTTCATCAGAAATGAGGAACAGATTAGACAGCCGATGCCAAGGGGAGGTCGTAATGGAGTCAGTACTGGTTCAGGATAGAAAGAAGATGCTGAACAAGGTTCCTGAAGTTACGATGTATTTTTGGGTCATCAAGGTTTTGTGCACCACCGTTGGCGAAACAGCGGCCGATTATTTGAATGTAAGCCTCAATCTTGGCCTTGCTGCAACATCCGTGATAACCGGTGCATTGCTGGTTGTCGCGTTAATACTGCAGTTTAAGGCAAGGAAGTATATCCCTGGATTTTATTGGCTGTCCGTGTTCCTGATAAGTATATTCGGAACGCTGGTTACGGATAATCTCACCGACGGTTTGGGCGTTGCCCTGGAGGCCAGTACGGTCGTTTTTGGCGTTCTGTTGGCGGCGACTTTTGCAGTATGGTCCGCCAAGGAGAAAACCCTGTCGATTCACTCGATATTTACCCGGCAACGGGAGGCCTTTTACTGGCTGGCCATCCTGTTCACCTTTGCCCTTGGCACCGCGGCGGGAGATTTGATGGCGGAAAGCCTCGGCCTGGGCTACCTCGTCACCGGCATGATCGTTGCCGGGACGATTCTTGCGGTTACCATTGCCTGGCGGCTCGGCTTTGACCCGATCCCGGCATTCTGGATCGCCTACATTCTGACCCGCCCACTGGGCGCCTCCATTGGAGATTATCTCTCGCAAACGCCTGCCAATGGCGGATTGGGAATGGGTCCGACAATGACCACCCTGTTGTTTGCCTCGGCAATCCTCCTGACCGTGGCTTACCTCTCGATAACCAAGCGAGATCAGTTGACGGAGGCAATGGCCCTGGCGCACGAGAAGGTCGAGCAGGGCCGGCGGGGCCAGCTGTTCTGGCAAACCGCGGGCGCCGTAACCGTGCTCCTGGTTTTGGGCGTTGGCGGCTATTTCATGCGTCAGACCCAGCTGCGGCACCGAAACCCCGTCGCGTTTTCGGCCACTTGTCATTTGGGGGATTTGTCCCGATTCATGAAGATCGGAGAGGATACCCTGCGTCTTGCCGAAGCGGGCAAATTGGCCGAGGCGAAGACGCGGGTCGGCGATCTTGAATTTGCATGGGATAACGCCGAGGCCAGATTAAAACCGCGAAACCCGAAGGAGTGGTCGGAAGTTGACGGCGCGATCGATCAGGTATTGAGGCAGTTGCGCGCTTTCCATCAGAATGCCGCGGCATGCAAATCGTCACTTCAGACCCTGCTGCAAATCCTCGGCTCACTGGGCGGGCGGAAGTAGAGGCGTCCCCGAAAGCGATTTCAACAGTTATTCGTTGAGGCTTCTGGAGCACTGCGTAAAATTTGCGGGGGACCGCGAGGCACGCGATGGGGCGCGCTTTCCGGAGTCCCTTCCGCGGGAGGACGGCCGGGGCCGCGGCCTTCGGTGTTAAGGCGGGATTTTGGTGATGACGAATTTGAATGTGGAAATTTTCAACTGGATCCATTCCGGTGCCGGCACCCGGCCGGTGCTGGACGGTCTGGCGGTCCTTTTTGCCGAAGGCGGCCCTTTTTTCGTGGCGCTCCTGTTCGTCGTTCTCTGGTTCAGAGTCGGGGAGCGGAAGAAGTCGGCACTGCTCGATTCGACCTGGGCGGCTGGCGTCGGCCTGGCCGTCAACCAGGCCATCGGTTTGTTCTACTTTCATCCGCGGCCGTATATGATGGGCATTTGTAAACCGCTTTTCCCCCACGGACCGGAAACCTCCTTCCCGAGCGACCACGCCACCCTCCTGTTCGCAGTGGCGTTTTACCTGCTCTTCTTCCGGCGTTGGGCCGCTTGCGGCCTGCCGTTGCTGGCGATTGCAATTCTGACCGCCTGGGGGCGGGTGTATGCCGGCATCCATTTTCCCTTCGACATGATGGGCAGTCTGGTGGTCGGCTTCATGGGCGCCGGGCTCGTGGAGCTTTTTGCGACCCCGTTGCGATCGGTGGACCAGCAGGTGATGCGGGTCTTCGCTGAGGTTGGCTGCGCTTTGTCGGGGCGGCTCGGCAAGCTCCGTGGCTAGCTCGTGTTTTTTTTCAGTCGATTCCGCAGTTTGCGCGGCCAAGCGGTGCCGGCTGGAAATGCGGGCCGGAAAGGTTCGGATGCGTCGGGTATGCGGCTCGGGGCCGCGACGGAGGCGTGCATCGGGCGCCGTTTTTTCCTCCGCGGCAGTATCGACCCCTGCTGACGGCATTTTCGGGATATCAACGTTTTGCGCACTTTGAGGAGTTTGTCATGTTCCATCAATTCGTCGTCTGGCTTGCCGACACCGTCGGCCAGTGGGGATATCCCGGTATCGTGATGCTCATGACCCTGGAGTCCTCTTTCTTTCCGTTCCCGAGCGAGGTGGTGATCCCTCCGGCCGCCTATCTTGCGGCAAGTGGAAAGATGAGCCTCGGGATGGTCATCTTTTGCGGAACCCTGGGGAGCCTGCTGGGAGCCGGCTTCAACTACTGGGTCGCCCTGAAGTTCGGCCGGCCGTTCTTTGAACGGTATGGCCGGTATCTGCTGGTCAGCAGCCAGTCCCTCGCCAAGGCCGACCGTTTTTTTGAACGGCACGGGCATATCAGCACCTTTGTCGGCCGGTTGCTTCCGGGAATCCGTCAATATATATCGTTACCGGCCGGCCTGGCCCGCATGGGTATTATTCCCTTCTGCGTGGCCACCGTGCTGGGCGCGGGGATATGGGTGCTGGTACTGGCCGGCCTGGGGTTCTGGTTCGGGCGCAACGAGCAGCTGGTGTTGCAAAATCTGCGTGGGGTTACCGCCCTCCTGGTGGCCGGGTGCGGTGCCATGGTGTTTTTTTACTGGCGGAAATGCCGGGGTGGTTCAGGGGCGGGAGCAGGAACCCGTTGAGTAGGCATATTTGATATCCATGGCAAAATGAAGAGGTGAATATATGAAGGTAACCATTTGGGGTGCGGGGTACGTGGGCCTGGTGACCGGCGCCTGCATGGCCGCGGCGGGAAACGAGGTTCTCTGCATAGACGTCGATCAGGATAAAGTCGAATCGCTTAACGCCGGTGTTATTTCTCTTTATGAACCGGGGCTTGAGGCCATGGTGCGGGAGAACCATGCTAACGGGCGCCTGCACTTCACCACCGATGCCAAAAAGGCGGTAGGGCACGGATTATTCCAATTCATCGCCGTCGGCACCCCCGGCACCGATAACGGATCCGTTGACCTGCAATACGTTATCTCCGTTGCCAGAACCATTGGCGAGTACATGGATGACTTCATGGTCGTGGTCAACAAGTCCACGGTTCCGGTGGGGACGGCCGACAGGGTAAGAATGGAAATCAGCAAAGCCCTTTTGGCCCGATCGGTCGGGTGTGATTTCAGTGTCGTGTCAAACCCGGAATTTCTCAAAGAGGGGTCCGCGGTCGACGACTTCATGAAGCCTGACAGGATCGTTATTGGCGCTGACGATCCTGCTGCTTCCGATCTCCTGAGAAAACTGTATAATCCGTTCAACAGAAATCATGACAGAATCATTGTCATGGATGTCCGTTCTGCCGAGTTTACCAAATACGCGGCCAACGCCATGCTCGCCACCCGGATCAGTTTTATGAACGAGTTGGCGAATCTCGCCGAGCACTTGGGCGTGGATATTGAAAGCGTTCGTCACGGTATCGGTTCTGATCGGCGGATCGGGTACAGCTTCATCTATCCTGGCTGCGGCTATGGCGGCTCCTGTTTCCCCAAGGACGTCAAGGCCCTGGCAAGCACGGCCGGCGCGGTTCACTGTCAGGTGGAAATGCTTCACGCCGTTGAAAATATCAACAATCGCCAAAAGAGACGGCTTTTTGAAAAAATCGATCAGCACTATGGCGGCAGGCTTGCCGGCAAGACCTTTGCGGTATGGGGTCTGGCGTTCAAGCCGAACACCGACGATATGCGTGAAGCGCCCAGCAGGGTCCTGATCGAGGCCCTCATCGGCCGGGGGGCCACGGTCAATGCCTATGACCCCGAGGCATTGACCGTGGCAAAGCGGATATACGGCGACAGGGAGGGGGTGCGCTTCTGTGGCAGTCATGAAGAGGCGTTGCACAATGCGGACGCGCTCTGTGTGGTGACGGAGTGGAAGAAATTCTGGAGTCCCGATTTTCAAAAAATCAAAACCCAACTGCGGGATCAGGTCATCTTCGACGGGAGAAACATCTATGATCCCGAGCAGTTGAAGAAATTGGGGATCAAGTACTACGGCATCGGTAGAAGCAACTGACCAAACCTGCCAAAAGGTGAAGGAGGAACGGGCCGCCGGGCAGCCGCTGCGGGCATCGCTTGGGTTCCGGCGGATCTGATTGCCGCAACGGCGGGCAGGGGGGCGATGCCGGTCGGGCGGGTACGCCGTGGCGGTGGCGGGCCGTCTTGCCGGGGGGCAAGGCCCGGGGTTTGGCGAGGATCCGGGGCGCGAGAGGCGGCGCCCCCTCCCTTGTCGGTGGCCCGGGCTGGAGGCGGCGCATGGCGTTCTTTGATCTGGGCGGGTTGCGCCTGTGGCCGGAGGTGGAGGGCGCCCGGCATCATCCCAAGGTGAGCTATCCGGTTCGCTACGGCCGTTTCGGCGAAATCGTCCACCCCCGCTACCGTTGCCGCTTCAACCGTTGCGGCGAGATCCGCTTCCTGCGCGGCCGGGGGCGTAGCTGGCCGCACGCCAACGAATGGCTCAAGCGCACCCCCGGCAACGACTGGCTCTACTACGCCACCGCCGGCTACGCCGACGTCCATGGACTGACCGGCGAGTACTACCTGCCATGTCTGCCTTATCCCTCCAACTCCCTGTTCAGCGAGGCGCCTTTCGAGTTGCCGGCGGTGGCCGACCTCCTCCGCTCCTGGCCGCAGCTCCTGGCCGAGCTTGGCCGGCTGGCGGCCACTGCCCCGGCCGGGGCCTGCCGCGATTTCCTGGCCCGGGTGCGGGCCAACAGCGAGCCTGCCGCGCTGGCCGCCCGCGCCGGCCAACTCCGGGCCATCCTGCAAGGACGGCTGCCGGTGCTGCCGCCGGACTGCCGTCACGTGGACTACGAGGTGATCCCGCTGCTGGTGGCCGACGGCTGTCTTTACAACTGCGGCTTCTGCGAGGTGAAGGCGGGCGGCGCCTTCGCGGTACGCGACCGACAGGAAATCCTCGCGCAACTCCAGGCGCTCAAGACCTTTTTCGGGCCGGATCTGGTCAACTACAACGGCCTCTTCCTGGGGCAGCACGACGGCCTGGCCGCCGGTGCCGATCTCCTCTCCTTCGCCGCCACCGTCGCCTACGAAACCCTGGGGCTTGCCCGGTCGCACTTCGACACCCTCCACCTCTTCTGCTTTGGCAGCGTCGATTCCCTCTTGGCCGCCCCCGAGTCCTGCTTCGAAAGTCTGGCCGGGTTGCCTTTCCAGGTGCATGTCAACATCGGTTTCGAATCGGCCGATCCCGCCACCCTGGCGGAACTCGCCAAGCCGGTGACGGCGGAGCGGGTGACGGCGGCTTTTCAACGCATGTTGGCGGTCAACCGGGCCTATCCCTCCATCGAGGTAAGCGGCAATTTCATCCTCGGCGAGGGGTTGCCCGACGGCCATCCGGCAAGCCTCCTCGCCCTTCTCCGTCACGGCCTCGAACGGCCTTCGGCCAAGGGGGCGGTCTATCTCTCGCCGTTGCGCGGCGGCGGCGGGCGGCGGGCGCTGCTCCACCAGTTTCGGGAGTTGAAGCGTTTCAGCCGCCTGCCTGCCTATCTCTATCTCATCCAGCGGTTGCTGTGAGCGACGCTCCGTGCGGTGCGGGGCTTTGCGGGCAGAGGTTGCAAACATGTAACTATGTTGTGACAGGTTTTTGTGCAACAGTGACCAGTGCACTGCCGTGTGTCGTGACGCGGCCGGCCTGGCCCGGTCGGTGGTTTGCGACCGTCGGGTGAAGCCCGACTTGGGGGGGGCGGGGACCACCTGTGACAGCCGGTCGTTCCGCCCGTCACGGCCAACCATATGGATTTCAGGCGAGAGGTGAAGCACCCACATGAAGAAGATGGCACTCTGTACGAAGATCATTGTCCTGGTGGCGACTATTCTCCTGTTGATGCTCTGTGGCAACTTGTTCGGATTTGCCAAACTGCGCAACATCGGCAACGAACTGCGCGGCGTGGCCCGCGAGGACATGCCGCTCATCGAGGCGGCCACCCGGGTGACGGCCGATCAGCAGGGCCAGTCACTGTGGATGGAACGGGCCTTGCGCTACGGCGACCTCGCCGTGGATGCGGCCGAGGCGCAGCGGCGGGAGGAGGAGGCGGCCAAGGAGTTTACCGCCTATGGCAACAAGGTGGCGGCGCAACTTAGCCGGGGGGAGGACATCACCAAAACGGCATTGGCTGCTGCCTCCTCCGAGGCGGACCGGGCCGAGATGCTCCGGGTCAGCAAGCTTTTTGAAATGGTGGCGGCCGGGCACCGGGAATATCAGCACCGGGTGGCGGAGGTCTTGGACCTCCTCCAGGCAGGGAAAAAGAAGGAGGCCAGGCAGCGGGTCGCCGACATCGAGCAGGAGGAGGCCCGGCTCAACGCCGCTCTGGCCGAGGTGGTAGGAAACGTGGAGGGCTTTTCCCTGCAGGCCGCCGACCGGGCCGAGGACGAAGAGCAGGCGGCCCTGAGCGGCTCGGTTTCCGTCTCCACGGTCAGTATACTCTTTGGCCTGCTCATGGGCGTTTTGGTGACCCGGGCCATCACCCGGCCCATCAATCAGGTGATCGACGATCTTCGCAGGGGCGCCAGCCTGGTGAACGGTGCTTCGGGCCAGGTTTCCGCGGCCAGCCAGGAACTGGCCGCCGGAGCCAGCGAACATGCGGCGAGCCTCGAGCAGACCGCCGCCGCCCTTGAAGAGATGGCCGCCATGACCTTGCGGAACGCCGAAAACGCCCAGACCGCCGATGCCCTGATGCGCAAGACCGGCGGCGTGGTGGCCACGGCTCACGATTCCATGGCGCGGTTGGGCCGCGCCATGGAGGAGATTTCCCAGTCCAGCGCGGAAACCTCCGGCATCGTCCGGACCATCGACGAGATCGCCTTCCANNCGGCCCGGGCCGGCGAGGCGGGGGCCGGTTTTTCGGTGGTGGCCGACGAGGTGCGGAGCCTCGCGCTCCGGGCCGCCGCGGCCGCCGGCGACACCGGTAGCCGCCTCGATGCCACGGTGGCCAGGATCGAACAGGGGGCGCGGCTGGCTGCCGACACCGGTACCGCCATTGCCGAGGTGGCGGCCCTTTCCGGCGAGATCTCCACCCTGGTGGCCGAGATCGCCTCTGCCACCAGGGAACAGGCCCAGGGGGTCGATCAGATCAGCCGGGCCCTGGGGGAGATGGACCAGGTGACCCAGCGGAATTCCGCCTGCGCCGACGGCGTGGCAGGCGCCGCCGATGAGCTGGACTCCCAGGCCCGCAGCATGCACGGCACGCTGCTGCGGCTGATGGCGGTGGTGAACTGTCGCAAGGTCGCGGCGTTGCGGAATGGCGGGATAGTTCCCCAAGGCTCAGGAGGCACGAAGTATTTCCCGGTTGTCGGCGGATGACGGGGCCGACGCCCCATGGTGGGGCGTGCAAGCAAAAGCGGGGCGACACGTTCGGGTGTCGCCCCGTTTTTTTTGGTGGGCGTTGAAGGGAGGGGGCGGGGTAGGGGGAACACTTAGTCGATATTTTCGGGTGCGACGCGGCCTGAAATCACTGCTCGGCGGCTGTCGAGGGCAACGGCGCGGCCATTGCCAGAAATTCATATTTTTGGGCATCTTTTTTTTACTGTGATTTTTTATGTTTACCTTTTCTCTGATAGGTGCCATTGTATTTTACTATTTCCATGTTGACTTGTTGCTTTCCGGTAGGGTGCCGGCGGCGGGGAATTTAAACGCTGTTTTTGGTACCGCCTTTATACCGTATTCATAAGGGTTAACCCTACCTGGCAGGATGTGTTAGGATGTTTTTAGATCAGGTCGCAAGCGCCATGGCGGCGGGCGCCCTCCGGGGTACGGGGTAAGCAGCGATGGAGGTAGGGAGCATGAAGCAGATGACACTTTGTTCCAAGATTATCAGCCTGGTGGCAAGTATTCTGGTGCTGATGCTGTGCGGCAACCTGTTCGGGTTCGTCAAGCTGCGCAACATCGGCGGCGAATTGCGCGGGATTGCCGAGGCCGACATGCCGCTCGTCGAGGTGGCGACCAAGGTCGCCGCCAACCAGCAGGACCAGGGCCTCTGGCTCGAACGGGCTATGCGTTTCGGCGGGGTGCGTCCCGAAGGGCAGGAGGCCGCCACGGCGGAACAGGCCGCCCAAGAAGAGTTCCGCGGCCATGGTGAAGCGCTGAAGGAGGAGTTCCGCAAGGCCGAGGCCATCGCCAAGGAGGCCGAAGCGGCCGCGGATACCGACGCGGCCCGGGCGGAGGCCGGCAAGGTCCGGCAGCTCCTGTCGGCGGCCGATGCCGGACACGCGGCGTTTGAAGAGCATGCTCGAGAGATTTTCGATCTGATCCGGGCCGGAGACCTCGGTGGCGCGGAGCGGTTGGCCGAGGATATTGAAAAGGAGGAGGTGAAGGTGGTCGCCGCCATGGACTCGCTGCTCGAGGAGATCGAGGGCTTTACCGGCCAGGCCACGGTGCGGGCCGAGCATGAAGAACAGGCCGCGCTGCGAGGCTCGATCATCATCTCGCTGGTGAGCATCGGTTTCGGCCTGCTCGTGGGGATCCTGTTGACCCGTTCCATCACCGGCCCCATCAACCTGGCGGTGAACGACCTCGGCCAGGGCGCGGCGCAGGTTTCCGCTGCCTCGTCGCAGGTCTCGGAAACCAGCCAGCAATTGGCCGAGGGCGCCAGCGAACAGGCGGCCGGACTCGAGGAAACCTCTTCGTCCCTTGAGGAGTTGTCGGCCATGACGCGGCGGAACGCCGAAAACGCCCTGGAGGCCGAGAGCTTGACGCGGGAGGCGAGCCGGGTGATCACCGAGGCCGATGATCGGATGCGGCGGCTCACCGAGGCCATGGTCGAGATCGCCTCGGCCAGCGAGGAAACTTCCAAGATCATCAAGACCATCGACGAGATCGCCTTCCAGACCAACCTGCTGGCCCTGAACGCGGCGGTGGAGGCGGCCCGGGCCGGCGAGGCGGGCGCGGGGTTCGCGGTGGTGGCCGACGAGGTGCGTTCCCTTGCCATGCGGGCCGCCGAGGCGGCCAAAGATACCTCGGGACTCATCGAAAAGACGGTTTCCAGGGTGCAGCAGGGCTCGGGACTGGCCAGTGACACCAATGCCGCCTTTGCCGAGGTGTCTGGGATTGCTGGCAAGATCACCGCCTTGGTCGGCGAGATCTCCACGGCCACCCAGGAGCAGGCCCAGGGGGTTGGGCAGATCAACCAGGCGCTCAGCGAGATGGATCAGGTGACGCAGCGAAACGCCGCCAGCGCCGAGGAGAGCGCCAGCGCCGCCGAGGAGCTGAACGCCCAGGCCGAAACCATGCGGGAGACGGTGTTGCAGTTGGTGGCGGTGGTGGACTGTCGGCGGGTGCAAGCGTTCCGCAACGTTGGTTGGCGGGGGCAGCAGGCGGCAAGGTCGGGCAGGGCGAGGGGCGTGGCGGCCCTGGCGCCGCCTGAGGCAGGTTAGCCGGCATTTTTGCCAGCCGGATTTTGCCGTGGTCGCGAGAGGCGAGGCGATCGGTGGTGGCCGGGGCCACGTCGCTTGCTCCGCGCCTCGCGGCGGGAACGGCTGGCCTCCGGGGTGAGCGAAGCGTTGGGCCGGCGCCCGGAAAACGATACGGCCGGCAAGGTTGATGAAAAACGCGGGGTGGCGCCGGCCACGGCAGGCCGTCGTGTTCAGGCGGGACGGCGTTGGAGCAGCGGGGCGCCGGAGGCGGTCAGTGACAGGGGCAGCTCTTCGGCCAGGAAGCGCCAGTGGCAGGCATGCGGGTCGGCCGGCGGCGGCGCGCCCTTTCCGGCCTGGGGTATCCCGAGGCGGAAGGCTTCGCCGGGGAGGATCCGGCCGAGAAAGCGGCCGGCCATGGTGTTGAGCAGTTCGGCCAGCAGATCCCGCAGTTGCTGTTCGCCGAGTTGGGCCGTAGGGCCGTAAACGTTGCCGGCCATGGCGGCGAGCAGCGCCTTGGGCAGGACGAGCCGGAATTCGCCCGGCGCCGGCTCGTGCACGAGCAGCGTCACCCACACCGGATCGTCGATCGGCGTCAATTCCCCCGTGTCCCCCTGTATCTCCATGAAGGCCATGTTCTCAAGCGTTTCGGTCACCGCCGCTGTCATGGCCTGCTGCCATTCCTTTTCAGTCATCTTTTCTCATCCTCCAGGGCGTCGATGATCGGCTCCAGGGTGTGGAGCAGGGTTACCGGCGAGATGGGTTTGGCCAGCACCGCGAAGGCTCCCATTTCCAGGAGTTTCTTTTCCCTGGCCGGGTTGCCGGCGCTGGAGATGATCAGTACCGGCAGGTCGCGCAACTCGGGCGTGCCCTTGACCCACCGCAGGAGTGCCTCGCCGTCCATCACCGGCATGCTGAGGTCGGTGATCAGCAGGTCCACGGGGGTTTCCCCGAGCTTGGCGAGTGCCTCCTTGCCATCGGCCGCCTCGATGATTTCGGCGGTGCCAAGGCCGATGATTTCCAGGCATTTGTGGATGAACATGCGGGCGCAGCCTGAGTCGTCGATAATCGCGATCCGCTTCATGTGCTGCCTTCTCCTTTGTCCGACAGTGACGAGGTGATGGTGTTGAATTCCGTCTCCACCGCAAAAATGATGCGGGCGAGGTCGTCCTTGTCCAGGGTGATGTAGTCGGTGTAGGCGGGGGCGATGTTGCAGCGCATGGCATCAGCACCGGTGCCGGAGCCGCTCATCATGGCCACGATATCGCCCAGGTGGACGACGAAGACCAGCGGCCGGAAGCGGGGGGCGGCCTCCAGGGGATGGTGGTGGTATCGGATCACCTGTCGCAACGGCTCCGGCAGGCCCCAATAGGTGGCCAGCTCCAGGCCGATATCGCAATGGTCGACACCCAGCTCCTCCCGTTCGGCGCTGGGGTAGTCGGGGTATTTGCCGGTTTCGATGTTGTTGACGATCCCGGAGATGCGGCCCTTGAGGAAATCGGAGATGATGGCCTTGCCGAGATCGTGCAGCAGGCCGCCGGTAAAGGCCAGTTCGGCGTTGACCTCGGAGCGGGCGTGGGCGGCGATTTTTTTTGCGGCAATGGCGGTGCGCAGGTCGTGCCGCCAGAGGTCGCCGCGATTGGCGGCGTACCCCTCCAGGTCGGACTGGAACAGCAGGCCGGCGGCGTCCGACATGGCGAAGCCGGTGACCATCTCCTCGCCCATGACGGCCACGGCCCGGTCGATGGAAGAGATCTCCTTGCCGCGGCGGAGGGTGGCTGAGTTGACCGCGGTGAGGATACGGGCGGTAAGCGCTGCGTCGCACCTGACGATGTTGACGATGTCGAGCAGGTTGTGGTCGTCGCGGTTGGCCAACTCGAGGAGTCGCGCGGCGCTGGTGGAGATGAGCGGCACGCCACGGACAGCGGCGAGGATCTCGTTGCGGTCGATCTTGTCGGTCATATCCGCCAGTCCTCCTTGCCCGGCGAGGAGATGTGCACCTGGCCGGTGGCTACCGGCACGGTCACCGTCCTGCTGATGGCCCCACCCACGTCCTCGGCCCGCGGACCCATGCCCAGGGACCAGAGCACCTTTTTTACGGCCAGGATGTTGCGTTTGCCGATGGTGAAGACGTTGTTGGGGTCCATGACCTTGGCCCCGCCCACCAGTTTGACGATCATCCCTCGATTGTCGTTCACCCCCCAGTTCAGGGCGGCCATCTGCTTGAGCAGGGCGGGAATACCGGTGTCGGCGAAGTACCCCGGCCTGTCGCCGATGTTGCCACGGGCCACGGCGGAGTCCGGCAGGGCAATGTGGACCATGCCCACCGCCCTGGCGCCGGGATGGAGCATGATCACCGCCACGCAGGAGCCCAGCGCGAAGGTCTTGATGATGTCGTCCGCCTGGTTGGAGGCGGCGAGGCCGCCAACTCCGACGACTTTGATGTTGTTCATGCAGATCCTTGCCGGGAAGTGTGTGCCCTGGTGCCTTTTTACGGCAGGGCAACGGTTGCGGCGTCATGCCGCCGGGCCGTTCGCCCCGGTCGTCGTTCCTCTGTCGTGTCGCGGCGAAGGTGTGTTCTTTCTGGCCGCAAGGCCCGAAGGAAACGGCACTGTAAAAGGATACCGTAAAGCGTTGGCGGCGCGCAACGACGCGGTTACAGGGGGACGGATAAAAGGGGGAAGGTGAGGCGGAAGCAGCTCCCTTCGCCCTCGGTGCTGGTGACGCTGATGGTGCCGTGGTGTTGTTCGACGAGGCGCCGGGTGATGGCGAGTCCCAGGCCGGTGCCGTGCTCCCCTCTGGTGCCGGAGCGGGACGCCTTGCTGAACTTGTCGAAGAGTCCGGCCATCATCGTCGGGGGGATGCCGATGCCGGTGTCGGCCACGGTCAGGCGCACCATTTTCCTCTCCTCCTCCAGGTTCAGGGAAAGGGTGACCTTGCCGCCGGAGGGGGTGAACTTGATCGCATTGGTCAGCAGGTTGTTGAGGATGCGGAGAAAATCGTTGCGGTTGCCATCGATGGCGCAGCCGACGGCGTCGTCGAAGAAGGTGTCGAGGAGCACGTCCTTGGCGGCGGCGGTCTGCTGGAGACTCGCCACGGCGACGTTGATCAGCGGGGCCACGGGCAAGGGGCAGGGCCGGTCGGCTTCAGGCTGGGCCTCGATGCGGCCCAGGGCGACGATGTCCTTGATGATGCTGAGCATCAGCTCCGAGGAGTCCCGAATGTTGCCGAGCATTTCCAGTTGACTGGCGGTGAGGGTCGGGTCGCGCTGCAAGATCTGGGTAAAGCCCATGACGCTGTTCAACGGGCTCTTCAGATCGTGGGTGGCCATGGCGGTGAACTCATCGCGCAGCTTGTTGAGGTGTTCGAGCTGGCCCACGGTACGGTTCAACTCCTTGACCAGTTCCCACTGCTCCATGTGCACCCTGATCCGGGCCAGCAGTTCTTCCTTGGTGAAAGGCTTCATCAGGTAGTCGGTGGCGCCGGCATGGAACATGTTGAGAATCATGGCCCGTTCGGTGACCCCGCTCAGGAAGATGATCGGCGTGCGGCGCAGGCCCACCTTGGTGCGCAGTTCGACGCAGAGCTGTCCGCCGTCGAGTTTGGGCATCACGAAATCGGTGATCACCAGATCGATCTCGGTACGGTGTTTCTTCGCCAGGTCGAGGGCTTCGGCGCCGTCGGCGGCGTCGATGACCCGCAGCCCTTCGTGACGGAGGATGCTGCAGATCAGCATCCTGGTCACCTCGTTGTCCTCGGCCACCAGGGCGGTGAAGTTGGCCGGCAGGCGGTTGCAGCGGAGCATCCGGTTGACGGTGCAGGCCACCTCCTGCCAGGGGGCCGCCGATGCCTTGGAAATGAATTCCACCGCCCCGAGATGAAATCCCTTTTCCCTGTCCTCCAGGGTGTCCTTGCCGGTGACGAAGACGATGGGGATCCGGCGGCCCTCCTCGGTGGTGCGGATGGCGGCGGTGGCGGCGAAGCCGTCCATTTCCGGCATGTCGATGTCCATGGTGATCAGGTCGGGGCGGCACTGCCTGGTTTTGCGCATGGCCTCCTGGCCGTTGGCCGCTTCGATGACCTCATAGTCGAGCTTTTCAAGTTTTTGCCGCATGCAGGTACGGACGGCACGGCTGTCATCGACCACCAGAATACGCATGGGCGTCTCCTTGCTCGTCATATGGCCTCAGGGGGCGCGGTGCCCGTAAAAGCGGCACCCGCCAGAGCTGTAAATTTCGGGGGAAGGGGTGGCTGCCAATTTCTGGAAGCTGAGGCTTTGGCAATAAGTCCGAGTATCATCCTAGCACGATGCGGCGGCAAAAAGGAAAGAATAAATTGCTGCGGATTCCGGCGTCGGCGTGTCGCCGGCCGGTGGTCGGAAGCGGTTTCAGGAGGCATGGGTCAGGCATGCCTCGATTTCGGTCCGGGAGAGGGTTTCCCGGTTTTCAAGGGCGGCGATGAGCCGCTCCAGGGCCGACCGCCGTTCGCGGATAACGCTCCGGGCCTCTTCTTCGGCCGCCAGCAGAAGCTTGCGCACCGCCTGGTCCACTGCCTGGGCCGAGTTTTCCGAAAAGCGGCGTGGTTGGGCGATTTCCCGGCCAAGAAAGGGGTGTTCCTCGCTCTCCCGCAGATCCACCGGGCCGATGTCGGCCGACATGCCCCAGCGGGATACCATGGCCCGGGCCAGGGCGGTGGCCTGGCGGATGTCGTCGTCGGCGCCTGAGCTGGCGCTGGCCAGTACTTCCAGCTCTGCGGTGCGACCACCGAGCGTCAGGGCGAGGCGGGCGCGGAGGTACTCCTCGGGCAGGGTGTGCCGTTCCTTTTCAGGCAACTGCTGGGTGGTCCCCAGGGCGCGACCGCGGGGGATGATGGTTACCTTGAGCAATGGGTCGGTGTGGGGATGGAAGAAGGCGACCAGGGCGTGGCCAGCTTCGTGGACGGCAAGGCGGTGGTGTTCCTCGGGGGCGATGGCCATGGAGCGTACCGTGCCCAGCAGCAGCTTGTCACGCGCCTCCTCGAAGTTGACCGCCGAGACAGTGGTGAGCCGGTGGCGGGCCGCGGACATGGCCGCCTCGTTGACCAGATTCTTGAGGTCGGCCCCGGAAAAGCCGGGGGTAACGGCCGCCAGCTGGTCGAGATCCACGTCGGCGGCAAGCGGCATGGAGCGGCTGTGCACCTTGAGCACCTCCACCCGTTCGCTCCGGTCCGGCAGATCGAGGGTGACATGACGGTCGAAGCGGCCGGGGCGGAGCAGCGCCGGATCCAGGACGTCGGGGCGGTTGGTGGCGGCTACCACCAGGACGGCCTCGTGGCCTGAAAAGCCGTCCATTTCGGCGAGGAGCTGGTTGAGGGTCTGTTCCCGTTCGTCGTGGCCGCCGCCCAGCCCCGTGCCGCGGGTGCGGCCGACGCTGTCCAGTTCGTCGATGAAGATGATGCCGGGGGCGTTCTTCTTGGCGGTTTCAAAGAGGTTTCGTACCCGGGCGGCGCCGACGCCGACAAAGAGTTCGATGAACTCGGAGCCGGAGATGGGGTAGAACGGCACTCCGGCCTCGCCCGCCAGGGCGCGGGCGAGCAGGGTTTTTCCGGTGCCGGGCGGCCCCATGAGGAGCACGCCCCGTGGCACCTCGGCCCCCAGTGCCCGGTAGCGTGCGGAATCGCTGAGAAAATCCACCAGCTCCCACACCTCCGTCTTGGCGTTGGCCTGGCCGGCGACGTCCTTGAAGGTGACGGCCGGCACCTCGGCCTTCTGGGTGCGCCGGGTGAGGAAGCGTTGCAGTTCTCCAGGCCCGTTGATGCCGCCGCCCAGCCGGCGTGAGGAGCGCAGCAGGCCCCAAAAAAAGGAGAACAGCACCAGCCAGGGCAGCAGGAAGAGGAGCAATCGCTGCCAGCTGGCATCCTCGCTGTCCACCACCCGGACGGTGACGCCGTGCGCCTCCAGGGCCGGCAGCAGGGACGGGTCGCCCAATTCCGGCACGGCGGTGGTGAAGAGGGAGGCGGTCGTATTGTTGGGGCCGATGGGGGCGGTGGCGGTAAGGGTACCCTCCAGGTGGTGGCCGCGCAGTTCCACCTCCTTCACCTCACCCTGGGCGAGGAACTGTTTGAAGCGGCTGTAGGCGATGGGGTAGCGGTGTTGGCCGTGGAGCAGCGGCAGGATGAAGACGGCGTAGAGGAGAACAAGGCCGAGGGTGATGAAGAAGAGTTTGCGGTTGATGTCGGGGGTATCCGGGGGCTCTTGCGGCATGGCGGATCCTCAACGGTTGCGCTCCGGGGTTGACGCTTGCGTCCATTGTATACCCAAAGGCTCTCTGCCGTAAATCCTCACCGCGGCGAATCGGGGAAAAGTTCGAACGTCCGGTCCGCCGTGGCGGGGACCGAGGGACGGGCGGGGAAGGAACCCGCCCCGGACGGCACTGCGGGGGGGAAGGGGAGAATCGTGCCGTCCGGGACGGGTGGGAGGGGTTGAGGAGGGGGAGGGTCAGGCCCGGAGCGCCTTGCGCCAGCCCGACGCCTTAAGCCTGTTGACCCGCTCGATGTTCCAGCTGGAGATGGCGCGAAGGTAGGTCGCCTGGTCCTGCTTGCGCAGGCGGAGGAGGGATTCCCTTTCCTCCTGGATCGCCTCTCGTTCGCCGGGGTACATCTCAAGCCAGCAGGCATAGCCCTCGTCGAAGAGGAGGGCGGGGGTAACGGCGTTGGCGGGCAGGGCGAGTTTTTCCTTGGCCAGGAGGCGGGCCAGGGTCATGTCGTATTCGATGACCCAGCCGTTGTCCGGCAGCATCTCTTCGGGGCTCAAGGTGGTATTGCCGGGACAGGAGGGGCAGAAGACCCGGCGGATCACCTCCGGCGACATCACGTTGTCGCGGAGGTGGAACTGCACGCTGGCGGCCCCGCACTCACAGGTCTTGCGCACATCGATACACATGGCTCACCTCATCGGTTGGTAACAGCAGCATGGGTTGATGTCTGCTATTGTAAGCGGGCTGTCACATATTTACAAGACCTTTTTTGTCCTATTTTGAGTGAAAGAATGCCACCTGTCAGGTTTGTCGCTGGTATCATTGAGGATATTTTTGTTGTTAGTGCTTCGGGAGGAATTTTTCCAGTAAGGCGAAAAGGGCGTCGTACTCCACCGGCTTGGAGATGTAATCGTCCATGCCGGCGGCGAGGCACCGCTCCCGGTCCGCTTTCATGGCATGGGCGGTGAGCGCGACAATGGGAATGTGCCGGCCGGTGCCCTTCTCCTTGGCGCGGATGGCGGCGGCGGCGGCAAAGCCGTCCATCTCCGGCATCTGTACGTCCATGAGGATGAGTTCGTACGCGTCGGTTTCCGCCTCGTCCACGGCCAGACGGCCGTTTTCAACCGCGGTCACCACCCATTTTTCCCGTTCGAGGATGGTGGTGATCAGGACGCGGTTGATGTAGTCGTCCTCGGCGACCAGGATGCGTCGTTTCTGCGGGACGCCAGCCTGGCCGGCGGCTGCCTCCCGGTCGGCGGGCCCGGCCGGCGGCACGGCGGTCTTGCCGGCCTTGTCCGCTGCGGCGTGAATGGCGGCGAGCATGTCGGCCGGACTGGCGGGCAGGGGCAGGGGGGCGGCGACGGCAAAGGGCCGGTCGCCGTTGTCGGTTTCCCGGTCGTGCGGCAGCAAGAGCACCACGGCGGGGGGGCCACCGCCATCCGCCGCCTGCCGTGTGGCCAGCGTCGCAGCGTCGAATCCTTCCAGCTGCTCGTCAAGAAGCAACACATCGTAGGGATGGCGGCGCAATGCCTCGAGCATGGCCTGGGCGTTGTTCACCGTTTCCACCAGGGGCAGCCATTCCCGCAGGGTGTCGCCAAGCAGCCGGCGGCTGACGGAATTGGCGGACGCCACCAGCACCGAGAGCTGGGAGGTGGCCGGGGCCGGCAGGGGTTGCTCCTCTTCGACGCTCTGCCGGGACTGGCGTTTGACGATAATGGTGAAGTGGAAGGTGCTGCCCTCGCCGGGGGCGCTCTCCACATCGATGTGGCCGCCCATCATGGAGATGAGTTCCGAGGCGATGGCGAGCCCCAGCCCGGTGCCGCCGTAAGTGCGGGTCGCCGAGCCGTCGGCTTGGATAAAGGCGTGGAAGATGCTCTCCTGGTGTTCCTTGGCAATGCCGATGCCGGTATCGTGGACGGCAAAGTGGAGGAGCGCCTCCTCGGGCGACGGCGCCCGGCCGCTGGCCACCTCCACCAACACCTCGCCCTGGGCGGTAAATTTGATGGCGTTGCCGATGAGGTTGAAGAGAATCTGTCGCAGCCGCCCGGCATCGCCATCCACCAGGGCGGGAACATCCCGCTGCATGTGGTAGAAAAGCTCCACCCCCTTCTGCTGGGCGGAGACGGTGAGAATGCGCAGGGTTTCGCCCAGCAGTTCCCGCAGGTTGAACGGCGCCGGCTCCAGGTTCAGGTGGCCGGATTCGATCTTGGAGAAATCCAGGATGTNNGGCTCATGTTGGCCAGGAACTGGCCCTTGGCCAGGTTGGCGATCTCCGCCGCCTCCTTGGCCTGTTTGAGGTCCATCTCCGCCTGGCGCCGTTCGGTGATGTCCAGGCTGTATTCGATAATCTGCCGGATGCGGCCCTGCTCGTCGCGGATGGGAAAGCCGTGCACCTCGACGATGCGTTTGCGGCCCTGGTGGTCGATGTGGATATGATCCATGTGGGCAGGCTGGCCGGTTTTGAGAATCTCGATCACCGGACAGGGGTGTTCGTCGCCGCGGCATGGTTCCACCCGGTGGTGGGTAAGCTGGAAACAGGTGGCATCGGGGTGAAGGGTGCCGAACCGCGCCGCCTCGTTGGCCAGCATAATGGTGTAGTCGGCGGTGTTGATCACGTAGAAGGGGAAGGTGAGGGCATCAAGGATGGAGCGCAGGAACCGCTCCTTCTCGTGGAGCTGGCGCTCGACCTCCTTGCAGTCGGAGATGTCGATAAAGCTCTCCACCAGCACATCTCGGCCGTCGATGGTCTGGCTGGTGACCGTTTTGAGAATGGACAGCCTGGAGCCGTCGTCCCGCCGCAGATCGCGTTCGGCATGGTCTTGGTGTTGATGGATGTCGAGGATGGGACACTGGTCACGGCGTTCGACGCACATGAAGTCGTGGCACTGCCGGCCGATGATCTTTTCTTGGGGCAGTCCGATCATGCGGGCGGCAGCGGCGTTGACGTCGATGACCCGGCGGGTTTGGGCATCGACCACCGCCAGGCCGGTGAGCATGGCGTCCTTGATCGGTTCGAGGTACTTCCTCTGGCCCCGGCGCAGTTCCTCCTCCAGAAAGGCTACTCGGCTGGCGAGTTCTTCATAGGTAGGGTTGGCTGACATGCGACCTCCAGGAGGGGCTAGCTGTTTCTTCGGGCGCGTGAACCGTTGGCCTGCGCGGCTGGTTGGTCCTGCAGGTGGGGAGGGAAGGCGTAGAGGTTTTGGGTGAAAAGAATGACGCAGGCGTCCACGGCATCGGCATCGTAGCAGACGCCGCGATTGGCGGTGATCTCCGTCAGGGCGAAATCGATGCCCAGGGCCGGCCGGTAGGGGCGGTGCGAGGAAAGGGCCTCCACCACGTCGGCCACCGCCAGGATCTTGGCCTCGACGAGGATCTGGTCGGCGATGAGCCCCCGGGGGTAGCCCGAGCCGTCCAGCCGTTCGTGGTGCTGGAGGACGATATCGGCGAGCGGCCAGGCGAAATCGATGCCCTTCAGGATGTTGTAGCCGATTTCCGGGTGGGGCTTGATGATGGCGAATTCCGCCTCGGAGAGCCGGCCGGGATGGCAGAGGATGCCCGATGGTACCCGAATCTTGCCGATGTCGTGAAGGAGGCCGGCCATGTAGATCCCCTCGACCTTTTCGTGGCTGAGGCCGAGCTTGCTGGCAATGGCGCCGGCCAGGTCCGCCACCCGACGCTGGTGGCCCGAGGTATAGGGGTCGCGCATCTCCACGGTGAGCGCGATGGCCTCGATGGTGCCGGTCATGGCCCTGGCGAGTTCGCGGGTCCGCTCCTCTACCCGCTGTTCCAGCTCGTCATGGGCTTTTTTAAGGGCCTTGTCGGCCTGCTTGCGGCTGGTGATGTCGCTCACCATCAGGAAGTAGCCGGCCAGCCGTCCCTTTTTGTCGATGATGCCCGAGGCCCTGGCATTGATGTACTGAGTGTTGCCGTCCTCCTTGGTGCGCTCGATGATGAAGGAGGTCCGGTCGCCGCTGCCGATGGCGTTGAGCACCTCCTGGAGTCGGGAGAGAAGGGCGCGGCTATGGCCGTGGATGATCCGGATGTCCTGGCCCAGGATCTGGTTGGCGGGGATGCCGAGGATCTGTTCGGCGCCGGGATTGAAGTAGGTGACCCGGTGGCCGAGGTTGGCGGCGATGATGCCGTAGTCGATGGAGGAGCGGAGGATGTTGTCCAGATAGGCGGTTTTTTCGTCCAGATCCCGGGTGGTGCTCCGGATGACGTAGTCCTTTTCGCGGATGATCTCGTTGAGGGCCTGAATGTACTTGCCTTCAAGCCCTTTGACGATATCCGACTGGGTGGCGAGCCCCTCGATGTTGCCGTCCCCGTCCACCACCACCAGGCGGCGCAGCCGTTTTTTTTTCATCAGGTCGATGGCGAGCGGCAGCGGCGTGTCGCCGGCAACCGACTGGAGTGAGGAGGACATCACCTCCGAAACCCGCAGGTGGGAGAGATCGTGGTAGTCCATGAGCAGCCGGGAGACGTCGCGCTCGGTGAGGATGCCCACCGGATGGCGTCCCTCGGTCACCACGATGCAGCTCACCGATTTTTCGGCCATCTGCACCATGGCGCTCTTGACGTCCACCTCCCCGGAAACGGTGAAGACGACGTGGGTCATCACCTGATTCACCCGTTTCATCTCCACGAAGGATTCGTAGGAGAGATGGCCAACGATGTTGGAAAGGGTCACCACCCCCACCAGATCGTCGCCGTCGTCCACCACGGCCAGATGACGCATGCCGTGCATGGAGAGGATGCTGTATGCCTGGAAGATGTCCATGGCCTGGTGGGCGGTGACCACCGGCGAACTCATCACCTGGCGGACCGGGCAGTCGACGAAGTCGGCGGGCTGGCCGGCGATGTACTTGACCACGTTCCGTTCGGTGACAATGCCGACCGGTCGGTTGTACTGGGTGACGATGATGCAGCTGATGCTATGGGTCCGCATCAGCACCAGAACCTCGGAAACCATGGTCCCAGGGGTAACGGTGACGACGTCGGCGGTAAGGATGTCGGCCAGGGTCTGTGTTTCCATAGGATGCGGGGGGGGGCCCAAGCAGGGGATAACCGTGAGCTGGTTGTGGTTGGCAAGGGTGCTTGCCGCTGCGCCGCGACGCGGTGGCGTCGGCCCGGGACGGTTTGAATAAATTGGACCGCGTGGCGCTACTATAATCGGAAGCGGGTGGGGAGCGCAACCAGAGAACCGTTCTCAAAAAGAGAAGGGAGGCTCCTCCTGCCGCGTCGGGGAGGCCGGGCGCGCCATCCGGCGGCCGCCCTGACACGGCAAGACCGTGGTGTCGTGGGGGGCGATCTTTGTCGGTTTTGCAATTTGACTTCTGCCGTCCGTGGGGTATAATCTCGCGGATTGTTGGTGCCCCGCCGAAATTCGCGGCCCGGCGGCCAAGCATTGCCCCCTGTTGTCTTTCCCTCTGCAATTGCCGGCCGGCCCGTGCGGTGCGCGGCCGTTTTTGGATACTTAAGGAGTCTATCTTATGAATAGGTCGTTGAAGTGGAAGAGCCTGCTGCTCCTGCTGCTGGTCATCTTTTCCTGTACCACCATCCTTCCTTCCTTTTATAAGGGGGTTCCCAAGTGGTGGAGCAAGTACCTGGCTCCCGAGGGTCTGCGGCTGGGGCTTGATCTCCAGGGCGGCATGCATCTCGTGCTGCGGGTGGATCTTGAGAAGGCCATTGAAAACACTCTCGATTTCGCCGCCAACGACCTCAAGGAGGCCCTGGCCGACAAGAAGATCACCGTGGTTCGCACCCCCACCCCGGATAAGCGGATGGTGCTCTTCACCCTTCCCAATACCTCGGCCGTGGACACGGTCAAGGATCTGGTGAAGGGCGATTTCCCCGACCTGAGCGTCGATGTCCAGGAAAACGCCGGCTCCTTCCCCCGCATCCTGCTGCGGCTCAAGCAGGAGAAGATCGACTTCATCAATCAGCACGCCGTTACCCAGTCCCTTGAGATCATCCGCAACCGTATCGATCAGTTCGGCGTCGCGGAACCGGTCATCGTCCGCCAGGGCACCGACGAGATCGTCGTCCAGTTGCCCGGCGTCAAGGATCCCAAACGGGCGCTGTCCCTCATCGGCCAGACCGCCCAGCTCGAGTTCAAGATGGTGGCGGACGACACCGGCGTCGATCTGCGCGGCCTGATCCGTCAGGCCGAGGCGGCGGGGCAGTGGCACCAGGGCGAGAAGGTCAGGAAGCTCAACGTCGCCCTTCAGAACAGCCTGCCCCCCGATACCAGCATCTACTTCGAAAAGTCGGTGGACAAGGAAACCGGCATTGAGAGCCAGACGCCGCTGCTCATCAAGAATCAGGTGCTGATGACCGGCGAGATGGTCAAGGACGCCCAGGTGCGGGTGGGCGGCAACTTCAACGAACCCTACGTCAGCGTCGATCTCACCGGCCGGGGCGGTCGGGTTTTTGGCCAGATCACCGAGAAGAGCGTCGGGCAGCGGATGGCCATCGTTCTTGACGGGGTGGTGCGCTCGGCGCCGGTGATCCGCGAGAAGATCCTCGGCGGCAAGGCCCAGATCTCCGGCAACTTTACCTACGAGGAAGCCACCGACCTGGCCATCGTGCTGCGGGCAGGCGCCCTGCCGGCCCCGGTTTCGATCATCCAGAACCTCACCGTCGGCGCCTCGCTGGGCCAGGACTCCATCAGCAAGGGGTTGACGAGCGGCCTGGTCGGCACCCTGCTGGTGGTGCTCTTCATGGTTATCTACTACCGCCTCTCGGGGGTGATCGCCAACTTCGGCATGGTTCTCAACATCCTCTTTCTGTTCACCGGCCTTGCCGCCATGCGGGCCACCCTGACCCTGCCCGGTATTGCCGGTATCATCCTCTCCATCGGCATGGCGGTGGATTCGAACATCCTGATCTTCGAGCGGATGCGCGAGGAGTTCGCCATCGGCAAGACGGTGAAGTCGGGTGTTGAGGGCGGCTACCAGAAGGCATTTTCCACCATCGTTGATGCGCACGTGACCACCCTGATCACCGCCTTTGCCCTCTTCCTCTTCGGCACCGGTCCCATCAAGGGCTTTGCCGTCACCCTGTCGCTGGGCATCATCTTCAACCTCTTCTCCACGCTTTTCGGCACCCGCCTCTGCTACGACATCATGTTCGCCAAGAAGTGGCTCAGGCCCCTGCGCTTCGGCCAGTTCATCGGCAAGACCAGCATCAACTTCATGGGGATCCGCAGGATCACCTTTGCCTTCTCGTCCGTGGTTTCCATTATAGGGATCATCGCCTTTGTCCAGATCCTGCGTGGCCATGCGAACCTGGGGGTCGATTTCTCCGGCGGCACCTTGCTGCAGTACAAGGCGGCCAAGAATTTCTCCCTTAACGAGGTGCGCAAGGCGGTGGCGGCCGGTCATATGGACGTCGACCTCCAGGAGGTGGAGGGCGAGAACCGGCTGATCGTCAAGATGAAGAAGTCCGAGGAGGTGGTGGGCAAGGTAAGCGACCAGATGACCGGCCTGCTCAATAAACAGTTGCCGGATAAGGGGTTCGTGGTGGAAAGTCAGTCCGAGATCGGCTCCTCGGTGAGTGCCGCGCTCCGTGACAAGGCCCTGCAGGCCATCGCCATCTCCATGCTGGGGGTCATCATCTATCTGGCCTTCCGGTTTGATCTGCGTTACGGCTTGGCCGCCGCCGTCGCCACCTTCCATGACGTGCTGGCGGTAATCGCTGTTTGTTGGCTGCTGAATGTCGAGATCAACCTGCTGATCATCACCGCGCTCCTCACCATCGCCGGCTATTCGCTCAACGACACGGTGGTCGCCTACGACCGCATCCGGGAGAACGTCAAGAAGCTGGGCGAGAAGAGCGGCCTGCACGAGATTATCAACCTCAGCGTCAACGAGGTGCTGGCCCGTTCGCTGGCCACCTCGATGACCACCTTCCTGGCGGTACTCGCCCTCTTCTTCCTGGGCGGGGCGGTGATCCACGAGTTCTCGCTGGCGCTGCTGGTGGGCATCAGCTTCGGCGCCTATTCGTCGGTGTTCGTCGCGAGCCCCCTGTTGGACGTCATCCCGAAAAGAGCGGAGGGCTGATTGTACAAGGATCTCTCGCCCGAACACGTGCGGGCCATCGCCCGCGGGGAAACCTTCTGCTTCGCCTGTCATCCCGGCGTGCCGTGTTTCACCGACTGCTGCCGGGAACTCGAACTCGCCCTCACCCCCTACGACGTGCTGCGGCTGCGCGCCCGCCTCGGCCTCTCCTCCGAGGCATTCCTGGAGCGTTATGCGCTGTTGGAGGCGGGTGGTGACGAGATCCTGCCCCGGGTCTACCTCGGCATGGTGGACGACGGCCGGGGAAGCTGTCCCTTCGTGACCCCGGCGGGCTGCTCGGTGTACGAGGACCGGCCCGGAGCCTGCCGCACCTACCCCCTGGGCCGGGGTGCCTTCCTCCGGCCAGGCGGCGGGGTCGAAGACCTCTACATCCTGCTTGAGGAGCCCCACTGCCGCGGCTTCGAGCAGGGGGATGAGCAGGACGTCGACCGGTGGCTCGACCACGAGGGGCTCCGGCTCTACAACGCCATGAACGACCTCACCCTGCCCGTCTACCAGCACGAATCCCTGGCCGGCGGAGGGGCGCTGGCCGAGGAACAGGTTGACAGTTTCATCCTTGCCTTTTACAACTTGGATGGACTGCGGGACCGGCTGCGGGGCGGCACCCTGCCGCTTGCGGCCCCCCTGGCCGAGACGCGGCGGCGGCAGTTGCTCGAGGACGATGCGGTCCTCCTCGCCTTTGCCGTGGACTGGCTGCGCTGGCAGCTCTATGCCGAGGAGAAGTGATGCCCCTGCTTGCCCTGCTTGACAAAGAGGCTTCGGTCGCGGCCGAGCCTCTGCCCCTGGGGCAGGAGATGACCGAGCGGTTGGTCGGGATCGCCGCCGGCCACTGCGATCAGATGGGCGGCTGCCACGGCCCGGACCACAGCCTGCGGGTGCACCGCACCGCGCTTTTCATGGGCCGGCAGCTTGCGGCCCGCCTGGATGTATTAAGTGCCGCGGCCCTGCTCCACGACATCGGCCGGACCGCCGAAACCGCCAGCCGCGGCGCCGTCTGCCATGCCGCCAAGGGGGCGGAGATGGCGCGCCGGATTTTGGCCGATCTGGGCTTTGCGGTACCGCTGATCGACGCGGTGACCCACTGCATCGCGAGCCACCGTTACCGCAACGAGGTGCGGCCCGAGAGCCTGGAGGCGGAGATCCTCTTCGACGCCGACAAGCTCGACTCGGTGGGCGCCATCGGCATCGGCCGGGCCTTTCTCTTTGCCGGCCAGGTAGGCGCCAAGCTCCACAACGCCAACAGCGACATCAGCAACACCGATTCCTACTCGGTGGAGGACACTGCCTACCGCGAGTTCCGGGTCAAGCTCTGCAAGGTCAAGGACCGGATGCTCACCCCGGTTGGCCGCCGGCTGGCCGCCGAGCGCCACGCCTTTATGGAGGTTTTTTTTCAAAGGCTGGAGCGGGAGATCGGGTAACTGCCGACGGAAGGCGACTGGCTGTTGGCAAAATCAGATCGAGGCGTTCCGCCAACGGTTTAGCAGTTCAAGGCCAACCGCCACTCCTCCTCCCGGTGAAAGGGCGCGGCGGATGAAAACTGGATACACCCTGAAACCCCTGAAACTTTTTGTTTGTCAGCGAGGGACATTTTTATGGCTCCAAAGGTGAAAGCCATCGTCATCACCGGCTATGGCACCAACTGTGAAACCGAGATGGCCCATGCCTGCCGGATGGGCGGCGCCGATCAGGTGGACATCGTCCATATGAGCGAGTTGATGCACGGCGATTTCCGGCTCGACGACTACCACCTTCTCAACCTGCCGGGCGGCTTCCTCGACGGCGACGACCTGGGTGCCGGCCAAGCCGGGGCACACCGGTTGCGCTATGCCACGGTGGTGGGGTCGGGCGAGCGGCTCCAGGAGCAGCTCTTCCGGTTCATCGCGGCTGGGAAACTGGTCATCGGCGTCTGCAACGGCTTTCAGCTGATGGTCAAGCTGGGGCTGTTGCCGGGCTTCGACGGCCGCTACGACCGTCGCCAGGTGAGCCTCACCTATAACGATTCCGGCCGTTTCGAGGACCGCTGGGTGGCGCTCACCGTCGACGAGGCCTCGCCCTGCGTTTTCACCAAGGGCATTTCGCGGCTCTACTTCCCCATCCGCCACGGCGAGGGCAAGTTCGTGATCCAGGACGATGCGACCTTTGCCCGCCTCCGCGACGAGCATCTGGTGGCCCTGCGCTATGCCGACCCCGGCACCTACGCTCCCACCATGGTCTATCCGGCCAACCCCAACGGCTCGCCCGATGCCATTGCCGGCCTTTGCGACCCCACCGGCCGGATCTTCGGCCTGATGCCCCATCCCGAGGCATTCCTGCACCGCACCAACCATCCCCGCTGGACCCGCGAGGAGCTGCCCGAAGAGGGGCAGGGGGTGGCCCTGTTCCGCAACGGCGTCAACTTCATCCGGGAGCATCTGCTGTAAGTCCGGCGCGGGTCGCGCGCGACCCGGGCGGGCCGACAGTTTCCGATGGGCGCCATGACCTCTTCCTCCGCCAGAGAACAAAACCGCCTGGTTACCATCCTCCTGGACCTCCGCCACTCGGTGCGGGTGCTGGGCGGTTCGCTTCTGGGCGGCACCCTTGCGGTATACTTCGCATCGCCGGCGATCATGCGCATGCTCCAGCACCACCTGGGGCAGCGGCTCGCCTTTTTCACCGTGGCCGAGCCCTTTCTGGCCCATGTCAAGCTCGCCTTCGCGGTGACCCTCTTCGCCCTGATGCCGATGATCGTCTATTACCTCTGGCGAGCCCTGGCCAGGCCCTTCGGCCTCACCAGGCTGAGCCTCACCTGGTTCGTGGTGGGCACCTGTCTGCTCTTCTACGCCGGTGCCGCCTTCTGTTACTTCATCACCCTGCCCTTCGGGGTCCAGTTCCTCCTGGGCTACAAATCGGTGGAACTCCAGCCGCTCATCTCCATCAACTGTTTCGTGGTCTTTGTCGGCGTTTTCATCCTCGCCTTCGGCTTTATCTTCGAACTGCCCATCTTCATGGTTTTTGCCGCCAGGGTGGGGGTGCTCACCCGGGGCCACTTCGAGCGCAACCGCCGCTACGCCATCCTCATCATCAGCATCGTCGCCGCCCTCCTCACCCCCACCCCGGACGTGGTCAACATGATGCTCATGGGGGTTCCCCTCTACATGCTCTACGAGTTGGGGATCATCATCCTCAAGATCCTGGGGATTCCCTGAAGCCAGGGAAGGCCCGCCTGCCGTCCTTCCGCGGGCTGACCCCAGATGCCTTGAGAGATCCGGTCCGCCAGGGGGGGGCACCGTCAACGGTTGTCTTTTCTGTTTTTAAATAAATTCGAAATATTGAAGGTTGATCGATGAACATCGGGAACGAAGACGAAGCACTGGCCGCCATCGCCCAGTGGCGCGTCGAGCCGCCGCGGGCGCAGCTCCGCGAGCTGCAGCTCGCCATTGAGAAGTTGGAACTGGGGCAGATGTACTACGAGCAGAAGGGCAACGACCAGGGCGTGGCGCGACTGGGCCGTTGTATCGACCTGCTTTCGGCTCGCCGGCGGGAGGTGGAAGGGGCGTTGCCGGGCTGAGTAACGCCGGGCCCCGGCCATGCCGGGGCCCGACGGTTTTCAGATCTCCACCAGAGAGACGAACTTGAGGGCGTGGGTGGTGCAGCGGGTGACGCAGGCCGGCTTCAGCCCCGCGTCTACCCGGTCCAGACAGTAGTCGCACTTCACCACCTTGTTGGTGGCCGGGTTGTGCTTGGGAATGGCCCAGGGGCAGGCGCCCACACAGGCCATGCAGCCGATGCACCGCTCCTGGTCGACGAAGACGATGCCGTCCTCCCGTTTCTGCATGGCCCCTGTGGGGCAGACCGGCACGCAGTAGGGGTCTTCGCAATGGTAGCAGGAGCGGAAGCGGTACTCGGTCTTTGGCACCCCGCGTACCGCCTTGAGGGGTTCATGGCTGATCTCGCAGAGGATGGGCCCCACCGGCAGCCGCTTGTTGGTCTTGCAGTGCACCTCGCAGGCGTGGCAACCGATGCACCGCTTGGTGTTGAGATAGATCAGGTACTTGTTCATAGTTCCACCCTCCGCTTGGGATTCTTCGAGCTGCGGCGCACGCTGACGAAGCATTCGCAGAGGCAGAGCCCGCCGCCGGCCGGATCCATCTCCTGCAACAACCCCCGCATCAACTTCTGGTCACCCACCCCGGCGTGGTAGGCCCTGGTCTGGAGCGGCACCTGACGGCCGAAGCCGTGCACCATGTAGACCACCTCCGGGTGGATGAATTCGGTGACATGGGCCTTGATCACCCCGGTACAGCCGCAGCCGATGACGTCCATCCAGTCGCCTTCCTCGACCCCCAGCCTGGCGGCCTGGCGCTTGTTGATCCACAGGGTGTTCTCCGGCATCAGCTCGTGGAGGAGGGGATTGTTAATGGTGTGGCCGTGGGCATGGATGGGGGAGCGGCCGAAAACCAACCGGAACTGCCCCTTGGGCGGCTCCTCCGGACTCTGGTAGGGCTTGAGCGAATCAAGGCCCGCCTTGCTGAGGGTGTCGCTGATGATTTCGATCTTGCCTGACGGGGTCTTGAACTTACCCTCGAGCTTGTCCCGGTCGTACATGATCGGCGTGTCGGTGAGTGGGACGAACCCCTTGGCGTCGAAGTCCTCGATGCGATGGCCGGTAGGCTCGAGCTGCCAGGCCCACAGCTCCTCCATGGTGTTGTAGGGGAAGTAATGGCCGATGCCCATCCGGTCGGCAAGCTGTTTGATGATTTCGCAGAGCCCCTTGGTGTCGTGTTCGGTTTCCACCGCTTTGCGGCGGACGATGAAACGGGGCTTGACCCCCTTCTGGGTGGCGATGATGCTGTCCCTTTCGAGATAGGTGGACTCGGGCAGGATGACGTCCGCGTACCAGCCGAATTCGCTGTAGTGGGTGTCGACGGAGACCAGCAGGTCGCACTTGTCCAGCGCCTCCTTCTGGGCGGCCGGGTCCGGGAAACAGGTGAAGGGGTCGTGGCGGACGCAGATCAGCCCCTTGACCGGGTAGGGATCCTCGGTGACCATGGTTTCGTAGAAGAGATGGAAGAGGCCGGGGCCCTTGTCGAAGTGGGTGTACTTCCAGCCCACCCCGTCGGCGCGTTTGGCGGTGGGCTTGGGGATCTGGGCGTCGAAGCTCCGCAGCCCCTTGATCCCGCAGTCGCCTGGTCCCTTGGGCAGGATCTGGCCGCCCTCCACCTCGATGTTGCCCATCAGGACGTTGAGGATGTGCAGTGCCCGGCTGGCGTAGAAGGAGTCCCGGTAGCGCGACAGCATCCAGCCCGGGTGGAAGACCACCTTGGGCCGGGCCGCGCAGACCTCGGCGACGAACTCCTTGATCCGCTCCGACCGCAAGCCACATTCCTTTGCCGCCCACTCGGCCGAGTAGGGGACGACGAATTCCTCGAGCCGGTCGAAGTCGGCCACGTGGCGATCGACGAATTCCCGGTCGTAGCCCTTCTCCTTGATGATCTCGTGGATCATGCCCAGGGCCAGGGCGTAGTCGGTGCCCGGCCGCACCTGGAAGAAGCGGTTGGCCTTGATTCCGGTCATGGTCTGGCGGACGTCCACGTAGGTGAGTTTGCCGCCGGCATCGAGCATGTCGAGTACCTGATTGGCCTCGGCGATCCGCAGCGAGGCGAGGATGTTGCGGCCGAAGAGTACCAGATGTTTGCAGTTCTTGATGTCGTAGATGAAGTCCTTCCTGCCCAGTCCGTAGAGCGAGAGGCTGGCGTGGTGGACGTTGCGGCCGCAGGTGCTGTCGTGGTTGGTGAAGTTGGGTGAGCCCAGGCCGTGGATGAATGCCTTCACCAGATCCACGAACGGGCCGCCCCGACAGCTCAGCATGATGCTCTCCGGGCCGTGGCTCGCGATGATCTTCTTGAGCTTGTCGGCCACGTAGTCCAGGGCGGCGTACCAGCTCACCTCCTCCCAGCGGCCCGCCCCCCGTCCCCCCTTGCGGATCAGCGGCCGGAGCGGACGCTCCTCGTCCTTGAGCAGGGCCGTGCCGGCCGCCCCCTTGGCGCAGAGGGCGCCACCCAGCAGATGAGAGTTCCCCTCGATCCAGGTGACCTCGTTGCCCTCCGTCTCCACCCGAATGGGACAACGGACGGTGCACATCCCGCACATGCTCCATGTCGATTTTGCCATGCCTTCCTCCTCGCGGCGAACTGCCGGTTCGCCGGTGATGGTGTTCAACGCTTGTCGTCTGCCTTCAGCGCCGGGGCGGGGCGCCGCGGCTCTGAAGATCCTGCTGCCAGCGCCAGCCGCACCTTCGCCTCCAGTTCTTCCTTGTCGATGGGTTTGACGCAATAGTCCTCGGCTCCCAGTTCCAGTGCCCGGCGGGCCGTCTCCATGGAGGGAAAGCCGGTGAGGATGATGACCTGCACCGTCGGCTGTATCCTCTTGAGTTCCTCCAGAACGTCGATGCCGTTCATTTTCTTGAGCTTGATGTCGAGCACGGCCAGGTCCACGGCGTGGTCGCGGGCGTGGGCGAGGGCTGTCTCCTCGTCGGTGAAGGTGATCACCTCGTGGCCCTTCTTGGCGAGGATTCTGCCGATCAGCACCGCCGCGTCATGGACGTCGTCGAGGACCAGGATGCGGGCCATCAGTTTCTCCGACGGGCCAGCGCCCGCCGGAGGCGAGAGCCGTCGAGATGTCGCCCCAGTACGGTGGCCAGATAGCCGGCCAGGAAGGGCACGGCGGTGGGCAGCCCCGCCAGGGCCGGTGCTGGCAGGAAGCGGTCCAGCCAGGCCAGGGCGAAGAAGAGCGGCAGCAGGTGGACGACGCCGTGCTGGGCGAACCGTTTCGCCAGATAGGTGTTGTACGCCTCGTCCAGCTCGTCGTCTGCGGCCCGGAAGAGCGCCTCTCGCAGCTTCCAGTCCGTAATGGCGTTGAGGTCCTGCCGCTGCTCCCGTTTGGCGGCAAAGGCCGACTGGAAGCGGTGTTCGTCTTCCTCCACCCGCAGCCAGCGGTACAGTTGCCGGGAGAGCAGGCCGAAGAAAATGCCCATCAGCAGCAGCCGGCCCGGCAGCGGCACCCGCAGGAGCGCCAGGGGCCTTAGGAGCACGAAAGCAAGCCCCTGGCCCAGCAGATGGAAGAGGGGGATGACGCCGGCGGTGAACAGCCGGTCGAAAAAGGTGTTGAGCAAGGTCAGCATACCGTTCATCCCCCTCTTCTCCCCTTAGCGCAGGAACGGAATGGCGTTGGTGTACTTTAAAAAGACGATGATCAACGCCAGGGCCAGCATCCGTTTGAGGAAGATCTCCGGCAGCATCTTCTGGATCTTCGGCCCCACCATGCCGCCGCCGATGGCACCCACCGCGATGCCGGCCGCCATCATCCAGTCCGGCGAGTAGCCCATCAGGAAGTACTTGGAGATGCCGCCGCAGGAGGTGGCGAAGGTGCCGGCAAGCGCGATGGGCACGGCCAGGTACATGGGGTAGCCGAGGATGGTGGTCATGAAGGGCATGAACATGAAGCCGCCGCCCACCCCGAAGGAGGAGGCGATCATGCCCATGATGATGCCGCCGACCAGCATGGTGAGCGGCCGGGCGACGAAGGTCTCGCCCCAGAAGCGCATGTCGAAGCGGACGGGGTTGAACTGGTCGAACTCCACCTTGCCCAGTTCCACGGTCTTGCCCGATTCCTTGGCCTCCTTGACCGCGGCGTTGAACTTCTGGATGATCGCCTTCATCGCCTTCTTCTTCTCGATGGCGGCGGGCATGCTCTCCCGGAAGAGCTTGAGGCCGATGATCAGACAGACGATGCCCAGATAGAACTTGTAGGCCTTGAGGGGCAGGTACTTGGCCGAGTAGGTGGGGCCGAGCCAGAAGGCGCCGATGAGGATGCCGGCGGCAAAGAAGATGGCCACCGGCCAGGCAAAGCGTTTTTCCTTAAAGTAGTTCATCAGGCCGGTGACCGGCGAGCAGAGAGTGAGAAAGAGGTTGGTGGGCTTGATGGTGTTGGCGGCGTTGATGCCCAGCGGCCCCTTGGTGCCGAGGACGGTGATCTGGAAGGCGGCGGTGAAGAGCCCCCCGGCCGCGCCCATGATCACGAAGAGCACCCCGATGATGAAGGCGCCCAGCACCACCACCAGCGGGTTCATGTAGGTGTTGGCGGTGGCGAAGAAGAAGCCCGACGACTTGATGGTGACGGTGTCGACCTTACTGCCGTTGACGTAAACCGCGAGCGGCGTGTCAGGGGCGAGGTTCCTGTAAGGGGTCATGGTGACGGCGAACTTGCCGGTGGCCTTGTCGAGATTCACCGATACCCCCCGGTTCCACTCCTGGGCCTGCTGGCCGTAGTCGGTGAGCACCATGCGGGCGTTGCCGCCGCCGATGGCGTCCTCCTTGCACACCGTGTTGATGCCGAATTTGTCCTCGTGGGTAAAGATGAGGAACTGCCACTGGGCCTCGTTGGTGATCGGGCCCAGCTGTGCCCGGACGGCGGAGGCGATCTCCGTCCAGGGGCGGATCTTGTTGACCCGGACGTCGTACTTGAAGGGCGGGAAGGCGAAGGGGCCGGAGTTCTGCCCCTTGGCCGACACCTCTGGGGTGGCCAGGGAGTCCGGGGCGTTGGTGACCACGTAGTAGACGGGCGGGATCGCCGTTTCCTTGAATTTTTTGACGAGTTTGCCCTTCTCCTTCTCCCCCAGGGCGTCGCCCGGTCTGAACAGCTTTTCGGAGGCCACCACCACGTAAAGATCCTCTCCCGGGGCGATGGTGCCAGAGAGACTGAGCGGTTTGCCGGCGGTGACGGTTTTGTCGGCGAGGCTTGCTTCCACGGCCCAGGCCGTGGTCTGGCCGATGAGCAGAAGGCCCAGCGCGACCACGGCGGCGAGCAGCAGGTTTGCGCGTTTCATCTTCATTTTCCCTCCCTCGTGTGAGATTCCCTTAAGGTTCGCGGCTGGCGTCGTCCGTTGCTCCCCACGCGGTTCGTACGGCCAGCCCGGGTGACGGCCCGGCGCGGGCCGGACCCGTCTGTTGTCTCTAGCAAGGGGGGTGCCAGGGGCGCTGGGTAACCCGGGTAACGAGAGGGTTTGTTGTTTTTTTGTACGTTGTTTCGTTGGCTTATGGTGATGGTAGCCTGCTGCCGGGGCGTTCCCCCGGGGGGCAAGCGGCGGTGTCGCGACCGCCGGCCGATGCAGCAGTGATGGGGCAGTGCAGCAATTTTGATGCACTGCTGGCGGGTCAGTCGGCGGAGGAACGGAAGCGGTGCGCTCCGATACGGTACTGCCGCAACAGCCGCTGCAGGGTCTGGCGGCCCAGGCCGCAGGCCCTGGCCGCGGCGGAGACGTTGCCCTGGTGCTGCTCCAGGGCATGGATGAGGTAGTCCGCCGAAAAGCGTTCGATGAGTCGGCGTTTGGCCTCGTTGAAGGGGAGTTGGCGGAGATCGGCGAGATCCGGGCAGGCGTTGCCGCCCGGAGCGGGCCGGCCCAGGTCCGCCGGGGTGATGGAGGGGCCGCTGGCGAGGAGCACGGCCCGCCTGATGACGTTCTGCAGTTCCCGCACGTTGCCAGGCCAGCCGTCCCGGAGGAGAACCGCCTCGGCGTCAGGGGAAAGGGCGAGCCCCTCCCGATGATGCTCCCCGGCGAAGCGTTTGAGGAAGTGCTGGGCGAGGGCGGGGATGTCCTCGGGGATCTCGCGCAAGGGGGGCATGGTCACCGTCACCACGTTGAGGCGGTAGAAGAGGTCGTCGCGGAACAGACCCTGGCGGATCTTTTCCTCCAGATCCTGGTTGGTGGCGGCGAGCACGCGCACGTCCACCCGGCGGCTGGCCGTGGCCCCCAGGGGGCGGATTTCCTTTTCCTGGAGGACGCGCAGCAGCTTGGTCTGCAGGGCGAGGGGCAGGTCGCCGATCTCGTCGAGGAGAATGGTTGAGCCGTGGGCCTCGACGAAGAGGCCCCGCTTGTCCCGGTGGGCGCCGGTGAAAGCGCCCCGGTTGTAGCCGAACAGTTCGCTTTCCAGGATCTGCTCGGGGAGGGCGGGGCAGTTGACCACCACCATGTCGCGGCCGGCCCGCTCGCTCAGGCCGTGCAGGGCGCGGGCCGCCAGTTCCTTGCCGGTGCCCGACTCGCC
>DHYV01000028.1:0-24264 GCA_002414225.1 Desulfobulbaceae bacterium UBA5121 | reverse complement strand
CCGTCCATGCCCGGCATCCTGATGTCGGTGACGATGACATCGGGATGCCAGGTTTCGAGGAGTTCCCGGGCAGCCTCCCCCGAGGCGGCGGTCCGTACCGGGCCGCCGCATTTCTTCTCGATGACCCGGCGCAGGAGGAGGAGCATGTCGACGTCGTCGTCTACCACCAGCACCCGGCCCGGCCCCGGTGGCTGGGAGGGGTGGACCTCCGGGGGAGCTGGAGGGATGGCGGTGTCGGCAGGGGGCATGGGCTCTGACCCGTGGGTGGATTCGCCGTGCGGGGGCCGCGCAACCACCGACAAGGCAGGCGGCGACGGTCCGCGACAAGCTGTAACATATTGGAGAGGCTTGTTTTTTTGGTCGGGAAATGATATCACATGCCTATGTCGCCTCGCAAGGTAAACCCTTTCCCCGCCAAGAGCGCCGCTTCCCTGCGGCTGGTCCGGCCGTTGCTGCTGCTCGCCGTGCTGGGGTTTCCGGCCCCGGCCCTTGCCGTCCAGGTGCACGGATCCCCCGAGGGACTCTACGCCCACATGTTGGCCCATATCTTCTTTGCCTCCGCCCTGGCCTTTCTCCTTCACGTCCTCCATCGCCGCCCCCTGGGCACCGGTTCCGCCTGGCGTTACTTCAAGCTGGCCCTTTTTTTCTTCCTGCTCTGGAACGTGGACACCTTCGTGGTCCACTGGCTCTCCCTGCGGCTGGAGGAAAACGCCATCATCGGCGGCAGCAAGCTTTGGCACCACCGCCTGGCTCCGCCCCTGGACGCCGAGCGCTGGATCTTCTACCTGGGCCGCTTCGACCATCTCTTCTGCGTGCCGGCCATGTACTTCCTGGTTCGGAGCCTGCGGGCCTTCTGCGCCGAAACCGAGGGGCGGCTCAAGCGGCTCGGGGAGGGGGCATGAGCGGCGGCCTGCCATTCCTGCCGGTCTACGTGGGGGACTTCGTCGGCGCCACCCTGATGATCGTCCTTTCGCTGCAGGCCATGCGCTATGCCTGGCGGCTGACCCGCCTCGAGCGGCAGAACGTCCTCTGGACCTATCTCTTCTGGCTCTGCCTGGCCCTGGTGACCCTGGCCGTCTCCAGGAGCGCCGGCCACATCCTTCGTTTTCTCATGGAACTCGCCGGCTGTCACTTCGGCTGGCGGCTGCTCGCCCCGTTCAGCGGCGGCCTCAACAGCCTCGCCTTCATGACGGTGGCGGTTCTCACCTTCTACTTCTACAATGTCTATCTGGTCAACGAACGGGTGCGACGCCACGCCCTGGCCCTGGCCGAGGCCCACGAGAGCCTACAGTGCCTCAATCAGACCCTGGAGGAGCGGGTGGAGGAGCGGACCATGGAACTGCGCCGTTCCGAGCAGAAGTTCCGCCGTCTCTACGAGGGGTCCAAGGACATGATCTTCTTTTGCGACGCCGAGGGCCGCATCGCCGACATCAATGCCAGCGGGGTGGAACTGCTGGGCTACGAGAGGTCCGAGGAGATCGTCGGCCAGCACCTGTCGGCCTTTTTCAGCGACGAGGCCAAGTGGTCCCGCTACTTCTGCACCCTCAACTCCGTCGGCCACATCAAAGACTTCGAGGTGGAGTTCGCGCGCCGGGATGGTGCCCGCCTCTACCTGATGATCGCCGCCTCGGCCATCCGGGACGAAAATCAGGTCATGCAGGGCTGCGAGGCCATCGCCAAGGACCTCACCCACTTCAAGCAGGTGACCGATCAGCTCATCCAGTCGGAGAACATGGCCTCGGTGGGGCAGCTGGCCGCCGGTGTCGCCCACGAGATCAACACTCCCCTGGGGATTATCCTCGGCTACACCCAACTGCTGGAGGAGGACTTCGGGGGCAATGAGGTGGTGCTGGAGCCCCTGCGGATCGTGGAGAAGCAGACCAAGGTCTGCAAGCGCATCGTCGCCGATCTCCTCCGTTTCTCCCGCCGAACCAGCGAGGGTGAGCTGAGCCGTATCAAGGTCAACCACTGCCTGGAGGAGGTGTTGAGCGTTGTCGAGCACAGCCTCAACATGGACCACATTTACGTGCAACGGGTTCTGGCCGACGATCTGCCCCCGGTGGTGGCGGACCGGGAGCGGCTGCGCCAGGTGCTGGTCAACATGATTACCAACGCCCATCACGCCATCACCAAGGAGGGGATCGTCGGCATCTGGACCCGTTTTAACACCCACAGCCAGGAGCTGGAGATCATCATCGGCGACACCGGCGGCGGCATCCCCCCCGAGGTAATCGGCCGCATCTTCGACCCCTTCTTTACCACCAAGGGGGTGGGCAAGGGCACCGGCCTGGGGCTGTCGGTCTCCTTCGGAATCATCCAGGGCTTCGGCGGCCGCATCGAGGTGCAGTCGCCGCCTCGCCAGGCCATGCTCAAGGAGGCGGGCATGCGCACCGCCTTCCACATCATCCTGCCGGTGGAGCCGGCGGGTGGCGGTAATTGTTAGGAGGAAAGGTCCATGGCCAGTATCCTCGTCCTGGACGACGTTCTGGACTCGGCAGTCATGATCGAACGGATCCTCGCCCGCCGGGGTTATGAGGTGCACGTCTTCACCGACGAGGACGAGGCGTTGCGCTTTGCCGGCATGAATCGTCCTGATCTCGCCATCGTCGACATGAAGCTGCGCAAGATGGACGGGGTGGAGGTGCTCACCGAGCTGCGCCGTCGCTGGCCGGAGCTGGCGGTGATCATCCTTACCGGCTATCCCACCGCCGAGTCGGTGCGCCAGGTCATGGCGCGCGGCGCCCTTGCCTACTGCATCAAGCCCATCGACAAGACGGAGCTTGAGCAGACGGTGGCCCGGGGGCTTCGCGGCGGGGCGGCGCCCCCGGAGTGACGGCCCCTTTTACAGCGAGGCCAGGTAGTGGAAGTAGACCTGTACGAAGCGGCCCGAGGCGATGTCGTGGCCTGTGAAGAGGAGATCCTCCTCCGGGTCGGGAAAGGCGCCGGAGAGGGCGAAGAAGACCCTGCGGGAGAGGTTTGAGAGGACGTCATCGATGAGCCGTTTGTCCAGGAGGTCGGCGGGCACGTCGTGGACCCGGCAGCGGATGGGGCGGAAGGGAAAGAGGATACAGCCGTCGGCAAGGGACAGCGGGCAGCGGAGGCCGGCCGCGGCGTAGAGTTCCGGCAGGGTGGCCTGGTCGCTGGCGTCGCGGGCCGCGGTCCGGAGGCTGCGGCCCACCGCCACCGCCCGCTCGATGCAGGCGGTGCGTTCGGCGCTCTTCAGGGCCCGGTTGATCCGGTTGGCGACATAGATGGCCTCGATGAGCTTCACCTCGAAGTAGCCGCAGCAGCGGTGGTGGTCGCGGCCGCAGCGGGGGAGCGGGGTGGAGGCCGTCTGCTCCCGGCGGGCGATCTTCTCCTCCACCTCGGCGACCAGTGCCTCGTATTCGGCGAAGAACTCCCCCAGCTCCACCACCTGCCGGCTCTCCAGCGACGGCTCCCGCATCGACAGCACCCCCTCCCTCTTGCCGTACTTCCTGAGCAGCCGCCACTGCGCGTAGTTGGTGGGATTGGCCCGGGTGTGGCGGAGCTTCCTGGTCGCCACCTTGAGCCCCAGCCCCCGCCGCAGCAGGTAGGCGGTGACAAAGGTGCCGGTGCGGCCGATGCCGTGCCGGCAGTGGACCAGCACCTTCTTGCCCAGGTAGATGGCCTCGTCGAGCCAGGCGAGCCCCTTTTCCATCTCCTCCATGTCCGGGGCCGACTCGTCGGGGATGGGCAGGAAGTAGACCTCGAAGCCGTTTTGCTCCTCGATCTCGTGCAGGTCGCAGTACTCGCCGCAGAGGTTGATGATGGCGTCGACGCCCTGGTCTCGGATGGCGTCCAACTCCGCGTAGGACATGGGCGCGCTGCCCACCGCCAGGTGGTCGGTGATCCAGGTGAGCTGGTACATGGCTAGCCCTCCCCGGCCCGGGCATCGCCGCCGAACCGGCACGTGCCCCGCAGGAACGCCGTGGCCCACTCCGCGACCTGGGCGTCGTCCTTGATGCGCATGTCCATGAGTCGGGTGACCCCCAGCAGTCGGCCAACGGCCTGGCTGGTAGCGGTGAGGGCGGCGCGGTCAGCGTGGGCGAGGCGGGCGTCGAGGAGATCGCCCTTGGTGGTGACCGTAAAGCCCAGTTCGTCGAGCACCCGGGCGAGGAAGGCGAGTCGCCGGGCGCGGCCGGCGAAGTCGCCGCCGCCGCCGGCGAAGCGGAGCAGGGCGTAGTTTTCCTGGTGGCGCTCCGAGCAGAGGACGTCGAAGACGGTGAAGTGGTAGCCGAAGCGAAGGCTTAAGTTGAGGTAGTTTTCACCCACCACCGCGTAGCTTGCGAAGGCGGCGGCGTCGCGGCTTGCGACCCCGCCGGCCATGACCACGCTGTCAAAACTCCGCCAGTCGAAGTGGCGGTGGCCCGACCAGTCGATGTCGGGGTGGGTGAGGCCGGCGAGCACGGCGCGCAGCGGCGTGCAGCGGAGTTCCTCCGGATCGACCTCGGGGCGTGCCGCCGCCTCCGGGGCGAGGCCGCCCCCCACGTCGAGGAGGTAGATGGCCATGGGCAGGGTGGTGCGCAGCCGCCGCCCCCCCTTGGTCTTGGCGGACCAGCGGCTGCCGATGGCGAACATCGCCGCCATTCCCTTCTCGTGGATGAAACGGATGATGTCGTGGTGCGAGCGGCATCCCGCCGGGGAGAAGTCGGCCGCGCTGGGGTCCACCAGCCGCAGGGGGGCGACAAAGTCGAGCAGGAAGCGGAGCCGCGAGCGGTAGGGGGTGTCGGGCAGCCCCGGCGAGGCCGCCCGCGCTGGCGTCAGGCCGCCGTAGACCGCGGCGGCGTCGGCGTCCACGGTGATCTCCTGTCCGTTGGCGAGGCGGCGGGTGGCCTCGCCGGTGTTGACCAGGGTCGGCACCCCGAACTCCCGGGCCACGGTGGCGAAATGGCCGGCAACACTGCCCCGGTCGGCCACCACCGCCCGCAGCCGGTCCATGACCCGCACCAGATCCGGCGGCGTGGTGGCGGTGACCAGCACCGACCCCGGCGGCAGATCGTTGAGCCGCGCCGGGCCGCTGAGCACGAAGGCCGAGCCGGAACCCACGCCGCCGGCGGCCCGTTCACCGCCCGCCAGCAGCAGCGGCAGTTCGGGGGGCACCGGCGCGGGAACCGGGGGCGGCGCCGGGGGCGGTCCGGACAGTGGCCGGGACTGGAGGATACGGAGGGCGCAGGATTCATCCCGGCACCATTCCACTTCCTGGGCTTCCCGGTAAAACCCTTCGAGGAGCGTGCCCCAGTGGGCCAGGGTGAGGGCCTCGGCGTCGGTAAGAAGCGGCGCCGGGGCGCCGGTTCGGCGGGCGAGTCGGTCCGGCTGTCCCTTTGCGACCAGGGTGACCCGGGCAACGGCCTCGCCGCTTACCAGCGGGGCGCCGGATCCTGCGACGGCATGGATGGCGAGGGTTTCGCAGTCGGTCGGATCGGTGGTGAACATGACGCCGCTGACCTTGGCCGCGAGCATGGGCAGCACCACCACCGCCATGGGGGTTTCCTCGTCGCTCAGGCCGTTGCGGATACGGTAGTAGAGAGCATGGGGCTGGTATTTGCTGGCCACCACCCGCTTGTAGGCGGTGGCGAAGTCGGCCGGCGCGACGTTGGCCTCGGAGTGGTACTGGCCGGCAAAGGAGAGGCGCGAGTCCTCGGCCTCGGCGCTGCTGCGGAGGATGAATCGCTGGCCGGCGGGCAGGCGATGGACCATGGACGCCAGCGCCCGGTCGATGGCCGCGGCCACGGCGGGGGGCAGGGGAGCGGCGAGGAGCAGGTCGACCAGCTCCGTCGCCTCCCGCTCCAGCGCGGCTGGCGAGTCGATGGCAAGCCGCGTCAGCCGGCGGTTGATCACCGGCCTCAGGCGGTTGGCGTCGAGAAAGGCGTTGAAGGCGCTGGTGGTGATGGTGAAGCCGTCCGGTACCGGCAGGTCGAGGCTGTTTTTGAGCAGTGCCAGGGTGAGCCCCTTGCCGCCCACCAGGGCCCGGTGGTCGGCGACGGTGGCGGCGAGATCCAGCACATAGGGCGGAGTGAGCCGGGGCGGCGGCGGGGTGATGAGGTAGCGGCCGTAGGTGTCGATCTTGGCGAAGTAGTCACGGAGGGGGGCGGCGTCGGCCGGGGCCATGCGGTGGAGGCGGTCGATCATGGCGGCGACGGTGGTGGCCAGCTCGTCGTAGAGGACGGCAATTCCCGCCCGGTCACGCCACCGGCCGCCATAGTAGAGTTCCTCGAGTTCGGCGATCAGTTCGTGGCCACGGCGGTCCCGCTCCAGGAGTTCCCGGAACGCCTCGTACTTTTCCCGGGCCACGGCGTCCGGCGTCAGGATCTGTTGGGTCCAGTGCTTGAGGAGGGGGAGCGGCACGTTGCCTCCGGGGAAGGGGGTGTGCGGTCGGCGCTTGGGCTTCAGAATTCCCGGAGCCGGAAGCCGTGGCGGGCAAGCAGGGCAGCGGTGACCCCCATGGCCGGGGTGAGGCCGCAGGAGGGGCTGCGTGCCTTGAGGAACACTGCGGTCACCGCTTGCGCCCGGGCCATGGCGAGCACCTGCTCGGCGCCGTGGCGGAAGGCGGCGGTGACGTCCGTACCCTCGCGGGTGACCACCCGGGCCCGGCCGGCGAGTACCGCCGCCCCGTCGCCGCCCACCAGATCCGCCGCCGGCCGAGGCGTGGCGAGCCCTCCCAACTGCTCGGGGCAGAAGGGCAGCCAGATGGCGGCAAGGCGGGCGAGTTCCGCGCCGCAGTCAGGCGCGGCGATGATTTGGCCGTCGTAGCGGCAACCAAGCCCCATGAGGCAGCCGCTCACCATGATCAGGGGGCGTGCGGCCGGCACGGCGTCTCCTTCCACTTGCTCTCCGGTCAACGCTGTTCCTGCTGGTAGTAGCGGCGCAGCTCGCGGTCGAGAAACTCCTCGAGCCGCCGGAGGTGGAGCCGATGGGCGAGCATCAACTGTCGGCGGGGCTGGCCGTTGATCTTCTCCACCACCCGGCTCCGCACCCGGCTCCAGATGTCGTTTTTGTAATCGCTGTCGAGCACCACCAGCCGATCGGGGTTGTCGGCCATGGCCTTGGCGTAGCCGGGAAAGAGGACGTGGCGGACGTAGAGGAAGGTGGCGGCCAGGATGGCGATGGCCGCCGCGGTGGGGAGCCACAGGGCGTCGTAGTCGGGCTGGCCGTGGAGGAGGGCTGCAAAGAGCGGCGTTTCGGGGTAGCCGGTGGCCGCCTTCAAGAGCGAATCGCCGAACAGCACCACCAGCAGGGTGGTCACCAGGCTGTTGCGAAGCACCCGTTTGAGCCGCAGGCCGAATCCCGCCTTGAAACGGGCCAGGGCCTCCACCTCGAGCCGCAGCCCCCGCACCTCGCGATCCACGTCCTGGAGGATGTGGTTCAGCCGCTTGGCCGGCGCCTGGCGGATGGCCGCCTCCAGATCCTGGCGTTCGTTGTCCCAGATGGCGGCGGTGGTGGTGGCGCCGGCTTCGGCGGGCGAATAGGTGAGGAAGATCCGGGGGATGTCCTTGCGGCCGGTCATCTGCGAAAGGTTCCAGCAGAGGGTGCCGTAGGCCCGCACCAGATCAGCGGGGCTGTCGCACTCGTCGATGCGGTTCATTACATAGAGGATGCGGTCCTCGCTGGTGGCGCCGGGGAGCGTGCCCCGGATGGCCTGGTAGGTTTCCTTGATGGTGCCGGCCTTGAAGGGATCGAACATCAGGATGATGATGTCGGCGAGTTTGGCAAGTTCGCCCACCACCCCGAGGTAGTTGTAGCCCCGATCCATCTCGGTGACCGAATCGAGCATGCCCGGCGTGTCAATGAGAATCATCTTGTCGAGCAGCGGTGCGGCCACCGGCCGCAAGGCCAGGTGGGCCAGGAGCCGTTCGCCGAACTTTTCGAGACAGGCAAAGGGCAGGGACTCGTTGCGGATCACCGCGGTGCCGGGGACCACGGCTTCGTCGGTCCCGGACGGCGAGCCGGTGAGGATGGTGAAGGAATCGTCGGTGGGCGACTGGCCGGTGCGCTGCACCTGATGCCCCAGCAGTTCGTTGATGAAGGTCGATTTGCCTGACGAATAGTTGCCGATCAATAGGACGATGGGTTTGCCCTTGAGCGGGGTGAGGAGGCTCTCGAAGTCGTGCTGGTAACGGTCGAAGAGGGGGCGAATCCTCTTGCGCAGTAGGGTTTCCAGTTCATTGACCAGGGCGGCGTACGAAGCGATGTCCTGGGCGTCGGTGGCGTCGGGCATGATGTCGGGTCCGGGGTCAGGGGTCATGAAAGGGAAAGGAACCTGAATCCCCGCGCATTCGTCATTGTCACGGATCCAGGAAACGGTTGCCGGTGCATCCTAACACGGTCCGGGAAAGGGGGACAACGAATTTTACGTCTGGCGGGGCCGCGTCATCTGGGGCGCGGCCGGAGGAGCGGTGGCGATGGACTGATCGATGCGCGAAATGAAGTGGCGGTCGATCTTGACCAAGTCCGGTTCGATGATCGAACTCATCCTGAGCCCGCCGGAGCAGGAGCACCCGCCGACACTCCAGATAGTCGTTTTATTTGGCTGTTGTCGGGGCGGAAGCCTGGCAGCTGATCCACCAGTGGCAGGCGGAGAAAGAAGGGCCGGGGCGGGAAGAACGGCCGCACGGGCGGGGCATCGGCAAGGGGGATTGCCGCTACCCCGCCCGTTGGCTGAATCCTTAAAACTGGTGCCGAACTTACTTCTTGTGGCAGTCGCGGCAGGAGGTGGGGCCGGCGGCAGCGCCCTTGGCCTTGGTCTCCTTGTGGCAGGTCTCGCAAGCCTTCATGACTTCCTTCTTCTTCAGCTTGCCGTCGGCGATTGCCTTCTCAATGGCGCCTGCCTCTTTGGGGAACATCTTGTGGCAGAGGTCACAGTTCTTCAGGCTGTCCTGATGCGCCTTGTGGGGGAAGGGAACATCGCCCATGGAGCCGCCCTTGAGTTTCATGGTTGCCTGACCATTGCCCCCGGCGAACGCGGCACCGGCAAAGGCCAGAACTGAAAATCCGACGATGATTGTCTTCTTGAACATTATCTCCTCCTAAGAAAGAAGTTGGACATTGGCCGAGGAAGTCTTTCCAAGCCGGAAAAGAGTGATCCTCGATGGGGTTTGAGGGTTGACCCTCATATGAACAGAAAAGTTCCTTATAAATTTGTAATGTTGAGATTTTTTTTGTAAAAATTTTTTGCCTACAAGGACGCAGCCGGGTTGCGGCACGGGTTGTGCAGTGACAGCAAAGACAAAAAAAAACCAAATTTTGATCCTTACCGCCATGTTGCCAAACGCGATGGGTCAAAATTTGATCAAAGAAGCAACATTTTGCTTCATCTTGTGCATGTTTATTTCATGTCGGAAATTACAACATATACAACAGAGGGAGATATTACTAAAAAGAAGAAGTTTGGCCAAGGGAAAAATGAATACGGTTCGTATTGTAATGAAAATGTAATAAAGGTGGTGGTGACTACTAATGGTATCACCTTTTAGGTGATGATGTGCCTGGGTCGTTCCTTGTCTTCCCCAGTGGGTGGTGGCGCGGGGCAGGCGTGGCCACGGGCGTTCGCGCGTTGGCGAGGGGCCGTCGTGCGATCGAACCGGCATGGCGGATGCGTGCTCTTCAGTTCTCCAGATACAGTTCGCCAGCGTTGTCGTCGTAAGCAAAGAGTTCGGCGTGCCGTCCCCAGCTGATGGCGACGTCGAGCTGTTTTTCGGCCCGGTCGCCGAAATCCTCCTCGAATTTGTCCAGGAAGTAGTCCCAGACCACCCGCTGCTTGTCGTCGCGCTGCAGGGTTTCGTAGATCCAGTTGATGATCGGCAGGCGGAGGATGCGGCCGGCGATAAGCTCCTTGCGGGCGAGAATGTTGGCCTCGGCATAGGTCCGCCCCAGCGGGGTGAGGAGCAGGTCGCCCTCGCGGACCTTGACAAAGCCGACCAGTTCGCCGGCCTCGACGATGGGGAGGAGATCGTCGAGTTCCAGAACCAGCTCGCTGCTCAGCCGGGCGAGATCGGTGTGGCCGTCGTCGGCGAGCAGTTTCTCCACCAGACCGGCCAGGGCGTTCAAGTGGGCACGGGGCAGCTTGTTCTTGCCGTGGAGGCCGTTTGCCTGGGGGGCGATGAGTCGTTTGCCGGTCACCGCCGCGTACACCTTGTCCACCCGGATCTGGAAGGCGGCCTCCTTGCGTTGCCGCGGATGGCGCAGGGTGATGGGGAGTTCCGCCACGATATGGCCCGGATCCTTGCCCATGACGACGATGCGATCCGCCATCAGCACTGCCTCCTCGATGTTATGGGTGACCATCAGAATGGCCCGGGTGGGAATGGCCCGGTTGTGCCAGAGTTCCATCAGTTCGCCGCGGAGCCCCTCGGCGGAGAGGACGTCGAGGGCGGAAAAGGGCTCGTCGAGGCAGAGCAGCTCGGGCTCGACGGCCATGGCTCTGGCAAAGCCCACTTTCTGCCGCATGCCCCCCGATATCTCCCGGGGATAGGCAGATTCGAAGCCGTCGAGGCCGATGGTGTCGATGAGCTTGAGCGCCCTTTCGTGGCGCGCTGCCGCCGGCACCCCCCGCGCTTTCAGGGCGATCTCCACGTTTTCGAGCACGGTGAGCCAGGGATAGAGGGCAAAGGTCTGAAAGACGATGGTGGCATGCGGGTTCACCCCGACGAGCGGCCTGCCGCGGTAGAGCACCGAGCCCGAGGTGGCGCTGTCGATGCCGGCAATGATGCGGAGCAGGGTGGATTTGCCGCAGCCCGACGGCCCCAGCAGGCAGACGAACTCGCCCGCGTGGATGGTGAGGCTCACGTCCTGCACCGCCATCATCTGTTTGCCGCCGCGACCGTAAGCCTTGTTGACGTTTTGAACCTCAAGCAGCCGTTCGCTGGAAGCAGGGGTGGCAGGAGGCATAGGGGTTCTCCTTAAGGGTTATTCCATGCGGTAGCGTTCTTCGGCGATCAGATAGAGCCGGTGCCAGAAGAAGCGGTTGATGCCGACCACCGTCACCACCAGGATCAGGGTGGCGGCCAGCAGCAGGGGGTAGTTGCCGCTGCCGGTGGCCTGGGCGATGAGGGCGCCGATGCCGGTGGTGGCGTGGGTGGCGCCGCCGAACTCGACGTATTCGGCTACGATGCTCGCGTTCCAGGCGCCGCCGCTGGCGGTGATCGCGCCGGTGATGATGAAGGGGAACAGGGCCGGCAGGATCAGGGTGCGCCAGCGGTCCGCGGAGGAGAGGCGCAGCAGCTTGGTGGTGTTGTGGAGATCCCGCGGAATGGACGAGGCCCCGGCAATGACGTTGAAGAGGAGGTACCACTGGGTGCCCATGAGCATCAGGGCGATGGCGGCAATGTTGAGGCCGCCGCGGATACCCAGCAGTCCCAGGAGCAGCACCGGGAAGAGGGCGGTGGCCGGAATCGCCGCCACCACCTGCACCACGGGCTGGAGAATGTTGGCGAGCCGCCGGTTGGTGCCGATGGCCACCCCCACCGGCACGGTCCAGAGCAGTGCCAGGACCAGCGACAGGGTCACCCGGCAGAAGGTGGCGGCCAGCCCCTTGGCGAGCAGGAGCCAGGAGGCCGCCGGGATGGCGAGCAGGATGCGCGTTGCCCGGTAACTGCCATAGAGGGCGAGCAGACCGATGGCGGCCAGCGCCAGCCTGGCCGGGAGAGAGAAGGCCACCCGGCCGGTGGCCTGCGTCGGCGCCTGGAGCCTGTCGGCGCCCAGGTGGCTCAGCCGTTGGTCGAGCCATTCGTTGAACGGCCCCCACAGCCGGGTGTCGAACTGCTCGAGCAGCCAGCTGCGGGAGAGGATGTCGTAAAACCAGGACTCGGGCGGTTTGTCGCTCTCCTGCATCTCGACCTTGAACTTGTCGGTCCAGGCGGTAAGCGGCCGCCAGACGCACTGGTCGAGAAAGACGATCAGGCACACCAACGTGCCGATGCCCATGAGCACCGCCCCGCTATCGGCCCGGTTGGCCGCGGTTTGGAGATAGGAGCCCAGGCCGGGCAGGCGGAAGTCGCGGCTGCCGACGTGGAAGATTTCAGCCGCCATCAGAAAGAACCAGCCGCCGGACCAGCTCATGATGCTGTTCCAGAGCAGCCCGATGGCGGCAAAGGGCAATTCCAGGGTCTTGAAGCGGATCCAGGGGGAAAAACGGTACACCGCCGCCGCCTCCCGCAGCTCCCATGGGACGGTGGTGAGCGACTGGTAGAAGCTGAAGGTCATGTTCCATGCCTGGGAGGTGAAGATGAGGATCACCGCCGCCAGCTCCGCGGCAAACTTGTCCGGCAGGATGGCGGTGAGGCCAAGGAGCACCATGGGCAGAAAGGAGAGGATGGGGATGCTCTGCAGGACGTCGAGCAGCGGCATCAGCACGGCGCGGGCGCCCCGGTTGCGGGCCGCGGCGTAGCCGTAAAAAAGACTGAAGAGGAGCGAGAGCAGGTAGGCCGCGGCCATCCGGCCCACCGAGAGGAGCGCGTACCAGGGCAGGGCCAGGGGCGAGAGCGAGATGTCCGGTCCGGTGATCACCGCCGGGGCATTGCAGGCGAGGCGCTCGCCGGCGTAGAGCAGGGTGACCAACAGCAGGATGATGAGGCCGTCACCCGCCGCCAGGGGCGGGGTTTCCGGCAGGGGGGGGCTGAAGCGGAACTGCCGCATAGTTGCCTCCGGCGTGCCTTTGTCCGAGGACTGCAGGCACGCCCGGGAGGGGGCGGCCTCAGGTCAGACAGGCGGGAAAACTATACAACAAAATGGTTTGGTTTGGTGGCTCCATGACGTCCTTGTATGCAATACAGTTGCGGCTATGCGGCTTACTCCGCGGGAGGTCGAACGTCAAGGGAAATTAGCGGCCGGCGCTTGTTTTGTTCCGGTTTCTCCGCCGGCGGCGAATCGCGAGGGGCGGGCCACGGAGCCCGCGGGGAGGTTGCGCACCCGCCCCCGCGGTCGGGGAAGGATTCACGAAGAACCGGGCGTTGCGCCAAACCATCCGCCTTTCAGCGGCGGATGGCGTTCCGGATGGTTGCCCGCAGTTGCGACCGCGAGCTGGGCGGAGGATGAAGAAGAGGAACGCGGGCGCGGCCCTGACAAGAGGGGATTATCTGTTTTCGGCCAGCAAGGCCGCTTCCTGCTCGATGGCATCAATGCGCCGGCAGAACAGGTCGACCAGGGGGGGATCGAGCTTTCCGGCGGCCGCCTCGGCGCGGAGGATCGACAGCGCCTTGTCGCGGGGCAGGGCGCGTTTGTACGGTCGGTCGGCGGCGGTCAGGGCGTCGTAGATGTCGGCGATGGCCAGAATCCGGCTCTGGGGAAGAATCGCCGGGGCGTGCAGGCCGGCGGGATAGCCGCTGCCGTCGAGTTTTTCATGGTGCTGGGAGATGATGGCGAGCACCTGTCGCAGGCCGCGGGGAAAGGGGATGTGGCGAAGGATGCGGTAGCTCTCGGCCGGATGGTTCCTGATCTCGTCCCATTCCTCCGGGGTCAGGTTGCCGCGCGGGATCAGCAGCCGTTGCCGTTCGTCCTCGTGGAGCAGGGGAAAGGGAACCTCGCCGAGAAGAACGGTTTCTCCGGCCAGGCGGCCGACCAGGGCGACGTCATGGTCGGTGATGACATTGGCCCGGTTGATCTCGGCGAGCCCCTTGAAAATCGTTTGGTAGTCGTTGCCGGTAACGGCCGCCCAGTGGGCGAGCCGGTGGCCGATGGCTTCCAGCCGTTCCGCGGTCATACGGGTCGACTTGGTCAGCACCTCTTCCTTGACGCCGATTTTGCCGACGTCGTGGAGCATGGCGGCGAAGTAGATCTCCTCCATTTCTTCGGAAGTGAACTGCAGGGTGGCGAAGCTGGTGCGGTCGTTGTCGACTTCCTGGGCCAGGGCGATCGAATACTGTGCTACCCGCCTGGAATGGCCGGCGGTGCAGGGATCCCGGGAGTCGATGGCGGTGGCCAGCGCCTGCAGAAGGGCGTCGAGCATTGCCTGGACTTCCTCGAAGTGGTGGGCGTTGGCCATGGCGGTGGCGGCCACCGCCCCCAGGGTGGCCACGAGCTTCAGGTCGGCGGCGCGGAACGCGGTGTCGGGGTGCCGGGAGGCGAGCACCAGGGCGCCGCTCCAGTGGCCCGGCGATTTGAGAGGGATGCAGATCAGGGATTGCAGTCCCGGAACTTCGTTTTGCCAGCGAAGGTCGCTGGCGAGATTGTTGATGATTTCGCCGTGGTCACCGCAAGCCGCCTCCTGGAAGAGGCGGCTTGCGGTGATCGCGGCGAGATCCGGAACCCCTGCCGGGCCAAAGGAGCCGAGTGGGCGCCATTCGCGGTCGGCCACCGGGTCGGCGCCGAACAGCATGCCTGTTTCGGCATGTACCGCAGCGGTTTGACACTGTTGCAGCAGGGCATTTGAAACGTCGTCGAGGCGAAGCGATTGGTTGAAGAGCAGGGTGGTCCTGCGCAGGTGTGCCGACTCCCGGTAGAGTTCCAGGGTTTCGCTGGTCACCGCCCGCCGCGCCGTTTCTCGGTCGATGAGTTCCTGGAGGGTCGTGGCCAGCAACTCGCCCAGCTGCCGCAGGGCCGGGGGAACGCCAGCGCCGGTTTCGGCGGCGCGGAGGAGGAGCGCTCCCCGGGAAACGCCGTTGACGCGCAGGGGAAAGGCGATGTCGGCGTCGGCAACCCGGCCGGCGGTGAACCGTTCCGCCGGATCGGCGAGCAGGGTGTCCCCCTCGAAGACCGCGATTCCGGTTCCGGCCCCGGCAAGGGAGAGGGCCTTGCCGAGCAGGCGGTTGAGCACCGCGGTTTTCACGAGGCGTTTGAGGGAGATGGGCGTCGATGGCTGCCTGTCGTTCCGACTATTCATGTCATGCGAGTCCCAGGATACTTTGCGCCATGTCGAGGATTTCATCGGGATCAAAGGGCTTGGTCATGTATTGCCGCGCCCCGCACGCCATGCCCATCTGCCGGTCGACCTCCTGCCCCTTGGCGGTGAGCAGGATGATCTCCGTTGCCTGGAGTTCCGAATCTGCCTTGACCAGGCGGCAGACCTCGTAGCCGTTCATCTTCGGCATCATCACGTCGAGAAACACCAGATGGGGCCGTTCCTCCCGAATCATGGCCAGGCCCTCCTCGCCGTCACTGGCGCTTAGGATTATGACCCCGAAATCGTCTTCAAGTTCCTCCAGGGTCTGTTCCAGCAGCGCGCGAATGTGCACCTCGTCGTCGACGATCAGTAGTTTTTTCATGTTATCCCCCCAACCGGTTGTGATGCGAAAAAGGTTTCCCCCGTTCAGCGACCGCCGGCAAACGGCAGCAGCACGGTGAAGACACTGCCCTGCCCCGGAACCGATTCCACATCTATGGCGCCGCCGTAGTGGTCGACGATGCGGCGGCAGATGGCAAGACCGAGCCCGGTCCCCTGGGGCTTGTCCTCCAAACCGTCGTCGCTGGTCTGGTGAAAGTGGTCGAAGATCCTGCCAAGCTCATGCGCCGCGATGCCCCGCCCGGTATCTCGGACCGTTATCCGGAGCTGTCCGGTGGTTTCGGCGACACCGGCCGTGAGTTCCACCGCGCCGTGGTCGGTGAACTTTACCGCGTTGGCGAGCAGGTTCTCCAAAACCTGCCGGAGCCGCTCCTGGTCGGCGAACAGTTTCGGCAGGTTTTCGGCGATCAGCACCTCGAGGCGGACGGCAGGTTTGTCGGCCAGCAGCCCGGCCACCGCCGCCACGGCGCCGTCGATGAGTCCGGCCACGTCGAGGGGGGTGTCATGCCACGCCATGCGGCCTGATTCGATATGGGTGAGGTCCAGGACATCGTTGATCAGCCGGGTGAGATGATCCACCTCCTGGAGAATGATGGCGAGGTTGGCGTCGATGCGCGGCGCCTTCTTGGCAAGAGTGGGGTCGGTTTCGGCCCACGGCAGGAAATATCGGTTGAAATCTTTGCGGACAAGTTGGCCGAAACCGCGGATGGAGGTCAGCGGCGTCCGGAGTTCGTGGGAAACGTTGGAGAGAAACTGTGATTTGAGCCGGTCGAGAAGGCGCAGCTCGGCATTGGCCTTTTCGAGTTCTTCGGTGCGTTGGCGCACGCGGATGTCGAGGGTGGCGATGTTCTGCTGGAGCCTCTCGACCATGTCGTTGAACGCGGCGGCGAGAAGACCGATTTCATCCCGCTGGCGGATGCGCGACCTGGCGCCGAGGTCGCCGTTGGCGATGCGGCCGGCGGTCGCGGCGAGATCCCGTACCGGCCGGAGCAGCTGCCGGACAACCAGGGAGATGGTCGCCAGCAGGAGAAGAAAGACCAGGGCGGAAACCACGATGATTCTTCGGCTCAACCGGTCGGCGCTGCTGTTGATTTCTTCCCGGTACACCGAGGAGGCGACGTACCAGTCAAGGCCCTCGATGTGGCGAACCCAGGAAATCTTGTCGTAGACGAAGTGATTCCGGTCGTCGGGTTTGTCCCACTTGTAATAGAGGGCGTTGTCCGGGCGGCGCGAGGCGGCGATCAGTTCGTCGACCAGCGGCTTGCCGGTAAGGGAATCGATCATCGCGGAAAAATCGGTTTGCTCAAGATCGTGATTGGGATGAAGGATCATCCGTTTATGACCGTCAAAAATATAAAAATAGCCAGTGCGGGCGATGCGGGTGGCGTCAATCTGCTTTTTGAGGCGGCTGAGAAAGTTCTGTTGCCGTGCCGCCAGTTCACTGTCGATGTCATCGAGGTAGACGCCGGAGCCGATCACCCAGTGCCAGGGGGGGAAATCCTTGCTGTAGGCCAGTTTCCTGGAAGGATGCCTGGCCCCCAGGCGCGTCCACCAGTAGCTGGTGTATGCGCCGTCCTTTTCTTCCCGTCGGGCCGCCGTCACCATCTGGGGCACGAAGAGGGTGCCGCGGACATCCCGCACCTGGGAAAAATCCCGGCCATTGGTCTGCGGATCGGGGTGGGCGAGCAGCTTGCCGTCGTAATCGACGATCCAGAGATAATCGTCGTTGCCGTAGCGGAGGTGGCGGATCTCCTCGCATGCCTGGCGTTGGGCGGCGGCCCTGCTGATTGCACCCTGCTCCACCTGTCGCAACCGTTCTGCCAACAGGGATTCCGCCAGGAGAACCACATCCTTTATTTCTTTTTTGTGATGGCGCATGGCGTGTTCGCGGTAGTCCGCCATGTTGCTGCTTAACGTGTTTACATAATTATAAAAGTTGTCGAGGATGGCCCGGGCGGACTCCTCTTCCTGGCGATGCGATGCGTGGCGGATAAAGGGGACGGAAAAGGCATAGAGAGCCATCAGCGAAGCCATCGCGATGAGGAGAATCGGGAACAGAATTTTTTGATACAAAGAGGAAAACATCGTCCGCCCCGCATCAGGAGCAAGCCGGCCGGCGCCCCCAATGAAGAAGTCGCCGCCGTGCCCGGCTCAGGTGATGTCGTTCGCGTGCCCCGGCTCCGTACGTTCGAGAAGTCGTTTGACCTCCTTGAGCAGGGCCGTCGAATTGATCGGCTTGGTGAAATACGCCTCGGCCCCCGAGCGGAATCCCCGTTCCTTGTCTTCGAGGATGGAAACGATGATGACCGGGATCGTTCTGGTCTGGGGGTTCCGTTTCAGGTCCGCCAGCACTTCGTAGCCGTTCATGCCGGGCAGCATCAAATCGAGCAGTACCAGATCGGGGAGATATTTCCTGGCCTGGTGCAACGCCTTTTCGCCGCTGTCGGCGCAGAGGATGCGGTAACCCTGCGGGTCGAGTTCCTGGCGGATCAGTTCGCGGATGTTGGCCTCGTCGTCGACCACGAGCAGGGTTTTCGCCGTGGCCTGGACGTCGCCGGTGATCGCCGAGGCGTTTGCCGGGCGGGCCGTCCTCTCTGTCGAGGACGGGAAGTTGGCGGCGATGGGCAGGGAGAAGGAGAAGACGCTGCCCCGGCCCGGCGCGCTTTCCACCCAGATCCGGCCGCCATGGTACTCGACGATCTGTTTGCAGATGGCGAGTCCCAGGCCGGTTCCGGCGGGCTTGTCGGAGAGGGTGTCAGAGCCGGCCTGGGTGAAGTTTTCAAAGATACGATCCTGGTCCTCGACGGCGATGCCGATGCCGGTGTCGATCACCTGCAGCAGGGTGCCTTCCTCGGTGCATCGCGCCCGGCAGGTGATGGAGCCCGCCTCGGTGAACTTGACGGCGTTGGCGATGAGGTTGATGAGCACCTGCACCAGCCGGTTGCGGTCCCCCATCGCCGGCGGAATCCCGGCGTCGACGTCAAGCTCGAGGGTTAGCGGTTTGTCGTGGAACAGGGAAGAGGTGGCCGCGGCGGAGCGATCGATGATATCGGCGAGGGAAACCGGCTCGATTTTCCATTCGATCCTGCCCGATTCGATTTTGGCGAGATCGAGCACGTTGTTGATCAGGCTGGTCAGCCGTTCCCCCTCTTCGACGATGATGGCCAGGTTGTCGCCGACCTGGCGGATTACCCGTTCCATCTTGCGGTCCGGGTTGGGGATCGCCGGCACGATCACCTGCTCGAAACGTTTCTGGATGATGCGGGCAAAGCCCAGTACCGAGGTGAGCGGCGTGCGCAGTTCGTGGCTGGTGGAGGCCAGGAAGGCGCTCTTGGCCGCGTTGGCCGACTCGGCGGCATTGCGGGCACTGGCAAGCTCCTGCTTCTGGGCTTCCACCTCTTCTAGGTTTTCCGCCAGGTCCCGGCGCAGTTCTTTCTGGACCGCCAGGTTGTCCTCAAGCTGGTGGAGGATCGCCTCCATCTTCTGGAACTGCTCGACCACCAGCGAAGCGGTGATCTCAGAGGCGCGGCGGGCCACCATGATTTCTTCGTGGAACAGGGCGTTTTCCCGTTCCAGCTCGGCCATGGTGCGCGGCTTGCGGGGAGTGCCATCGGCGGCGGAGTGCATCATCCTCCCTCCTTGGCCATGGAAGCCTGTTCTTGCCACCACGGCGCCGCCCCAAAGCTGGCAACCCGAACGGCAACGGCCGCCGCCTCCCGGAGGGCGCCGGGATCGGCTTCGCCCTCGATGCCCACGAGGAGGACTTCCGGCAAGGCTGCGTCCGGAAAAATCTGTCGCCGCATCCGCAGCAGAAAGGGCAGCCCCGCACCGTGGCCATAGGGAGCCGGGTCGCTGGCGGCCAGGAGCCGAGCCTCGTCAACCACCACCACCCCCGGCTCGTCGGCGAGTCCCCAAGCCGCATCGACAAAGACCACCCGATCCCCATTGCCAAGAAGCGGCAGCAGGTCGAGGCCGGCCAGACCGCCGTCAACGATCTCCACCTCGGCCGGCGGACCTGACTCGGTGAGGATGTCGTAGACCAGGGGGCCGGTGGCATCGGGGGCGAACAAGCGGTTGCCGATGCAGATGATCCGTTTCATACCTTGAAGCGCGTGTTTCTGGGGTTGCGGTTGCCGCCGGTTGCCGCGTGTACCGTGCAGACCAGGCAGGGGTCGAAGGAGCGGACGACATGGCCGAGTTCCACCGGGTTGGCGGGATCCTTGACCGAGGTGCCCACCAGGGCCTCTTCCCACGGTCCGCGGACATCGTGGTCGTCGCGGGGCGAGCCGTTCCAGGCGGTGGGGGTGATGATCTGGTAGTTGACGATGCGGCCCTCCTCGATCCGCAGCCAGTGGCCCAAGGCGCCGCGCGGCACTTGGGTGAGGCCGTAGCCCTCGCCGGCCACCAGTTCGGCCGGGTGCCGGTAGTAGAGGCCGTTGGGGTCGGTTTCGGCGAGCCATTGCTCCATGACCGGCAGCATGGTGGCCGGGCGGGTGAGGCGGGCAAACTGGCGGGTCAGCGCCGTGGCGCCGAGCCTGCCGACGAGATCGGTGATGAGCGGGTCGCGTGCCACCAGCCGTTCGGCCAGCGGCCCGGTTTCCGCGGGCAGGCCGCGATAGCGGGGCGCCTTGGCCCAGGAGTACTTGAAACCCTCGGCGCCAGTGGCGTAGGGGCGGGTGAGGCCGTTGTCAGGATGGCGGCCGCCCGGGTCGTCCTCGTACCACGAGTATTTGACCTGTTCGCGGATCTCGGTCTGATCAAAGCCCAGCAGGGTGGTGCCCTGGAGAAACCCGGCCGGCACCAGGCGATCGCCGTGACCGCCCAAGGGGGTGAGCGTTGTGTCGCCGGGCAGGGGAAAGGCGCCGTAGCTGAGGAAGTTTTTCACCCCGGCGCCGAGGCGGTCAAGGCCGACGGCGCGGCCGATGCGCAGGAAAAAACCTACCTCGCTTTGGCGGTGGCGGTCGTTTTCCTCAAGCCAGGCATCGAGGTCGGCGAGGCTCTGCACCTGTTGCCACCGTTCGATGGTACAGCCCAGTATCCGTTTTTCGTACCAGCCGCGGAACTGCCTGACGAGCATTTCGCACTGCAGCAGGTCGCCGGCGCTGGGCGCCGAGGCAAGCCCGCCGGGCACCATGAAGGAAGAGTGGGGCCACTGGCCGCCGATGATGGCGATCACCTCCACCAGTTTTCCCGTTTCCCGCACCGTCTCGATCACGCATTTCCCTTTGAAGGGCTGGTAACGGTGCATCGCCTCGGCATACCATTCGGCCTGGGCGTGGGCGGGATTGGTGAAATCGACATGGAACATCAGGAAGGCGTGGCGCACGTCGCTCTGGACCTGTTCGGTGAGCAGGGCCAGATTGCGCATGCGGATGGCGTTATCCGGCACCGCCGCCCCGCTCACCGCATCCAGGGCCATGGCGGCGGCGGTGAGGTGGCTGGTGGTGCAGATCCCGCAGACGCGGGGGGTGATCACCAGCCCGTCCATGGCGTCGCGGTTGCGCAGGATGTTTTCGATGCCGCGATACATCAGCCCCGAACTCCAGGCGTCGACCACGGTCGCGTCCTCAATGGCCACGGAGATTTCCAGGTCGCCTTCGACCCTGTTCATGGGAATGTTGAGAATCGTTCGGTGAGCCATCATGGTTCCCTTTGGCCTGTGGAGCGTTGGACTAGACGCGGGTTTTTCTGGCCAGCAAGCGTTCCGGGGCCGCCGCCGCCGCCATGCCCTTGTAGGCAAGGTAATGGGCGCGGTCCACTCCCTCGGGCAGGTCGTAAGGGATGCCGGCGATGTTGCGGGTTTTGAAGAAGGGATGCTGCTTGGGAAATTCCGGATCGGTACACCCAAGACAGGGTACGCCGGCCGAGGTTTTTGAGTTGCGGTTGTTCCAGCGCAGCTTGTTGCAGGGGCCGTGGGTGAGGGGTCCCTGGCAGCCGAGGTGGAAGAAGAGACAGCCGCGCCTGCCGAAGTCGGTCTCTTCCACCCGGTATTCGTGGTATTCGTTGCGGATGCAGCCCTGGTGGACCAGCATGCCGTACCATTGCAGGGGAGAGTTGAATTCGTTGAGAGGGAGTGCCCAATGCCCTTCCAGTGAGGCGAGCATGCGGACCACGATCTCCGGGTGGCAGGGGCAGCCGGGCAGATTGATCACCGGCAGGCCGGCACCGCTGGTGAAGTCGGCGCCGAGAAAGCCCCCCTTCTGCCGCTTCCGGTACTGGAGGCCGGTGGCTTCCACGTCGCCGTCGCCGCCTACGCCGCCGAAGCTGGCGCAGGTTCCCACCGCCACCACGTACCTGGCCCGGTGGGCCAGGGCGGCGATGAGATCCTTCTTGGGCCGGCGCCGGTGGGTGTCGTACATGCCGGTGCCGCCCGGGCCGCGGATGACCGCGCCTTCGAGGCAGAGGATGTCAAGGGGACGTTCGCCGGCCAACAGTGCCGCGAGGAGTTCATCGTACTGTCGGGGCGTGCCATGGGACAGCGAGGGATGCCAGAGCAGCTCGATGCCGATGTATTCGAGTTGGGCGAACAGGTTGGGGCCTTCGAGGTTCAGCAGCGCCATGCTGTCGCCGCTGCATCCCCCCCCCTGTAACCAGAAAAGTGATAAAGGCATGCCATCCCCCTCTTTTGAACGCGGAACCATCGGTCTTTATCGAATGTCCGTCGAAACGGTCGCCAACGGCGGGAAAGCGTCATTCCAGGGCAGTTTTAGTTCGTGGTTTCCTCCCGGTATTTTTACCCAAAAAATAATGATAATATTTTTTGATAGGGCTTGCAAACAGAAAGGATAATTAAGCCGAACCGAGTGCCAGGGGGCGGCGGTGGCGGGGGGCGCCGGGACGGGCTTGAGCTTGTGGGAGGGCAAGACCCGGGTTTCTGGGGATCGCGACGCTGAGCCTAACAGCTATCAAGGGGTACTGATCAAAATAAACAAGGGCATCTTCCCGTTGGGGGAGGAGCGCGGCTCGCGGTTTGCCACCCTGGGTGGCGATGGCGGATGGCAAGTCCGTTCGTTTTCCCGTCCTGCCATCGGTCTTGAATTCTTATTGCCTGCGCCGCGCCCGCCGGGGAGACGTGCCGGCCTCGTTGTCGTTGGCCGCCGGCAGCGCTTGCCGGCGGGGCACGGAGTCCTCGGCTACCTCTTTAAGGTCCTACGCCAATACGTTTTGCTCCCCATGGACCCCAGGCCCCGGGTGCCAGCTCACCCCTAGTGCCCCGTGCGGTTAATTTTTGCCAGAACTTGTCGGCCCTCGCGGCCCCTCGCGGTGTTGCAGGAAGTTCGCCATGGCGCTGCTTGCCTTCATTATTCTGCGCCTTGCGAGGAGGCACGATTGCCCAATAATTGGCCGCCATAATTAACCGCACGGGGCACTAGCTTGTCGGCCCCTCGATACATTTGGCGCAGCTGATGTCGTCGGGGTAGGTGAAGGCGTGCTGCCAGTCCATGAGCTGGTAGTAGAGCATGGCCGCATAGCATACCGCGTGATGGTTGCAGTCCAGCTTGAACCTGATCCTGGCTTCCGCCTCGCTGATGCTGATCTCTTCGGCTCCGGGCAGCGTCGTATAGCCCATCAGGCGGGTTGGCAGATGCGGCACGATGTCGAAGACGTAGTTGTAGAGGGTCAGCCGCTCGCCGAGATATTTCTCGAAGAGATCGGCAAATGCCTTGTCGCCGGGGCGCGGAGAAGCCACCAGATTAACCGCAATTTGACGTTGCATCTCCTTTTCGCGGGCCATCCCCAAAGCCAGATAGGTTGCCAGGGTGCTGCCCAAACTGTGACCGCAGACGGTAACCGACCCGTTGGCGATGGTGGTGGCCAGGCCGTCCAGAACCGGCCCGGCGGGTTGTCCTTTCACGGCGTACCGCATGGACTGATAGATGCCGAAAAACCCTTCCTCGACTCGACAGGTCGGTGCGGGCGTATAGGGAACGAGAGCAAATTCGGCATCTTCGATCCACTCTGCGATGCCGTCGGTACCGCGCACCACCACGATGTATTCCCGGGGATCGCTTTGGCTTTGGGCCAAAAAACCATAATATGCCTCCTTGCCCAGTCCCAGCTTGCGCCCGGCGCTGAGGATGGCATCCTTGGCCTGCAGGTAGCCGAGCAGGTTCCAGCCGGCCTGAGCAATGCGGGGATCGGGATCAGGGGTGAGGTTATTGGGATCGCTGCTGTGCATGTCCATGGCATAAACCTGCAGCATGGCTTTTTCGGCCGCGGCCTTGTCCTTGAGTTTCGTGGGCATCATCGCCTCCAAAGTTTGAGATGGTAAGTCCCCCCCCTTCATGGGGGGGGCGCCGACCAGGGGCGTTCACTCCCTGCGCGGCGCGGCCGGCGGACCGCGCCGATTTCATTAGTGATGTAGCAGTTTGTCTGCTTCCTGACAAGAAGTAAGATTGTCGGGGGGAGGAGCAAGGAATCCCGGCATCCTTTTGCCAAGACGCGGACATGGTGTCTTGGGGCCGCGGGGCGGCCTGCACGGCCCGGGGGAAGAGCGGCGCGCTCGTCGCCACGCCTTACAGGGTGCGGCAGCGGCTCAAGGGGCAGCGGGCGGCCAACACGGCACGGCCGGTTATCAAGACCGGCCGTGGCAAGGGGTGGTTACCCGGAGGATGGGGGGCGCGGAAGAAGGCAGGCACGCCGCCGGCTGCCGCTCGGCGGCGTGCCTGTCGGGGAGGAGAGGGATCAGTACTTGCCGAACTCGTGGTCGTCCAGGGCGATGACCTCGCCGGGGTATTGCTCCCGGGCCTGGGCCGGCAGCTGCCGTTGGACCGGCTTGGGGGCGACTCCCAGGCTCTGGGCGGCAACTTTCCGCTGCGGCTCCCTGTTCTGCACCCGAGATCGTTGGTAGCCCAGGGCCAGGTCGCGGACCGTGAAGCGGCCCATCATATCTTTCATGTGCATGGCCTGGCCGGAGAGTTCCTCGGAGGCGGCGGCGCTCTCCTCGGCGCTGGCGGTGTTCTGCTGGGTCACCTGGTCGATTTGGCTCAATGCCTGGTTGGTCTGGTTGATGCCCTGGGCCTGCTCGTTGG
>DHYV01000013.1 GCA_002414225.1 Desulfobulbaceae bacterium UBA5121 | reverse complement strand
GGAGCGCTACCTTACCAGAGGCCACCACTCCGCCAAGATCGATGGCGCCAGCGAAATAGGTGACGGCCCGGCCGCTGATCAGCACGCGATTTCCGACCAGCCGGCAGTGGACCTCGCCGCCCCGACGGGAAACCTGCCTGGCCCTGAACTCCTGCCGGCCGAAATGTTCGGCCCAGAACGGCGCCAGCTGGGTGAAGGCCGAGCCGGTCACCGGATCCTCGGCGATGCCGTAGTTGGGCGCGAAGAACCGGCAGACAAAGTCATGCGCGGCCGCCGGGGCGGTGATGATGACGCCGCGGTGATCGAGCCGTCGAAGCAGCTCCAGGTCGGGCTTGGCTTCCCGAACCGCCTCTTCGTTTTCAAGGAGCAGCAGATAATCCATTGCCTCTCGACATTCCCGTACCGTTTCACCAAAGGCCAACCGGGCCGGCTCGGGCAGCCGGCAGGGGGCGGGCGGCTGGGCCGGGAAGTCCAACTCCAGGCCGTGGTCGTTCCGCCGCACCAGCAGGAGGCCGCTCCGGGAGGTAAAACGGATTTCCCCGAGATCGCAGCCCCTGGTGGTGTAAAGGATATGGGCGGCGGCCAGGGTGGCGTGGCCGCAGAGCGTCACCTCGCATTGCGGAGTGAACCAGCGGATCCCATAGCCACCACCCTCTCCAACCAGGAAGGCGGTTTCCGAGAGGTTGTTTTCATTGGCAACCGCCTGCATCACGGGTTCCGGCAGCCACTCTTCTAGGAGGCAGACCGCCGCCGGGTTGCCCGAAAAGGGGCGATCGGCGAAGGCGTCGACCTGATAGAATGCAATCTTCATCGACTCGTTCCCCCCTCTCTGGCCAATAACAGGCAAGCGGCCATCGGGAAACCCCGAGCAGGTTGCCCCCCTGTGACCCCTTATTCCGTTTCCTTTTGCTTTCCGTCGGGTTATGACACTATCATGCTTTCCTGGCCAGTAGTAGAGCGGAAAGGAAAGTTCCCACGGGTGGCACAGCCCGGCAACGGTCGGAGGAGATGGACGTGACGCTTACCCTGCGCCCCCTGCGGGCCGACGATACCGCCCGGATCAAGCAGTGGCCCCGCTACGAGGGTGTCCACCAACAGATGGATTACGCCCTCCGGGACGGCGGCTGGCTGGATACCTTTGCCGGCGAGCCGGATACCTTCTGCTATGGAGCGGAAGCGGGCGATAGCCTGGTCGGCTTCGGCCTGCTGATCGGTGTCGAGCGGGAGGCCGAGCTGCGGCTGGCCGTCCATCCCCGTTGTTTGGGCGTCGGGCTCGGCGAGCAGCTCGCCCTCGGTCTGTTGGCCAGGGCCTTTGGTGACCACGGTGTGGCCGAAATTGGGCTGATTGTCCGCCAGAACAACCATCCGGCCCGCAAACTTTACGAAAAACTGGGCTTCCGCCAGATTGGCGAAACGACCCGGCCGGTCATGGGCAAGGAGGTGGACTTTTGGGCCATGTCTCTGGCCTGCGACCGGTTTCTGCACGGGAGGAAACGAATATGACCATTGCCTTGGTGCTGATCGACATTCAACGGGACTACTTTCCAGGCGGCCGCATGGCGCTCCCTGGCGCCACCGAGGCCTGCCGTCGGGCGGCCCGGCTGCTGGACGGCTGCCGAGCCTTATCGTTGCCGGTGTTCCATGTCCGTCATCTCTCCACCCGGCCCGGGGCGACTTTTTTCCTGCCCAACACCGAAGGCATCGAGATCCATCCCGACCTGCACCCGCTTGATGGCGAACCGGTGGTCGACAAGCACTTCCCCAACAGCTTCCGCGATACCCCCCTCGATCGGTTGCTACGGGAGCGCGGGGTCGGGGATCTGGTTCTGGCCGGGATGATGAGCCAGATGTGTGTCGATGCCACCACTCGGGCCGCCTTTGACCTGGGCTATGGCTGCCGGGTGGCCCACGACGCCTGCGCCGCGGCGCCGATCTCCTTTGCCGGGGTCGGCGTGCCCGCCGAGCAGGTCCACGCCGCGATCATGGGTGCCCTGGCCGCGGTCTACGCCCGGGTCGACGCCAGCGAAGCGATCCTGGCGTCCCTTGCGGCCACGGCGTCCTTGCCCTCTTGAGGCTCAGTCCTGCAGGCAGTGCTCGACAATGGCGCGGCAGTGAATGGCGGTGGTGTTCAAGAACGGCATGCCCAAGGCCCGGTCGGGCAGAATCAGGGGCAGCTCGGTGCAGCCGAGGATCAGTGCCTCGATGCCTTCCTCCCTCTGTAGGCGTTGCGCGATGTCCAGCAGCTCCTGACGGGTCGATTCCTTGAAGATGCCGAGTTCGATTTCGGAAAAGAGCAGATGGTGGATGCGGCGCTGTTCGTCCGGTCCGGGTGCGTGGATGGTCATCCCGGCGGCGTGAAAAGGCGTGCGGTACAGCTCCGAGGCCATGGTCAGCCGGGTGCCCAGCAGGCCGAGCTTGTTGAAGCCGAGCCGTCGGGATTCCCGGGCGGTTTCTTCGACGATGTTGATCAACGGCAGGGGCGAGTGCTTGGCTACTTGATCAAAAACGATGTGCGGGGTGTTGGAGGCAATGGCCGCGAATTCGGCTCCGGCCCGTTGCAGGCCGCCGAGCTTGGTCAGCAGCCAGTCGGCGATGGCGTCCCAGTCAGACCGTTCGATGAGGGCCAGGAGGTCGTATAAATTGGCGCTGTGGACGATGATTTCGGGATAGGCGAGGGGCGCCTGGCCGTTACGGTTGAAGGCGGCGATGATGGTCTGATAATAGGCAACGGTGGATTCCGGCCCCAGGCCGCCGATGATGCCGATGGTTTTCATGCTTTCTCCTTGCTCGTCTTGGGTGCGTGGTCTAAAGCGCCTTCAGCTCCGGGGCCGGGCGCGCTATCCCGGTCCGTCCTTGGGGCCGGCCGTGGCAGGCGTTGCCAAGTACCGCGGCCAGAATGGCCGCGGTCGCTGCCAGGGCAAACACCAGCGGCCCGAGGGCTTTGCCCCGCCGTGCCGCCACTGTCCTGGCTTCTTCCCCCTGCCCCTGCCGCTTCATGTCGACTGTTCCCCGTCTCGTTTTCCGATGTTGCTCAAAGGTAGCACGATCTGGTAAGAGATGACAGATACAGAAAAGACAAAAAAAAGAGGGTACAGATGAGGGCGGAGACGGGTTCCTCTGAACAGCGGGCAGCGGCCAGCAGATTCCAATACCTCCGGCTGGCCGACAGCCTGGAGGAAGAGATCTTGCGGGGGGGGTACCGGGCGGGTGACAAGCTGCCGGCCATTCGGACCATGCATGCCAGGGCCGGGGTGAGCATTACCACTGTCTGTCAGGCATACGGTGAACTCGAAACGCGGGGACTCGTCGAGCCGCGCTCCCGGTCGGGCTATTACGTTAAGGCGGGGGGGCGGGAACTCCTGCCGCTGCCCACCGTGCACCGTGGCCGGGTGGAGCCGGTACGGGTGGCGGTCAACGTACTGGCCGAGGCCCTGCAGGAAACCATCGGCGACGCCGCCATGCTGCCCTTGGCGGCGGTGGTTCCCGGTGCCGACGTTCTGCCCCTCCGGCAACTCGCCGGTTCGCTGCGTACCGTGACGGCCCGTTATCCCAATGGCAACGGGTTCGCCTACGGCCCGCCCGGCGGTCTTCTTTCCCTGCGTCGCCAGATCGCCAAGCGGATGGCCGATTGCGGGGTGGCGGGCGGCGCCGAGGAGGTGGTGGTCACCAGCGGCTGTCTGGAGGCGATCTCGCTCTGCCTGCGGGCCGTGGCAGGCCCTGGGGATACGGTGCTGGTCGAGTCGCCGACCTTTGTCTGCTATCTGCAGCTCATCGAGGATCTCAACTTGATGGCGCTGGAGATTCCCACCGACCCGGAACAGGGCATCGATCTCGACGCCCTGGAACAGGCGGTGGCGGAGCACGGCGCCAGCGCCGCCATCGTCAACCCCAACTTCCAGAACCCCCTGGGTTTCGAGATGGCGGCGGCGGACAAGGAACGGCTGGTATCTTTTCTTGCCGCCCGGCAGATTCCGCTCATTGAGGACGACATCTACGGGGAACTCCATTTCGGCCGGAGCCGGCCGACGCTGCTGAAGTCCCTGGACCGCGACGGCCTGGTCCTTTACTGCTCTTCCTTTTCCAAGTCACTGGCGCCGGATCTGCGGGTGGGCTGGACCATGCCGGGCCGGTTCATCGACCGGGTGCGGCGGCTCAAGTTCAACAATTCCATCGCCGCCCCCAAGCTCAACCAGCTGATCATCGACGATTTTCTCCAAAACGGCCACTTCGACCGCCACCTGCGCCGCATGCGGAGTGCCATGCGCAACCGGGTGGACTCCCTGGCCCGGCTGGTGGCCCGTTTCTTCCCGGCCGGCACCAAGATTTCCGCCCCCCGGGGCGGCTATATTCTCTGGGTGGAGTTGCCCGGCGGGGCAGACGGTTTCGAACTCTTTCACCGGGCCCGGGCGGCGGGGATCGCCATCCTGCCGGGCGAGATCTGCAGCGGCAGCGGTCGCCACCGCAACTGCATCCGTCTCTGCGGCAGCCTGCCCTGGAGCGAGGAACTGGAACGCGGGGTGGCGACCCTGGGCGGGATCGTCGCCGAGCTGGCCGGCGGCGGAGGCGGGGTCAGACCAGCCGGCGGCTGATCACCGGTTCCATGGTGGCCACCACCTGGCCATGGTCAAAGATGGTCACCCGGCCGGTGCTCTCGGAAACCACCACCGCCACCGCCTCGCAGTACAGGGTGATGGCCGCCGCGGCCCGGTGCCGGGAGCCCAGCCCCTTGAGCTGCCGGGTTACGGTGCCGGCGGCGTCCAGGTGGCGGCCGGCCGCCTCGGCCACCCCCTGTTCGGAGATGACAAAGGCGCCGTCGAGCTGGGCCAACTCCTTGATGCTTTCCACCACCTCCGGCGAGGTGATCCGGCGTTCCTCTTCTGGGTAGCCCCGGAAGGGGTTGAACACCGCCTGGTGGGAGGCGCGCATGATCCGGTCCACCTTGCCGATCACGAAGGTGGTGCCCACCGACTTGCCCTCCCGGCCCATGGCGCCGATATCGAGCGCGATGTCCACCACGGCGAGGACGGCGGGCAGGAAGGCCCTGGCGATCAGCGAACGGGGGTCAAAGGGAAATTCCTCGCTCCATGAGAGGGCCAGATCGTGGATGGTGATGGTGTCGAGGTGGTCCCGGCCCCAGGGGCCGAGCACGCAGACCACCCGGCTCGCGGGGTCGATTACCTGCTGGAGGACGGCCTGGAGAAAGGCGTACTTGATCCGGGAAAAGCGGGTTTGATTGCCCGACCAGGTGTGGAGCACGGGGCGGGCGGCGGTGAGGCAGTCGGGCAGCTCGCAGTCGCGGGGGATCACCAGCACTATCCGATCGTTGTCGGCAAAGTCGCTTTGACGCAGAAAGCGGCACGCCTCGGGGCCGTTCAGGAACAGGAAGACCTTGGCGCTGGCCGTGTCATGGCTCAGACGTACGGCGTTGGCGACGAGGATTTCCGCTTGGCTGCTGGCGACCGTCACTCTTTTTCCTCCCTGGCGGTGCCGGTCCTTTGCCGGCAAGGTGGTCTGCTGCACAGCATAGCATATTCAGCGACTTCGGGGCGAGACGGAGACGCATTTCTCCCCGGCCGAAGTCGCGTGGCAATGTGGCAATGGCGGGGAGATGGTGGCATCGCCACCCGCCGCCGGTCAGTCCGTTTTCCGTTGCCAGAGGTGGTGGAGCAGCGGGCCGGTGCCGTGACCGATCCAATGGTCGCGGCTGGCCTGGAGCAGGTGGTCGACGAAGTCCACCGCCCGGGTGAAGGCCAGGCGGTAATCGTCGCATTGTTGGTGATAGGCGGCAAAGGCCGAGGCAAAGGTACAGCCGGTGCCGTGGCTGTTGGGCGTGGCAACGCGGGGGTGGCTCCGGTCAAGGGCGGTCATTTCCTCTCCGGGCCGGGGGCGGCAGAGCAGGCGATCGGTGACCGTCTCAGGCTGCGCCTGGTCGTGGCCGCCGGTGATGGCCACGGCCCTCAGGCGGGGAAAGCGTTGGAAGAGGGCCGCCGCTCCGGCCTCGGGGGCAAGACGGCCGACGAGCTGGCCGAATTCGGGCAGGTTGGGGGTGAGCACGGTGGCGCGGCCCAGGAGATGCTCCTCCAGCGCCGCCATGGCGTTGGCGTTGAAGAGGGATTTGCCCGAGGAGGCCCGCAGCACCGGGTCGTAGATCACCTCGCCGGCAAAGTCGCGCAGGGCCCTGCCGATGGCCTCGGCCACCGCCGCCGAGCCGACCATGCCGATCTTGACATGGCTTACGGCCAGATCGCTCAGTACAGCTTCGATCTGTTCCCGCACCAGGTCCGGGGCGAGTGGTTCCACCCGCTCCACCCCGCGGGTGTTCTGCACCGTGATGCTGGAAACCACCGCGCCGCCGTAGACGCCGATGGCGGCAAAGGTTTTGAGATCGGCCTGGATGCCGGCCCCGCCCGAGGGGTCGGAACCGGCAATGGTCAACACCGTCGGCACGGCACGGAGATGGGAGTCTGGAAGGGCCACGGCGCTACCCCGGCCAACGGTTTCAGGCCTGCCGGATCTCCTTGACGGTGATTCGGTAGGTCAGTTTCTGGCCGGCAAGGGGGTGGTTGAAGTCAATGGTGACGGTGGCGTCGTCCACGGCGGTTACCATGGCCGGCACCTGATGAGAGGCCCCGTCTTTCTCCATCTGCATGCCGAGGACCATGCCGGGCTGGATCTCCTTGCCGGCAAAGGTGGCGCGGTCGACGGTCTGGATCAGCTCCGGCCGTCGTGCCCCGAAGGTTTCTTCCCCGTTCACCTCGACGGTTTTGGTTTCACCCACCGCCATGCCGAGCACCGCCTCTTCGAAGCTGGGGAGGACGCTGTTGCTGCCCAGAGTGAACTGGAGGGGGCCGGTATCGGCGGACGACTCGAAGAGTTCTCCGTTGTCGAGCAGGCCGTCGTAGACAACGGTAACGCTGTCGTTTTCCTTGACGCGTTGCATGTGCGCATTCTCCTTGTTGGCTGCGGGTGCGACCCGAGGGGGCCATGGCGTTGTCGGATGACCGGACGACGGAGGCGGGCGAGATACCGTGCGGCCCGGTGCGAGGTGCCCATACTTTACGTATGGTTGGCGTGGCGGTCAAGGGGTGAAGGCGCGTTTTCTTGGGCTGACGGCAGCCCTGGCGGCCGTCAGCCGCGCAGCCACTTGATGAGCAGGAGGGTGAGGGGGGTGAGGTGAAAGAAGAGGTCGAAGATGTCGATGGGGCGGCGCAGGGTACCGTTCTTGAGCATCAGCAGTTTTTCCGCCACATGGGGCATGGGCCAGAAGGGCGCGAGCAGCATGGCCGCGGTGAGCGGCACCAGGATGGAATAGGGAATGGTCTTGACAAAGTCGAACATGGCAGCGGGTCGTTTAAGGGATTGATCGGCAGGGGGACGGCGGTAGAAAAAATTTCCCCATCTGCGATGGTACTCGGGCGGGGCGGGATTGACAACAGAAGTTTTAGTAATTGCTTAAATTCAATGTTGCTGGTTTCTTTTCAGGTCCACAAAGGGCGCGGGACAGGAGCGGGCGGAGGCTTACTTGAGCAGTTTTTCCGAGTTGCTCCGGATCTGACGGATGAGTTTTTCCAGGGAAACGGTGGTGCATCCCTTGGGCGGGGTGGGGATCTCGACGTTGACCGTGCGAAAGAACGCCTCCACGGCGGTGCCGTAATCGTAGAGGCACTTCTTCATCAGTCCGAACAGTTCGGCGTGGGGAAAGGGCCTTTCGTATGCCTGTAGTTTCGTGTCAATGAATTTTTCCAGGGCGGCGACATCGGTCGACGAGTCGCCGTAAAAGATGTCGCAGCTCTGGATCGCCTCCCGGAGGGTTTCCTGGAACTGGACCATGTTGAAGCCCTGGCGGCCCAGGATGAGGGAGAACAGGAGCATGATCCCCCGCCAGAACCCCTTGGCCCCGTGCAGGAAGGCGTCGGCGCCGGCGGCGGCCGCGGTGGGGGTATGGAGCGGCGAGCCGGACGTGGCGGTTTCGGTCTTGAGCGCCTCGTTGAGGGTGGTCTTGATGGTGCGCTGCAGCAGGCGGATGAGTTCCAGGAGTTCTTCGATGGCGTAGATCTTGTCCATGCTGTACGCCTTGAAGTGGAAGCGCAGCACGCACTTGAAGAGCGCCTCGGTTTCGATTTCGATCGTGGGCAGCAACTTGGGGAGGGGATAGTCGGTGAGTTGGGCGAGCTGACCACGGATCGTCTCGAGGTGGTTCATTTCCACGGCGAGGTTTTCCGAGATGATGTCCAGGCAGTCCTTGATGACCACGATGGCCTGGCGCGCGGATTTGATCCGCTCCTTGATCACGGTCATGGCCAGGGCGGGGATGCCCTGGAGGGTGATGTTGTCAAGGAGCCCGTCGAGCTTGTTGGCCTCGCTGAAGTAATAGCTCATGCTCTTGGTGTTGCCGTTGACGACGCTGCTTTCCTGGTCGGCGACAAAGCAGTAGAGCTGGTAACCGAGGTCAAAGGCGGGCGTCTTCCCTGACATGGATCGTGCCAGCGGCAGGAGGGTTTCGACGTTGAGGCTCGCGTGGATGCGGGTGTGCGCCTCGCGGAGCTGTTGGCAGTCGGCGACGAATTCCTGGTAGTCCTCGGTCAGGGCGTGGAACCCCGTCGCCAGGGCGGCGGCGTGTCCCTTGGCCTCGGTGGAGGGCACGGAATTGAGGTGAAAGTCGGCTCTGAGGTTGCCGATGTCGTTTTCCAGCCGGTCAAGCTGCTTGGAGAGGATGCCGTATTTTTTGACGAACCGGTCCCTGGAGAGTTGCAGGGTCGGTGGAACCTGCAGAATGGTCAGCAGCGCGCTGTACTTGTGGAGGTTGACCTTGGCCCATTCGACGACCCGCCGGTCAGCGGTTATTTCCCGCAGTTCGGCCTTGCTCCGCTGCAAAAAGGTTTCGCAGGTAGTGATGAGCTGCGTGGTATGCTCGTCCATGGAGGTCTTCTGGCAATAGGACGCGTCACTGCGGAGGAAGACACGGTCGCCTGTCCGGTGGGTTGTTCAGTAGGCCCGGAAGTGAAGAACAGGTGCCGGTGTCGCCGCAGGTGCCGGGTCGATAAAAGGTTCGTCATTCCCGGAGGGGCATGCTATGGTAACCACCTGCCGGCAATCGATTTATTGCTGTCAAATCGATGCAGTAGGGGGATTCCGAAGAGCGTGCCGTGATCCATTCTTTGTTTACGCGTTTCCGTTGGCGGCGGTCAAGCGAAAAGAGGTCGGAGGGCGCGGGGCCTTCTCTGACCGCGATCAGCCGCGATTTTTTTCTCCTTTCCGTGAGGTTCCTCGTCCATGCTTCTTGAACCGTTCGCCAACGGCTCGTCGCTGCCGTACCGACTTGACCCCCGTTGCCGTATCGTAAGTGCCCTCCTTTTTTCGCTGGTGACCGCGATTGCCAGCCGCTGGCAGCCCCTGGCCGTGGCCCTGGCCACGGCGCTGCTGCTGCTGGCGGTGGCGCGGCTGCCGGCGCGCCAGGTGGGGCGGCGGCTCGTGCTTGCCAACGCCTTCATCCTCTGTGTCTGGCTCTTGCTGCCCTTCACCCACGCCGGCACGCCTCTGGTGGCGGTTGGGCCGCTTACCGCCACGGTGGAGGGGGTGCGGCTCGCGGCCCGGATCACCGTCAAGGCCAATGCCATCCTGCTCGCCTTTATCGCCCTGGTGGCCACCATGCCGGTGGCCACGCTGGGCCATGCCCTCCGCCGCTTGGCGGTGCCGGACAAGCTGGTGCATCTTCTCCTGTTTACCTCCCGCTACATCCATGTTATGGAGCAGGAATACCAACGGTTGCACAACGCCGCCGTCATCCGCGGCTTTCGGCCGCGCACCGACTGGCATACCTATAAAACTTACGCCTATCTGGTCGGCATGCTGCTGGTGCGGAGCCTGGCCCGGGCCGAGCGGGTCCACGACGCCATGCTCTGCCGGGGGTTTCAGGGTCGTTTTTTCAGCCTGCGCCCCTTTGCCGTGAACAGGCGGGATATCGTCGCCGTGACCATGATGGTGCTGGTTGTCGGCGGTATGGTTTGGCTCGAATGGCTGCGCACGATCTGATCATCTCGCTTAAAGGGATCAACTATTCCTGTGGCCGCCACCGGGCGGCGGTGCTCCACGATCTCGACTTCGATCTCTTCCGGGGCGACAAGGTGGGACTGGTGGGGGACAACGGCAGCGGCAAGACCACCCTGCTGCACCTCATCGTCGGCCTCAAGCAGCCCGATGCCGGCCGATTGGAGATCTTTGGCCGGCGGGTCGCATCCGAGGAGGACTTCCGGCCGGTGCGCCAGCGGGTGGGGCTTCTCTTCCAGGACGCCGACGACCAGCTCTTCTGCCCTACGGTGCTCGAAGACGTCGCCTTCGGGCCGGTCAACCAGGGCAAAACGCCTGACGAGGCAGTGGCCATCGCCCGGCGGGTGCTCGGCGACCTGGGGCTGTCCGGCTTCGAGGAGCGGATCACCCACCGGCTCTCCGGCGGAGAGAAACGGCTGGTATCGCTTGCCACGGTACTTGCCATGGCCCCGGACGTCCTGCTCCTCGACGAGCCCACCACCGGGCTTGATCACGAAACCAAGGAGCGGCTGGTGGCCATCTTGAACGGGCTTGCCATCTCCTACGTGGTGGTTTCCCACGAGTTCGACTTCCTTGGCCGGACCGTGGACAAGCTCTACTACCTGCGCGACGGTCGCCTGCTCGCCGACGAGGGCGGCGCCATCCACAGTCATTATCACGTCCACAGCTTCGGCAAGTTTCCCCACCATCACTCGCCTTGAAACGGGGCGGCCGTTGCCGGCCGGCGCGCCTCGATGCTTGACAAAACCGGTCGATGGGCATATGCTGCGCGTTTCGGAACTAGCGTGGAGGGGAGGGCGCTCCGGGCGTTGCTCCGCAAGACCCATGGATCTGGTGTGTGAAAAGTACCAACAGAAGATGAGGGCCGAGAAGGCCCGCTGCCGTCATGCCAAGGAGTACTGCAAGTTCCGTTCTTCCTGTATGATTCACTTCCTTGCCCGGGAGCATGGCGAGGAGTCGAAGGAGGCGCAGGCGAGCGGAGATGGGGCGGGGGCAGCCAAGCAACCGATGAACGACTGAGCGATATGGTATCATTACGTTTTGACAAGGGGGGCGGCCTGTTGCCGGCCATCGTCCAGGACCACCGGACCAACGAGGTGCTGATGGTCGCCTATATCAACGAAGAGTCGTGGCAGAAGACCATCGCCACCGGCAAGGCCCATTACTGGAGCCGCTCCCGCAACAAGCTGTGGCTCAAGGGCGAGTCCTCAAACCACGTGCAGCTGGTCAAGGAGGTGCTGGTGGACTGCGACGAGGACACGGTGATTTTCAAGGTCGAGCAGCTCGGGGGGGCGGCCTGCCACAAGGGTTACCGCAGCTGTTTCTTCCGCCGGGTCGAGGACAACGATCTGGTTATCAAGGACGTACCGGTGTTCGATCCCGGGGAGGTATATAAGAAATGAGCGTTTTGAAACTGGGAGTACCCAAGGGGAGCCTCGAAAAGGCGACCATCGAACTCTTCGCCAAATCGGGCTGGCAGATCAAGCTCTCGTCGCGAAACTACTTTCCCGAGGTGGACGACCCGGAACTCGCCTGCTCCATCTGTCGGGCTCAGGAGATGTCCCGCTACGTCGAGCAGGGGGTGCTCGATGCCGGCATTACCGGCAAGGACTGGATCCTCGAAAACAACTCCGACGTGGTGGTGGTGGACGACTTGGTCTACTCCAAGGTGAGCAAGCGGCCCACCCGCTGGGTGATCGCCGTGCCCGGTGACTCGCCGGTCACCCGGGTCGAGGAACTGGAGGGCAAGAAGGTCGCCACCGAGCTGGTCAATTACTCCAAGCGTTTCTTTGCCGAGCGGGGCGTCAACGTCACCATCGAGTTCTCCTGGGGCGCCACCGAAGGCAAGGTGGTTTCGGGGCTTGCCGACGCCATCGTCGAGGTCACCGAAACCGAGTCCACCATCCGTGCCCACGGGCTACGCATCATCCACGAGATGATGACCTCCAACACCCAGTTCATCGCCAACCGGAAGGCATGGGAAGATCCCTGGAAGCGGGAGAAGATTCAGAACATCGCCCTGTTGCTGCAGGGGGCGCTCAGGGCTGATAAGATCGTCGGCCTCAAGATGAACGTGGCCAAGGAGAAGCTCGACGCGGTGATCAGTATCCTGCCCAGCCTAAACGCACCCACCGTGGCCTCCCTCTACCAGAAGGAATGGTACTCGGTGGAGACGGTGATCTCCGAGCACGAGGTGCGCGATCTCATCCCCAGGCTTTTGAAGGCCGGGGCCGAGGGGATCATCGAATACTCGCTCAACAAGGTGATCTGAGTTGATTTGCCCGGACGGTGCGGCAGGCGAGGGCGAGAGCGGTGCCGGGTCGACCGCCATCAACTACGCCCGGATCCACTTTCTCGACAGCGTCCACAAGACGGCCCAACTGCCGCCGGCAGACCTCCCGGAGGTCGCCTTTGCCGGCCGCTCCAACGTCGGCAAGTCGAGCCTGATCAACACCCTGGTCAGGCGGCGCACCCTGGTCAAGGTGAGCAGCAAGCCCGGCAAGACCCAGGCCCTCAACTTTTTCCTGGCCGACGACCGCCTCTATCTGGTGGACCTGCCGGGTTACGGCTACGCCAAGGTGCCCAAGGGGATGCAGGACGCCTGGCAGCGGCTGATCACCGACTACCTTGAAAGCCGCGTCTCCCTGCGCTGCGTGGTGGTGATCGTCGACATCCGCCACGGAGTCAAGGTGCAGGATCTGGAGCTGGTCACCTGGCTGCGGGCCGTGGGACGGCCCCTGTTGCTGGTCTACACCAAGTGCGACAAGCTCTCCCGCAACCAGCAGCAGCGGCAGGCGGCGGCATTGGACGCCGGCTTTGGCCTCACCCCCGCGGAGCGGGTGCTCTTTTCGTCTAAAACCGGCGAAGGGCGGGAAAATTTGATCGTCGCTCTTGACCGCTTTGTCGTTTAGTGGTTTGTTGTAAATCTGTGAAATCGAGGGGGCCTTCCTGACCGCTGTTTTCGCATGAACCAACCGAGAGAGGGAGCGTATGATTCCATCGTCCTGGCATTGTTGGGAAATCACCAAGTGCGAAGGATCGGAGGGGTGCCCGGCCCGGCAGGCGGCAGATACCCCCTGCTGGGAGATCGCCCGCGAACTCGATGACTACCGGGCGGCCCTCAACGTCTGCAAGGACTGCATCGTTTACATCTCCAAGCAGGGGACTTCCACCCTGGCCGAGGACGAGATCGACAGCATCCTCGAACGGAAAGGGGTCTGCGTCCTGATGTCCTCCTGCCCCCGGTATGTTGCGCCGTTGGCTGACGGCGGCACCCCCAAGGCGGGTTGACGCGCCGCCGCGGTTATTCCTCCTCTCCCCAGCCACCCCCGCCCGGAGTCTTGACCCGCAGCAGGTCGCCTGCTTGCGCGGTAAGGTTTACCTTGCCGGGCAGCCGTTGCCGTTTCCCTTCCCTGATCAGAACGTTTTCCCCCCTGCCGCCAGAGCCGCCGCCGGCGAGTCCGTAAGGGGCGAGCCGCCGCCGTTCGGTGAGCAGCGCCACCTCGGCTTCGGCCAGAAAGCGGTAGCTCCGCACGATCCCCTCTCCGCCCTGCCATTTCCCCCGCCCTCCTGATCCCCGGTTGAGCCCGTAGTGTTCCACCCGCAGCGGGTAGGCGTGTTCCAGCGCCTCGATGGGGGTGTTCATGGTGTTGGTCATGTGGGTGTGGACGCCGCTTAAGCCCGGGGCCTGCGGCCGGCCACCCATGCCGCCGCCAATGGTTTCGTAGTAGGCGTAGTGGCCGGACTCGGGATGGGGGCCGGCAATGGCGACGTTGTTCATGCTGCCGCAGCTCGCCGCCGGGATACGCTGCGGCGCGGCCTGGGCCAGGGCGCCGAAGAGTACGTCCACAAGCCGTTGCGAGGTCTCGACGTTGCCCGCCGCCACCGCGGCAGGGGGACGGGCGTCAACGATGCTCCCCGGCCGGGTGATCAGGCGGATGGGCCGGCAGGAGCCGTGGTTGATGGGGTAGCCTTCGCCCATCAGGCACTGGAAGGCGTAGAGGGTGGCCGAAAGGGCCACCGGTGCCACGGTGTTCAGCGGCGAGGCCACCTGGTCGGCCGAGGCGCTGAAGTCGGCAATGGCCGTCTCGCCCGTGATGGTAAGGGTCAGAGCGATGGGCACCGGGTGGCGGCCAACGCCGTCGTCGTCGAGAAAGTCCGTGTAGTGGTAGACCCCGTCGGGAAGCTCGGCGATTGCGTGGCGCATCAGCCGCTCGGCATAGGCCTTGAGCCCCTCGATCACCGCAACGAGACGCGGCGCCGAGTACTTGGCCACCAGATCGGCGAGCCGCGCCTGCCCACGGCTGAGGGCGGCCGTCTGGGCGCGGAGGTCGCGCTCCCGTTCGGCGGGGTTTTTGACCCGGGCCAGGAAGTGGTCGAGGAAGGCGCGGTTGGGCTCGCCCTGGTGCACGAGCAGGGTGGGCGGGATGCACACCCCTTCTTCGGCAATGGTGGCGGCAAGTCCCATGGAGCCAGGTGCCGAGCCGCCCACGTCGGCGTGGTGGGCGCGGTTGACCACGTAGAACAGCGGGGCGCCGGCCGGATCACACACCGCCCGGGCCACGGTGATGTCCGGCAGGTGGCTGCCGCCCCGGAAGGGGTCGTTGGCAATGGCCACGTCACCCGGCCCCAGGGTGAGGTCGGCCAGGATCGCTTCCAGGCTGCGCGGCATGGCGCCCAGGTGCACCGGGATATGGGCCGCCTGGGCCACCAGCTCGCCCCGGCGGTCAAAGAGCGCGCAGGAGAAGTCCCGCCGCTCCTTGATGTTGGGGGAAAAGGCGGAACGGGCGAGCACGATGCCCATTTCCTCGGCAATGGAGGCGAAGAGCTTGTTGAAGACCTCGACTTCGATGACGTCCATGTCTTGAGCGCTCCTTGTGGGGGGGGGCAGGGTGGTTTCCCCGCCGCGGCGGTTTTCTCGGCCAAAGCGGCGCCACGGCCGGTCCGGCCACCTTGGCATGGACCGGCTGGGGCGTCAAGGTGAAACTTGGGCTGGTGGCGGCTGCGGTAAGGGGGGGGCGTGCCAGGGGCGGTGATGAAAAAATGCCTGACCGATTTTCTGATTGACATTGCTGGGTTGTCAGGAAATATTGCCAAGTGGATGGAGCGGCGAGGCAGGGTGTCGGGCGGTGGCCTTCAGTCGTCCAGCGGGCTGGTCACCCCCAGGATGTTCTTGCCGGCCACATGGGTGTAGATCATCGTGGTCTGCAGGTTGGCATGGCCCAGCAGCTCCTGGATGGTACGGATGTCCTGGCCCCGTTCCAGGAGATGGGTGGCAAAGGAGTGGCGCAGGGAGTGAACGGAAGCGTTCTTGGTGATGCCGGCCTGCTGTTTGGCCTTCCGGAAACGTCGTTGCAGGCTGGAGGTATGGAGGTGGTGGCGCCGTTTCGTGCCGCTCCGCGGGTCGGTTGACAGGTCTTCGGAAGGAAACAACCAGAACCAGCCCCACTCCTTGCCTGCGTTGGGATATTTCTTCTCCAGTGCCCCTGGCAGCGCGACGCCGGGTAGGTCTCGGGACCGGTCGAGATCAAAGAACTGCCGGATGGCGTCGAGGTGGCGGTGGAGGTCGTTTTTGAGGGATTCCGGCAGGACGGTCAGCCTGTCCTTGTCACCCTTGCCGCCTCGAACAACGAGACTGCTTTGCTCGAAATCGAGGTCCTTGATCCGGAGACGGAGACATTCCAGGAGGCGCAGGCCACAGCCGTAGATGAGCCGGGCCATGAGCAGGAATTCGCCATCCAGCTGATCGAAGAGGAGGCGGATTTCCCTGGGGCTAAGGACCACCGGCAGCCGGCGTCTGGATCGGTCGGCGCGTACCGTGTCGGAGATGTCGTCAAGATCGCGGTCCAGGACGTGGCGGAAGAGGAAGAGAAGGGCGTTGAAGGCTTGGTTTTGGGTCGAGGCGGCAACCTTTCGGTCGACAGCCAAATGGCTCAGGAAGCGTTTTGCGTCGGCTGAGTCGATCTCGGCAGGGCTTTTGCCGTTGACGAATTGGTAAAAGGCGCGCAGCCATTGGAGGTAGGTTTTTTCCGTTGTAAGGGCGCGGTGGCGAAGCCTGAGAGCCTGGCGCATCTCGTCGGCAGCCGAGCGCCAGGCTTGATCGGAGTCAAGATGGCGGAGGTGAGAGCAATCGGCAGGCTTCGTAAGGAAAAAATGGGAGAGACGCAGGGCTTCCCGGGCCTGTTTGACCTGCCATTCCTCTTTTGACTTGGCGAGAAGGTCGAGGAATGGTTCGGCCCGGTTGCTGTCGGAGGGTTGGTAGCCGGACTTTGCGCCATGGGCGATGAACCGCTCGACCCAGTGGAGGTAGAAAGAGACCTTCTTCTCGGGAACCAGCCGTCGGGTGAGAAGATAGTTTTGAAAGGGTTGCAGGTCAGGCATGATAATTCCGCCTTATTATTATCGAGCGCTCGATAATAATAAAATGAGCGATGTTATCGAGCGCTCTGTGCGCGATAATATAGCATATCAAAGGCTTTTCGAGCGCAAAAGCTTTTTGTTTGTTAGGGTTGGTGCGAAAAACGAGCGCTGCATAATAATATAGTTGTGCCTCAATAAAAATGGAAATCAATAATAATGGGATATCATGACATACAGCAAGTCTGTTTGAATGGTCATCAAATCACAGACAGATTCAACCAATCTCCCCAGTTTAGAAAAAATTTCTGTAATCAATGTGGGGAGAAAACTATACACAAATGTCCTGAATGTGATCACCCTATCAAAGGAAACTATCATGTAGATGGGGTGATCGCCATTGGTCATAGTACTGCTGTGCCAACGCATTGTGAAAATTGTGGCAAACCATACCCATGGACAGCAAAAAAAGAACAAATTTCATCTGCTAGCTCAAATCCTTCTGAACAAAATGCTATGTCATTAGTTGAGCAAATTTGTTCAAGATTTCACCTCATTGCCAGACAGTTACGTGCTCGCTACTCTGACAGAGAAACACTTATAATTGAAGATGAATATGACACCCAAGATTTGCTTCACTCTTTGCTTCATATTTATTTTGACGATATTCGTCCAGAGGAATGGACTCCAAGTTATGCAGGGGGGTGTTCAAGGGTCGACTTTCTTTTAAAAGAAGAAGCAATCATAATTGAGGTAAAAAAAACAAGAAAAACATTAAAAGCAAAACAAGTAGGGGACGAGTTGTTAATTGACATCCAGCGTTACAAGAAACATCCAGATTGTAAAAAATTAGTCTGTTTTGTCTATGACCCAGAGGGCTGGATTTCTAATCCGAGAGGTCTTGAAAATGATCTAAACCACGATGAAAACGATTTCAAAGTTAAAGTTTTCATCATACCAAAAGGGTACTAGGCACAACCAGGCACTTCAGCGGACTGGAAGAAGCGCGG
>DHYV01000025.1:4078-6169 GCA_002414225.1 Desulfobulbaceae bacterium UBA5121 | reverse complement strand
AGGCGGCAGATCTGTTCGGCGTTCGGGTTGCTGCCTATTGTCTGATGCCCGGCCACTACCCTCTGCTGCTCGAAACCCCGCGCGGCAATGTCGTCCCGGGGGGGATGCGCCGTGGCCCGATGGCCCGTTCTTTCGGGGGCGTTATAAGCGCATCCTGGTCGAGGAAGTCAGTTGTCTGCTGGAGCTGTTGCGCTACATCCATCGGAACCCGGTTCGGGCCGGTTTCGCGGGAAGTGGCGCCGTGTATTTCTTTCTTTTCTCAGAACACCTTCTTCCGAGAAGTTACTGCCACTCGTCAAAAAGTGACCACCATTTCCCTACCACCTCAGGCTGGGGTGCGCATTATCGAGACTCTACCTGAATTTGATACTTGGCCCGACAGCCTGAAAAAGAGAAGTGGCCCGGCGCAACCCCAAGGCCGATGACCCGGTAGCCGTTGTCGGGCATCTCTCCTTCCTCTGTTTTCCCTGGCACTGGCAGGGTGCCCACCGGGCGTCGGCTCCACTCCGACAGGGGGGGCAGGCGTGCATTATTTCACGAATACCCCAACGCAGGCGAAATTTTTCTGTCCTGGTGTCCCCTCTACGTCCTTCAGGCCGGTTTTAGGGATTACGCCCCCGCGCAAACACCCGCCAGGGAGCGGGGTAGCCTTCCACGGTGCGGCTCGGGTCGGCGGGATCCATGAAGTCGGCGTAGGACTCGAAGGTCATCCAATCGGTGCGCCGCTGCTCCTCGCTGCTCATGGGATGGCTTGCGAAGAGTTCCACCTCCCGGAATCCGGCCCGCTTCATCCAGTTGACCAGGCAGGCGCCGGTGGGCACGAAGTAGGTGCCCGGCACCTTGGCATAGGTCTTTTCCGGGAAGAGGGCCACCGGCTCGTCGCCAGGGATCGCCTGGGATTCGACGATGAGGGTGCCGCCGGGGCGCATGGCCCGGCGGACCTCCCGCAGCGAGTCGATGGGCGAGACGCGGTGGTAGACAATGCCCATCAGGAAGACCACGTCGAAACAGTTGGCAAAGAGCCCCACCTCCTCGACCCCCATGAGTTCGGTGTGGAGGTTGGCGAGGCCCGCCAGTTGGTTGAGGGTCTGGAAGGCAAAGTAGTGCTGGAGGTAGGGCTCGAAGCCGATGGCGAGTCGCGGCCGGTGATGGGCCATGCGGAAGAGGTAGTAGCCGTTGTTGGAGCCGATGTCCGCCACCACCTTGCCGGCAAGATCGGGGAGTACTGGCAGCAGCCGTTGCCACTTGCGCTGGCTCCGCCACTCGGCGTCGATGTCGACGCCGAAGACCGCAAACGGCCCCTTGCGCCATGGCATGAAGGCGCGCAGGGCGCGCAGCACCGTCTGGCGGGCCTCGGTATCGAGTTCGTCGGCCGCGCCGATGCGCACCACGTCGCCGCCGAGGTCCAGGGCGCGGGCGCGGAGGTGGGCCACCGACTCGAAGGGTTCCCGGAAGCGGACGACCCCTTTTTGGGCCGAGGCGAGCAGTCCGCGGTTTTCTTCGCGGCGGCTGCGGATCGCCGCATGCCGGGCGTGGGGAAGCTGGTCGAGATAGTCGGTGGGCATGAAGGGCTGCCTCCTGCCTGGAGGAATAAGGGGGGGCGCGGGCCGAGTGAAGCCTTCTCTCTACCCGGTTCGGCCCTTCCGGTCAATGTCGCGATGCAGGCAAAGGTTGGTTCCAGGGTTTAGGGGGTTGACAGGAACCTTTCCTACTGTTAACTTTTGTGAAGTGACGATTGTGGCGGAATTACAACGAAATTGACGAGTTTTGCCTGGCGGCGCCGTGATGGCGGAAAGCCGAACGCAAGGTTGAACTGCTTATTTTTTGGGTGAAGGTGATAAAGATGTCCCATCGCTGGCCTCTTCTGTCGAGTGGCTCAGTCTGTGTTCTTTCCCTGGCTCTCCTCCTTCTGTCCCCGGTCCGGGCGGCCCTGGCCCAGCCCCCCACTCCCGGTACGGTGGGCGAATCCCTGCGGGCGCCCTCTCCCCTGCCCGGGAAGGACATCTGCCCGCTGCCCGAAATGAAGCCCCCCCCGCCGCCGCAGCCCCCTCCCGCCGCCGAACAACGCCGGATCCGGGTCAACCGTTTTTC
>DHYV01000025.1:3637-3815 GCA_002414225.1 Desulfobulbaceae bacterium UBA5121 | reverse complement strand
TGTCACCCTCAACAACCCCTTCAGGGTCGGCGATGCCCTGACCGTTGGCTATACCCATTCGCAGCACAACCTCCTCCGTCAGGGCAGGCTCGCTTACGGCCTGCCGGTGGACTCCGACGGCACCCGGTTGAACGTAAGCTACGCCCGGGCCGACTACGACGTGGGGGAAGAGTTTTCC
>DHYV01000025.1:0-3431 GCA_002414225.1 Desulfobulbaceae bacterium UBA5121 | reverse complement strand
CATCCCTCTCGGGACCGCCGATCTACTCCTGCGTGGCTTTGTCGATGCCGGTACGGTCCGTTCCAAGACCGTCATGGCCGACGGCAGCCGTTCCGCCAGCCTGGCCTCGGCCGGCCTCGGGATGACGGTTTCGTTTGCCGGCAAATACATTCTGGATCTGCAGTTGGCCAATCCCATTGATGGTAATGATTCCGGTGACGGCTACGACGCGCCGCTCTGGTTCACCTTCACCACCCAGTACTAAAGGAGAATCGGCAGTAGGATGCTTGGAAAACGAATGAACCGATGGCCCTGTCTCGAATCCTTGACCTGGCGCCGCCCCTGCCGGCAGCCGCCCTGTCAATGGGGAGGAGCGAGCCGTCGAAGGGGCCGATCGGAGCACGCTCTTGCCCGACGGGCCGTTCGTTTTCTATGGCGGCTCGGCCTGCTGGCCCCTTTTCCCCTGCTCCTGCCCGCCACGGTGCTGGCCGGGCCCATGGGCGAACAGGTCGCCGCCGGCACCGCCACGGTCAGCCGGCCCGACGCGGCCACCACGCTCGTCAACCAGCAGAGCCAGAAGGCGGTGATCGACTGGCAGCGCTTCTCCATCGCGGCCCGGGAGCAGGTCCGGTTCCAGCAGCCGGGGGCCGGCAGCGTGGCGCTGAACCGGGTGATCGGCACCGACCCCAGCGCGATCTACGGCCGGCTCATTGCCAACGGCCAGATTTTCTTGGTCAACCCCAGCGGCGTTCTCTTCGGCCCGGGCTCCCAGGTGAGCGTGCAGGGCCTGCTGGCCACCACCCACGACATCGGCAATGCCGACTTCATGGCCGGCCGCTACACCTTTGCCGGCCAACCGTATCCGCTTGCCGCCGCGGCGGTGATCAACCAGGGGAACCTTGCCGCCGGCGAGGGCGGCTATGTGGTGTTGGCCGGCGACTACGCCGCCAACTCCGGGGTGATCGAGGCCCGGCTGGGCCAGGTGGCCCTGGCTTCGGGCAACCGCTTTACCCTGGATTTCGACGGCGACCGACTGATCGGCCTGGGGGTGGACGAGGCGAGCCTCGCCCGGCGGGCCGGGGTGGAGAACCTCGGGACCATCGGGGCCGACGGCGGCCGGGTGGTGATGACCGCCGAGGTGGCCGAGGAGTTGGCGGCCACGGTGGTCAACAACGAAGGGCTGGTCCAGGCCCGTTCCATCGAGGAGCGAAACGGCGAGATTATTCTGCAGGGGGGAGACGCCGGGGTCGTTGCCAACCGCGGCACCCTGGATGCCTCGNNGCGGCACGGCGCTGATCGGTGGCGACTACCAGGGCAAGAATCCTGAGATTCCAAATGCCGAAATCTCCTTTGTTGGGCCGGATGCCGTCATCCTCGCCGATGCCACCGAGAACGGCGACGGCGGCAAGGTCATTGCCTGGGCCGACGACACCACCCGCGCCTACGGCACCATCAGCGCCAGAGGCGGCGCACAAGGCGGATCTGGTGGTCTGGTGGAGACGTCGGGACATTATCTGTCGATTGACGGAATCCGTGTCAACACCGCGTCGCCCTACGGTCAGAATGGCCTGTGGCTGCTCGATCCCACCGATGTGACGATTGTGCACGGCTCCGCCAATTCCCTCACCGGTGGCGTATTCGATCCCGCCACGACCTCCGACATCGGTGACTCCGAGATCAACGCCGCCCTCAACGGCGGCACGGATGTCATCATTCAGACCGCCGCCGGCACCGGCGGCACCGGCGCCATCGTGGTGAACGGCACGGCCGACGCGGGCGGCGCGGTGTCGATCAGCAACACCACCGGCACCAGCCGCTCTCTTACCCTGACCGCCGACGACACCATCAACATCCACGCCGGCGCCAGCATTGCCGGGTCCACCGACAACACGCTCGACGTCAACCTCGCCGCCGCCAATGGTATCACCATCTCCGGCACGGTGGACAACAGCGGCGGCACCATCACCCTGGACGGCACGGCCACCCTGAGCGGCGGCACCCTGAAGGACGGCACGCTCCTGAGCTACGGCGCCGCTATCCTGGACGGCTACTATACCGGCATTCTGGACGGCATGACCATCGGCAGCGACCTGAGCATCCTCAACCCCATCTATATCCGTCATGGCCTTACCCTGGACGACGGGGTGACCGTGTCCAAGAACGCTTATACCTGGTACTTCGACGGTGTTGGCGAGCCCGCCGGCACCGTGCATCACCTGGCCAGCCTCGGCACCTCGACCATCAACAATTACGGCCAAGGCCTCGCCCTGAACGCCGACAGCGCCAATCAAGTTCTGCAGATCGACAGCGGCGTTACCTTCCAGGGCTACGGGAATCCGTATATTACCTATCTTTACGATTACGACTTAATCAACAATGGCACGATCATCGCCAACACCGCTGGACAGACCTTGTACTTCCGCCCGGCCACTTTCACCAACAACGGCACGATGAAGGTCACGGCAGGAACGCTGATCATCGGCAAACATCAGTACAGCGCAAAGGGGTGCAGTTGGAGCAACACCGGCCAGATCATCGTGGAGGGGGGCACCCTGGACCTGTTCGGCATGTTCTCGGTGGCCGACATCACCGGGGCCTCCCATTACACCCGCACCGGCGGCACCGTCGAGCTGTCGGGCGTGATGGACAACACCGACAACATTCTGGACATCGGCAGCGCGGGGGTGTTCGGCCCGGGCGGGCTGGACTGTCTCCGTGGCGGTACGATCAAGTACGGCACGTTGGTGAATACGGACCCCACCCCCACCTTGGTTACCGCGTCCGGCCGGTTGGACGGCGTGACCATCGGCAGCGACCTGGATGTCAGCTATGAAGACTGGTACCTATACATAAACCGGGGCCTCACCCTGGCCGACGGCATAACGGTGAACAAGGGAGCCAATTCTTGGAGTTTCACCTGGCTTTCAGACGGCTATTCCACCACCGAGCCAGCCGGTACCGTGCACCACCTGGCCACCCTGGGCTCTTCCACCCTCACCAGCCCGGGCGGCGAAATCATAATTATGGCCAACACCAACGAGACACTCCAGATCGACAGCGGTGTTACCTTGCAGGGGTACGGCAACCTGTACGAGTATTGGGTTCAAGGCAGCTCCTTGATCAACAACGGCACCATCGATGCCAACACGGCGGGACAGACCTTCTCCATCTATCCCAGCAACTTCACCAACAGCGGCACGGTGACCGCCTCGGTGGGGACGGTGAACCTCAGCCCGACCAACTTGACCTTGTCTGCGGGCAACACGCTCGCGGTAACGGGCGGCACGCTCAAGATCAGTCCCACCAACGCGTGGAGCAACGCGGCCGGCAACACCGTGCTCAGCGACGGCACGCTGAACCTGTACAACACCTTCGGCTTTGCCGACCTGGGCACTTTGAGCCGGAGCGGCGGCCTGGTCAACATCTACGGGACGCTGGACCTTGAGAACAGC
>DHYV01000057.1 GCA_002414225.1 Desulfobulbaceae bacterium UBA5121 | reverse complement strand
TCGTGCTCCTTGGCAGCCTGAGCACGCACCATCTCCTCGGAAACAAAGGGCATGAAGGGGTCCGGCCGTCCCTCCCCTCGATAGACGAAACCTTCTGCGGTCGGTGCTGGTACTGGTAGTGGCGGGGCAAGGACGGTGGTCCCCGTCTCTGTGGCAGGCGGAGTCTGGCCCAATACCGGGCTGGCCAGCAGGAGCAGGCAAACGATTCCTGGCAGCAGCCCCCTCTTGGCCGGGGTCGCTTGGTTTCGGCAAACCGGGGCGGAAGCCGTGCTGCGCTCAGGAGTGTCGTTACTTGCCAGGCGTTTTGGACTTGTCATTTTGCGGCTCAATGAAGCGATATGTGACAAGGGTGAAGTTGGTGGCAAGGCGCATCTCGCCTTCCACCAGCTTCGGGCTTCCCATGCTGAGATCCCTTACCGTGACGATGCGGTTGAGTTGGCTGACCTTGTATAGGAAGAGGCCGACGTTGTGATACGGGCCGCCAACCTGGATCCGAACCGGGATTTCGGCATAAAAGTTTTTCGGAATCTCGCTCTGTGGCTGGAAGGTGACGAAGTCGAGTCCCGAGGTGGTGCCGAGTCCCGAGATGTTGGTCAGCAGCGACGGAATTTCCTGTTGCTGCGGGAGGAGGAGCGAGGCGGCCTTGAATTTTTCTTTTGTTTCCGCCATTGCCTGTTCATACTTGGGCATCTCCTTGGCCGTGGCCTCCAGGGTGCGAAGCTCGTCGTTCAGGCCGGAGATTGTTAGCTGTAACCCCTTGATTTCCTTGTTCTTGGGAGAGTACACCAGAAAAATGAAGGCCACCAAGGGCAGGAGCAGGGTGGCCGCCCAGATCGCCCCCCGTTGTTTGGCGTCCAGGCGGCTGACCTTGGTCTCCAGAAAGGTGTCGATGGCGGATTTGAGTTCCTGTGGCTTCATTTATTTCTTCGTTCCTGTTGTTGGCGTCTCCGGATTCTCGGTTTCCGGAGCGTGAACGGAAATAGTCAAGGTGAAGGACTTCAGCTTTTTCCCGGCGATTTGCGTAAGACTGGCCCCCCCCAGGGTGGTGGCGGAGAAGTAAGGCGAGGCATCAAGATCCTTCATGTACTGGGCAATGGTGGCGTTATCCAGCGCAATCCCGTCGAGTTGGAGCCTGTTGGTAGACTGCTGCAGAGAAATGAGCCACAGCCGGTCGGAGGGGGTAAGGGTGGCGATGGCGTCGAGGACGCGAACCTGGAGTTGTGAGCCTGAGCGTAAATCATTGATGACGGTCAGTTTTTGCTCCAGGGCCGCTTTGTCTTCCTTGAATTTTTTGATTTTTTCGGAAATTGCTTGGAATGAAATTTTTTGGGCGTTCAGCGTGGTGATCTGGTCGCGCAACTGGTCGGCCTGGTGCGACAGGGAGACGGATGTTACCCCCATGCCGGCAAGGAGGAGGATGAGTGAGGCGAGAAAGGCGATGGCCTGCCAGAGGATCTGTTGGCGTCTCTTGATTTGCCGGACCGGCAGCAGGTTTATTCTGATCATAACGTAGCCACACCGCTTCCGTGAACGGGTTACAAGGGGGATGGCCGGGTGGCCAGGCCGGTACAGAGGGCCATTTCCGGCGCTATGTAGCGCAGGTATTCAGGGTCGATCTTGTTGCCGTCGCTGCGGACCTTGTTGAAGGGATTAAAGGGTTCCACCGGCAAGCCTGTTTCTTCGGCAAAGAACTGCTCAATTCCCTTGATCCTTGCGCCACCGCCGCTCAAGACCATCTTGGCGATGGTTTCGTCGGGGTAGTTGGAGTAGTAGAAGTCAAGTGCCCGCTTGATTTCCATGATCCATTGGGTACAGGTGTTGGTGAAGATTTCCTCAAGCTCCTCTTGGCGCTCCCCGACTTCGGCATGGCCGAGTTTGATGGCCTCCGCCTCATTAAAGGGAATCTCGAAGCGGTTTTGGATCTGTTCGGTCAGCTGCCGGCTGCCGAGCATCACGTCACGGGCGAGAATGGATGTGCCATGGGAGATGATGTTGATATTCATCTTGGAGGCGCCGATGTCGACCAAGGCGGCGTTTTCCGTCAGGTCGAAATTGGCCTCGTAGGCGTTTTCAAGGGCAAAGGCGTCCACGTCGACGATGACCGGTTTTAAGCCGGCGGAACGCAGCATGCCGAGAAAGCCGTCGACCACGTCCTTTTTTGCCGCTACAAGCATTACGTCGGTACGCTCTCCGTCTTCGGTGTTTGTTTTCAAATCCTGGTAATCGAGGTAGACATCATCGATGTCAAAAGGGATGTACTGCTCGGCCTCGGCATGGATATGGGCCTCGAGTTCGGAGTCGGTCATCACCGCAAGGCTGATTTTTTTGACGATCACCGAATAGCCGGAGATGGAAATGGCGACCTTTTTCCCTTTGATTTTGAGATTCTTGTGAAGGGCGGCGATGGACTTGGCCACTTCTTCGGGATGCTGGAGCATGCCGTCTTCTACCGCCCCCGCCGGCAACAGGGCGCTCCCCAGGCTGAGGAGCTGGTAACCGTCGTCCAAAACGGCCATTTCACAGATCTTCACAGCGTGGGAGCCGATGTCGAGACCGACCGCGAGTTGTTCCCGCTTGGCGGGGGAGCGTTTGCGTGCCGGGCGTTTGGTCTCCGAAGGTTTGAACGGTAGTTTCAGCTTGCCCATCTGAAAGTGAACCTGTCTGGCGCCGGCCTGTTGTCTACGGCGGCGTGCCGGTTGTCTTCCCGGAGTGCCGGTGCGGCCCGATACAAAATGAATTGGCCGCTATGGCGTGGTATTGCTGGTTGGGAAGTGATATTGATGCACCTTATTGCATTAAATACATAAAGGAAAAAGCTTGTCAAGGTGAAAACCCTGGATTTCCCCAATAGGTACTGATAATTTCAGCGAATTTGGCGGAACATGGCACAAGGTTTGTCTTACTGTAGTCGCCAAGGGGTGTGATTGTTATTAAGATTTGTATGGTGTCGGAGGATAGGAAGTGCCGGCATGTCGCCGAGTTTGACTGCGTTGCCTGGCCGTGCTGTCGAGAGAATCGTAAAAATCTCTATGTGGAGCATTGATGTTTTCTGATGCGGTATTTGTTCGTTTTCCGTATCCAGTATGTTGTGGGCGGTTCGGAGGTCTCGTACCATATGTTGTCCGGTCGCGGTGGAGTGTGCTTGGTGTCTCCTGGCACTAAACGGGAGCTGTCTGCCGTCAAAACAAAGAGCTTTCTTGTTGCTGGGAATACCCTGCGGTGAGCGGCTGAATAATGGCGGGCGGCCCAGGAAAGGCGCTTGTTTTTTCGGCCGTTTTGGTTTACATCTGTGGACGGATTTCGGACTGGTCGGCAGTACGAGTCCGACTTTCCCGGTCGGCGGGCCGTCTGTCGGCCGCCCCGTGGCCGGCCGACTTGCGGTGCCGGTCCTTTTTTCACAGAGGTTGTTTCCGTTGTCAGCCGAGAGTCAAGCCTCACAGTCCAAGTCTGTTTTTCGGGAGTATGCAGAAGCAATTGTCATTGCCCTGCTGCTGGCCTTTGTCATTCGGACCTTTGTGGTCCAAGCCTTTAAAATACCTTCCAGTTCCATGGAGCCTACCCTGTTGGTGGGCGACCACCTCCTCGTCAACAAGTTTGTTTACGGTATTAAGAGCCCCTTTACCGGTGCAACCTGGATCCCTATCGGTACGCCGGAAAGGCGGGATATCATCGTCTTCAAGTTTCCTCTCAACCCGTCGCTTGATTTTATCAAGCGGGTTATCGGTGTCGAAGGCGATCGCATCGAGATCGTCAACAAAAAGTTGTATGTCAACGGCAAGCCATTCGAGGTCGGCAGTGCCGTCTTTCGCGATCCCGACATCTTCCCCCCCGGGGTGAGCGCCCGTGATAACTTCGGGCCCATCGTGGTGCCGCCCCATTCTCTCTTCGTCATGGGAGATAATCGCGACAACAGTCATGACAGTCGGTTTTGGAATTTCGTTGATTTGAAGGCAGTCAAGGGCAAGGCCTTTATCCTTTACTGGTCCTGGGACAGCGACGATTTTGCCGTCCGCTGGAATCGTATCGGGCGGCTGCTCCACTAAGGAGGCCCGCCCTCTCTTCCCCCCATCCCGCTTGGTTGTTGTACTCCCCCCGCTTCCCTCGCCAGAGAGGTGCGCGGTAAGCCTCGGACCGACCAAGGAGCGTCATGGAAACCGAATATCGTTTTACCCACCGGCACATCATCAGCCTCGACGATCTAAGTCGCCAGGATATCGATTATATTCTGCGGGTTGCCGACTCGTTCAAGGAGATCTCGGAGCGGCCGATCAAGAAGGTGCCGACCCTGCGTGGAAAGACGGTAATCAACCTCTTTTTCGAACCCAGTACCCGCACCCGTTTGTCCTTCGAGGTGGCCGCCAAGCGGTTGAGCGCCGATACCTTCAACATCGCCCCGGCCAGCAGCAGCACCACCAAAGGGGAAACCCTGGTTGACACCGCCTGCAACCTGGCCGCCATGAATCCGGACATCATCATTATTCGCCACTCGCGCTCCGGCTCCCCTCGCCTTCTGGCCCGCCACATCAAAGCCTCGGTGCTCAATGCCGGAGATGGCACCAACGAACACCCCAGCCAGGCCCTTCTCGACATGATGACCGTTCGCGAAAAAAAAGGGCGCATCGAGGGGCTCAAGGTGGCCATTATCGGCGATATTACCCACAGCCGGGTGGCGCACTCCAATATCATCGGATTTACCAAGATGGGTGCCGAGGTGGCGGTGAGCGGTCCGGCCACTCTTTTGCCGATGGGTATTGAAAAAATGGGGGCCACGGTTTGCTCGTCGGTTGCCGAGGCGGTTGCCGATGCCGATGTGGTGATGGCGCTGCGTATCCAGAAAGAACGGCAGCACGACCCCCTCATCCCGTCACTGCGCGAGTACGCAAACTTTTTTGGCATTACCCCCCGCACCCTGGCCGGAGCCAAGCCCGATGCGCTGATTATGCATCCCGGCCCCATCAACCGTGGCGTGGAGATGGACCCGGCCGTGGCGGACGGGCCGCGTTCGGTCATCCTCGAACAGGTGACCAACGGGGTCGCCGTCCGCATGGCTCTTCTCTATCTGATCATGGGAGGTGATTGATCATGACCTTTACGCCTCTGGACGCTGCGCACCGGCAGTCGCTGTTGCTTGCCGGCGGCAGGATAATCGATCCGGTCAACGGCGTGGATATGGCCGGGGATCTCCTGGTTGCCGACGGCCGTATCCACGCCGTCGGGACGCAGCTTGCCGCCCCGGCCGGGGCGGCGCGGATCGATCTGGGCGGTAAATGGATCGTGCCGGGGCTGATCGACATGCACGTCCACCTCCGGGAGCCTGGCGAGGAGTACAAGGAAACCGTGGCGAGCGGCACCAAGGCCGCAGCTGCCGGCGGCTTCACGGCCGTGGCGGCCATGCCCAACACCAAGCCGGTCAATGACAACCAGTCGGTCACCGCTCTGATTCTCGCCAAGGCGGCGGCAGGCTACGCCAGGGTTTACCCGGTGGGGGCCATCAGCCAGGGAAGCCGGGGCGAGAATCTTGCCGAGTATGGTGAAATGCGGCGGGCCGGCGTGGTGGCCCTCTCCGACGACGGCCGGCCGGTTACGGACAGCCAGCTCATGCGGCGGGCCCTGGAGTACGCCGGCAACCACAACCTGCTGGTGATCGCCCACTCGGAGGAACTCGCCTTAAGCCGGCATGGGGCGATGAACGAAGGCTTTCTTGCCACCCGTCTGGGGCTTATTGGCATTCCCCGGGTGGCGGAAGAAATCGCGGTCTACCGTGATCTGGCCTTAGCCGAGTATACCGGACGGCCAATCCACATCGCCCATGTCAGTACCAGCGAGTCGGTGAGCCTTATCCGGCGTGCCAAGGCCAAAGGCTGCCGGGTTACCGCTGAAACCGCGCCCCATTATTTCTCGCTCACCGAGGACGCCATCGGTCTCTACGACTCCCGGGCCAAGATGAACCCGCCCCTGCGCGCCGTGGCAGACCTGACCGCCATCAAGGAAGGGCTGCGGGACGGCACCCTGGACGCCATCGCCACGGACCACGCCCCGCACAGTGAGTTGGAAAAGGACGTCGAGTTCGACCTGGCCGCCAACGGCATCATCGGCCTGGAGACGGCCCTGTCGCTGTCGCTGGCTCTGGTGCGGGAGGGCGTGATCGCGCCTGGGCGGCTGGTGGAACTGCTTTCAGCCAATCCGGCAAGGATACTCGGGGTCGCCGGCGGTTCGCTTGCGGTGGGCAGCGCGGCCGACGTGACGGTGATCGATCCCGACCGCGAGTTCGTTTACGGCCTTGATCAGGTTGTTTCCAAGAGCAAGAATTCCCCCTTCCTCGACCGGCGACTGACCGGCAAGGCGGTTCTCACCGTGGTGGACGGCCGGATCACCTATCGCGATGGCATCTGACAGGCGATGGTCGCCACAGGCCACCGTTGTGTGGCCTGCCGCCGCAACCCCGGGACCGGGGCGGGTGGCAAAGAAAAAACCTGCCGGCCTTACGAAAGGCGGCAGGTTTTTTTGCGAACGGCGTCCGCGGTGAAATCTTCTTATCCCTTGATGTCCAGCAGGCTGCCCAGCATTTCGTCTTGGGTCTGGATGGTTTTGAGGTTGGCCTGGTAGAAGCGTTTGGTCAACAGCTGTTCGGGGATCTCCTCTCCGATGTCGACGTTGGACTGTTCCTGCTGGGTTTCGCCGGCCGAGGTGTTTTCGACTACCAGCGGGCCCGGGGTTTCCACCTTGCTCACCGTTGCCGACACCCCGCCGACCGCCTCCTCGTTCAGGGTTACCCGGGTTTTTTTGTACCCTTCGGTGTTGACGTTGGCCGTGTTGTTGGCGATTGACTCGTTCTTTTTCTGTAGGGCGAGAAGCCCGGAAAGGGAAGAGTTGATGCCGCTGATCATATCCCACCTCCTTGCCGCCGCTGGCGAGTTGCGGCAGCCATAACTTTCCACCCCTTCAGTATACGGCCGGAGCGGTTCGGCGGGCAAGTGTGATTTCTAGGGGGCCGGTTCTTCGATGTTTTCCGCATATCGGCAGGACTTTTCCGGGCAGCGCAACCGTACGCCCTCCTTCTTGGTCTGTTTTTCCACCAGGAAGGGCGCGCCGCAGAGCGGGCAGGGCTTGGCTACCGGCTTGTCCCAGGTGGCGAACGAGCACTTAGGGTAGCGGTTGCAGCTGAAGAAGGTCTTGCCCCGCTTGGAAACCTTTTGGACCAGTTCGCCGTTGCACCCTTCCTCTGGGCATTTGACTCCGGTGGTTTGGGCCTTGATGTGTTTGCACTCCGGGTAGCCGGAGCAGGCAAGGAACCGGCCGTAGCGTCCGTGCCGGAAGACCATGGGGCGGCCGCATTTCTCGCATTTTTCGTTCGACTCCTCGGGCTCTTCCTTGGCCACCGGCACGATGGTGCCGTCCTCCTCCTTCCTGAAGTCCTGGGTGTGTTTGCAGTCGGGGTAGTTGGCACAGGCCAGGAATTCCCCCATTCGACCCCACTTGATCACCATGGTGCCATGACAGCTGGGACAGGGGATGTCGGTGGGGACAGCGGTCCGTTTCACCGATTTCATCTCCTTTTTGGCCTGCTCCAAGGTGGAGCGGAAGGGTTCGTAGAAGTCCTTGAGGATGGCCAGCCAGTCGGTGGTGCCCTCTTCCACCTGATCAAGTTTCTCCTCCATGGAGGCGGTGAACTCCACGTCCATCACCGATGGGAAGTGCTCCACCAGCAGCTGGTTGACTAGTTTGCCCAGATCGGTGGGCTCGAACTTGCGCTGGTTGAGGGAGACGTACTCCTTCTCCTGGATGGTGGAGATGATGGAGGCGTAGGTGCTGGGGCGGCCGACGCCGTTTTCCTCCAGGGCCTTGACCAGGGTCGCTTCGGTGTAACGGGGCGGCGGCTGGGTGAAATGTTGTTTGGGGAAGGTTTCGAGGCGCTTGAGGGGGTCACCCTTGACGAGATCCGGCAGGATGACTTCGTCCTCCTTGGTGGCCCCGGTATCTGTAGCCTCTTCCTCCGCTTCCACATAGAGGGTCATGAAGCCCAGGAAGCGCATGATTGAGCCCACCGCCTTGAAGCGGTAGCGACCGGCGTCGATGAGGATGGTGGTCTGGTCGTAGACGGCCGGGGTCATCTGGCTTGCGACGAAACGTTTCCAGACCAGGGTGTAGAGGGCCAGCATGTCCTTGTCCAGGAAGGGTGCCAGGCTTTCCGGGGTCCGGCTGACATCGGTGGGGCGAATGGCTTCGTGGGCGCCCTGGGCGGCCTTGCTGCTCTTGTAGAGGTTGGGCGTGGCGGGCAGGAATTCGGCGCCGTAGTGTTTGCCGATGTGGTTGCGGGCCTCCTCGAGCGCTTCGTCGTTGATCCGGGTTGAGTCGGTTCGCATGTAGGTGATGAGGCCGGTGGGGCCTTCGCTGCCCAGCTCGATGCCCTCGTAGAGCCGTTGGGCCAGAGTCATGGTCTTTTTGGCGGAGAAGCGGAGCTTGCGGTTCGCCTCGATTTGCATGGAACTGGTGATGAAGGGCGGACTGGGGTTTCGCTTTTTCTTTTTCTTCTCCAGATTTTCCACCCGAAAGGTCGCTTCCTGCAGCTCGGCGGTGATCTGCCGGGCCGTCTGCTCGTCCGCCACCACGGCCTTGGCGTCGTCGATCCGATCGAGCTGGGCAATAAAGGGCGGCGGGTTCGTCCCGGCCAGCCGCAGGGTGATGGACCAGTATTCCTCGGGAGTGAAGGAGGCGATGGCCTCTTCACGTTCGCAGATCATACGGACCGCCACCGACTGGACGCGGCCGGCGCTCAACCCCCGGCGCACCTTGTCCCAGAGCAGCGGGGAGATCTGGTAGCCCACCAGCCGGTCGAGAATGCGGCGCGCCTGCTGGGCTTCGAAGAGGTGGAGGTTGATGTTGCTGGCTTTGTCGATGGCGGCGAGGATCGCCTTCTTGGTCAATTCGTGGAACAGGGCCCGGTGCATGGGCTTTTTGCTGGTACGGAGGATTTCGGCGATGTGGTAGGCAATGGCCTCTCCCTCGCGGTCCGGGTCAGGGGCCAGGTAGATGGCGTCGGCCTTTTTGGCGGCGGCCTTGAGTTCGTTGATGATTTTGCCCTTGCCGCGAATGGTTTCGTACTGGGGGGCAAAATCGTGCTCCACATCCACGCCGAGGCTGCGGACCGGCAGGTCGCGGATGTGGCCCACCGACGCCTTGACCTCAAACGCCTTGCCCAGGTATTTCTGCAGGGTGCGCGCCTTGGCAGGGGACTCGACGATGATTAATGATTTGGACATAGACTGTTATGTTGTTATGTGTTCGGTGTTGCTTGGAAATATTGTTGTTTTGGCTCCCCCGGGACAGCGGGCTCACGGGTCGACTGCCGGGGGGCCATTTTTTAAGCGGTACTGGCTGCCGGGCAGCGCCTCGACAAGGCCGTTCAGCTCCAAAAGGAGCAGCTTTTCCGCCACCACCGCTGCCGGCATGGCGGTGGCGACGATGATGGCGTCGATACTTTGCGGGTAAGCGTCGAGGGCCGCCAGCACTGTCCGGGCCTCCGGCTCCAGGAGGGGCGTCGCCGGTTCTGGCGGCACCGCCGCGTCCGGCGCTGACTTGTCGCCAGCAGGCCGGGCAAGGGTCTGGGGCAGTTCCTCCAGGATGTCGGCGACGCTGTGGATCAGTTTGGCCCCTTCCTGGAGGAGGCGGTGGCTCCCCTCGCTCTTGCCGGAATCGATCCGGCCCGGCATGGCGAAGACCTCTCTGCCCTGATCCAGGGCGAGGTGGGCAGTGATCAGCGAGCCCGAGTGGCGGGCCGCCTCGATGACGATCACCCCGAGGGAGAGGCCGCTGATGATCCGGTTGCGGGCCGGAAACCGGAAGCCGTCCGGTGGCGTGCCGGGCGGGTATTCACTGACCAGCGCTCCGGTGGCGGCAATCCGGTCGTAAAGGCGACGGTTGCTGGCTGGGTAGACGATGTCGAGCCCGCAACCCAGCACGGCCAAGGTTTGCCCGCCGGCGGCCAGTGCCCCGGCGTGGGCGGCGCTGTCGATGCCGAGCGCCATGCCGCTTACCACCGTGAAGCCCCGGCGGGCGAGATCACCGGCAAAGCGTTCCGCCATCTGGCGGCCATAGGTTGTGGCGGCCCGTGCCCCCACCACGGCAAGAGCCGGCTGGCTCAACGCCGCCGTGTTCCCCTTGACGTAGAGGAGAACCGGCGGGTCGTGGATGGTGCGCAGCTGCGCCGGATATGCCGGATCATCCCAGCAGATCAGGGACTGGCCGGCCGCCTGGGTTTTTTCCCAAGTCGTCTGCGCCGCCTGGCGCCACTCGTGTTGGCCCACGGCCTGCCGGGCCGGACGACGCAAACCGGCGATCTGATCCAGCTCATCGCGTGAGGCGGCCAGTGCCCGGCCCGGGGAGCCGAAATGGCCGACCAGCTGTCGACAGGCGGCACTGCCCAGGCCCGGAGTCAGGGAGAGGGTCAGCCATTCTATGATGCGTCGGTCATCGGTCACGGTCAAGGGCAAGCCGCTCGGCAGAGGTCCGGGGCGGGTTCTTTCTCGCCGGCCGTGCCCCAAAAGACGCCGGTCCGGAACCCTTAAAAAGTCTCGACACTAGCAAGCATGGGCTCGGGATGTCAACTTCTTTCTGCCGGGCGGGGCGCGACCTGTGTCGCCGGTGGCGGAAGGGGATGCGGTCTTTTCGGAAACGAAGCAGCCTGACACCCTCTCAAGGATATTGGCGATCCATGGGGTGTCAGGCTGCTGGGGGGGCTACCGCCGTTGGCTAATTGGTCAGGAAGCTTGACAGCGGTTTGGTCCGGTTGGGGTGCTTTAGTTTTTTGAGCGCCTTAGCCTCGATCTGACGGATCCGTTCCCGGGTCACCGAGAAGGTCTTGCCCACCTCCTCCAGGGTCAGGTCTTCTTCGGCGTCGATGCCAAAGCGCATGCGCAGAACCTTTTCCTCCCTCGGGGTGAGGGTGGCGAGCACGTTACGCAGGCTCTGACGCAGGCTTTCCTGCATGGTCGCCTCGTCGGGGGAGACGGCCTCGGCATCTTCGATGAAGTCGCCGAGCGAGCTGTCCTCGCCGTTGCCGATGGGGGTCTCGAGCGAAATGGGATCCTTGGCGATCTTAAGGATGGTGCGGACCTTTTCGACATCGATATCGAGCATTTCGGCCATCTCCTCGGGAGCCGGCTCCCGGCCGGTTTCGCGCATGAATTCCTTGGAGCCCTTCATCAGCCGGTTGATGGTTTCGATCATGTGCACCGGAATACGGATGGTCCTGCCCTGGTCGGCAATGGCGCGGTTGATGGCCTGCTTGATCCACCAGGTGGCATAGGTGCTGAACTTATTGCCCCGGCGGTATTCGAATTTTTCCACCGCCTTCATCAGTCCGATGTTGCCCTCCTGGATGAGGTCGAGGAGTTGGAGGCCGCGGTTGGCGTATTTTTTGGCGACACTGACCACCAAGCGCAGGTTGGCGCGGATCAGCTTGTCCTTGGCGTCGCGGCAGATCGCCTCGCCTTCGGCGATCTGACCGAGCACCCGCCGCATGGTCTGGTAGTCGATGCCCTTGGCCGCCTCGCAGTGGCGGGCCGGGCCGTTCTCCAGGTATTTGTCGGGTGACTCCAGATCGGAAAGCAGTTCGCTCTGCTGTTTGAGGGCGAGCGCCATCTGGTCGGCAACGCCGTGGACCCGTTTGAGCATCCGCTGAAGATACTTGGGCTGGAAGCGGTCGTCCTGGAATATGCGGGCGATGGCGGTACGGTTGCGGTCGATGCGGATCATGTTGGAGCGCCGCGTGGCGGTGGTCACCCCGGGCTGGAAAAGTTCGTCCCAGAGGGCGGCGCGTTCCTTTTCCAGTCGGGCCGCTTCTCCCACCTGCCACAGGAATCGCTCGCGGCGTTGTTCGTTGGCGGCCGGGTCGGTGTCGTCGCGGCCCCGGAAGATCTCAATCACCGTCCGATCGCCGTCGCGGACCTTTTCGGCCAGCTTCTTGAGGGTGAGCATGGTGGTTGGCACGGTGAGCGCCGCCCGCTGGATGATCTTTTCGCCGGCCTCGATCCGTTTAGCGATTTCTACCTCTTCCTTGGGCTTGAGGAGGGCAACGGCGCCCATCTCGCGGAGGTAGACCTTGACCGGGTCGAGCTGGCTGGCATCCAGGCGCGAGGCGCTGTCAAGGGTGGCCAGGGAGGAGGTGCGGGGTCGGCAACGGCGTTCGCCGATCACCGGGAAGGTGTCGATGTCGTCATCCTCATCGTCATCGTGCAGAGCCGGCGAACCGTCACTTTCCTCGAAAAGCGAGGTCAGTTCTTCCTGTTCCTCCTCGGCGTCGAGGTTCATCTGCACATCATCGCATTCACCACTTTCCAGGGATTCCTGTTCGTCGAGGTAGGTCGTGTGCTCGTCCATTCGTTGTTTGCGATTTTTTTGGATGCCAGTCCGAGTGGTGCTTTTTTTCTCCGCCACCGATTCTCTCCTTGCAGAGTTTTTTGGGGAAGCGTGGGAGTTCTCAGGAGGCCAGCCGCTGTTCAATGGCCTTTTTCTTTTCCATCAGCTCCATACATAACGGAATATTTCGGGACTGTTGCGCCTCGGAGATGAGGCGGGTTAACTGTTGCCGTTGGAGTTTGAGGCTGTTTTCCCGCAGCCAGGCGATTTTTTCGCGGGCCTCCTGTTCCTTGTTCTCATCGGTTATCACTGGTGCCGAGATGAGCAGTTTTGAAACAAAGGCCCGCTCCGGGCCGGAGAGGACGGAGAGCAGTTGCTCCGGGGCCATGGCCGTGGTGCCGTCGCGCAGGGCCGCCATGATGGCGCGACCCGTGGGGTGGGTGATGATTTCGTCCACCCCGGCATCGGTGAACTGCGGCAGGTATTCGGGGTAGAGTACCATAAACTCCAATAGTTGGCGCTGAATGAGAGGAAGTGGTGGCATTGCCTGGGTTGCGGCCGGCCGGGGGGCTGCCTGGGCGGGCTGGGCTGGGCGGTAGGTGGCCAGCATTTCCTCGGTGGTGATGCCGAGTTGGTCACTGAAGTGGGCGACGAAGATCTTCCGCTGCAGGGGGTCGGTGATGGCGTCGGCGATGGGCTTCAGCTCGTGGACGATTTTGCCTTTGCCTTCAACGGTGAGGCCATGGCAGTCCACCAGTTGCCCGAAGACGAACTCGGCCAGGGAGTCGGCCCGCTCGGTCAGTTTGGTTAGGGCCTGGGGGCCGTATTCCCGGACAAAGGTGTCAGGGTCATGGGTGGCGGGCAGGGTGACGATACGGGCCGGCAATTGTTCGCTCAGGAAGAGGGGAACGGCCCGCATGGCGGCCTTGAGTCCGGCGGTGTCGCCGTCGAAGAGGAGGATCGCTTCCTCGGCGTAGCCCCTCAGGGCGCGGACATGGGCGCGGGTAAGGGCGGTGCCCAGCGGAGCCGCCACGTTGGTGATACCGTTGGCCGCCAGGGCGATGAGGTCGAAGTTGCCTTCCACCAGCAGGCAGCGGCGGGTCTGGCGGATCGTTTGGCGGTTTTGATAGAGGCCGAAGAGGGTGCGGCTCTTGTCAAAAAGCGGTGTTTCGGGCGAGTTGAGGTACTTGGGCTGGCCGTCGCCCAGGATGCGGCCGCCAAAGGCGATGGGTTTGCCGGTCTGGCCGAAAATGGGGAAGAGCACCCGGTTGCGGAAGCGGTCATAGTGGCCACCTCGTTCCCGGCGAACCAGCAGCCCGGCCTGTTCCGCCGCCCTAAGCGTTGCCTCGTCGTGCAGTTCCTTGGCGAGAAAGTCCCAGCGGTCCGGGGCAAAGCCGAGCTGAAAGGCGGTGATGATTTCCGCTGGGATGGCACGTTCCTCGAGGTAGCGGCGGGCCGGCTCCGCCTCGGGGCTGTCGAGCAGCAGGCGGTGGTAGATGGCGGCGGCCCGTTCGGTAACCATGGCCAGGGCTTCCCGCTGCCTCGCCTGCGCCTGCTCCTCGGCGCTCAGCGCCTTTTCCGGCAGGGTGATCTGGTAGCGGCGGGCCAACTCCTGCAATGCCTCCGGGAAGGTAAGGCGGTGGTATTTCATCATGAAGGAGAGGACGTCGCCGCCTTCGCCGCAGCCGAAGCAATGGAAAGAGCGGCGGTCGGGGTTGACCATGAAGGAGGGGGTCTTTTCGGCATGGAAGGGGCAGAGGCCCTTGAGGTTGGCGCCGCTGCGCTGCAGCGTGACACACTCACCGATAATGGCGACGATGTCGGCCGTCTCCTTGATCAGTTGGACGGTATTTTCTTGTGTATGGAACGCGGTCACGCCTGGATTTCCCCACGATGAAAAGAGAGATGCATTACCGGCGGTGAAACGCTATAATTTTCCAACTGAACGAACTGGCATATTGTATAGGAAAATAAGAAGCTGATTAGCGAAGTGTAGCCTGTCTTTGTAAAATGGCAAGTGAAAAGCGTTCCAAGGTGCAGTTGGGAATCTTGTCCAAAGGTTGGGCGCCAATCGTGGCAATGTCGCGACGGAGAAAAGTGGCAGGGGTGTCGTCTCGCGCACCGCGCCGCAGGGTGCCACCTCTGACAGGCCGGTGCCCCGGCTAGAATGACCCAGCAGGAATTCTATGGAAGCAGATATCGCCAAGGTTCTCGGGTATGAACTCAAAAAGGAGATGGCGGAACGGTATTTCGGCTTCCGGAAGCTTATCGAGGAAGACACGCAGGATCTGAATCGGCAGGTACAGCATCAGGTCAGGACCAGCGAACAGGAAGTCGGGCACTGTCTGGCGCGGATTTACATCCTCCTGGGTGACGAAGGGCTGATTCAGGAATTCCTGTTGCTGGCCGGCCTTGAGGAACAGATCTATTACGACCCCTATCTTCTCGAATCCCCCACCCTTCGTGCCCGCGCCCTCGCCGGGATGCGGGCGCGGGGTTTTACCCGCGCCGGCCGCTTCAAGAATCTGGTGCTGGACAGCTATCAGCTGTTGGTCGAAAAGGTGGAGGCGTACCGTGAACGATTCGACGAATTGGCTGAGAACTTTGCCACCATTAAAGAGGAGATTCAACTCTTTTATCGGAAAAACGATCTGGGCAACATCATGCATTTCTTCCGTGCCATGGACGATCACGCCTCCGACGGCCCACTTTACAGCGACTTGCGGAGTGGGGCCACGGAGCAGTTGGAAAAGACCATGCGCATCGAGCCTCCCTCGCCCATCGAGCAGAGCCTGCCGGTGATTCCTCCGCTCATGCCGCTGCGCTCCGTTCGTAAACTCCTTACCCGACTGGCTGAGCGGGCCTACCATCTTCATCAACAGCGGCGTTGAGCCGGGACGCCGGTAAAAGGCGATTGCCCTTTGGGCGTAAAAAGGGCAATATGGGAAACCTCTGGCGGGTGGCGGCCAGGGCAAATTACCGCTGCATCCGACCGGTAGTCGTGTTGGGGAAATTTTACTTCTGTTGCCGGGTTCATCTTAAAGAGCAGGTGTTTCATGCGGAATCGTTATGACCAGGAGGAGGCACGGGCCTTCATTGCCCGTCACCCCCGCTGCCCGGCCGATCTGGCCATGCGGGTCTATACCTCCCGGCTTATCGGGCAGGAATCGGAGCTGGTTCTGCATGGCGGGGGCAACACCTCGGTGAAGACCACCGTTACCAATCTGCTGGGCGAGTCCATGGAGGTGCTCTTCATCAAGGGCAGCGGCTGGGATTTGGCCACCATTGAAGCGGCCGGGTTTCCGGGGCTCGATCTTGCCTATCTCCGCCGGTTGCGACGCCTAGCGAGCCTCAGCGACGAGGAAATGGTCAACCAGTTTCGCACCCATCTGCTGGACGCCTCCTCTCCCAACCCTTCCATCGAAACCCTGGTGCACGCTTTTCTGCCCCATAAGTTTATCGATCACACCCATGCCGACGCCATTGTCACCCTTACCAATCAGCCCGAGGCTGATCGGCTGTTGCGTGAGGCCCTGGGGGAGAAGATCGGCATCCTGCCGTTCATCATGCCGGGCTTCCCCTTGGCCAAGGCCATGGCGGCGCTCCAAGAGCAGCAGCCGGACATGGAATATCTGGTGCTCAAGAACCACGGCATCTTCACCTTCGGCGACACCGGCGAAGAGGCGTACACCCGGATGATCGAGGCGGTGAGCCGGGCGGAGAGGTTCATCGTCGCCGCCGTGGCATCGCAGCCGGTCATGGCGTCTCGACAGGTGGCGGCGGCGGATTCCACCCTCGTGCTGCCCATCCTGCGCGGCGCCCTTGCCTTGCCGCCGGCCGGCGGGGGCGGGGAGCGCCGTACCGTTTGTCTTGATCTTCGGGCTGATGCGGCTGTGCTCGCCGCCCTGGCCCGGCCCGATGCCGAAGCCCTTTTTGCCACCGGGGTGCTCACCCCGGACCACGTGATCCGCACCAAGAACTACCCTCTTTTCATCGACTGCGGGGCCGTGCCGGACGAGGCGGCGCTCAGTGCGTTGATCCATGATCGGGTAGCGGCTTACGCGGCCCGGTACGAGGGATACTTTGCCGAGCAGACGGCGGCCAAGGAGGTTGCCCGTACCCGGCTCGATTCCATGCCGCGGGTGGTGCTGGTGCCGGGGCTAGGGATCGTGGCGAGCGGCACCAGTGTCAAGGCGGCGGCGGTGGCGGCGGATATCGCCGTGCACACCATCGCCGCCAAGCTGCGGGCCGCGGCGGTGGGTGAGTACCGGGAGCTTGATGCCGGTTCGATATTTGACATGGAGTACTGGAGCTTGGAGCAGGTCAAGCTGGGCAGGGGGGCTCCGTTGCCGCTGGCTGGCAAGGTTGCCCTGGTTACCGGTGGTGGCGGCGCCATCGCCGTGGGTATCGGCCGCAAACTGTTGGCGGCTGGCGCCCGGCTCTTCCTTACCGATATCAACGAGGCCAGGCTGGAGACGGTGCGGCAGCGGCTGGCCGCGGAGTTCGGTGGGGACCGGGTCAGTACCCTGGTGCTGGACGTCACCGATGGCTCGGCCGTGGCGGGCGGCATGGCCCGGCTCGTCGCCCAGGCTGGCGGCCTCGACATTCTGGTGCCCAACGCCGGCATCGCCCATGTCGCCACCCTGTCGGAACTCGACGAAGGCAAGTTCCGACAGGTGCTCGACGTAAACCTCCTCGGCGTTTTCCAGGTGATCAAGGCGGCGGTGCCGATTTTCCGGCGTCAGGGCACCGGCGGTCATATCGTTGTCAACAGCTCCAAGAACGTCTTTGATCCCGGCGCTGCCTTCGGGGCCTACAGCGCTGCCAAGGCGGGGGCGCACCAGTTGGGCAAGATCGCCGCCCTGGAGCTTGCACCCCTCGGTGTTCGGGTCAACATGGTCAATCCCGACGCCATTTTCGATGCCGGGGAGGTGAGTTCCGGTCTCTGGGACGTCATCGGGCCGGACCGCATGCGTTCCCGTAACCTCGATCCCCAGGGCCTTAGGGAGTACTATCGGCAACGCAATCTGCTCAAGGTCGAGGTGACCGCCGATCATGTCGGCAACGCCGTGGTCTTCTTCGCTTCAGGGCAGACCCCTACCACCGGGGCCACCCTGCCGGTGGACGGCGGCATTGCGGCCGCGTTTCCGCGGTAAGCGGGGCAATTCTGTAACTGTAATCAGGGCTTTGGTCCCTTTGGGAGGAAAACGGTAATGGCCGAAATCAAGAGTACCATGGAACGGGTGATGGAGCGATTGGCCGCCATGGATGCCGCCGCGGGGCAAGCCGAGCCGCTTGCCGACGACACGGGCAAAGCGGGGATGCGGCTTGCAGCCGGCTTCCTGCGCGGGGAGGCCACGGATTTCGCAGCCGCCTTGGCGGCTCAACCGGAGCGGCTCCGTCATTATTTCCGGGTCGGAGTTGTGCGGACCTTGTTGCGCAACATTGTCCTGCCCCGTGAGGCCGGGCAGCAGCGGCTGGCCGAGCTGGCCATGCAGGGGCTGTTGGTTGTTGGCCAGGAGGATGGTGAACTGGTGGCCGTTTTCGGTGAGTTGAAGACCGTGCTTGACCGCTATTTCGAACATCGCCGCCAGCTGCGGCAACAGCTGGTAGAGCACTTCGCCCAACAGATGGGGGTGATGGAGCAGAACCTGGCGGCGCAGACCGGAGTAGCCATGAAGCTGCAGCCTGAGCAGCATCCGAAGTTTGCCGGCGAGTGGCAGAGGGTGCTGGATGAGCTGAACGGCCAATACGGCCGGGCGCTGAATCAGTATAAGGAGTTGGTGCAACAGCGTTTCCGGATGTAGGATATTTCTTTAGGAGTCAGGAGTTCATTGTGCCGTCTCGCCGGGTTTTGGCGGCGGCCGACAATGCTGTCAGGGGGAGACTGCCCATGGAGATCGAGGTGCTGCTCGACATGAATGAGACGGAAGCCAAGGACCATCCGGCCATTGAAAAGCGTTTCCGGGACTGGTACGCCGAGGGTGCTGAGGTCCGCTACGACAAGTTCTGTTTCGGGGTTTTGACCCCGGTGGAGCCGCCGGTCCGTTACCGGGTGGATCTGGGGCAGGTGGACGCTCTCACCGCTATCCGTGATCTGCATGCTCGCCTTCACCGCTTTGGGGTCAAGGTTTTTGTTCACTTCATGCATTGATTTGTTATGGTCGCCGAGTCGTCCCTTGATTTTCTGCGTGCTGCCCTCCGCCGGCGCGAACTTGACGCGCTGCTGATCACCCAGCCGGAAAACCGCCGTTTTGTGAGCGGCTACACGGCAGGGGATACCTCGGTTAATGAGAGTGCCGGGGTGCTTCTGGTGCCAGCCAAGGGCACGCCCCTGCTCCTCACCGATTCTCGGTTTGATCTCCAGGCCATGGCCGAGGCGCCGGGCTTTGCCGTCCACCTTTATCCCCGGGGACTTCTGGCCCTCCTGGAATCCCTGTTGCCCAGGCTCGGGGTCAGGCGGCTGGGATTTGAGAGTCATTATCTTCTCTATTCAACCTTCGTGAAGCTCGCCAAGCTCGCAAGCCGTCTCGGTGTCGAGCTGGTACCGCAGGCGGGGTTGGTGGAAAGGCTGCGTGTCCGTAAGAGCGAGGCGCAACTGGCCAAGATCGAGCGGGCGGTACACCTCAATGAAGCGGTTTTTAGTGAAGTTTTCCAGGGGATAGTCCCAGGGATGACCGAGCGGCAGGTGGCGCACGCCATCGAGAACTGCATGCGGCAACGTGGTGCCACCGGACCGAGTTTTGACACCATTGTTGCCGCTGGCCCCAATGGGGCCCTGCCCCATGCGGTTCCTTCGGATCGCCCCCTGGGCGAGGGGGAGCCCATCGTCATCGACATGGGGCTGGTGCTCGACGGTTATTGCTCGGACATGACCCGTACCGTGGTGCTTGGCGCTCCGGATGAGAAGGCGGTGGAGCTTATCCGTATCGTCCGCAAGGCGCAGTTGGCCGGCATGGCAGCGATCCGGGCCGGGGTCGTTGGCTGCGAGCCGGACCGGGCGGCTCGGAACGTGATCAAGGCGGCAGGCTATGGCAAGTATTTCGGCCATGGCCTGGGCCACGGGGTGGGGCTGGCCGTTCATGAGGCGCCGTCGCTCAACCGTCGGGCCCGCAAACAGCTGGCCGCCGGCATGGTGGTCACCGTCGAGCCCGGCATCTATCTTCCCGGCTGGGGTGGCGTCCGTTTGGAGAACATGGTGGCCGTCACCGAACAGGGGTATCGCCTCCTGAACCGTGATACCACCTTTCTTGACGTTTAGTGCTTATGCTGGGCGTGGTGGCCGCTTGGGGCACGTCGTTGGCGCTTCCCCACCCCGTCGTGGCGTGGCAACGGCGCCGGTCGCCCCGGGTGGCTGGTTTTTTTGTCGAGAAGGCTGGGTGCTTTTTAGGGATATTTTCCCTTTGCCTCGGATACGGACCGTGGGCGGCTCTGCGAAATTTTTCTTGCGGTTTATGGTTTCCAGACAGAGATGAGACTCTTTCCTGGATATTTAGCCGCCATATGGTATATTATAGGAAGGATGCTTAGATGCTATTTGAGGTGAGGTGTGGTCGGGCCCTGCTATGTTGCGAACTATGGATAATAAATTGACCGCCGCAGGGGCTGCATTCTCGCCAAAGGGAAGAGCACTGGCGCTCTGCCTGTTGTTTTTTTTCCTGTTTTTCTTTCCCTCCCCTGGTCGCGCCCATGTCACTGGTCGCTGCGACAACTGCCACACGATGCACAACAGTCAGAATGGGGCCGCCGTGGTCGCCTCCATAGATGCTCCCGCTTCCGGGGGCAAGGGCCCCCTTGCCCACCTGTTGCGCAAGGATTGCGTCGGGTGCCACACCAACTCGGTTGACGGCAAGACCATGGTGGTAAGCAACGGCACGACCTATCCCATTGTCTTCAATACCCACGTTCCCACCGAAAATGTCCTGGCTGGCGGCAATTTTTACTGGGTTGCCCAAACCGGCGGGGATGCCTTCGGCCACAATGTCTATCCGATTGCCGGTGTCGACCAGACACTGAGCCGGGCTCCCGGGAGTATAACCTGCGCGGGGTGCCACACCTCCTTGGCCACTTCTGATACCGGCTGTACGGGATGCCACAACAGCGTCCGACACCACGGCACAGTCCGCTATCCGAACCCTGAGAACGCATCGAGCGGCTGGTATCGGTTCCTGAGTGCTCCCGAGGATACAGATCACACCGGTGTCGGCGGGGCACCGGTGCTCGGCATTGAAGATCCCAACTGGGAACACAACGCCGACGCCTCACACCATAATGTCTACTACGGCGGGGTCAGTGGCAGCAATGAGGATACCGCCTCGCCTGAATCCATGGGCAAGTTCTGCGCCGGTTGCCATCTCGGATTTCACTCAAACGGGGCGACCTTCTCTGCTGGTGGTGTAAACGTAAACAACGGTAGCGGCGCCCCGGGAAATCCATGGCTGCGGCATCCAGCAGATTTCGCCATTCCCACCGTCGGCGAGTACGGCGACATCATCGGGACCTCTTACGATCCCACCGTGCCGGTGGGTAAGCCCATGACCACGGATTCAGGGCCTGCACCGGACTCCGCGACTGGGAACACGGTGCAGGCGGGCGATACGGTTATCTGCGTTTCCTGCCATCGTGCCCACGGCAGCCCCTATGCGGACATGCTGCGCTGGAGCTACAGCGAGATGGAAATTAATACCACCGGCGCCGGGGCGGGTAAGGGGTGCTTTAAATGTCATTCGCAGAAGGATGGCAAATAAGGGCATTCCAGCTCAAGGGGGCGAGTGGACTGGGGCGGGCTGGAAAAGATGGACGTCGAAGGGTTCGTTCTCATCCGACGGGAAAGTGAACGCTCGCCAATTGGTTATATGCGATGCGGGCGGGGCAATTGGGGGGGCGGCGCCGGCGCTAAAAGGCGTTCAGCGAATTAGAGTTGGAATCGGCTCGGCTCAACCCTGAACTGGCCGTCATTGAAGATGGCGCTCGTCATTAAAAAAGCAGCACCGTACTTCGAAGTCTCGGCCCTCGCTTATCTGCCAAGGATTCCGGGCCTGGTACGCGATGATTGAGCAGTTCCGGCTCCGGCATGCAGTAACCGCCTTCAATAAAAAGAGAGATCCTCTTCCCTTGTCAACCTTACTCCATGGGTCGCCCGGTACAGCGGGTGGCCCATGGAGTTTTTTTTTGTGCTGCGCCGTGGTTGGGCTGTCGCTCACGGGAAACGTACCGTTTCCTAATCGAATGGTAACGAAAGGAGGCTATCCTGGCGCCAGGGATGGGTGTCATGCTCCATGAAACCGTTTGTCATGGATGGATAAAAGGAGGAAGAAATGGCTGAAGCGACGAACACGATGCGGCAAAGCGAGAAGGCGCTCATGAGGGCCGCCAAGTACATCTGCAACCTCAGATGCGGCCTCTGCCCGATGCGTGAACCGGATTTCAAGGGCTGCTCCGTGGCCTGCAGCGAGGAAACCCGGCCCTGGCAGTGCTGGGTGGCGCATTTCCAGGGGCAGGATTCCGAGATGGGGGCAGACTGCCGTTAGGACAGCATGACTTAAGGAATCAGCTGGGGAAGCAGCAAGGAAAGCGGTGGGGTGCCGGGGAGGCTCTGCCGCTTTCGCAGTTTTTAGGGGATTACATGCCGTGGCCCGCGAGTTTTCTGGATTAGACGGTGGGAAGGGGCAAGGCGCCTGGGGCTTTCACGCTGGCGCCTCCATGCCGGCGGTAAGAAAGGGGAGCAGGAGGTCCACCATCTCTTTTGGGCCCGCCACCAACGGTAAGCCGATGGGCGGGGCCTGGAGCTTGTCCATGTTGTTCATGATGTGACTCAGCGAACCGAGTAAGAAGTGGAGCCGCCAGATAAGCACCCTGGCCGGCAGCTCGGGGAGGGCCTCCGCGAGGCAGATATCGAGGAGTTCCACCACTGGCCGGATGTGGCCGACGAAGATGTTGCGCACCGTGTCGTCCGGTTCGGCCAGGGCCCGGCCGATGAGGGTGATAAAGTCACGGGCGCCGGGTCCCGAGGTGCGGAAGGCGAGCGACGGCTCGACAAAGGCGGTGAGTACCTGCCGGGCCGTGGGCGGGACGCCCTGCCGGCGGGCCGCCGTCTGCACCTCCTCCAGGCGTTGCAGGCGTAACCGGTTCAGCGGCACGCTGCGGCGCTCGATTACCGCCTCGATAAGCGCTTGCTTGGAGCCGAAATGGTAGTTGACTGCCGCCAGGTTGGCTTTGGCCGCGGCGGTGATGGCACGCAGCGAGGTGCCCCGGTAGCCGTTGACGGCGAAGAGGTGTTCTGCTGCGTCGAGGATGCGCTGTTTGGTGTCCTTTGGCTCCATGGTAGGGTCCAGTTGGAATGACAGGGAAAACGAATTATTTAAACAAACGTTTTAATTGATCGTTTTCTGGCGGTCAAGTAGTTTCGCCGGCCGGCAGGAGCGAAAACGGCAGACACTTGCCGATGGGCAAAAAAAAGCCCCCACCGGCATGCGGTGGGGGCCCAAGGGGGGGGGAACGGATGGTGCTATGTAAACGACCGAAATCAGCGTTCCTTCATGGCGACGTTGATTTCGGCAGGGGTTAGAACTTGTAGTTGATGTCCAACTGGTAGAGGGCGACGTCCTCGACGCCGGCCGCGCTATCGGTACGCGACATGGGTTGGTAGAACATGGCGGTGGCGTCCAGGGAGCAGTCCTTGGTGAAGCTGTAGGATGCCCCCAGTTTGTGGCCCTCCACGTCCACGCCGATCCCGATGCCGTCGCCGAAGTCTGCGTCCTTCAGCTGCGGGATCACCGAGTCGGCGCCCACCTGAGCGTAGGCGTAGCTGAATTTGACCTTGTCGAATGTGGCTTCAAGTCCCAGCACCCAGCCCAGATCCTCGTCTTCCGGGTCCAGGGTGCCGCCCAGCAGGCCCTGCCCCACGGTGCCGTCGGCGCCGAAGTTTTCAAACAGCTGGCCGTAAGCCTTGACCTTGGCGTTGCCCAGCACGGTGGTCAGCTCCCCGTCGAGGGAGCCGATTCGGTAGTCGTAGTTGGGGTTGGGGCGGGTGTAAAGATCAAAGACCTTGTGGTCGAAATCGTAGTAGGCGGCGGCCAGCTTGTAGCCTACCTCCCCTGCCTTGCCGTGGTAGCCGAGCTGACCGGCGAAGAGCATGGCGACGTCGTCGCCGGCCTGGTAGACATCGTAGGCGCCGGCAGTGACGAAGAGGCCGTTCTGATCGAACTGGGCGGTGAAGCCAGCCGGCCGTGCGTCACTGTCCCAGAGCAGCCAGGAGGTCATGAAGGGGTTGGGGTGCTGGCCCAGGGTGAGTTTGAAGGCGTCGTTGAACCTGTGTTTGGCGTAGGCGTAGTCGAGGCGGATGTCACCAGTGTCGAAGGTGCCGTCGTCCGACCAGGTGTCGTTGGTGGAGGTGGAGGCAGAGCCGCCGGTGGCGAGGCCGGCACCCACTTCCCAGTTTTCGCTGCCGTTGGCCCAGACGCCGCCGGCCCGGAAGCGGGAGCGGAAGCGATCACGGGCCGCGTCGGCGAGGGTGCCGGGCTTGTCGACGTCACGGCGCTCGTAGCGGACCCGCAGATCCCCCTTGAGGGTGAGGTTGTCGATGAATTTGTTGGCCAGCCGGACCTGGCTCGGCTCGGATTTTTTCATCTCCTCCTGCACCGTCTTGGCGAGGTTTTCCCCGAGTTTTGCCTCCAATGCCTCGATGTGCTCCTGCTGGGTGGCCAATTTGGCGCGAAGGCTTTCGATCTCCTGCCTGATGTCCTGATCGCCGTTGTCTGCCAACCCCAGGGAAGGCAGGGCAAGGAGGACGCCCATGGCTGCGATGGTTACGGTCTTTCTCATCATCTCTCTCCCGATTGAAAAAAGTAAAAAAAGTATGCCCCTCCTCGGCGTGCGAAATGGAAAGGCAGGCGGTGCCCGGAATCGGCGCCGCAGGGCTGTTGCCGAACTTTTTAGCAACCGGGTGTGAGTCTTGGATGCGGATCTGTTGAAAAGATGATGAGGGGGATGTTGCGTTTCGGTGAGGAGTGGAGAGGCCGGCGGGAGAGCGGCAAAATTGTCGCAGTTAACGGTTTTTTTACCTGATCCGAACGGAATCCTAACCTGTTGCCGTCATCATCTTCATGAAAAAGGGGGGCGCGGCGGGACGCGTCTCAGAACTGGCGGCCGGCGGAGGGGTCGGCCCGGGTGCGAGGAGGAAACGATGGCGGAAAACAAGGAACACATTGTCATTGTCGAGGACGACGAGGATATCCAGCAGCTGGTGAGTTACAACCTCATCAAGGCTGGCTTCCTGGTCACCTGCGTCTATTCCGGCGACGAGGTGCTCGTCACGGTGCGGGCCGTTCGTCCCGATTTGGTGCTCCTTGACCTCATGCTGCCGGGCATGGACGGCCTCAGTGTCTGCCGAACCCTCAAGAGCGATACGACGCTCCGCGCCACGCCGGTGATTATGCTCACCGCCAAGGGCGAGGAGAGCGACATCGTCACCGGGTTCAACCTGGGGGCGGACGACTACATCACCAAGCCTTTTAGCCCCAAGGTGCTGGTGGCCAGGGTGCAGGCGGCGCTCCGGCGCCGCAACGGCGAGGGTGAGGGGGGGCGCGACGCCGAACTCACCTTCCGGGGGCTCGCCATCCATACCGGCCGCCACGAGGTACGGCTCGACGGCAGACCGCTTACCCTCACCCTCACCGAGTTCGGTATTCTCCATCTCCTGGCCGGTCGGCCGGGCTGGGTTTTCACCCGTCAGCAGATGATTGACGCGGTACGCGGCTACGAGTACATGGTCACCGAGCGGGCCATGGACGTGCAGATCTACAGCCTCCGCAAGAAGTTGGGGTCGGCCGGCCGCTACATCGAAACCGTGCGGGGCATCGGCTACCGGTTCCAGACCACCGAAAGCTGAGAGACGAGCCGTCCCGTCGCTTTCACCCATTATTTCCTTCCATATCGTCGCCGCCATCAAGGCGGCTTCCGCCTCCTCCGATGCCGCGCTGTCGCTGCAGGCAGGGTGGTACCGCGGCACGCCTTCACAAGTGCTGCCAACAGGGTTGACTTTGCCTGGGCCGTACAGTAGTTTCTGTGAAGCTGGCGTCAGGCCGGTCGGCAATCCTTGCGGGATTGTGCCCCCCAACGCCTGAGAGGTGGTTGATGGCTCTTATTCACGATCTGTTCGGGAAGTCTCCCTTCGGACCCTTGGTGGAACACTCCAAGAAGGTTCACGAGTGCGTGGAGATGCTCTGGCCGCTCATGGAGGCGGTGGTCAACGAGGATTACGACCTCATCCCCCAACTGCTCGACAAGGTATCGCGGCTCGAATACGAGTCGGACAAGCTCAAGCACGCCATTCGCGACAATCTGCCGCGACGTTTCTTCCTGCCCGTCTCCCGGGAGGATCTGGAGGCATTTCTCCGCCGTCAGGACCGCATCGCCGATAACGTCGAAGATTTCGCGGTCATCGTTTCCATCCGCAACACTCGGATCCACTCCGACCTCACCGAACGGTTCACCGACTTCGTCAACCAGATCTTCCAGGTCACCGGGACCCTGCTCACCGCCGCGGTGGAACTCCACAACTTGGCCGAGGTTTCCTTCACCGGCGCCGAATCGCTGGTGGTGCTCGAACTCATCGAGGGGTTGGGTAAGGAAGAGTGGCGCGCCGACCGCATGGCCCGCTCCTTAAGCCGCGCCATCTACAACCTGGAGGGGGAACTCGACCCGCTTACCATCATCTTCTATGAAAAGATGATCCTCAAGCTCGGCGAGATCGCCAACGAGGCGGAAAACGCCGGCGACCTGCTGCGGACCATGATCATCAAGTAGTCCTGTCGCGGCCTTTCCCGTCCACAATTTCTCCCAGATGATACTATGGCACTTTATATCCTTATAGTTACGGCATTGCTCGGTTTGTACATGGCGTGGAACATCGGCGCCAACGATGTGGCCAACTCCATGGCCGACGCGGTGGGGTCCAAGGCCATCACCATCAAGCAGGCCGTGATCCTGGCGGGCATCTGCGAGTTTGCCGGCGCCGTGCTGGTGGGCGCCCACGTCACCAACACCATCCGCAAGGGGATCGTCAGCCCCCGCGCCATTGCGGCTCTGCCGGGGCTCATGGAAGGGGAGGCAGCCACCATACTGGTGCTGGGGATGACCGCCGCGTTGCTCGCCGCCGCCCTCTGGCTGCATGTGGCCACTTGGGCCGGCATGCCGGTTTCCACCACCCATTCCATTGTCGGCGCGGTGGCCGGCTTCGGGGTGGTTGCCGCCGGCTGGGACTGCGTCAACTGGGGCAAGATGGGCCAGATCGTCGCCAGCTGGTTCATCTCGCCGGTGGCCGGCGGGGTCATGGCCTATATCGTCTTCATGTTCATCAGTACCACCATTCTGCGAAGGCCCAAGCCAGCCCGGGCGGCGCGGCTGGTCATGCCGGTCATCGTCTTTGTCCTGGCCATGGTGGTCACCATGGCCACCATCTTCAAGGGGTTGAAACACGTGAGCAATGGAGCGGCCTGGGCCTCGGACTCCAACTCCCTGCTCATCTCGTTGGCCATCGGCGTGGCGTCGGCCACTGCCTACGCCATTCTGCTGCAGGTACGTCTCAAGGGTAAGGAGATGCTGCCCATCGGCAAGCAGCTTGAGCTGGTGGAACGGGGCTTTGCCCCGCTGGTGGTGATCAGCTCCTGCGCCGTGGCCTTTGCCCATGGCTCCAACGACGTCGCCAATGCCGTGGGGCCCCTCTCGGCGGTGGCCCACATCCTGCGCACCGGCTCGGTGGAGATGAAGGTGGGGGTGCCGCTCTGGATTCTGGTGCTGGGCGGCGGAGGGATCGTCATCGGTCTCGCCACTTACGGCTACAAGGTGATGCGGACCGTGGGCAGCGACATCACCGAGATCACCCCCTCGCGCGGTGTCGCTGCCGACATCGCCGCCACTTCCACGGTGCTTATCTGCACCCGTCTGGAGCTGCCGGTTTCCACCACCCACACCTTGGTGGGCGCCATCCTCGGCATCGGCATGGCTCGGGGGCTCTCCGGCATCAACAGCGGCACCACCGGCAAGATCGTCAGTTCCTGGCTGATCACCGTGCCGGCGGCGGCCTTCATGAGCGTGGCGCTCTTTGTCACCGGTCGCTTCTTCTTCTTCGATTTTATCCGTCATCTGGTGCTGGCCGCCGCTGGCGGCTGAGGACCGGCCGCCCCCTTCCCCCCCTTAAAAACTATAGCGGACCTCGGCCCAGAAGCTCCGGCTCGGCATGGGGTAGTCACCGGGTATCGGATAGAGCTGGTTGGCCACATCCGCGGCACTGGGCTCCCGGACGTCGTCGTTGAGGAGGTTGCGCACTGAGAGCCCCATGTCCCAGTGGCCGGCGATCTTGGTGCGGCGCAGGGTGAGGTTGATGAGCGAGTAGTTGGCGATGGCCGGCCGGATGTCGCCGGCAACCCGGCGGCGGTCGGCGATCCAGAAGTACTGGCCGTTGAGAGACCAGTTGGGCAGGAAGGTCCAGCGGGCGTTGGCATGGAACTGCATGCCGGGGGCGTCGGCCACCAGCTCTCCGGTGTCCTTATCCTTGGAGCGCTGATAGGCGAAAGCAGCCTTGAAGCGCAGGTCGGAGGTGGCTTCCCAATCCGCCTCCAGCTCGAAGCCGTAGCCCTTCTGGTTTTTGGCGTTTTGACTGGTCTTGGTGGTGGCATCCGGATCCTGGACCAGTTCGATGAGATCCTCGATCTCGTAGTAGAAGGTGTTGAACACCGTGCGCAGCCGCTTGATGGGCTGGTAGTCGAGAACGAACTCGCCGGTCTGGATGGTTTCCGGCTGGAGCGCCGGGTTGCCCTGGTTGGTCGGGTTGTTGCGGACGTAGAGTTCAGTTGCGGACGGCGCCCGGAATGCCTTGCCGTAGAGGAGCTTGGTGGTCAGATCCGGCCGGGTTTCCCAGACCAGGGCAAGCCTGGGGTTGGTGGTGTCGCCGGAGTCCGAGTAGTGGTCGTAACGCACCCCGGCGGTGAGTTCCCAGCGCTTGGCAAAGGCCCATTCATCCTGGAGGGAACCGTACCAGAGACGCCGGTGCTGTTTTTCCATGAAACAGTATGGGGTGCCGGAGACATCGGTGAGGGTGCCATCCTGCGTCGGAGGCGGGGCGCCGCCGGCAATCGGGGTGCCGGGGCCGAAGTTCTTGTGCTCCTCGTAGTCTTCTCGTATATCCTGGTAACCGGTGCCGAGGCGGAAACGGTGGCGCGTCAGCCCCTCGTAGAGCAGGGTCAGGTCGATGCCGTTCTGGCGGTCGGTATGTACCGGCTCGCCGTAGACGCCGTCCGGGAAGGTGACCAGGCCGACCGGCGCAGCGAAATCGATGTTGCCGTCGGCCCCGATGGGCAGCACCGCGCCGCCTGGGAAGAGCTGTACATGGGTGTCCTGCTGGTAGTACATGTGGTGGAGCCGGACACTCACATCCGTATCCGGCACCAGGGTGGTGTTCCGGTAGATCAGATCGAGCAGGTACTGGCTCGTCTCGACGTTGCCGGAGGAGGAGAGGGTGTTGGTGACCCCGTCGGCCGTGCCGAGGTTCTGGCTGATCCCCCAGGCGTTGAAAGTCCAGTTGCCCTTGCTGGCGCTGAAGTTGGCGTTGAACACCTCCTGGCCGGTGTCCAGGGCCGCCGGCGCCAGGGTGGCGCTGGAGGGGAGGGCGCCATCCAAGACCTTCTGGAGGTCGCTGTCGAGTACCCGTTTTTTGTCGCCGTCGGTCTTCAGATACTCGGCATTGATAAAGTACTCGAAAGGCCCTCGGGTGGAGCCGGTCTGGGCCCATGCCTGGCTGCTGCCGAAGGAGCCGGCCCCGGCCCCGGCCAGCGACCCTTCGAGGTCCTTGCCCTCCTTGGTGATGATGTTGACCGTGCCGGCAAAGGCATCGGCGCCGTAGATCGCCGAGCCCGGCCCCCGCACCACCTCGATCCTGGCGATCCCCGCCACCGGCAGGTGCAGGAAGGCCCTGGTGCCGGTATAGAGGTTGGAGATGGGGATGCCGTTCATCATCACCAGTACCTGGGGATTGACGCTGGTCTGGATGCCCCGGATGGAGATGATCGGGGCCATGGCGTTGACGGTGGATACCCCGACATGGACGCCGTTGACCATCTCAAGCGCCTCGTAGAGCGTCCTGACCCCGGCGTTTTCCATGTCCTCGGCGGTCACCACGCTGGCCACCGCCGGGGCTCGGTAGACGGGCTTGATGGTGCCGGTGGCGGAGAGCAGCAGCCGGTCGGTGCGGTAGTAGTCCTCCTCCTGGTATTCGGAAGAGAACATCTTTTGGACCTCTTGGAGCTTTTCCGTCTCGCTGGCGGCTTGTGCCTCGCCCCCACCCGCAATCGCCAGGGCCGTCAGCACGCTCAAAAAGATGTAAAAATTTTTCCTGTCAGGCCCTGCGTGCATTGTCGCCATGTCCGGCCCCCCCTTGCCAAGGTTCGCGCCATCCGGCCGGATGGCTCCGGCGAAGAACGGCTTTCCCAACCAATTTTTATCATCTCAGAAAAAACAGTTAGGAGCAAGCGGCGCGCGGCCGGCTGCGGGCAGGGATCTTGTGGCCCTTGCAGGGCAGACGCCGCAGGGTGGCAGGGGCCAGGGCTGACAAGGTGGGGAGCGGCTGGGGGGAAGGCAACAAAAAAGGAGTTACGGCAGGTACCGTAACTCCTTGATCGTGCTTGGCTCCCGGGGAGGGACTCGAACCCCCGACAGGGTGGTTAACAGCCACCAGCTCTACCGACTGAGCTACCTGGGATCGGGTGCCTTACGACCGCGC
>DHYV01000044.1 GCA_002414225.1 Desulfobulbaceae bacterium UBA5121 | reverse complement strand
GGGGGGGGGGGGGAAAGGGGGGGCCCCCGCCGGTCCCAATCGCTCTTCTTGCGGCCCTGCCAGGACTTGGCACGACGCGCCGTCCGCCAGAGCGCGTTCCAGTCGAGGTCGTTGAAGTCCATGGCCCGGGGTGCCGCCGTTTACCGCCGCCGCAAACGGTTGACCACCACGGTGATCTCCCCTTCCGGGGTTTTGAGCTTCTTGGTGCTGAAGGCGATCTCGTACTCCTTGGCCGCCAACTGCAAGAAACCGTTGAGGCTCTTGCGCCGCATGTCGTGGGCCATGTAGATGGTGCCGCCGGGGGCAAGCAGGGTGGCGAAGACGTCGAGCAGGGGCCGGAAGAACTCCTCCCGGAACAGGATCTCGGCGCCGATGATGGTGTCGAAGGGCGCGAGGGCCGGCGGCTTCTTCCAGTCGATGATCTTGAACTGCACCCCCTCCAGGCCGCTCGCCGCCGCCGATACCCGCTCGAAGTCGAGGATGATCGGCTCGTAGTCACTCAGGGTCACCTGATAGCCGTGGGCCGCCGCCACCAGACCCGGCGCGGCCAGGCCGGCGCCCAGCTCGAGGAGGGTTTCACCCGGCCGGGGCGGAATGGAGGCCATGGTATGGGCCAGCACCATGGATGCCTCCCAGAGCTTGATCCAGAAGGGAAAGCCCTCGGTGTCCTTGAAGGGATCCTTACCGGCCAGCAGCGGCTCGATATCGGTCACCTGCAGGATCTGCAAATCCATGCCCTTGAGCGACAGGGGTTCGAAGGCAACCTTGTACTGCTTGCGGATCCGCTTGAGAATCTCCGCCGCCTTGCCCGGCAACGCGTCAGCTTTGATCATCGTCCTCTTCCTCTACTTTATCTTCAATCATTAGAAAAATACCGCCGCAAATCCCGATTTCGCTGGCCGCGCGCCTCAGCCCAGCAACCGGTTCGCCAGCACCAGCCCGGCCAGGCCGAAACGGTAGTAGGCAAAGGCATCGAAGGTGCGGGTGCGCACGTAACGGAGCAAAAAGGCGATGACCAGATAACCGGAGATGGCCGCGGCCACAAACCCAGCCACGTAGAAAGCGGCTTGGCCCGGCACCAGCCCCTGCCGGAGGATATCGGGAATCTTGTAGATGCCGGCGCCGCAGATGACCGGGGCGGAGAGCAGAAAGGAAAAACGAACCGCCGCCTCCCGGTTGAGTCCCCGAAAAAGGCCGGCGGTCATGGTGATGCCGCTGCGGGATACCCCCGGTACGATGGCCAGGGCCTGGGCGACCCCCACCAGGATGGCGTCCAGCAGGCTGAGGGTGCGGAAGCCGCGCCGGCGGGTGCCGGTCTTTTCCCCGAGAAGCAGCAGCAGCCCCACTCCGGCCAGGGTGGCGGCCACCACCATCGGCCGCCGGAGGTCGCTCTCAATGGCATCGCCGAAGAAAAGCCCCGCCCCCACTGCCGGCACCGTGCCCACCGCCAGCTGGAGGGCAAGACCGCGTAACCGCGCCGCCTCGCTGTCGAACTCCCCCCACCGGCACAGGGCTCTGGCCATGGCCAGGAACTCTTCTTGAAAGGAGATGACCACCGCCAGCAGGGTGCCCAGATGGAGGGCGACGTCAAAGGCGAGGCTCGCCTCCTTGACCCCCAGGAAGGACTCGGCCAGCAACAGATGGCCGGAGCTGGAAATGGGTAAGAACTCGGTCACCCCCTGCAACGCCCCCAGCACAATCGCATAGAAAATGGTCATGGCCAGCCACTATACGCAAGGCGGTAAAAAATGTAAACCGCAAAGCGCCGCCTGGGGCGGCGACCGGGCCAGCGCAGTCGCTCCGGCGGGGGGGCAAAAAAAAAGCCGTTTGGCTGACAGGCAGCCAAACGGCTTGGCGACAGTGGAGAAGACTGTCGCGGCGGGGTCTTAGCAACCCTCGACGGCCTTGCCACCACCGGCCTTGACCTTCACACTGCTGCCGACCTGGATCTTGCTGGCCTTCTTGCCGCAATCCAAGGTAACGGTGCTGCCTTCCACGGACTTGACTTCGCACTTCACCGAGGCAGCCAGGCTGACAGCTGCGGTGCTAGCGGTGAAAGCCATTGCCAATGCCAAAGCCAACATTTTCTTGTTCATGGTACTCTCCTTAAGTGTGGTGTGATTGTATGGCTTACCATCCTGGAACCGGACTTGGCGTAGCATATACGCTCAAACTTTTCTTCTATATTACCGAGATTAATTTAGATACCTGAACAGCACCTAGCTTGTCAATCGAAAACAGCGTCCCGGCCAGCCGACCCAAAAAAACCGCAAAAGCGGTGAGTTACCGCAGGGCAGCCGCGACGTCCCGCTCCAGGGTGTTGTGATCGATAAAGCCGATGTACTGCTTGACGACCATCCCGGACCGATCCACCAGAAAGGAGGTGGGCACCCCAATAATGCCACCAAACTCCCGGGACACCTGGGTGTCGGCCATGGCCACCGGGTAGTTGATGCCGAGCCGGGTGACGAGCTTGGCCACCGCCACGCTGCTCTGATCCACGGACAGGCCGATGAAGGTGAACCCCTTGTCCGCCAAATCCTGCTGCATCTTGACGAAGGAGGGAATCTCCTGCCGACAGGGTTCGCACCAGGTTGCAAAAAAGTTAACCAGCATCACCTGGCCCTTGTGGGCGTCGCTGTCCACCAGCTTGCCGTCCACCGCCGACGGCAGGGCGAAATGCGGCAGTGGCATCTTGTCCCGGGCCTGCGCCTGACCGGCCGCCAACAAACAGGCCATGAACAGGGCCACCATGGCGAACCGCGAATTCCACCCCCTCCCTGCTCCCTGCATGTGCCTCCTTTTCGCCAACAATGCCAAGGCCTCCTTAGCCGTTCCGAATCCTCGCGCCGGGCGTACCACACGCCACCGCCGACCCAAAAGAAAGGCGGCGGGCGGAAAGGAAACATCATTATTAAGCATATGATTTAGAAGATATAAATTACTCACTGAACACTTGGTCTGTCAACGAGAAAAGAAGAGGCATTGCGCGCGGCATCTCAGCGGTTGAACTTCCCGGACGAATATGGCACTGTTGGTTTTCCGCGCCGCGGTGCCACCCGCCGCAGTCCGGCCGGGTTCGTCCACAGCAGGGGGATTTTGTGCCGACCGACAGAAAATGGTTGCTCTTCACGGTGGTTGCCACGGGGGTCTTCATGGCCACCCTGGACAGCAGCATGGTCAACATCGCCCTGCCCACCATCATGCGCGAGTTCCAAAGCGAACTGCACACCACCGAATGGGTGGTTCTCGTCTACCTGCTCACCATCACCGCCACCCTTCTCGTCTGGGGATACCTGGGCGACCGACTGGGCAAGGACAGGATCTACCCCGGCGGCATGCTCCTCTTTGCCCTGGGGTCGTTGGCCTGCGCCGAATCGCACACCCTGACAGGCCTCATCGCGGCCCGTTGCGGTCAGGCACTGGGCGCGGCGATGATGATGGCCAACGGCCCGGCCCTGATCAAGCAGACCTTTCCTCCCGACCAGCTGGGCAGGAGCCTCGGCCTCATCGGCGTCGCCGTCTCCCTGGGGCTGATGTCCGGCCCCACCCTGGGCGGGGTGCTCATCGAATTCTACAGCTGGCGGGCCATCTTCCTGATCACCGTGCCGGTGGGGTTCGTCTTCTTCCTGCTGGCCCGGCTGGCGATTCCGGCCACGGAACGGCCCAGCGCCGCGCTTCGCTTCGACTGGCCGGGCGGCTTTTTCTGGAGCCTCGCGCTCCTGCTCTTCGCCTTCACCATCACCCACGCCACGGCCACCGACTGGTCGCTGCCCTTCCTTGCCCTCCTGCTGGCCGGCGCCGTGGCGGCACTGGCCGCCTTCGTCAAGATCGAGGCCACCACCCCCCACCCCCTGCTCCCACTCCACCTCTTTGCGCAACCGTTCTTCAGCGCCGCGGTGGTGAGTGCCGCCATCTCCTTTGTCACCCTCTTTGCGGTAATCATGCTGACCCCTTTCTACCTGGACCGGATCCTGGGCCTCACGAGTTCCCGAATCGGGGTGGTGATGATGGCCATCCCGCTGGCGGCAATGGTGGTCGCCCCGGTGGCTGGCCGACTCTCAGACCACATCGGCGCCCGTCTCCTTTCCACCGCCGGGTTGCTCCTCTCCGCCACCGGCCTGCTCCTCCTGGCCGATCTCACCGCTGCCGCCACGCCGAAGCAGGTGGCGTGGCGGCTGGCGCTCATGGGGGTCGGCCAGGCCATGTTCCTCTCCCCCAACAGCGCCTCGCTCCTGGGCCGGGTGGACAGACGGTACGCCAGCGCCAGCGCCGCCCTGTTGGCCACAGCGCGCAACCTTGGCATGCTCATCGGCATCGCACAGTCCGGCCTGGTCTTCTCCCTCACCTTCAGCCGGGCCACCGGCGGCCTGGACATGAAGGACTTCACCGGCAACGCCAGTGCCGCCTTCATGCAAGCCCTGGCCACCGCCTTCCACGTCGCCGCGGCCATCGGAGTGCTTGGCGCCTTGGTTTCCTGGCACCGGGGCAAACCCTTGCCACCGGTCCGTCATACCCCCTGAAGTTCCTCAAGCCGACACGTCCACCAAGGCAAAAGGCCGGAGCCCCGCCGTCCGCTCGAGGGTCTGCTTGACGGTCTGCAGCAGGGGCACCTTGGTGGTCCGGCAAGTAAAGGAAACCGGCTGGAAGCCAAACTCCTCCAACAGGGCCGCAAGCTCAGGCAGACGCCCGAGGAGATGGGCGCGGACTTCTTCGTTGGCCACGGCAAACTCGCCCGCCAGGCCTTCCCTCCTCATGGCAAGATGCAGATGCAGGTCGCCCAGGCGGCTCATCTGGAGAAAGAAGTCAACGGTGCTCATTCGCTCCCCCCCTTCCCGGCCCTGTTCCTCCCCCGCACTGAACAGCCACTGTCCCCAGCCGGCGCCACCGGCAAAGATACAGGGTAGCAAGAGAAAGACCGGCTGGTTAACGGCAGGCGGCTGGCTGTTGAGCTGCTGCACCCCGTCCATCAGTCGGGTAAGCTTGTCAAGGTCTGCCACCGCCGCCTCTCCGGCCGCCTCGTGCGGGGGAGCGCTGGCCACGGCCTCGGCCAGCCGCGCCACCACCTCGGCCAGCCGCCCCGGCTCCCGGGAAACAACGGGCTGGTCACCACCCCCCCCCGCCGCGGTCGGTGGCAGCAACCATTCGAGCATCCGCGCCAGCTTGCCAAGATCGGCCTGGCCGTCAAGAAAGGTGGTGCCAGACGCCACCTCCGGCGCCACGGTCGCCAGCAGCGCGCCGAGTTCCTTGGCGAGTTGCCCCTTGTCCAGGAGAGATGGGGCCAAGGCCGATGGCCCGGCCGGCAAGGCCGGACCGCCCGGTTGTGGTGAGGCAGGGCCGTGCAGCGCAGCCGCCTTGACAGCTGGAACGACGGCGGGCTGAGACGGGACCGAGGCCGGCCCGTCACCGGCCGGCTGACCAGAAGCGGTCGGGCCGGCTGCCGACGACGGCTGAGCCATGGCCGGCTGCGGCGCGGCAGCGGGCTGCGGCCCGGGAGCGGACGGCGCGGCAGGGGTCGGAAAGGTATCGCCCGGCACGACGGCCGAAGACAAAAGGCGCCCCGGGGAAGGGGCTGGGGGGGGCGCCGAAGCCTGGTCAGGGGCGGGAAGGGAAGGTGGGGGCGCGCCATCGGCTGCCGGCCCCCCGGGAACACCGCCGGCGGCCGGCGCTGAGGGAGAAGGGGGCGCCGGGGTGACACCAGCGACCGGAGGCGCCGGCGTACCGCCCGGAGGGGCGGCGGCAACGGCAGGCGTCCCGGCCGGCCCGCTCACCTGCACTGCGCCCGCCTGCTGGCCGGCCGGGACGGTAACCGGTGGCCGGCCGGCTTCGCCGACGGTCGGGACGGTGCCTCCCGGCACCCCGGCAACGGCGGGGGACGGGGGGGCAGCCGAGCCGGGCGGGGTGGCGGGCGCGGCTGGCAACAGCCCTGGAGCGACCTCGACGACCTCGGCAGCGGCACCACTCACCAAGCCGACTGCCCTGGCAAGGCTTGACGCCTCACCCACCAGGATCCGAACCAGTTCCTGGGCCAACCCTTTTTTGCCGGCCAGGGTCAGCAGGGGCTGCGTGCCTCCCGCCTTGACCTCCAGGAGGATCTCGCTGCCCGGGGTAAGCGCCACCAGACTGCGGGCCGAGACGGTCCGGTCGCCGATGGCAAGCTGTACCCGGCCGTCATCCTCCACACGCATCACCCGGCCGGCCACGACCTCGCCGACATCAAGTTCAAGGCCACCTGCGGTGCCGTCACCTGCCCGGCCAGCCGCCCCGCCAGCGGGCTGCTGATTGGTCGCCGCCGCGCTGACGGGGGCAGGAGGGCGACTCGAAATCTTCATGGGCACCAAAAAAAGGGGGGGGGGGGACGACCGTTCAGGAAGAAGTGCCATGCGCCGCCAGCGGCAGGATCACCTGCACCTCGACTCCGGCGGTGAGCTTGTGGAGGTGGAAGGTACCCTCATGCCCCTTCACCACCCGCTCGACCATGGTCAACCCCATGCCGGTGCCATAAGTCTTGGTGGTGAAGAAGGGATCCTTGGCCATGGCCAGGCTGCTGTCGGCGATCCCGATCCCGGTGTCGGCGATGGTCACCCGCACCTCGCCGTCGGTCACCACCGCGGCAATGCACAGTGAGCCACCGTCGGGCATGGCCTCCACGGCGTTCTTGACGAGATGGAGAAACATCTGCCGCATCTGCCGTACATCCATGTTGAGCAGAGGATCGGGGCCGGAGAGATCGAGCTGCACCTCCACTCCCTGCTTGACCATCCGCGACTGCATCAGCAGCAGGGTCTTGCGAATCACCGGGAAGAGCGGCGCCAGTTCCTTATGGAACTCGGCCTGGGTGACGAAATCGAAGAGATCCTGGAGGGTGGACTCCAGACGGTCCGTTTCCTTGACCATTACGTTGATGTACTTGGTAAGCTCCTCGTCGGTGACCTTCTTGGCGAGGATGCGCGACACGCCGCCGATGGAGGTGATGGGGTTGCGCAACACATGCACCATCTGGGCCGCCATCTGACCAAGGGCGGTGTAGCGCTCCGCCTTGACCAGCAGATCCTTGTTCTGGTCGATCTCCTGATTCAGCGCCTCAAGCTCGACGATCTGCCTCTGCATGTCCATGTAGAGGTGGCTCTGTTCGATGGCAAGGCTCGCCTGGCTGGCGAAGAGTTCCAGTGCCCGGACATACTCGTGATGGATGGGCTGGCGGGTGACGAAGTTGTCGGCGATGATCACCCCAAAAGCCCGGCGCGGCGAATAGAGGGGAACCACCACGAAGGTGTCTTCCCCCAGCAGGGCGATGAGATCATGGGGTACCGCGAGCGGCGTCTCCTCGCCACGCGGCTCCTCCCGACGCTCGTAAGGGTGGGGCACACTGCCATTTTCCCGGGAAACCATGATGCTGCGCCGCTCGCGAGCGGCCTTGATAAGGATGTTGTCGGCGGCATCCCCCGGGATGAGCAACTGCTTGACGATCTTGTTGATGGCCCGATCATCGGCAAGACAGATCTGGCGGACGTCCTGAATGATGTCAAGCAGGCTGTAATCCTTGGCCCGCATCTCGGCCCATACCGCCCCGGCAGACTCACGGCAGTCGGGGCCGATGGCGATCCGGCCTTCGAGCATGGTGTCGTCGGCGTTGAACATGGCCAGGAAGGCTCGATTGAACCGCAACCCCTCATGGGCGGTGATCCCCACCAGGATGGCCTGGAGAATCTCGTCGAGTTCCACGGTGCTCAGGTAGACCGTGTTCATCTTGATGGCGAGTTGATGGAGGAGCTGAATGCGAAAATGGGCCTCTTCCAGCTCTTCCTGATACCGCCGGTTTTCGAAAATCAGCCTCCGCTTCTCGAGGGTTCGCTTGGCGGCAAAGAGGATCTCGTTAAATTTGACCGGTTTGGAGAGGAAATCGTCGGCCCCCTGGCGGATACACTCCAGGGCGACCTGCAGGTTTGCCATCCCGGTGAGCATGACGATGGCCACATCGGGGTACTTCTCCACTATCTGGGGCAGCAGCACGTCGCCCTCGATATCGGGCAGGCCGATGTCGAGGAGAATGAGAGCCACGGAGCGGGTTTCGAGCAGTTCCATGAGATGGGCACCGCTCGCCGCCGCTTCCACCGCCAGGTGCTGTTCGCGCAGGTAGTCGGCGAGCGGCTCCCGAATGGAGGCATCATCGTCGACCACCACGATGACCTCGCCGCCACTGAGCAGGACGTCGGAGGTAAGAGAGACATGTTCCCGAAAACGGGCCATTGAGGCGACCATAACAAGACTTCAAGGCGGAACGCGCGTTAAATTTTGGCTTCCCGACGCGGCAACCGGACACCTCCGGGACGAAGAAAACCGCACCGGCAACAGACATCCTATTTGACGATTTTTCAGGGAACCCTGTCAAGGGAAAACCCCGCCCACTGCGCCTTGGCAGCCGCCGAGAGGCTTTCGCCCCCAAACGCAAGGCGCCCTTCTGTCCGCAGGGGACGGAAGGGCGCCTTGACGTCCTGACCGCCGAGGCTTTCGGCCCCAGGCGAAATCCTTTACATCTCGACGATGAGCTTGTTGCTCTCCTCGTTCCAGGTGACGATCACGTACCAGAGGGCCATGACCAGACCGATCAGAACCAGAGAGCCGCCGTAGCCGAGGAAGGTGTCGGGCAGGTAGGTAAAGGTGCCAAGATGGCCGGCGTTCTTCACCCCTTCCTCCATCCAGGGGCCCATGCCCTCGAAATCGATGTCACGGAAATAGTTGGTCATCAGGGCATTGGAAAGACCGAAGAAGGGAACCACGATCCACAGCTTGATCTGCCCTTCGCCCACCCGCCAGAGGGTGCCGGTACCACAGCCGCCGGCCAGCATGGCGCCGAGGCCAAAGACCACGCCGCCCACCAGGCCACCCCAGCCAAAGGTGCCGCGGACATAGTGAACGGGGTTGCGCAGACCGGTGAACTTGAGAACCGCGATACCGCAGGCAAGCAGGAAAATGCTCAACGCCACCGAACGGGCCATCTTGCAGTCGCCGGTCAT